>JAKSIP010000019.1 GCA_024398715.1 Bacteroidaceae bacterium
TTTGCGAAGGATGAAGCGCTTTTCCTTGCCACCCTTCGCAAATTGCGGTGTTTTTGCGAAGGTTGATTTGTCGCCGCTGTTCGTACCCCGCTCACAGACCATTCTGGCGATGGTTCCATTGCTAAGTGCATTTCACCCTTCGCGTTTTGGGCCTGTTTTGCGAAGGTTGAAGCGATTTACCTTGCCACCCTGCGCAAATTGCGGTGTTTTTGCGAAGGTTTGTATATTATGTTGGGAGGCGGAACATTATAATACTGTTTGCAAGTGGCGTCACCGTCAACAAAGATTGCACACTGAATTCATTTATCCAAATACAGGATGGTGACCATGTTGTGAATTGCCACGATTCCGCACATGGTGCCAAGGCGTGGGTTTACAGCACCACGCCTACAACCACTTCTGAGCGGCGGGGTGAAGCTTCGCGGTCGAATCAGGCAAGAGAGGTCAGAATTGCAAGAACATGGCGGAATACGCGTTCAACCGATGCCACCTCAAGAGACTCTGCCGGTGAGTGGATATCCTTGACATTCGGGCCTATGGAAATAATGTCCATATCCGGGTATTTGGTAGTGAATAGACCACATTCCAGACCTGCATGTATGGCTCGGGCTTCGATAGGCTTGCCAAACAATTGGACGTGAATCTCCTGTGCGCGTTTTAGCAGGAATGAACTGGGATTAGGTGTCCAACCGGGATAATCTCCGCTACGCTCAACCGCTGCTCCATACTGCTGGAATGTATCTGCAATATGGTCCGTCATCTTGAAAATATCTTTGTAGATAAGGCTGCGCTGGCTTGTCACAACACAAATGCGCTCCTTTCCGGTACGGACCGATGCCAGGTTGGACGATGTCTCGACCAATCCCGGACAATCTTTGCTGAAACAGAGCACACCGTTGAACAAGTTTGCCAGACAGTCTATAACGTTGTTTGAAACACGTTGGGAAAGCATGCTGGCAGCAGTGGTACTTTGCATAACATAGCGTGCATTTTCATCTTTTTTGTATTCCTGCTGCATCTCTGCAGAATAGATGTTGAAGTCTATGCGAATCTGCTCACGATATTCAAACGGAATACAGCATACTGCGGTGGCATCGCGTGGAATGGCATTACGCAAATTTCCTCCTGTGAAACTGCAAAGACGCAATCCGTATTTGTCTTTGGCCTGTTGGAGAAACTTGGAAAGTATCTGGTTGGCATTTCCGAATCCCTTTTCAATATCGTCTCCAGAATGACCGCCATGCAGGTGTGTTATGGATATTTCAAGCTGAAGACTGTTCTTTGGAACCGGCTCGAATTCAGTGTCAAAGTAAGCTGCAAGATCCTGACCTCCGGCACAACCCATGAAAATCTGTCCTTCAGTTTCCGAATCAAGATTAATCATCAGTTTGCTCTGCAGTATTCCTGCTTCTACATTTTTTGCACCCATAAGACCGCGCTCCTCGTCAATTGTGAACAGGGCCTCGATTTGTCCCAAACGCAGTGAACTGTCGTCAAGGATGGCAAGTGCCATTGCTACACCAATACCGTCATCGCCACCCAGTGTAGTGCCTTTTGCTTTGATGTAACCGTCAACATATTCGGTTTGAATGGCATCGGTCTCAAAGTTGATGCTGACATCCGGATTCTTTTCACATACCATATCCTGATGACCTTGCAATACAACGCTTGGTACATGTTCCAGCCCTTTGGCAGCCGGTTTGCGGATAATAACATTGTTGACTTTATCGCGATAGACAAACAGTCCGCGTTCTTTGGCAAAATTTACCAGAAAATCTGCCATTTTTTCTTCTTTACCTGACGGACGTGGAATCTGATTTATCAGGTTAAAGAAGTAAAATACTCTCTGAGGTTCCAAATTTGAAGGTATCATAAGTGTATCTTTATAGAATTCAATTAATTATATTATTTTAAGAAAAATCTTGTACGAAGGTAGCTATTTTATTGTACATTTGCAAGTTTTCATTTAAAACGGATTCTTGGTGTAAATTTGTTGCCGGATGAGTATTTGGGTTGTTTTTCTCATTGCAGTTATATTTCTTATGGCAGCCGTAGCTTTGATGTCTGTAGGAATATGGATTAGGAAAAACGGTCGCTTCCCGAATATTCATGTGGGCAAAAATCCGGCTATGCGCAAACATGGTGTTGGGTGTGTTGAGGAACAGGATAAGCAGGCACGGTACATTAAGAATCCAATGGCAGTGCAGGAAACGGTAAAATAAAACAATATGATAAACAGACATGCTATTTTTGGCAGCTTTGCAGTTGCTGCTACAATGTGCTTGACAAGTTGCACATTATTTCAGAAATCAAACAATAATAACAGTATTCCGGTAGTGCAGGAACCTGCATATCAGATTGCCGAGGGCGGATTGAAGATTGCTTACGTTGATATTGATTCTCTTTTGCTGCACTACAATTTCTTTACGGATCTTTCTGAGGAGATGTTGCGTAAGGAGGAGAACAGCCGTCTAATGCTTAACGAGGAAGCCCAGAAGTTCCAGACTGAGTATGAGGATTTCCAGCGCAAACTTCAGAATAATGTGTTTTCAAGCCAGGCACGTGCCGAAAGCGAGCAGAAACGTCTTCTGAAAATGCAGGAAGATCTGAACGCCCTGAACAATAAACTTACCCAGGAATTGAATGCCGAGCAGGAAAAGAACAATACTATCCTGAGCGAAACAATTCAGGAGTACATAAAGAAATACAACAAATCTCACGGCTACAATCTGATATTGACAAAGAGCGGAGACAATATTCTGTATGCTGACAAGGCATTGGATATTACCGGTCAGATTTTGGCTGGTCTGAATGCTGAATATTCTTCCAAAGATCAGAACTGATAAAAGACTGTCATCATAAATTCTTTTATTTTTCCTTCAGGATATCTCTGAGTTTTGCCTGTAACAGAACCATACGTTCATGGAGTTTCTGAGCTTCTTCTGATATGGTTTCGGAGTTCAGTCTCTTTTTTGATGGAATGTCAAGCATGAAAGGAGTGTCTATCAGCATGCGTGGACCGTGGAACAGTTTGTACGGTCCGTCAGTATAAACCATTACAATAGGTACGTTTGCCAGATTGGCAAGCATTGTAACTCCATTGTGAAAGGGTAGTATGGTGCTGTCAAAACTGCGCAGCCCTTCCGGATAGATGCAGACAGGCTCTTTGTCAACCTTCAGGAATTGAAGACTCTGATGAATCCAGCTGATGTCCGCATTTTTGCGGTCTATCGGAATACAGCGTGATTTTGTAAGGTACCAGCGCATTATAGCATTCTGCTCAAACCGGTCTTTTGCAGCAAGGTAATGAATCCGTTCTTTTGGATATACTGTTCCAAGCAATGTGCCGTCTACGTGGTTTTTGTGGTTGGAAACAATTATGCATGGGTGCGGCAACGCCTTTCTGCCCAGTACGGAAGAATCTGTAAAATATACCTTGGGACGCATGAACGTTCTCATAATAAGACCAACTGTACTGCGTAGGAACTTTGATGAAAAACTGTCGGGATTATATTGTTTTGCCATTTCTATTTGGGATAACTGTTAGGTGAGTAATACGTTCTTGTCCTGTATTTGTTGGGAGTCATGCCTGTAACCTTTTTGAACAGGCGGCTGAAATACGAATCATCTGTAAAGGACAGACTGTATGCAACTTCTTTCACACTGATGTTTTTTGTGAGAAGCAGGAGCTGGGCCTGTTCAATCTTCTTGTGGTTGATATATTGTGTGGGGGTTTCTCCTACTTCTTTTTTGAACAGACGGATAAAGTGGTCTTTTGACATACAGCACATTTGGGATAATGTTTCAATCTCAATATTGCTGAAAATCTCTTTTCTTATGTATTTGATTGAATTTTCAATTCTGTTGTCAATAGAAGGAATCTTGGAAACGGCCTCGGCAATAAACTCTGACATAAGCTGGTAAATAATGCCTCGGGTTTCAATTCTTACAGAAAGTGAACGCTGTTTGTTGCGTACAATATTCTGCAGAATGGTCTGGTCATTGTTATAGGACTGCGGATTTGAATTGATCAAAGACATTTCAGGATTTATCTGGCAAATCCGTTTGAACAGAGATTCCGTGTTCTGATTGGCCTTTATCTGAACGGGAAAAATGTAGTCATCCAATACAATACCCTGTCTGTTTTCCTGATACAGGTGCAGATAATAATGGACAAAGTGACCCGTACAATGGTAACTGTGTGTGGCGAAAGCTGGTATCATATATACGTGCCCCGGAGTAAGATTGTAAGATTTCTGTCCTATTGTAACCTGAGCGAAACCTTCTGTTACATAATACAGACGCATGAATGGGGAAGTGACATTTTCCCAATTCCAATCTGCCTCCTGATGTGCCAGACCTACATTCAAAGTTATTAATACGAATTGTAATGATTTGTCGTCCATCTCGGTACCGGTTAACAACTGAATTGCGAATATACGGAAAATTTCCTGTTAATGTCGATATAGTACAAGAGATATTGGCAGATTACACATAATTTAATAATTAATTGTATATATTTGCAGAATACAATGATTCAGAAATATGAAAAACAGATTTGTCTTTTATTCGTGTGTGTTGGGAATGGCGCTGCTGTGTTCATGTGCCAATGCTCCTGCTCCGTTTGGACCTGTACCAAGCAAGTCCCAGTTAGAGTGGCAAAAAATGGAACGTTATGCCTTCATTCATTTTTCCATAAACACATTCACCGATCAGGAATGGGGAAACGGAGGTGAATCTGCCGAACTGTTCAATCCTGAACAACTGGATTGCCGCCAATGGGCTCGTGTCTGCAAGGAGGCCGGAATGAAAGGTATTATCATTACAGCAAAACATCATGCTGGATTTTGTCTCTGGCCATCGGCATATACTGAATATTCAGTCAAGAATTCGCCATGGAAAGATGGAAAAGGCGATGTCATCAAAGAATTGGCAGAAGCATGCAAAGAGTATGATCTGAAACTTGGTATTTACCTTTCTCCGTGGGATAGAAACCGCGCTGATTATGGTCAGCCAAGCTATATTGAATATTTCCGTAACCAGTTGACAGAACTGCTGACAGGATATGGTCCTATTTTTGAAGTATGGTTTGACGGAGCAAACGGAGGAGACGGGTATTACGGTGGCGCCTGGGAAAACAGACACATAGACCGTGCAACGTATTATGACTGGCCAAATACCATTGCTCTTATCAGGAAACTCCAGCCGAATGCTGTTATCTGGAACGAGGTAGGTCCGGATGTACGCTGGTGCGGTAATGAGCAGGGAACAGGAAACCGTACCAACTGGAGCCGTTACAGTTATGCAGATCATGTTCCGGGGCAACCCAACAACCGGTCTTTGAGCCAGGGAGAACCTGACGGAACAGATTTTGTTGTTTCTGAGATCAATGTCTCGTCACGTCCGGGTTGGTTCTATCATGAAATAGAAGACTCAAAAGTCAAATCTTTGCCTCACCTGTTGGATATCTATTATAATTCGGTGGGCTGCAACGGTACTTGGCTTCTGAATTTTCCAATTATGCCCAACGGTCTGATTCACGAGAACGATGCCGCTGCCGCCAAGCGTCTGAACCAGGAATTGAATGAAATATTCAAGGAGGATCTGGCGCTTGGAGCAATAGCGTCGGCATCGGTTGAAAGAGGTCCGTTGTACAATGCGTCTATGGCCAATGACTGCAACCCACGTACATATTGGGCTGCTCCCGATACCGTTACCCAAGCTCAGATTACTCTGTCTTTTTCAAAGCCAATTGCCATTAACCGCATATTGCTTCAGGAACATATTGAATTGGGCCAACGAATAAGCAAGTTCAGTGTTGATGCCCATATTGACGGAGCATGGGTGCGTATTGCAAATGAAACCACTATCGGTTACAAGCGTATTCTCAGATTCGAGACATGTAACGCAAGAGCGGTCCGTGTCAATATTGAGCAGTCACGTGCATGTCCTACAATTGAGAGTATAGGATTGTATTGCGCACCTCAGGTATTGGTTGAGCCTGCAATCATGCGTAACAAAAACGGTCAGATTACCATCAAGTCTACCGATGCCGAGTCTCTTGTCTATTATACAACAGACGGTTCGAATCCCACAGTTTCTTCCAATCTGTACACGGCTCCGTTTGTAATAACCGGAAAAGTTACCGTAAAGGCTATGGCGTACGATAATGTTCTGAAAAAATCCGGTCCCGTGGCTACTGAGAATTTCGATGTGGCCCGTGCAGCATGGAAGGTGATTTATCCTCAGACCCGGGATAATGAACTGATGTTTGACGGCAATCCTGGTACCAATTTTATGCAATATGGTGTTGGACATCCCGCATATTTTGCAATTGATCTGGGTAAGACGTTGAACCTGTGCGGATTCCGTTATCTGCCTGATCAGGCTAACTATCTGGTACGCGGAATTGTCAATCATTATGAATTCTATACTTCTATGGACGGAAAGAACTGGTCTTTGGCAAGCAAAGGACAATTCTCCAATATCAAAAATAATCCGCTTTGGCAGACTGTTACATTCGCACCGGTACGGGCACGGTTTGTTAAACTTGTAGGTCTGGACGATACCAACGGATGGCAGGATTTCGGCTGTGCCGAGTTTGATGTTGTTACAGGAAAAAAATAGAACAGGTATTATGTCACCACAGGGCTACTGTATAAAAAAATATGACCAACCGGTCAAGCGTTATTGTCAGATGCTTGATTTGGAGAACAATTCAGAACTGATTGCTGAGTATCGCAAACTGCATTCGCCCATGCAGCATTGGAAAGAAATCAGAGAAGGAATAAGAAAGGTTGGTATTCTCGAAATGGAAATATACATACTGGAAAACCATCTGTTTATGATTGTTGAGACTCCGCTTGACTTTGATTGGGACAGCGCTTTTGCTGTTCTTGCTACGCTACCGCGTCAGCAGGAATGGGAAAACACGGTTGCCGCTTTTCAAAAGTGCGCTGCCAACGCCACCTCTGACCAGAAATGGCACATGATGGAACGGATGTTTTATCTCTATGACTGATGCCGGATAACTACGCCTTGATGGAAATAATCTGTTCAAGGTTAGTGGTATATTGGCGGCTGATATGTTCTGTTTTCAGGTGCCATTGCTTTGAATAGCCTTGAGTTGCCATGCGTATTGTGTCATGCCCGTTTTTGTGATTTACTGCATCGATGGCATTCATCAGTGCCTGCAGACGCGGGCGGTCTACCGTATCGAACAGATCTCCCTGGATGGTGTTGTCAGGAGTGATGTCCCAAACTATCACTCCGGCTTTCTTGTAAAAATAAATGTTGCTGCTGTTCCATGAGGAACGTAACGCATTGCAGGCAAAAGATACTATTTCCTGCTGATTGGCTGTAGGTACCTGAAGATAAATGTTCTGGTATATGCAGTTCTGCGGAATATCTGTTCTGAACCGGCTTGTATATGCGAATACTGTTATTGCACCGCATACCGTATGCTGTTCACGCAGTTTTCGGGCGCATGCTGCGGCAAAATTGGCTACAGCCTCTTCTACATGTGCAAGTTCTTTCAGACCGCTGTCCGGAAAACTGCGGCTTGTACAGATAGACTGCTTTTGTGGCATAGATTCTGTTTCAATACAGTTTTCTCCATTCAGTTCTTTCCATGTACGCAAACCGGGCAGGTTGAACTCACGCTGGACCCAACCTGGTTTTTTTGCTGCAAATTCTGCAGCGGTACTTATGCCGTAATATTCAAGACGTTTCAGAAACTGTCTGCCGATGCCCCATACATCGCCAACCGGGAACAGCTCAAGAGCTTTTTGTCTTTTCTGTTCAGTGTCTATTATTGCTACTCCCTGGTAACGCGGGTATTTCTTTGCAAATTTGCTGGCCATTTTTGCCAGAGTTTTTGTTGGTGCTATTCCGACCGATATGGGTATTCCTGTGCCTTTGGTAATGGTACGCACCATGCCGCGTGCATATTCC
The DNA here is from genome assembly GCA_024398715.1 of Bacteroidaceae bacterium. Taxonomy (GTDB): domain Bacteria; phylum Bacteroidota; class Bacteroidia; order Bacteroidales; family Bacteroidaceae; genus Colenecus. The sequence continues at coordinate 7,954 of JAKSIP010000019.1, forward strand.
CCAAGATGCTCCGTTGTACCCATGCCGGAGAAATCCAAAAAGGCCTCGTCAACACTGTATATGTCAAGGTGAGGTGTGTATCCGCTGAGTAAGGACATGACACGGTGAGACATATCGCCGTACAGATTATAGTTGCTGCTGAATACCGCAACTCCCTGTTTTTCGAGCTGGTCCTTAACCTGATAGAACGGCTGTCCCATTTTTAGTCCCAAGGCTTTTGCCTCATTACTGCGCGCAATAATACAGCCGTCGTTGTTGGAAAGAACAACTACCGGTTTCCCGTTCAAATCGGGATGGAAGACCCTCTCGCACGAACAGAAAAAATTGTTGCAGTCTGCAAGACCGAATAGCTCCATTGCTATCTTAACTTTTTGATAGTGTGTGTAATAACACCCCAAATGATAAAGTTGTTCTCTTCTGTGACTCTGATTGGCGGGTATGCCGGATTTGCAGGCATCAGCCAGGCACAATGGGCGGCGGCATCGGTTTTATATTGTTTAAGTGTAAACTCTCCGTCAATAAATGCTGCAATATAGTCACCGTTGCGTGCGTCCAAAGACTTGTCTATTACTACAATATCTCCGTTTCCTATACCTGCATCTTGCATGGAATCTCCGTCAACACGTGCGTAAAAAGTTGTTTCTTTGTGTTTTACAATCTCTTTATTCAAATCTATGCTGTCTGTCATATAGTCTTGGGCAGGACTTGGAAAACCGGCTTTTATGCCCTCTGCGTATGGTAACTCAATGTTTGAACCGAAGTCCACCTGTGCTATCTGTAATCTTGTATTGTCCATTTTCCTATTATCAATTGTCCAGTGTGTATCAATATTCCTCTGTGCTTATGCAAATATAGAACCTGTTTTGAAATGTTCCAATTTATCTTCTATAAAATCTTTCCGACTGGAAATCCGTTTCATATTCTTGATGTTTTGCTTGATAATTTTTATACTATTGTGTAATTTCGCAAAGACAAAGCAAAAAATCATATGGCAAAAAAATTCTTATTATTCGTTATTGGTGCCATGCTTATGATTGGAAATTGCATGGCCGGAAAAGTTGCTGATGGTGCTGATAAAGCCGGAGCGGGCATAGAGAAAGGTGCAACCAATGCCGGGAAAGGTATTGACAAAGGTATAAGTAAGGCTGGTGAAGGCATTGAGAAAGGTGCCGATAAGGCAGTGAAAGGTGTAAAGAAAGGTGGAAAGAAAGCTGGTGAAGGAATTAAAAAAGCCGGAGACAAAATCAGCAAGGCTTTCAGTAAATGACATTTTGTTTTTAACATTTGGCCATTTCCGATATATATTGGTAGGAATCCGTTAAAATTAAATACAAAATACAATGGTAAGAAAGAATGTTTTGTTTTTTGCAGTCTTGACATTGGTGTCGAGTCTATCTTTTGCAAAAAAAGAGAAAACTGAGGTTGTTTTCGGTATCAAATCCGGTGTTATTATCATGGCTCAGGATCCTGATTCCAGAGAAGAAATGGAAGAGATGTTTGCCAATATGCCACGTAGAGAAGGTGCTATGGGTATGGATTCAACAATGGCAGATATGTTCAGTTCATGGGGTGGAGACCAGAAAATCTATTTTGACGATTACGGTTTGAAGCAGGCTACAGTCAGTGGCTCATCAAGAACAGTAGTTGATCCTAAGGACGGAGCAACGGTAACAATCAACGATCAGAAAAAAACCGGAACCAAGATGCCTAACTTTGGCGGTATGGGCGGCATGGGCGGTGGCAGCATGCGCAGCATGGCCGGCAAGACAGGTTTTACATACGGTTCAAACGGTAAGTTGATTGACTGGTTGAATATGGATGAAAAACTCCTTAAGAAGAATCATATAAAATACTTGGGAGAGGAAGAACTCCAGGGCGTTGTGTGCAAGAAATATTCTATGAAAACAGCCCAGTTCCAGACTGTTGTCAACAATACATATTGGGTATACAAAGGAATAGTTCTTCAGACTGAAACAGATTCTGAATGGGGTTCAATGGGCGCAATGAAATTTGCAAAGATTGAGGAAAATGTAAATGTACCGGCTGAGCTGTTTGAAATAGGAGAAGATATTAAAGTTTCTGAGCCTAACTTCGGCGGCTTCGGTGGCGGCGGCGGCTTCGGTGGCGGCGGCTTTGGTGGCGGCGGCTTTGGCGGCGGCTTTGGCGGCGGCTTCTGATTTTACATATGCAAAAACAAAAGGGGTCGACAATTGTCGGCCTCTTTTGTTTTTAGACTGTTACTGGTGATAAATGTCGATATTGTACAATAATTGATACAATATTGTGCAAAGTGGAATACAAAACAGTTTTTAATTTTGCAACGTCAAACATGGAACAAATGTTTGATAGGAGACATCCGCAGGTTATAAAACAAGTCTTTTATGTTATTAGTGAATCGCAGTCTTTGATTGTGAAAAATTTGGGTCGGGAATTTCCCGACCCTTTTTTATCTGATAAGATGTCCTGCTTAAAAGTTGAAGAAACGTTTCGCGTTGAAATAACTGATGTCACGTACCATTTCTTCTATGCGCGGCATTTCCTGTACCGGCAGTTCGCCGTTCTCGACATCGGTGGCAATAAGGTTGCACATTATGCGGCGGAAATATTCATGACGGGCGTAGCTGACAAATGAGCGGCTGTCTGTAAGCATTCCAACAAAGCGGCTCAAAAGCCCCTGCATACTGAGTACATTCATCTGGTCAATCATTCCGTATTTCTGATCAAGGAACCACCAACCTGCGCCATACTGCATTTTGCCCGGAACACTTCCGTCCTGGAAATTAGCCAACATGGTGGCAACCATCGTACTTGAATTAGGATTCAGATTATATACAATAGTTTTTGCCAGTTTGTCCATACTGTTCAATCTGTCAAGAAATTTTGCCATTGATTTTGCGGTCAGGCATTCACCCATTGAATCAAATCCGGTGTCAGGACCTATTTTTGCAAACATTTTGCTGTTGTTGTTGCGCTGCGGACCAAAATGGAACTGCTGTGTCCAACCGCTTTCCGCATCCATAACGGCAAAGTCTGTAAACATGGCACTTTTGAATTTAAGCTGTTCTTCTTCTGCCAACTCTTTACCGGACATCACTTTTTTGAAAATGGTGTCAATCTCTGATTGTTTGTAGTCATTGGCAAAGAACTGGTCCATGCCATGGTCGCTAAGGCGGCATCCGTTTTCTTCAAAGAAATTATGACGTTTGCGTAAAGCATCAATCAGATCTGTATAAGTCTTTATTTCGATACCGCTTGCAATGGACAACTGTTCAATATATTTTTTATATGCTGACGGATTTTCCACTGCCTGAGCCTTATCGGGACGCCATGTGGGCAGTACTTTGCATTCGAATCCGCTTTCTTTAACAGCCTTGTGGTATTCCAGAGAGTCAATGGGGTCATCTGTTGTGCAAACAACCTCAACATTGTATTTGCGCATCAGACCTCTGGCAGAGAATTCTTTCTGCTGGAGTTTTTCGTTACACTCGTCATAAATCTCTTTTGCTGTATCGGGATTGAGTATTTTGTCTATTCCGAACGCAGTCTTGAGTTCAAGATGAGTCCAATGGTAAATGGGATTGCGCATCATGTACGGTACACTTTGAGCCCATTTCTGAAATTTGTCCCAATCAGATGCGTTTCCTGTTATGTATTCTTCAGGAATTCCGTTTGCGCGGAGTGCACGCCATTTGTAATGGTCGCCTCCGAGCCATAATTCTGTTATAGAACTGAATTTATGGTCTTCTGCCACTTCTTTCGGATTCAAATGGCAATGATAGTCAATGATGGGAAGACCTGCCGCATGATTGTGATACAGGTCCTGTGCTGTTTTTGACTCCAGCATAAAGTCTTTATCCATGAATTTTTTCATATCTCAACTTTTTATATTCTATCAAAAGGTCGCACCCCCAGTGCGTATGGTGGATTACACACCAAGCGAGCTTCAGCGAGCCGTGCCGCAAGGCACGAGGGGTCTGGGGTTCCCCCAGTATTAAAGGTCCGCACGCAGTGCGTATGGTGGTGTCATACTCCACCATACGCACTGTATCCGCCGTCAACCGGAATGATGACGCCAGTCACGAACTTACTTATATCACTGAGCAGATAGAGTAGTGTACCTACAATATCTTCCGGTTCTCCGAACTTGTGGGTAGGAGTGTTGGCAATAATCTTTTTACCGCGTGGTTTGAGTTCACCGGTGGACTCGTCCGTAAGAAGGAAACGGTTCTGCTTTGTCAGGAAGAAACCCGGAGCAATTGCATTGCAACGGATACCTGTCTGGGCTACATGTACAGCATACCATTGGGTAAAGTTGTTGATAGAACCCTTTGCCGACGAATATGCCGGAATCTTTGTCAAAGGACGGAACGCATTCATGGAAGAAATGTTGACAACATTACCCTTGCCTGCTTCCAGCATATCGGTTGTGAATACCATAGTTGCAAGAAGAGTTCCTTTGAAGTTAAGGTCATATACTGCCTGGAATCCTTCAATATCAAGCCCATAGAATGTATCGGCCAGATTATCTTCAGAACTCATCTGTTCTACGGCACAAGTGGCTTTGGGAGAGTTACCGCCTGCGCAATTGATGAGAAAATCGATTTTTCCGATTTTTTCATGAATCTCATTACGTGCAGCCTCCAAAGCTGCTTTGTCAAGAACACTGGCACATATGCCAATACATTTGACACCAAACTCTTTTGCAATAGCCTGACCTTTGGCAGGTGTCTGCTCATTCTGTCCGATAACAGCCAGATTGATACCTGCAGCAGCCATTCCGCGAGTCAAAGCCATTCCAATGACGCCAAAACCGCCTGTTATCACGCAGTTTTTTCCTTTCAAATCATCAAAATTCATATATCAGATACTTAAGAAATGTTTTATTTGCCCAAAGATAGTGCAAAATGAGAGATAAAATAGTACATTTACAAAAAAATTCAAGACAATGGAATTAGGAAGATTTTCAATTGGTATCGGTGACCGTTTCGGTCATCAGGGAAAGGCGCAGTTAAAAGCACTTCTGCAAGCCGCAAACACGTTAGGACTTCAGTTTACGCCAGTTTGGAACAAGTCAAACAGAGAACACACGCTTGTAGGTACACAACCTGCCGATACACGTGCAGAGGCAGATTCTGCCGTCCGCGCCCTTGGTTACAGCGGACAATATTTTGTTGATGCCGACCACATCAACCTGAATAGTGTTGACAAATATATTGACAGTTCAGATTTCTTTACAATAGATGTTGCAGATTATATAGGTATGCCGGCATCGGAAGAAGAAGTAAGGAAATTTGTTGATTTCAATTCCAAATATATTGGTAAGTTGCAGATTCCGGGTATTGCGCAGCCGTTTGACGTTGACAGGTCTCTGCTTGAAAAAATTGCCGGCAAGTTTCTGTTTGCTGCCGTTCAGGCCTCTGAAATATATAAGCATATACTTAAAGGTAAAGGCGCAGGTAATTTTGTTACAGAGGTTTCTATGGACGAGGTTAACGATGCCCAGACTCCTGTAGAGATGTTCTTTATCTTGAGCGCTCTTGCTTTGCACAAAGTGCCGTTGCAGACCATAGCTCCCAAATTTACAGGCCGTTTCAATAAAGGTGTGGATTATGTTGGCTGTGTCAGAACTTTTGAACAGGAGTTTGAACAGGATCTGCTGGTTATTGATTTTGCTGTTAAGGAATTCGGCTTGCCTGCCAATCTTAAACTGAGTATCCATTCCGGTAGCGACAAGTTCTCAATATATCCTGTCATGGGGCGTCTTGTCAAGAAATACAATAAGGGACTCCATTTGAAAACTGCCGGTACAACATGGCTGGAAGAGGCCATTGGTCTGGCTCTTGCCGGCGGAAGCGCTTTGGCTCTTGTAAAAAAGATATACGCTACTGCGCTTGGCCGTATGGAAGAGTTGTGTGCCCCGTATGCTACTGTTATTGATATTGACAAATCAAAATTGCCATCGGCAGAAATTGTTGACAGCTGGAGTGGCGATAAATTTGCAAATACACTGAGACATATTGAGAATTGTCCCGATTACAATGCAAACTTCAGACAGCTTATTCATGTAAGTTTCAAGGTTGCTGCAGAGTTCGGTTCCGAATATTACAATGAACTGGATAAGAATGAACTTATTGTGGCAGAGCAGGTTATTGAGAATATTTACAGCAGGCATCTTCTGTTGATGTTTGAATAGTCTGAACATAATCCGGAAGGCATGAGATATAGTCTGGAGGCATTGCAGACATATATGAAAAGGTGGGGGTGGGATATTGCCGTAGTAAGCGGCAGTGACCCTCACGGCAGTGAATATACACCGCAACGTTGGCGTTTGCGTGAATTCATTACCGGTTTTACCGGTTCTGCAGGTACTGTTGTGGTAACTCAGAACAGTTCTGGTTTGTGGACAGATTCCAGATATTTTCTTCAGGCAGAACAACAGCTGGCCAACAGCGGTTCTGTTCTGCATAAGGAAAAACCCGGTAATCAGACATGGTCTGAATGGATTGCTGAATATTGTGCAACCCAAGGAAAAGAGCATGTTGTTATAGGTGTTGACGGAATGTGTCACAGTTACAGTCAGATTGATGAACTGAAACGGAGTTGTCCCAATGCTACAATAGTATCAAGCCCTGATTATATTGATCCAATATGGACAGACCGTCCCGCATTGCCAAAAGATAAAGTCTGGATTCTTGGAATTGAATATGCCGGAACTGGTGCAGCGGAAAAACTGTCCGCGTTACGCAAAGTAATGGCCAGGAACGGCTGCAGTGCGGCTCTGATTTCTGATTTGATGCAGATTGCCTGGTTGCTCAATATCCGCAGCAACGATGTTCTCCATACTCCGGTAGTGATATCATATTGTCTTGTAGAACAGGACAGGGTAGTGCTCTTTGCCGATCCGGACAAGTTCAGTACAGATATTCTGGATTATTTTGGCAAAACAGACAATTTTGAGCTGCACTCCTATTACGGAATATCAGACTATTTGAAAGAATACAATGTTGGAGACGGAATAATGCTCCATTCCAAAACTCTGAACTATCATCTATACTCAATTCTCCAGTCAAAGTGTCCGGACAGGATAGTGGATATGGAAATGCCTGTCAACATGGCAAAAGCAGCAAAAAATCCGACAGAAATTTCAGGCTTCAGACAAGCGTATCTGTTTGACGGCATAGCCCAGACCCGTTTTTTCAAGTGGCTGGAAGAATCCGTATCCAATGGCAAAAAGGTCTCAGAGGCCGATGCCGCCGCCAAGATGTCTTCTCTGCGCGCATTGAATCCGCAGTATATCGATGACAGTTTCGGAACCATATCGGCATATGGAGCTAACGGAGCTTATCCGCATTACGATTACAGCGTAGCAAAGAAAGAGACATATCTTGAACCGCATGGATTATATCTGATAGATTCCGGTGCGCATTACCGGTGCGGTACTACAGATATTACCAGAACAGTACCGTTGGGCGAATTGACTGATCAGGAACGTTTTGATTATACAATAGTTCTGAAATCAATGATTGGTCTGTCTATGGCAGTGTTCCCGGAACATACTGCCGGAGCGCGTCTGGATTGTCTGATGCGTGAACCCATGTGGCGTTGCCGCTTGAACTACGGGCATGGCAGCGGACATGGCGTTGGACATTTGCTTTCTGTTCATGAGGGGCCTCAGGGAATACGCCAGGACTCAAATCCTGCGGAATTTGTTCCAGGAGTTGTTATGTCAAACGAACCGGGAATCTATATTGAAGGCAAACACGGAGTCCGTCATGAGAATATGCTGCTTTGTGTAGAGGACTGCCGGAACGAATATGGAACATGGTTCAGATTTGATACCATTACCCGTACATATATTGATACAACCTGTCTTGCCTGCGGAATTCTTTCTCAGGAAGAGTTGGCGTGGATAAGGGATTTCAATAGAATATGCATCGAAGAGTTGTCTCCGTATCTTGAACAAAGCGAAATTGAATGGTTATTAACTAAAACTAAGTAATATGAAAATGTTGAATTATTCCAAAAATGTTCTGTTGTTATTATTGCTATGTCTTGGTTTTACTTCTTGTGACAAAGATAACGACGAAAGTGAAAAACAACCTCAGAATGTTAGTTTTACGCAGTTACGTGATTACATTGACAAACAGTCTTACAATTGGTTCTCCATATTCCAGTCGGAGTCTGAAATATTGCAGAGAGCAACTCTTTTACAGGAAGTTTTCAGTGTTTCCAAAATAGCATTTGACAAATGTCAGGATCCCAATGTGAAGAAATTTGGAGCCGTTTTGGAAGAAGTGGTCTTGAAAAACGATTTTTCCCATATAAGAGACATAAACAGCTTTTCAAGCGTCAACATTACTATCAACCAGCGCGATTCATCTGCTTGGATATATCCTGACTATGAATCAACCCCCGGTTTCAAGTATTACCGTATAACATATTATAAGAACGATGAGACCAAAGTTGAAACATACATCAGCGTAGACTATAATGACCGCCAGCAAGATCCTCAGAGTGTAGATCCGTATATCATACTGTCTGCCATTCCGAATGAGATTACCCTTTCCGTTTCAATGTGGCCGGCCGATGAGCCCAATAACAAGATCAGCATTCTTGATGTGATCTTTTCTCCGGTAATAGATACTGAAAAAAGTACCTCCGCTCAGGAAATTACTGTCAATTTCCCGAATTTCAGACATCTGTACCATTACGAGCATACAGATAACAGAAAAACCAATACTTCTTTTGAGTACACGGCTTCCGGAAATAAGATATTTTCTTTTGCAAGTGTGACAAACGGTAAATATCTGTTTGACGGCAAATACGGCATGCTTCCCAGTGATTCTCTCAAATATTCATCAAGCGCAAGTACGTTCTCAATTCTGAACAGTCTGGCCATTTCATCGGACATGAAGAATATGGAAAAATATCAGACATTGAACCTGAATACGTTGAAGATAATGCTGAGGATTCTCAAAGATCATATTCTAACCGTAGATGAACTTAAACTGTTGTGTCCGGGTGTTGAAGATCCTGTAGCATATCTGAATGAGAACAATGCTATCAGAATCTTTATTCAGAATCCGGAAACCCAGGCACTTTGTCTTGCTCCGTCCGCACGCATTGAATTGGAAGCGGATAGCAACAATCAGATTGCTGTTCAGATTATCTGTAATGACGGCACAAGCGGCAATATTATGGAACTCAAGCTGTTAGGTATTGATTTGTCATTAATGATTGCCACACTTGAAAAGTTCTTGGGTACGTTCAACCTTATTGATCTTGACTCCCTGTTGTTGTAGCAAATATGTGGTGCGTCTTGGAAAAAGACGCACCATTTTTTTTATAATTGAATAAATTTCAGTACCTTTGCGAGTGAAAAAAGATGCCCCAGGGAAATTCACGTTTCTGCCTCTGCATAGCCGTTCTGATATACGCATTTGCAGACAGGATTGACAGAGAACGTTGGAAATCACAGGGGCTTTGTTGTATCAGTACAATTGGAATTTTATCAAATATTTTGTAATATGGCAAAAGAAACAAAGAAAGATGTAGCTGATTATTCAGTAGAAGAAAAACTTCAGCTGTTGTACAAATTGCAGACAGTATTGTCTCAGATTGACCAGATCAAGACGCTCCGCGGAGAATTGCCTTTGGAGGTCCAGGATTTGGAAGACGAGGTTGCCGGTCTTAACACCCGTATTGATAAAATACATGCGGATATAGATGATTGCGGTCTTGCTGTAAAAGATTTTACACACAGAAAGAGCGTTGCAATGGCATCAATAGAGAAATTCAAAGCAGATCTTGACAACATCCGCAATAACCGTGAATACGATGCTTTGAATAAGGAAATAGAGTACCAGTGTCTTGAAGTTGAGCTTTGTGACAAACGAATAGGAGAGTTCACAATGCGTCAGAATGACAAGAAACAGGAACTTGAGCAGACAATTGCACTTTTGCAGGAAACAAAGCAGGAACTTGAACTCAAGAAAACCGAGCTTGACGAAATAATTGACGAGAATCGTCTTGAAGAAGAAAAACTGCGCGAAAAAGCAAAGACTCTGGAAGTTAATATTGAACCGCGTCTGTTGCTTTCTTTCAAGCGTATCCGTAAGAACAGCCGTAACGGTCTGGGTGTTGTATATGTTCAGCGCGATGCCTGCGGTGGTTGCTTCAACAGAATCCCGCCACAGCGTCAGCTCGATATCCGTATGCGCAAAAAAATCATTGTATGCGAATATTGCGGACGTATTCTTATTGATCCTGAGTTGGCTGGTGTAGAGACTGCTCCGCAGCAGAATGCAGAAGCAACTCCAAAGAAACGCGCACAGCGCAAATCTACAGCTGCTGAGAAAGAGTGATATAATCCGGCAGATGGTCTATGAACTGCCATTGTGAACTGTCTTTGTCCATTTTTGCGCAATAATGTTCAAGACCGTTGCTTACAATAAGATATTGCACCCTCAGTGCAAAGTTATAGCGGGCAATCTGATTGAAGACCTGTTTTGTAATTTGCACTGAGGGTGCCTTGTATTCAATAATAAGCAGTGGTTCAAGCTGTTTGGAATATACAACAGTATCGCATCTTCTTCTCAGACCGTTCATTTCGATAGCAACCTCGTTCTGCATCAATGAGCGCGGGTATCCGTAAGAGTTGATCAGAAAAGAGGTGAAGTGCTGCCTGACATTCTCTTCGGGTGTAAGCGCTACGTATTTGGAACGGATAGGATCCCATACCTGCAGAACGCCTTTTGTGTCTTTTCTGACAGACATTTCTATTTCCGGAAGATTCAGCATACTCTGTTTGACCTAAATAAATCCGGCACTAAATTACAAAAAAACGGCATATAAGTATTATCTTTACATCCGTATTGTCATCTCTAAATAATTTTATAAATGGCGTCAAGCAGCATATCTTTCAATTCCGTAATGCAGAACCTGAAAAACGGGGAGTACAGCAATTTGTACTACCTGTACGGCGAAGAACCATATTTTATAGACTGTATTACAGATTATATTGAAAACAATGCGCTTGCAGAAGAAGAAAGAGATTTCAACCAGATAGTACTGTATGGCTTGGAAACAACAATGCAATGCGTTGTTGACAATGCCAGATCTTATCCTATGATGGCAGAAAGGCGCGTTGTGATAGTAAAAGAGTGCGCCTCTTTATTCAAGGACGAAAACAGCTGTTCCATGCTGGAAGATTATCTGCGTAAACCATCTCCTGCAACAATACTTGTCTTTACCAACAAGAACGGCAAACTGGACCGCCGTACCAAACTGGCAGGACAGATAGAAAAATGTGGTGTACTGTTTGAATCAAAAGCCGTAAAAGAATCACAGGTACTTGGTTTCATAAGTGATTATCTGAGTGCCAGAGGCAAGAGTATAGACAATAAAAACTGTAACCTGATACTGGAGGCCGTAGGTACGGATTTATGCCGTATAGCCAATGAACTTGACAAACTTGCAGTTGCCGCTGGTCAGGAAAATACCGTATCGTCTTTTCTTATTGAGAAAATAATAGGCATCAACAAGGATTTCAACTTGTGGGAATTCAGAAAAGCTCTGTCTGAAAAGGATGAACTGAAAGTCAATACAATTGCTACATATTTTGACCGTAACAGCAAAGAGTATCCAATACAGAAAATAACAGCTGTGATTTTCCCGTTCTTTCAGAACCTTCTTATCTCATACTGGTCTCCTGACAAATCTGTTCAGGGACTTATGTCATTTTTGAAAGTAAATTATTACGAGGCAGAAGACTGTTGTAATGCAACGCGTCATTACAAAGCGGTAAAAGTTATGGAAATAATAACCAAAATTCGTATGACCGATGCCGCCAGCAAAGGTTTTGAAACTACAGGAAACGGTGCGGACGGCCTGTTGAAAGAGCTGGTCTTTTTTATTCTGCATTGATTTAGAACAAAGACGGCTGGCAGGTATGGTAAAAAAAGAGTATATTTGCATATAAATAGTTATTAACACAATTGAACATGAAAAAAATTTATTTATTGATTGCTGCTACAGTTGCATTGTTTGCACTTTCATGCAGTGAAGAAAACAAAAGTGAGGTTGACAAATCAGATGTCTATCTGGCATTTTTAAGGGAAGGGAACCCTGATATTTCCAAGTATTGGGTACAGGTTGCCGCCGGTATTGAGGCCGAAGCCAAGATTTGTGACAATGCAAATGTCAAGGTATTTTACACATATGGAGAAAGTGACGGCGACACCAAGACACAGATAGCCCAGATACGTAATGCCTGGGACAGTTATGGTGACAGAATAAAAGGTGTAATATTTGCATCATGCGGATTGGAAAGTGACAATATTCTGAAAGACAAAATATTAGGAAATGACAATATAAAACTGGTTATTGTCGATTCTCCTTTGCTGGAAGAATCTCCGTTGCAGAACAGATTCAACAACCTTGTAGCTACAGATAATTATGAAGCTGGCCGCAGATTGGCCATTGAAAAATTCAGCAATATCCCAGCTGATTCCATTCTTATAGTTACAGATAATACTGGAAATGCCGCAAAGCAGCGTGTTGACGGATTTTTGAGCGTTAAGGGAGTCCAGGTTTATGAGGCAACAATCAGTGATTGCACCCCCCGGAATATCCAGCAGCTCTATCCCAAGGCAAAATACATCATCTCTTTGAACGCATATATGTCTACAGCATGTGTCAAAAACGGTTTGACAAAGACCAACGGTTTTGTTTTAAGCTGTTTTGACGAGGACGATATTGTTCTTGAGGCACTTGAAAAAGGTGAAATATCGTTTACTGTAGCTCAGAACACCATGAAAATGGGGCAGGTTGCATTTGACTGTGCGCTCAAGAGTAGCGTAAAAAAGAATATATATACCGGAATATTAATCTTTGACAGTGTAGATAAGTAATATTCCTCCAACTTGTGATATAAAAAAAAGGAGCTCCCAGAGCTCCTTTTTTTTATACTTTCAATGCCCCTCTAAGGGTATTGATATTGTCAATTCTGTGCCGTTGCATATAGTCTGCAATACCGTCAACAATCTTCATTGTAATATTCGGATCAACAAAGTTTGCAGTACCTATTTCTACGGCAGTTGCGCCTGCAAGAATGAATTCAATGGCATCGGTTGCGGATTGGATACCGCCAATACCTACAATAGGAATCCTGACTGCATTGAAAGTCTGCCATACCATGCGCAGCGCAATGGGTTTGACGCATGGTCCGCTAAGTCCTCCTGTGATTGTGGAGAGTTCCGGACGCTGTGTTTCGGCGTTGATGGCCATGCCAAGCAGAGTATTGATTAAGGAAACACTGTCTGCTCCGGCGTATTCTACAGCTTTGGCAATGTCTGTAATGCTGGTTACGTTTGGAGACAGCTTTACAATCAATGTTTTATGATAAGCCTGACGTACCGCTTTCACTACACTTTCTGCGCCGCTTGCAGTCACTCCGAATGCCATTCCGCCCTGTTTTACGTTAGGACAAGAGATATTCAATTCTATGGCAGGAATTGCGTCAAGTGCATCAATTTTTTCTGCACAGGCCACATAATCCTCGATTGATGCGCCTGATACATTTACAATAATATTTGTATCAAGATGTTTTATCTGAGGGTAAATATGCTCAATAAAATGGTCAACACCCTTGTTTTGCAAGCCAACAGCATTAAGCATGCCGCTGGGAGTCTCTGCCATACGCGGATAGGCGTTGCCCTCGCGATGATGCAGGGTAGTACCTTTGACAATGAACCCGCCGAGCCGTTCCAAATCAACAAAATCCTGATATTCAAGACCATAACCAAATGTTCCCGATGCTGTGAGTACAGGATTCTTGCACTCAAGTGCACCTATCTTAACGTTCATTCCTTTCATTTCCATTGCAATCTGTCTGATTTAAAAACCGGTCCTTCTTTGCAGACGCATGTGTTTGTGCCGTCAACAATCTCCACACAGCAAAGACATGCACCAAGACCGCAGGCCATTTTATGTTCCAAAGATACGTAGCAGTCAATTCCGGCCTGGTGAGCTTTGCTGACCACAGCTTTCATCATAGGCGTTGGGCCGCATACATAAAGCGCGTCAAACTGGCCAAGTTCAGAATTCATCAGTTGGTGGTCAGTTACAAAACCTTTGGTTCCAAAGCTGCCGTCCTCTGTAGTGTAGAACAACGGTGCAACAGCGTTGTATTTGTCTTTCAGAATGATGTCTTGTGCAGTGCGCGTACCAAATAAAAATGTGGGCTGGATGCCTTTTGAGACCATATCCACTCCCAATTGGTACAGAGGAGCAATACCGATGCCGCCACCTATCAGCAGTGGCTTTCTGTACGGCATATTGTCAACATCAAAGCCGTTCCCAAGCGGGAATACAGTGTTGATAATCTCTCCTTGTTTTACATTTGCAAGCGCATTGGTGCCTTTTCCTACAAGTTGTACCAAGAACTCTATGCTATTGTTTTGCACATTGACGGCATGGATAGAGATGGGTCTGCGAAGATATACACCGGAACAGTTAGGTACCAACAATTCAGCAAACTGCCCTGCATTAATGCGGGGCAGTTTGTCTTTGCTTTCCAATGTAATCAGGCAGGCTCTTTTGCTTAATTCCGTGTTGCTTACTACAAGCAAGTCTGATTCCTTTTTTTGCATTTTATTTATATTATTCTTCTGTATAATTCTGAAAATCAATCCATTCCAAACGGTGCTTGTAATTATCAATTTGTCCTGTCGGAACAACTACATTACAAAGCGGTTTAATTCTGCTATCAAAAACAATGGGGCAGTTATGCGGTGGAATAACATTGGTTGAATGGATCTGATTAAGTGACGGACAGCCGCGGAAAGCTCCTTTTCCAATGATTCTGACACTGTTGCCAAGGTGTAAATATTCCAGATTTGCACAATTCTGGAAAGCAAAATCGCTAATAGCTGTTACGTTGTCTCCTATAGTGACCTTTGTAAGGTGCTTGTTGCCCTGGAATGCTTCAGGACAAATAATTGTAGTATTCTCAGGCACAGTATATTCAGAATCCTGTTTCTGTGCGGGGTAATTTATGAGAATATTCTGAGATTTGCTGAAAAGAATACCATCTTGAGACATATAGACATTGTTGTTCTCGTTTACATTGAAACTCTGAATGCTTGAACAGGCTTTGAAGGCATTCTGGCGTATGTTTCTAATGCTGTATGGTATAGAAACCGATGTCACCTCTGAACACCCGTTGAATGCATCCTCTGCAATCTCGCATACGTTGAAAGTCATAACAATATCGTCTTCCTTTTCTCCCTTGCTCTCAATAGTTATGAAAGAAGGAATCTCAATATCGCCCTTATACGCGCTAACACCGTCATTATAGGTCTGGCGGTTGTTGCTGCGGTCCCAGGTCAGTGAAACATTGCCGAAATTGTCAAGAATGGTATAATATAAGGTGCTACCGTTGTTGTAACTGACTGTAATCAGTCCGTTTTTGTCAATAGAAGCATTCTGTTGCTTTACTACGATGTTCAAATAAACATCCGTCTCGTTTTTGGCTGTCCTTACCCTTTTTGCATAACTTTCTGAGCAGAAACAGATTGCCAATACCAGTGCAATGAATAGGTTAATCTTTCTCATAATTTCAAAATTTTGAAGATTTCTATTCCCAAAAATATACAATATTTTGATAAATGCAAAAATATTAGAAAAAAAAAGAGCCGTAGCCGTTTGCGGAGCAACGAGGAGGTCCGGGGTCTCCCCGGTATATAAAAAGGTCAACGGCACGTTCAGAATTTTGAAGTCATCCTTTGACTTCAAAATTCTGAAAAGTGCCGTCGGAATAGAGAACCATAATCTTTTCTACTCTTCGATTTTGAGCCTGCTCACTGAGTTCTTTCAAAATATTGAATTCTGAGAGGGGTAAAGTAACACAATTTTGAGGTGTAACATACTCATTTTCAATTTGTTGATTAGTGTTTACATTTGTATTGGAAATTTGAGCATTTTTGGTACCTGAATTGTTGTCGGAATCTCCTGATGGAGTAGTATCAAACTCGTTACTATCTGATAATGAGCCAAATAAATCTTCTTGAACCGTTTCTTGAACCTGTGGAATGTATTCTCCCTCGCCAAACATAAGCCATTTAAGCTCAACATCCGGGAATTCTTTACAGATTTTTTTGATCACCTCAACACCGGCCTGATTTCTTCCGCTGATGATGTGGTGGAGTGTTGGACGGCCAACACCAATTTTATCGGCAAAAGTTGAAGCGTTCATTTTATGTGCTTCCATTATTGTCAAAATTCTGTCTTTCATACTCAAAAAATTGAAATTTTTAATGATGTTACAAAAGTAACACAAAAAAATTACAAATGCAAATAAATTACCAATGTAAATAAATTACAAATGCAAACTTTTCAATATACATTTGGATAAACAATTAACAGTAAACAATCCAACTGTTAACATTTAACATAAACTTTAGTTTAAATGAATTGTGTAAATTGCTGATTTATAGTGCAGTATATATACATAAAAATCTCCGATTCCTGTTAAATGTTGATTTTGTATAAAATTTCATGATTTCGTTATGCCTATTAGTATATAACTATATGTAAATACAATAAAATGTGCTAAATAAGAATGTAAAAACGTTTTGTATATTTACCTATTCTGTGATTATTGAACAAAAGTTAATATGTAAATTTACAAGTGTAATCCATGCTTTTCAGACAAGAATTCCGGTTTACACCAACATACAAATTTCCAAATGTTTCACCAATTACATTTGGAAATTTGCTGAATATTTCCAAATGTTTGTCAAAATTCGGTATACAATTGGAAAATGTAAATAGTTGTTAATTCTTTTGTGTCAGAATGGAAAAAATTGTCAGAATCCAATATTTGGTATTGGAAACAGCCTATTTTTCAAATATTAAATTCTCAGAGAGTTGGCTTGTGGATTTATTCAGGGAAGAATGGCCTGAATCGGGCGTAAATGTGTTATTTCAAAAGATCCGGTCTTAGGCGTAATGTGCGTTCCATAGCCTGGTCCATCTGCCACTGGTCAATCAGGGCCTGGTTTCCGCTTAAAAGGACGTCAGGAACGCTCCAGCCGTTGAATTCACGTGGTCTGGTATATACAGGCGGAGCCAGCAGATTGTCTTGAAAAGAGTCTGAAAGTGCGCTTTGCTCGTCTGTAAGTACACCTGGTATGAGGCGTACTATGGCATCGGTCATTACCGCTGCGGCAAGTTCGCCACCGGTGAGTACATAATCTCCAATGCTTATCTCTTTTGTTATGAGATGTTCACGGATGCGGTGGTCTATTCCTTTGTAGTGTCCGCATAATATGATTACATTGTCCAGCAGGGACAATGAATTTGCCATCGGCTGGTTGAACTGCTCCCCGTCCGGCGATGTGTAGATTATTTCATCGTAATTGCGTTGGGATTTGAGTTCGGTAATAAGCCTGTATATGGGTTCTACCTTCATTACAAGGCCTGCACTGCCGCCAAAACTGTAATCATCGGCTTTGTGGTGCCTGTCTGTGGTGTAATCCCGTATATCGTGCAGGACAATCTGGGCAAAACCTCCCTTTTGAGCCCGTCCAAGGATGGATTCGTTCATGAAACTGTCTATCATTTGAGGGAAAAGGGTAAGTATGTCTATTCTCATGCCTGTTGATAAGTTTATACGCCTGCAAAGGTATAAAAAAGAAAAATATGTGCCAAAATCAATATTAAAATAGTATTTTTGCCTAGAATATGGAAGTTCAAAGAATATCGGAATTACGTTCTCTGCTGCATGAATACAACAATCTGTATTATGTACAGAATGCTCCTGTTGTTTCTGACCAGGAATTTGATGCTCTTATGCATGAACTCCAGGCGCTTGAACAGCGTCATCCCGAATGTTTTGATCCCAATTCTCCCACACAGCGTGTTGGCAGCGATCTGAGCCAGAAGGACGGTTTTGTGCAGGTAAAGCATAAATATGCCATGCTGTCTCTTGACAATACCTATTCAGAGGCCGATGTCACCGAGTTTTACAATCGTGTAAGCCGTGAGTTGGGCGAGCCTTTCCGTATTTGCTGTGAGCTTAAGTTCGACGGTTTGTCCATAAGCCTTACGTATAAGCACGGGGAGCTTGTGCGGGCAGTTACCAGGGGAGACGGCGTTATGGGAGATGATGTTACGGACAATGTCAGGACAATACGTTCCATTCCATTGCGTTTAAGGCCGAATTCCGGCTTTCCAGACGAATTTGAGATACGCGGAGAGGTGTTGATGCCCTGGAATAGTTTTAATGCTCTGAACGCAAAAAAACAGGAGGAAGGCGAACCTTTGTTTGCAAATCCCCGCAATGCGGCCAGCGGAACGTTGAAACAGCAGAATCCGCAGATAGTGGCAGAACGCGGGCTGGACGCATATCTCTATTATCTTTTGGGCGCTGATGTTGAGGGCAACTCTCACATTAACAATTTGTTAGCTGCTCAAAAGTGGGGCTTCAAAATATCCGGACACATAAAGGTCTGCGATACGTTGCAACAGGTCCTTGATTTTTTGGATTACTGGGACCAGGCAAGAAAGTC
Source organism: Bacteroidaceae bacterium (assembly GCA_024398715.1). Lineage (GTDB taxonomy): Bacteria > Bacteroidota > Bacteroidia > Bacteroidales > Bacteroidaceae > Colenecus. Next base: position 26,526 of record JAKSIP010000019.1, read on the forward strand.
TCTTCCGGTAGCCACTGATGGTGTGGTTCTTAAGGTCGATTCTCTGTCCCAGCAGGAGGAATTGGGGTTCAAATCCAAGTCTCCAAAGTGGGCAATTGCATATAAGTTCCACGCGGAACGTGTCGCAACTCGTTTAAATTCAGTGTCTTATCAAGTTGGACGCACGGGAATTGTTACTCCGGTTGCCAATTTGGAGCCGGTGCAACTGGCTGGTACTGTGGTCAAAAGGGCAACTTTGAACAATGCGGACTTTATCAATGCCTTTGACCTCTACATAGGAGACATGGTATATGTAGAGAAGGGTGGAGAGATTATTCCCAAGATATGCGGCGTAGATTATGATTCACGCTCTTTCCTGATTGGAGATAAGGTCAGGTTTATATCAACCTGCCCCGAGTGCGGAGCAAAATTGGTCAGATATGATGGCGAGTCCGCCACATACTGTTCCAATACAGAGAATTGTCCTTCCCAACTGAAAGGGCGTATCGAACATTTCATACAGCGCAAGGCTATGGATATTGAGGGCATCGGCTCCGAAACGATAGACCTGTTGTTCTCAAAGGGTCTGGTGCGCACATATTTTGACCTGTACAAGCTTAATATGCAGGATTTGTGTTACCTTGAGGGGTTTGCAGACAAGTCTGCCCGCATGCTTGTGCACAGTATTGAGGAATCCAGGAAGGTTCCGTTTGAAAGGGTTCTGTTTGCCATGGGAATCCGTTTCGTAGGTCAGACTACGGCAAAGACGCTTGCCCGCAAGTTCCGCTCGATACACAATCTGTCATGTGCCGGATTCGAAGAGCTTAAGGCTACTCAGGATGTGGGTGAACGGATAGCCCAGAGTATTGTGGATTTCTTCAAGGCTAATCCTGATATCGAGAACCGTTTGAAATCTGTAGGCCTGCAGACTGAATTGCCGGAATCGGACAACATGGAAGCTGGTGGAGACAAACTGAAAGATATGACCATAGTAATCAGCGGAGTTTTCAGTCACCATTCGCGCGATGAGTATAAGGCTATTATCGAGTCTCATGGTGGCAAAAACAGCGGCAGCATATCTTCAAAGACCACATTTGTTCTTGCGGGAGAGAATATGGGACCGGCCAAACGTGAAAAGGCTGCGCAGCTGGGTGTGCCGGTCAGGTCGGAAGATGAATTTTTAGAGATGATCAAATAAAACAAGATATTATGAGTAAGACAAAAAATCCCTTTACAGGGCTTGGAATTGCGTTGGTAACGCCTTTCAATGCAGACGGAACCATTGATTTTGCCGCTTTGGCGGATATTATCGAATTCCAGATTGCCGGCGGTATCGACTTTTTCTGTATTCTTGGAACAACCGCAGAAACACCTACACTGACAAAGAAAGAACGTAAAGAGGTGTTTGATTTTGCCGTAAAGCAGATTGCAGGGCGTGTTCCGGTGCTGGTTGGTCTGAGCAACAACTGCACTGCAGCACTGGTAGAGGATCTGAAGAACTTTGAGTATCAGGGAGCCGATGCCATTCTGAGTGCGGTTCCTTTCTATAACAAACCTACACAGGAGGGTATATACCAGCATTTCAAGGCTGCAGCCCAGGTGAGCCCGCTTCCGTTGGTGCTGTACAACGTACCGGGCCGTACCGGGCGTAATCTGGAGGCAGACACCACAATACGCCTTGCCAACGATTTTGACAACATAATAGCAATCAAGGAGGCATCGGGCAAAATTGATCAGATAAGGGATATCCTGAAACGCAAGCCTGCAGACTTTGCCGTTATCAGCGGCGATGACAGTCTTACAATAGACATCATTCCTGACGGATGCGTGGGCATCATATCCGTTATCGGCAATGCAATGCCCAAGATGTACGGCGACCTTGTCCATTATGCCATGAAAGGGCAGATGGAACAGGCTCAGGCTATTCAGGCAAAACTGCTCAAAATGTATGATCTGATGTTTGTTGAGGGTAGTCCGTGCGGTGTAAAGGCTCTTATGGAGCAGATGCACCTGCTGCGCAACGTTATGCGTCTGCCTATAGTTCCGGTTACAGACAAAACCTATAAAGAGATAGAAGTGGAATACAAAAAGATTATGGGCGTATGAGAGTTCGTAGTCTTTTGTTGAACGTGTTGGCATTATGTGCACTCGTAGAGTTGGCATCGTGCTCGTGCAGCGGAAAGAAAAAAAACGTTGGCGAACCGGAACCCGAACCAGTGCATGTTCCGGTATATAAATGGGGTATCTGCATTGATGACTACAACATAAAAGACAGTATCATAGGCAAAAAGGAAACTTTGTCCAAAATACTTCTGCCTTACGGGGTGTCCAATCTGCAGTTGATAAACATGGAAAAATGTGCCAAGAGTGTGTACAGACTCAGCAATCTTCAGGCAGGCAAGCCTTACCACATTCTGACACGTACAGATTCCACTGCGCGTACAGACTTCTTTATCTACGATATCAATGCGGTGGAATATGTGGTCTATTGTTTCGGTGACAGTATGTATGTAAAGCGCGATGCCTACGCTACCGATACCGTGCGCAAGTTTGTGAGCGGCCCTATTGAAGGCTCTTTATGGAACGGCATGATAAATGCCGGTGCAAGCGATAACATTGCCGCCCAAATTCCCGATATTTACGCATGGACCATAGACTTCTTCGGTATCCAGCCGCAGGATTCGTTTGCAGTGTGCTATGAAGAGGTTTATAAGCGTGAAGACACATCGCTGGTAAGCACTGGCAAACTGCTTGCTGCCAATATCATTCACGGCAAGGAAGACCACTATGCCATACGGTACAATTACAGAGGTGGTAAACTGGAGTATTATGACCTGGAAGGTGGCGGAATGCGCCAGCAGTTTCTGAAAGCTCCGTTACAGTATACCCGTATATCTTCCAAGTTCAGCAATGCACGCAAGCATCCGGTATTGAAGATTGTACGTCCGCACCACGGAGTTGACTATGCCGCACCAAGCGGTACGCCGGTTCATTCCATCGGTGACGGAAAAATAATCAAGATGGGGTGGGATACCAAAGGCGGTGGCAATTATATCCGTGTCAAGCATAATTCTACGTACGAGACTGTATATATGCATCTTAAAGGCTTTGCCAAAGGCATGGCCGTGGGCAAGCAGGTAAAACAGGGGCAGACTATAGGATATGTAGGGCAGACGGGTACTGCTACAGGTCCGCACCTTGATTTCCGCGTATATAAGAACGGTACGGCTATAGATCCGCTCAAGATGGAACGCACCAAGAGTGATCCCATTGCCCCTGCAGATCTGTCTGCATACAAAGCCTATATTGAACAATTCAGAACTGATTTCAAATTTTAAATACAAATTATTATTACTTAAATTACTTAACGATTGACTATTTATGAAGAAACTATTTGGTTTACTGTCGTTGCTTGGAGTGTTGTGTGTTGGTTTGGTGTCTTCTTGCAGCGAAGAAAAAGAAATTGTGAAAATTAATCCGGATCCAATTAATTCTGCCCAATATCAGGTGTATTTCAAAGGCTCCGCCATTAAGTATTTCAACAGAGTTGTTGCAGTGGTAGAGAATCCGTTTACCAGTGAACTGGAAAAATGTATGTATACAAAAACTGATTCAAGTTTCAGCTTTACAAAGATATTTGACAGTATTCCGGATAATTTTACTCAAGACAGCTTGAGGATGGCATCTCTGTTTTGGCTGGATTCTCTCCCTTCTGTAGAAACAGACCTGATATATGGCTATGGCGCATCTGTTTACACTGATGGAGGTTTCAGCTTGTCTGCTATTGACATGGAATGTAGTGGAATCCGCCCTGGTAAGGACTTTATGGGTCTTATGGGTGTAATTGCTGAAGAATTGCTTGTAAATATTGATTCAATTCCCGGCGGTTACGTTTTTGTTCTCCCACAATAATTCTAAAAGAACCGCGGTTCATTCTGATTCTGACCGCATTACATAACTACAAAAAGCCGCACCGGTTGATTACAGACCGGTGCGGTTTTTTTTGCGAAGGTTGATTTGCCGTTGCCGTTCGTACCCCGCTCACAAGCCCGTCTGGCGGTGGTTTCATTGCTAAGTGCATTTCAACCTTCGCATTTTGGGCCGTTTTTGCGCAGGGTGAAGCGTTTTTTGCCGCCAACCTTCGCGTTTCGCCGCCTATTTGCGAAGGTTGATTTGCCGTTGCCGTTCGTACCCCGCTCACAAGCCCGTCTGGCGGTGGTTTCATTGCTAAGTGCATTTCAACCTTCGCATTTTGGGTCGTTTTTGCGCAGGGTGAAGCGTTTTTTTGCCGCCAACCTTCGCGTTCCGCCGCCTATTTGCGAAGGTTGATCCAGTTAATAAACCGCTGGGACATTGAAAATATCCTTTTTGCGTATTTTTTAATTATATTTGTAGCATGACCAGAATTTGACCATTATGAAACTGAAATTACTGACTGCCACTGCCGTAGCGGCTCTTGTCGCGGGAAACTGCGCTATGGCTAAGACCGTTGTGTTTGACAACCCTGTAATCAGAACCTGCTACACGGCCGATCCATCGGCTCATGTGTTCGGAGACACTCTGTATATCTATCCCAGTCATGATGAGGACAATGCCTTCACGTTCAGCATGAAAGATTACCATGTCTTCACAACAACAGATATGAAAACTTTTCAGGACCGCGGAGTCATTTTCAAACCGTTTGAACAGACCACATGGGCCAAGCAGAACGCATGGGCTCCTGATTGCGTTTACAGAAACGGCAAATACTACCTGTATTATCCTACAGACAAGAAACATATTGGTGTGGCTGTGAGCGATTCGCCAACCGGACCGTTCACTGATCCGCTGGGGCATCCGCTTCTGAGCATTGATTCGCCCGGTGTTGTCTGTGACCGCGATTTCATTGACCCCTGCGTGTTCATTGACGATGACGGTCAGGCCTACATGTTTGTAGGGCAGAACACTCTGTGCTGCATAAAACTGAATGAGGACATGATTTCGTACGACGGACAGGTGCATATCATTGAAGGTCTTGTGGAATTCTTTGAGGCCGCCTGGTGCCATAAATACAAAGGCAAGTACTATCTGTCATATTCAAACAGTTCGTTGACAGGGCATCAGCCCCAGATTGTCTATGCCATGGCCGACAACCCTCTAGGGCCTTATGAATACAAGGGCGTCATTCTGGACCCTGTCAACAGCGGCACCAACCATCACAGCATAGTGCAGTTCAAGAAAAAGTGGTATATGTTCTACCACAATGCAGACCTGAGCATATCGCGTGGGCAGCCGTTTACCGGTGTGCGCCGTTCCGTTTGCGTTGACCGTCTGTACTACAATTCTGACGGTACAATCATGAAGGTCATACAGACACACAAGCAGAACGACTGATTTGGCGGGTATTCCGAAATAATGAAAAAGATCATTTGTATTCTGATAGCCCTGTGGACTTGCGTCTGTGCATCGGCAAAGACATACTGGTGCAGTCCCGATGGCTTTTCGATTCTTACCGGTGTATCCTTCCGCAGTTGGGATTGACCCTTGCTGCGCAAGGCTCCATCCCTTACCAACGTGGTTTGCGGTGCAACCAGTGTCAATGATTGACCCTTGCTGCGCAAGGCTCCATTCCTTACCCCTGCGGGGGCTAATCTTACTCAAGAATTGAAAAAACTGCAGCGAGCGCTGCGATTTTTTGGCTGTTGGGATTGAGCGCGCTGACGCTTGCTCCATCCCTGCCCCTGCGGGGGGCTAATCTTACTCAAAAATTGAAAAATCTGCAGCGAGCGCTGCGATTTTTTGGCTGTTGGGATTGAGCGCTGCGATTTTTTGGCTGTTGGGATTGAGCGCGCTGACGCTTGCTCCATCCCTGCCCCTGCGGGGGGCTAATCTTACTCAAAAATTGAAAAATCTGCAGCGAGCGCTGCGATTTTTT
>JAKSIP010000002.1 GCA_024398715.1 Bacteroidaceae bacterium
AACCACTTCTGAGCGGGGTTGCAACAGCATTCATTTTCGATGGTGGGCAAAAATGTCGTGAAACGAGAACCACCGCGGGTTTTGGATGGCGGTGGTGTGCGTTTTGGCGGTAATTTGGGAACCACCGCAAGGCGCGGATTGGCGCACCCTGCCCACAACCACTTCTGAGCGGGGTTGCAACAGCATTCATTTTCGATGGTGGGCAAAAATGCCGTGAAATGGGAACCACCGCGGGTTTTGGATGGCGGTGGTGTGCGTTTTGGCGTTAATTTGGGAACCACCGCAAGTTTTGGAGTGCGGTGGTGTGCGTTTTGGCGTTAATTTGGGAACCACCGCGGGTTTTGGATGGCGGTGGTTTTTTTGATGCAATCTTTTTATTGTGGATTTGGAAAATCTTTCCATTAACAGTAAAATACAATAGTTAACATAAAATTACATAAATCATTTGCGTGTGCCGTTTTTTATGTTTAAACTTGCATATGCTACCTTTCCAGAACGGTTTGTGAATACCGGATTCCAAGTAGATGGATATGCCGTTCTTTTATTTTGTGAAATATATATGTTTAACCAGTATAAAATGATTATGAAGAGTACGATTTTGAAAAAATGGCTGTTGCCCACTTTGTGTTGCAGTGCGTTGCTGTTTGTATCCTGCAGTAAGGATAAAGATGATCCGGATGGTCCTGTCTTTCCAAAGACAAATGTTACGCAGGTCAAGGAGTATATTGAAAAGGTAACGGCAGATTATTCAAAGCAGTTCCAGTCTGAATTGGAATTGGCCAATAATGTGAAATTTTATATTGAGATGGCCGAGGGTATGAGCAAGGCCTTTGAATCATCTGAAAATGAACTGCTGAACAATATGTTCAAAGCCCTGAAAGGCTTGGTCAAGGATAGGGATATAACCCAACTGGTGAATCTGAAGCAGATTTTCCCGTTTGACTGTTATATCGAACTTGATGAAAGGACCGAACCTCCAACCGGGTTTGCCAAAACTGTGAGATTCATCCAGTCAGAAGATACCGTACCCGATGTTGTCAAGGATCTGATGGGACGTAAAAGAGTTTTGCTGTATTATTACAGAAAGGATTCAATTCTGGTGGTGACAAATCTTATTATGCAGTTTGATCCTGATGTTGAAGACGATCTGACTGGAAAATCTCTTCCGGAACAGATGGAACTGTTGTGTCCAAAGTCTGTCTCAATATCGGTTTCAATGTATGATAAGGATGAACTGTATATTGGCGATGTGCTGAATGCTATCATATATCCTTCTGTTGATTCCAAGTTAAAAACGTTCAAAGCTACATCGAGAATAGATTTCCCTAACGGACGCAGTCTGTCTTTCACCGATATTGTGACAAACTATTCAAAGAATATGAACGCTTCTCTGAGTATATTTGGAAACTCTGTTTTCGGTTGTTCCTATTTTGAACAGGGCGCAAACCAGTTTGACTGTCTGCTCGGTTTCAAGGCAAAAGATGAAAAAGTTGCCATGTCATCAATGGCAAGCATTTCTTTAGGTTCTGACCTGACATTCTCTTTTACAAACATAAGCGATGCCGGAGCCTTGGATATTATGCTTCCTGTTCTTGTCAGTGCTTTTGCCGATCATGAACTGTCTATCAGCGAGATGAAACTCTTACTGAATATTGAAGACCCGATGTCTTATGCCAATATTATCCATACTTATGTGATAGCGCCCAAGTTGTCTTTTGGCTATGAAGCTGCAGCAGAGATTTCTCTTGTTGAGAGAACTGGCGGAAAAGTCGGACTGGATCTGATAGCTCAGGATGGTTCAAGCTGTCCTATTTCGCAGGTCAAGTTCTTTGGAAAAGACTTCTCTGAACTCTTTACTTATCTTATGGATACTGTCAAGAAACTGGCAGAAATGGGTATTATGATACAGCAGAGCGGTTTCAGTTCAAAAATCTTTGATATTTTCCTGAAATAGATTCTTGTAGTAACAGCTCTGACAAGAGATTTGTCCAAGCAATAATTTCTGAAAGAGGCCGGAAAAATCCGGTCTCTTTTTTTTATTGGTATGTGTAAATTGAGTATTTTTGTAATCAAACAGATTCTGCAATATCTCTCTTAATGGAATTGAAACGTGTAACATGCATCATATTGCTGTTTATGCTCATGTGTGGGTCGCCTTTTGCCAAGGTGGCCGCACAGGAACGTGAGTTCCGCGGTGTGTGGATACAGGCTGTCAACGGACAGTTGGAAGGGACAGCTGTCCAGACTCAGGCAACACTCAGATGCTGGCTGGATTCCTTGCAGAAAGTTTATGTGAACAACATCTTTTTCCAGGTGCGTGTGGAGTGCGACGCCCTTTACAAATCTCCTTTTGAACCGTGGAGCCGGTTTCTGACCGGTGGAAAACAGGGCGATGCTCCCGATGCGGATTGGGACCCGCTGCAGTTTATGGTTGACGAATGCCATAAGCGCTCAATGGAACTGCATGCATGGATAAATCCTTACCGTGCATGTACGGCAACTACCAAAGAACTCGCAGAAAATCATATTATTAATCTCAAACCGGAGAATTGTTTCAAATATGGAGATCTGACACTGTTGAATCCCGCTCTTCAGGAAAACCGCGATTACATCTGCAAGATTGCGGCCGATATCGTTACAAGGTACGATGTTGACGGTATACACATTGACGATTATTTCTACCCTTATCCGGAAAGCGGACGCAAGATTCCTGATATGGAGGATTTCAAACGGGATCCGCGCGGATTTACAGATATTGGAGACTGGCGCAGGGATAATGTGAATCTGTTTGTTGAACAGTTCTATAAAACGCTGAAAAGCATTAAACCTTATTTGAAAATAGGTGTCTCACCTTTTGGAGTATACCGTAATGCCGGTAAGGATTTTCCTGAAGGCAGCAGGACGAATGCTTTGGAGAATTATTCCGGTCTTTATGCCGATGTTCTTCTTTGGGCAAGAAACGGGTGGACAGATTATCTTGTGCCGCAGTTGTATTGGAATATAGGCTATTCCCGTGCCGATTACGAAACTCTTGTGGAGTGGTGGGCCAGTGCCATGGATACCATTCCGCAGTGCAATCTGTATATAGGTGAGGATGTACAGCGTACTATTTCCGAGAACCAGACTTGTGCCAAGTATGATTTGAAGAGAAAGGTGAACTCGAATTACAAAACCAGCCCTGTAAAGGGTACTGTGCTATGGCTGGTTCCGCTTGTTGTGGAAGATGCCGGCGGATATAGAACAACGCTGCGGAATAATTATTGGACTGCGCCTGCAGAGCAACCTCTGTATGCAAATGTTAAACAGGTTAAGCAGTCTGCTTTTAAACAGCGTAAGGCAGGCAAAGCCGGTAATGCAGGCGCAAAACGGAAACGTGTAAGAAAATAATTCAATTGGAAATATATGAAAAAAGGTTGGAAAATTGTTATTTGGGTGCTTTTGGCAGGTGTGGTTGCTTACCTTGCCGTTAAGCCTGTACTCAACAGACAAACCAGTCAGGTTGGTGTTCCGGGTGGCGTGGCCCGTGCCAAACTGACTGTCAGCGCAGAAGTGATCAAACCGGCGGAAATGACCCAATATACTATCAATACTGGTAATATTTCACCTGCAGAACAGGTTGAACTCAAGTTTGAGTCAAACGGAAAGATTACTGATATCTTTTTCAACGAGGGTGAATATGTTGAAAAAGGAACACTGCTTGCCAGAATAAATCAGGAACCGTTGAAGGCCCAGCTGAATAAACTGGAAAGCCAGGTCAAACTGGCCAGTGACCGTGTTTACCGTCAGGAAGAACTCCTGAAACGCGATGCTGTCAGCCAGGAGGCTTATCAAAGCGTACTTACAGAATATAACAAGCTGCAGGCTGATATCGAGCTTGTCAAGGCTCAGATAGCGCAGACAGAACTGCGTGCTCCGTTCAGCGGTACGATAGGCTTGCGCCAGCTTTCTGTAGGAGCTTTTGCAACCCAGTCAACCCCTATTGCAACACTTACACAGACATCGAATCTGAAGATTGACTTCAATGTTCCCGAGTCTTATTCAAGCGAGGTCAGGAAAGGTACTCCAATAACTTTCACGCTGCTTGACAATATGGGTATTGAGCGCTCTTATAATGCCCAGGTTTATGCAGTGGAATCATCGGTGAACAAAGAAACCCGTACACTTGGCGTACGTGCATTGTATGATAACAGCAAAGGCGAACTGATGCCGGGCCGTTATGTATCGGTAACCATTGTCAGAAACCGTATTGACAACGCAATAAGTATTCCCAGTGAGTGTGTCATTCCTGAAATGGGACTTTATTATGTATATCTTTACAGGGATGGACGTGCTGTTCCGGAGTATATTACTACAGGCTTGAGGACGGCAGACCGCGTTCAGGTTCTGGAAGGACTTTCAATTGGCGATACGCTGTTGACATCGGGAGTAATGCAGATGCGCCGCGGTATGGCTGTTGACATCAAACTGACAAATAACGATTGACTTAGACTACCATGAGCATATATGAACTTAGTATAAGACGTCCGGTACTTGCTACCGTGTTTATGCTGGTTATTCTCCTGTTCGGCTTTATTGGCTATACATTCCTTGGTACACGTGAATTCCCGAATGTTGACCAGCCTATTATTACCGTATCGGTAAGTTATCCGGGTGCGAACGCCGACGTTATCATGAGCCAGATTACTGAACCGTTGGAACAGAATATTAACGGTATCCCTGGTATTCGCTCGCTTAGCAGTACCAGCAGTCAGGGCTCCTGCCGTATTACTGTTGAGTTTGAACTCAGTGTGGATCTGGAAACGGCCGCCAACGACGTACGTGACAAGGTATCGCGTGCACAGCGCTATCTGCCGCGCGATTGTGATCCTCCTACGGTTTCCAAAGCCGATGCCGACGCTACTCCTATTATGCAGATAAGCGTATTCAGTACCACTGTTCCTATTATGGAGGTGAGCCAGATAGCTGATCTTACGGTCAAGGAACGCCTGCAGACAATCCCTGATGTGAGTGCAGTGGAACTTTGGGGCGAAAAACGCTATGCCATGCGCCTGTGGCTTGACCCTATAAAGATGGCGGGTTACGGCATTACACCTATGGATGTAAAGAGTGCCATTGACAGAGAAAATGTTGAACTTCCTGCCGGACGTGTTGAGGGTGACAAGATAGAACTTTCAATCCGTACACTGGGCCTTATGACAACGCCCAAAGAGTTTAACGATGTCATAATAAAGCGTGTGGGTGACCGCGTTATCCGTTTCCAGGATATAGGTACCGCTGAACTTGGCCCTGAAGATATACGCAGTATATTCAAAGTGAACGGTATTCCTATGGTCAATGCGGTAATTATTCCGCAACCGGGTGCCAACCATATCAAGATTGCAGACGAAGCAATAAGACGTGTTGAGGAACTTAAGAAAGATCTTCCGGACGATGTCCACGTGCAGGTTATGTTTGACAATACCCGCTTTGTGCGTGCATCCATAAAAGAGGTGAGCAGTACCGTTATTGAGGCGTTCATACTGGTTGTGTTCATCATTTTCTTCTTCTTGCGCGACTGGCGTGTCACCATGGTACCGGTTGTAGTAATTCCGGTATCTCTGGTAGGCTCTTTCTTTATAATGTACATTGCCGGTTTCTCAATAAACGTTCTTACCATGCTGGCTGTAGTGCTCTCGGTGGGACTTGTGGTTGACGATGCCATAGTTATGACAGAGAACATTTACAACCGTATTGAACGCGGAATGACTCCGTTCGAGGCCGGTATTGACGGCGCACGCGAAATTTTCTTTGCCGTAATATCCACAACAATAACTCTTGTTGCAGTGTTCCTTCCGATTGTGTTTATGGAAGGTATGACCGGCAAACTGTTCAAGGAATTCAGTATTGTAATTTCCGGTGCCGTAATCATATCGTCTCTGGTTGCGCTTACCTTTACTCCTATGCTTGCAACAAAGATTCTGCGCAAACGTGACAACAAGAACTGGCTTCAGGCAAAGACCGATCCTTTCTTTGACGGAATGACAAACGGCTACCATAATCTGTTGCAGAAGTTTATGCGCCGCAAGTGGCTCTCTCCTGTGATAATGCTGGTAATGTTCGGACTTATATTCCTTTTGTGGAACACAATTCCTACCGAACTTTCGCCGCTTGAAGACCGCTCCCAGTTTACTGTCCGCGTAATAGGGCAGGAGGGAAGCACGTTTGAATATGTGCGCGATGTATTGAGTGACATATCCGATGTTACCGAACGTACGGTTCCCGAATACCAGTCTATTGCCCAGCGCGGATGGGGCAGCAGCGGCATGATTAACGTCATACTGCCTGATCTTGACAAACGTGAGCGCTCACAGATGGAGATGGCCGAACAGATGATGCAGGAGGTACAGAAGGAAACCCGTGCACGTGTAGTTGTCCAGCAGTCTTCAACATTCGGCGGCCGCCGTGGCGGTATGCCGGTGCAGTATGTTCTGCAGGCTCCTAATATTGAAAAACTGCAGACCATTCTGCCAAAGTTCATGGAACGTGTGGATCAAAGCCCGGTTTTCCGCATGGCCGATGTTGACCTTAAGTTTACAAAGCCCGAGATGCGTATCCATATTGACCGTGACAAGGCTACCAGTCTTGGTGTTACTACACAGTCTATTGGCCAGACACTACAATATGCCCTTTCCGGTCAGCGAATGGGTTACTTCTACATGAACGGCAAACAGTATCAGATACTTGGCGAGATAAACCGTCAGCAACGCAATACACCGCTCAATCTGCGCTCCATATTCCTGCGCAATTCGGAAGGTGAGATGGTACAGATGGATAATGTTGTCAGTCTTGAAGAGAACGTTGCTCCGCCGCAGCTGTACCGTTACAACCGTTTTGTCAGTGCAACCGTTTCTGCCGGTCTGCAGGCCGGTTATACTCTCGGCGACGGACTTGACGAGATGGACCATATTGCCAAAGATGTGCTTGACGATACGTTCCGTACCGCACTTGCTGGCGAGAGTAAGGAGTTCCGCGAGAGTTCAAGCAGTCTTATGTTTGCCCTTATTCTTGCGCTTGTGCTTATATTCCTTGTGCTGGCCGCCCAGTTTGAAAGTTTCAAGGACCCTGTAATCATTATGCTTACTGTGCCGTTGGCTATTGTCGGCGCGCTGGCTCTTATGTATTTTACCGGGCAGACTCTGAATATTTTCTCGGAAATAGGTATCATTATGCTGATAGGCCTTGTGGCAAAGAACGGTATTCTTATTGTTGAGTTTGCCAACCAGCGTCAGGCTGCGGGAATGAGCAAGTTTGAGGCTATTGTTGGAGCTGCGACCCAGCGACTGCGTCCTATTCTTATGACAAGTATTTCTACTGTGTTAGGTCTGCTACCGCTTTGCTTTGCGCATGGCGAGGGTGCTGCCGGACGTATTTCAATGGGTATGAGTGTTGTAGGCGGTATGGTTTTTGCCACGTTTATGACATTGCTTGTTGTTCCTTCTGTATATATGTTCATCTCTACGGATTTATCAAAGAAAAATGAAAAGAGGGTCTCTTAATTACATACTTTTGGGCATGGGCATCGGTCTGTGCCATACGCTCTCTGCGCAGAATATTGGAATTGTTGAACAGCAGCCCGGACTTGATTATGCACCCGGGGTTGTTGTCTCCCTGCGTGAGTGCGTTGATTCAGGTCTTGTGCGTAACTATTCGGTAAGAATTGCACGCGGAAAAGAGCAGATTGCGGTTGAACGCGCAACAAGGGGAAATGCCGGTATGTGGCCTTCTCTTGATCTGAGCGCATCTTACAGCGGTACAAACAATGATCAGAATACCTATTTCCGTGATGGAACTGACCAGCATACGGATCCTTCATTGAACTCAACAATCACTACCGGTCTGCAACTTTCATGGACGGTATTCAACGGTTTCTCCATAGCAACGGAATATAAGCGCCTGAAAGAAATGAAATGGCAGAGCTCCATTGATATGCGCATTGCTCTGGAAGATTATGTGGCAGGTGTTGCACAAAGCTACTATTCTCTGATAAGACAGCGTATCCGTCTGCAGAATCTCTTGCGCAGTGTTTCTCTGTCAGGTGAACGCTTGCGTATTGTGGAAGAAAGTTATAAGCTGGGAGCCATGAGCGGACTTGAATATCAGCAGGCCAAGGTTGACTACAATGCCGATACGGCCAGTTATATTACTCAGGTGGAACAGGTCCGCAAACTTGAAATAAATCTGAACAGTCTGCTGGAACTTGACGATATGGACCGCCATACCATTCCGGCCGACAGTGTAATAGTTCCCAATTCGGCCCTGATACGTGAACAGCTTTGGAACAATGCTTTGCTCAACAATGCGGATCTGTTGCATGCAGGCAGTCAGACTCAGGTGAGCCGTCTGGCACTCAAGGCCGCACAGAGCAGGAACTACCCTTATCTGAAGATTACCGGAGCATATCAGTTCAGGGATGCCTTTTATGGCGATGCCGAACAGTATACCTATTCCCATATAAACAGTTATGGCCCGCAGGTAGGTGCCACGGCCGGTATCAGTATTTTCAATGGCGGAGCCCGGCGTGTTGAACAGCGTACAGCCAAACTGTCTGTTCTGAATGCGCAACTGCAGGAAGAAAGTGTAGAGAGTTCTATGTCTGCAGATATGGCACAACTCTGGATGGCATACCAGAACAACCTGCATTTGTGGGAACTGGAAAAAGCTAATCTTGAGGTGGCAAGGAGTAATTTTGATATAGCATTGGAACGCTATCGCCTGCATGAATTGAGCGGCATTGAATTGCGTGAGGCCCAGTTGAGTCTTCTTTCTTCCGAGGAACGCCTTTCAACTGCGGAATATAACGTGAAAATCTGCGAAATCTCTTTGTTGCAACTGTCAGGCGATTTGCTGAGTGCCGAACTGTAAATTATGTTGCTGAGACTGTTCTGGTGCTTTTTCAAGATAGGACTGTTCGGGTTCGGTGGCGGTATGGGCATAGTGGCACTCATACAGCACGATGTTGTTGAAAAAAACAAATGGATTACTGATACCCAGTTTACCGATATTGTGGCAATAAGCCAGATGACTCCCGGCCCTATTGGTATCAATGCTGCAACGTATGTTGGTTATACTGCAATGGCAAACAACGGACAATGCAGGTCAAAAGCGGTGATATCGTCTCTTGTTACAAGCGGTGCACTTGTTCTTCCGTCTTTTATCCTGATGATAGTTGTCAGCATCTTTTTTATGCGTTACAAAGATAATCCGGCAGTAAAAAGAGTGCTGGAACTTATACGTCTGACTGTATCGGGACTTTTTATCGCTACAATACTTTTGCTGTGCAACGCACAGACTTTCGGTGAATTGCATACTGCTGACGGCGGCTTTAATCCGCAGGTGGCAATAAGCATAGCTATAGCTGTAGTGAGTCTGTATGCGGGATATGTGAAAAAAGTAAGCCCAATTGCCGTGGTTGCCTGTGCTGGTACTGTGGGCTGGATATGCTACGGCTGGCTGGGTATATGATTTGTTCTGGAATTATGGAAGAAGGCAATATAATAATCAAGGGAGCTAAGGTAAATAACCTGAAAGGTGTGAATCTGGAAATACCGCGCGGCAAATTTGTTGTGGTTACCGGGCTCAGCGGCAGTGGAAAATCTTCTTTGGCATTCAATACGCTGTATGCCGAGGGACAACGCCGCTATGTGGAGTCTTTGAGCGCGTATGCCCGTCAGTTTATGGGCAAAATGAAAAAACCTGACTGCGATTCCATTGAAGGTTTGCCTCCTACCATTGCCATAGAGCAGAAAGTTACCAACAGGAATCCCCGTTCTACAGTCGGAACAATGACGGAGATATGGGATTATCTGCGAATGCTGTATGCACGCATAGGCAAGACCTATTCTCCTGTAAGCGGTCAGCTGGTAAAGTGCAATACACCACAGGATCTGGTTGACAATATGCTTCTCCATACCGCGGAACAGCGCTTTCTGCTTCTGTCTCCTATAACTGCAGACAAAACCCAGCTTGTGCCTGAACTGCAGAAATATCTTAAGGAGGGCTATGCGCGTATAGAGATAGACGGGCAGGTGAAACGGATTCAGGATCTGATAGGCGGGCCAGGCGCATCGGACAATATCATTGGCAGTCTTTCCGGAACCGCTTATCTTGTGATAGACCGTCTTTGTGTGCAGGATTCTGCGGAGAATGTTGCCAGGTTGCTGCAATCTGCACAGACCGCTTTTTACGAGGGAAACGGGACTTGTCTTATCCGTTACTCTGATCCGGATGAGCTGGTTGCATTCACCAACAGTTTTTCTGCAGATGGAATTGACTTTGCCCAACCTACGGAATATACTTTCAGTCTCAATTCTCCCATAGGTGCCTGTCCGGTGTGTGAAGGCTTTGGTAAAACTATGGGAATTGATCCTGACCTGGTTATCCCGAATCAGGAATTGAGCGTTTTTGACGGAGCGGTGCAGTGTTGGCGCGGCGATGTCATGAGCGGTTGGAAAAACGCTTTTGTTGAACAGTCCAAAACTGTTGATTTTCCAATATTCAAACCGTATTTCCAACTTACAGACAAGGAAAAAGATTATTTGTGGCATGGAGACGGTACGGAAAATTGCGTTTCCATTGATTCAACTTTCAAATCGATAGAGAAAAACGCGTACAAGGTTCAGTTTAGAGCCATGCTGTCAAGGTATAAGGGAAAAACTACATGTCATGCATGCGGCGGAAAAAGACTTAAACCCGAAGCCGAATATGTCAAAGTTGGCGGAAAATCCATTACTGAACTGGCAGATATGCCTTTGAACAAACTTTCAGTGTTCTTCAAGCAGCTTGATGGGACACTTGAACCGCATGAGAAGATTATTGCCGCCAGAATGTTGCTTGAAATAAACCGCAGACTGGATCTTATGCTTGTGGTAGGTCTTGAATATCTGACCTTGAACCGTGCCGGAACAACGTTGTCCGGCGGCGAAGGCCAGCGTATCAATATTGTGAAATCCATAGGCAGCAGTCTGGTGGGCTCTCTTTATGTTCTTGATGAACCGAGCATAGGTCTGCACAGCCGTGATACCCAACGTCTGATACAGGTTATCAGATCTTTGCAACAGGCCGGAAATACTGTGCTTGTTGTTGAACATGACGGAGAAATAATACGTGCCGCAGACTGGATGGTAGAGATTGGACCGGCGGCAGGACGCGGTGGCGGTCAGGTTATCTATTCGGGTCCAGTGAATGCCATTCCTGCAGATCTGGACAGCTATACCGCACAGTATCTGCGTGGTGAGGATGCACTGGACAACAGCGGCTTTGCAACCAGAAGCTGGAGCAATAGGATTGTAGTCAGGGGAGCCAGACAGAATAATCTTAAAAACATTGATGTGACTTTTCCGCTGAATGTACTGTCTGTAGTAACCGGCGTGAGCGGCAGCGGAAAGACAACGCTTGTCCGCAGTATATTGTATAATGCTCTGTTGCAGCACTTCGGTATGGGCGGTTCTGAACAGCCGGGTATGTTTTCCAAACTTGAGGGCGATTTGCAGATGATTCATGGTGTTGAGTTCGTGAATCAGGATTCAATTGGACATAACAGCCGTTCTAACCCTGTAACATATGTCCGTGCATACGATGAGATAAGACACTTGTTCGCCGCGCAACCTATGGCAGCCCAGATGGGATTCAAACAGGGCCATTTTTCTTTCAACAGTGACGGTGGCCGATGTGACGAGTGCAAGGGAGAGGGTGTGATATCGGTGCCCATGCAGTTTATGAGTGATATGCAGCTTGAATGCCCGTCCTGTCATGGGAAACGTTTCAAAAAAGATGTCCTGGATGTCTGTTACAGAGGCTGTAATGTTTGGGATATTCTTGAAATGACCGTAAACCAGGCAATTGAATTTTTCGGACAGGAACAGACTACTGCAACCAGACGCATTCTCAAGAAACTGATGCCTTTGCAGCAGGTTGGCCTGGGCTACATCAAACTGGGACAGAGCAGCAGTACATTGTCCGGCGGTGAAAACCAGCGTGTTAAACTTGCGTATTATCTGAGTCTGGAACAGACATCGCCTACAATGTTCATTTTTGACGAACCTACAACCGGGTTGCACTATCACGATATTGAAAGTCTGATGGCTGCCTTCAATGCCATGATAAACCGCGGGCATACCATTGTGCTGATCGAGCATAATCTTGAGGTGATAAGAAAGGCAGACTACATTGTTGATTTGGGTCCCGAGGGCGGAGAATCAGGTGGTAATGTTGTAGTATGCGGCACTCCGCAGCAGGTTATGGCCTGTCCGGCCTCCTACACAGGCCAAGCACTGCAGTCGCAGCAATAAGCCATGTGGGACTGATCCCGGCTACAACTATCAGTATGGCCGAAATTGCGGGAAGTATGAATGTGGCGGGTTCCAATTCCGATTTGCGCAGAATGTTGATTGTAGGCATCAGCAGAAGTGCTATTACTGCAGGGCGTATCCCTTTGAAAACGGCCTCGATATGCGGGTTGTCCTTAACCGGCTCAAAATAAATGGCTATCAGCAGAATGGTAACTATGCTTGGAATTGCAGTGGCAAGAGTGCATATCAGTGCTCCAGGAATTTTTTTGAGCCTGTATCCTATGAAAATTGAGAAGTTGATAGCGAACACTCCGGGAGCGGATTGGGCTACTGCCATAAGATCCAGAAAGTCGTCCTGTGAAATCCAATGGTTTCTCTGGACTACTTCTCTCTCAATCATGGGTATCATTACATAGCCTCCGCCAATAGTGAAGAACCCTATCTTAAGGAATGTCAAAAACAATCTCAGCAGCATTTGTACCCCCAATACAGATTGACAAGATTGAAATTCAAAGACTTGAAACCCACACGCTCAAAGCCGGCCTGTGACATCATGCTGCAGAACTCTTCTCCGCACGGAAATTCATAAATGGTGGCTGGCAGGTATGAATAGGCACCGCGGTTACCTGAAATGATTCTGCCCAAAAACGGGATTCCTTTTGCGTAATACCACTTTACAATACCGGCAATGAGTCCGTTCCGGGGACGGGCAAATTCAAGAATGAGTGCCGGATATCCCGGCTTGAGAATGCGCAGCATCTCCCGCAGACCCTCCATGGGATCCTGAAAATTGCGGATTCCGAAAGCACATGTTACTCCGAATACGGATTCAGTATCCAACGATGTGTTCTGGCAGTTTTCCTGTTGGATGGTTATGGTGTCTGACAAATGTTTCTTTCCAACTTTTTTCTTGCATACGGCAAGCATTCCTTCAGAAAAATCAAGAGCCAGAATATGACAGGCCTTTACTGACCGTGCAAGCTGTATGGCAAAATCTCCGGTGCCGGTTGCAAAATCGGCCAGTGTACAGATGCTGGCGGTTGCAGGTCTGTCCTTCAGCGAACGTTTCAGAATACGCGTTGCACGCCGCCGCCAGACACGGTCCCGGCCAAAACTCAGTATGTGGTTGAGCCTGTCATATGTAGGCGCAATTGAGTTGAACATTGTACTTACGTTTTTTCTGTCTATGCTCATATCTGTGTGTTGTTTGGAATTGCAAAGTTACTCTTTTTGTACGTTTTTCAACCGTGTTCGGAAAGAAATGTGTAACAAGCTCAGAATCAGATAGATACAAAGTGCGGGGGGGGGGGACTATTCACCTTGTCATTTTTTTGCCTGTTTGCTTTGAAAAAATTTTGCCAATTCATGTTGTTGTATTAACTTTGCAATTCGTAAGAAACGTGACTTGAGTATGAAAGGACTGATAAGGAATTTGTCATCTGATAGATATTTCAACGTGTATTTAGTGTTGCTAATGGACCTTTTTGTAGGTTTTTTAGGCTCTGTTCTGGTCTTTTTTGTTACTAATGAAATTGCACTGCTGTTCAATTATCAGATACCTCACGATTGCTTGCACATTATGAAAGTCTGGAGTTTCTCGGGTGTGATAGGCTTGGGACTGGGCTTCTTTATATTCAAGACATACCGTTCGTCAATCCGTTTTTCTACGTTACGTGATCAGTTGAAACTTTCTCTGGCTGTATTCATAAAACTTGTTGTTTCAGTTTCAATATCATGTATTTTTGGAAATCCTGAAGTTTTGGGAAACAAATGTTTTGGAGTTTTTGCTGCATGGATTGTTCTTGACTTTACCTGTACAGTTACGTTGCTTGTGTTGGAACGTGTAATCCTTATTGCCGTTTACGATATAATCAATCATAATGTCCTTTTTGCAGAGAAGCGATATGCAGATAATCGCAAGCGGATATTGGTTTACGGCATCAATGCACGTGCCGTTTCTGTTGCAGATTACATGAAAAGTTCGAAAACCTACAATGTAGTTGGGTATATTGCAAAGACAACTCATGCAAAAGGAAAGACTTTGCATGACAAGGTTGTGTATCCTTACAGCAGTGCTGAAGATGTAAATAACCTGAAAGAAAGATATAATCTGCAGGCCATACTTTTCCCAGGAACAATAAGCGGAGATTCAGACCGCAAGGAACTGGTTGATTATCTTTCTGAAAACCATTTGGCAGCATTGATTGCAAACGATATTGAAGATGCTGCAGGCAATTCAACGAATATCCATGTTCGAGAAATCAATATTGAAGATTTGCTTGAACGTCCCGAGATAAACATTTCATATAAGGAAATAAAGGACAGATTCGCAAACAAGGTGGTTATGGTTACCGGTGCTGCCGGTTCCATAGGGTCGGAAATCTGCAGACAGCTTGCCTCTGTAGGAGTGAAACGTCTGATTCTGTTTGACAATGCAGAGACTCCGATGCATAATCTGCGTCTGGAACTTGAAGATAAGTTCCCGTCTTTGGATTTTGTTCCTATTATTGGCGATGTGCGTCTTGTTGAACGTCTTGATTTTGTTTTCAGAAAATTCCGTCCGCAGGTGGTTTTCCATGCAGCAGCGTACAAGCATGTGCCGCTTATGGAAGAGAATCCGTGCGAGGCTGTACTTGTCAACGTTGTTGGCTCCCGTAATGTTGCTGACAAGTGTGTTGAGTACGGTGTTGAAAAAATGGTGATGATTTCTACAGACAAGGCTGTGAATCCTACCAATATAATGGGTTGTACCAAGCGACTGGCCGAAATTTATGTTCAGTCTTTGGGTTGTTCAATAGAAAACGGAACTATAAACGGAAAGACAAATTTTGTTACAACACGTTTTGGAAATGTTCTTGGAAGCAACGGAAGCGTAATCCCGCGTTTCAAGGAACAGATTGCAAAGGGCGGCCCTATTACGGTTACACATCCTGAAATAAACAGATTCTTCATGACTATTCCAGAGGCATGCCGTCTGGTTTTGGAAGCAATCATTCTTCCTACAAACAATAAGATATGTGTGTTTGATATGGGAAAACCGGTAATGATTAAACATCTTGCCGAACGTATGATTGAACTTTCCGGTTTTAGGCCGAACATAGACATTAAGATAGAATACTCAGGATTGAGACCGGGTGAAAAACTTTATGAAGAAGTTCTTGCAAACGATGAGAATACAGATCCTACCGTTCATGAACGCATAAAGATTGCGCGAGTGCGGCAATATGATTTCGAACCGATGAAAGCTGCCGTTGGGAATCTTGAAACAATGTCCCGTGCGGTAGAAATTCCAGAAATGGTACAGTATATGAAAGAACTGGTACCGGAATTCATATCGGAGAACAGCGTTTTCTGCAAATATGATCAGAAAAAGCGCCAGGCGTAAGCCCAGCGCTTTTGGTGTTTTATTATGGAATATAAAAAAAAATGAAATACAGATGAAGAAAAACTTTTTATTTCTGTTGTCTGCGTTGTTTGTGACCGCTTTGTCTGCCCAGACTTCTGCAGAGATTGAAATGGCAAAGCAACTTGCCCGTCAGGCTGGTTATTCAGAGAGTGAAATCAATGCTATGGTGTCAAAACAGACTGGTGCAAGTTCCGGTTCAGCCGGAGCAACTGCAACCCAAAACACAACTGTAGTTACAAGGGTTTCCACGGTAGAAGAGGAACAGGCTGTTGTTGCAGCAAAAATTGAAGAGGACAAGAATGTTGCTGAAACAATAAACGATGCTGTCTTTGGACATGCCATTTTCCGTAATCCTGATCTGAATTTTATCCCGAGCTATAATATGCCTACTCCTGCAAACTACCAGCTTGCAGCAGGCGATGAGATTGTGATAGATATCTGGGGAGGTACCTATACCAATTATATTTTCACAATATCCCCGGAGGGAAGTATAACAATTCCCAATATGGGACCGGTCTATCTGAGCGGCCAGACTATAGAAAGTGCCGAGACTCTGCTCAAGCAGCGTCTGGCTCAGATCTATTCCGGTATGGACGGAGATAAACCCAATACGTTCATGCGTGTTACACTGGGCAAAATCCGCAGTTTCTCCATTACTGTATCGGGCGATGCACAGCGCCCCGGTACATATACGCTGCCTTCTCTGTCTACAATATATTCTGCCCTTCATCTGGCCGGAGGTCCCAACAATCTTGGTTCAATCCGCGATATCAAGCTGTACCGTAACGGCAAACTGTTCAAGACTCTTGATATCTATGATTTTATTGTGGAGGGCAAACTCGATGACAATGTGCGTCTTGAAGACAATGACCTTATCCGTATAGAACCGTATAAATCTCATGTGTCGGTATCAGGTCCGGTCCGCCGCCCCATGACTTATGAGTTGACAGACAAGGAAACTATCAGGGACCTTGTTGCCTATGCAGGCGGTTTTGCCAAGTCTGCCCGTACTGACAAGGCACATATTGTCCGTACAAACGGAACAGGTACTGAAAGCTTTGATATTGAATCTGACAAGTTTGCCCAATTCAAACTGAAAGACGGAGACAGGGTCTCATTCATAGAGGATATGTCAAGGCAACTGAACCTTGTTACAGTCAACGGTGATGTATGGTTCCCGGGCCAATATGCACTGCAGAAAGGTATGACCAAACTTTCCGAACTGCTCAAAATTGCTGGAGGAACCAAAGAGACCACATTCCTTGAGCGCGGTTATCTGGTACGTCTTGATTCCGTCCGCAATCCGTTTGCCATGAGTTTTTCTCTTGAAAATGTTCTGAACGGAACAGAGGAACTTGAACTCCAGAACGAGGATGTTGTGCAGATATTTTCCGTCGAAGAGATGCGTAACCAGTTTACCGTTACCACATCGGGTTCTTTGAACAATCCGCATACGTTTAATTACCGTCCCGGAATGACGCTTAAGGATGCCATTCTTATTTCGGGCAATTTCCATGACTTTGCCTATATGGAAAGGGGATACATAATACGTATGGATCAGGACCGCTATCCTGTTGCATTGAGTTTTGTACCAAAGGAAATTGCTGACGGAACTTCTGATCTGGCTCTTGAACCGGAAGACAGAATCATTGTATCTTCAATTGAAGAGATGCGTACCCGGTTCTCCGTACGTACCGTAGGTGAATTGCGCAACCCGCATGATATTGAATATAGGGATGGACTTACATTGGAAGATGTCATATTGTTGTCCGGGGATTTCCTGTTGTCTGCCAACCAGACTCATATTGAGATTGCACGCCGTAATATAAAAGGTGCAGAACGCGCTACGAACAGCGATACCGTTGCACATGTTATCGATGTCAACTGGCTTGACGAGCCTGAAAAGCGTGAGATGAAACTGCAACCTTACGATATTGTTATAGTACGCAAATCTCCGAGTTTCAAACAGCAGAAACTTGTGTCGATAGAAGGAGAGGTTGTGTATGCCGGTTCTTATGTAATTGAAAGCAATGTTGTCCGTTTGAGCGACATCATAAACCGCGCTGGCGGTTTTACGCGCGATGCTTACGTAAAAGGCGCATATGTAATGCGAACTTTGAGTATTGATGAGTTGAATGTGATTGAAGAAGCTGCCAACCAGGGTGAACGTCTGGACTCTACTCTCGTTACGGAATTGCAAAATGTAAGAACATACCGCATAGGTATAGATGTTGAAAAGGCAATAAAGAAACCTGGATCAATAGACGATATGGTTCTGCGTGACGGTGATGTTATTCATGTTCCTTTGATGAATTCTGTTGTAACAGTCCGCGGTTTGGGTGTTCTTACAGAGAATACCGTGGTTTACAGAGATGATTACAAGTGGAAAGACTATGTTAAGGAAGCCGGTGGCTTCAATATACGTGCCGCCAAACGTCTGGCTTATATTGCCAGACCGAACGGTACTATGGCTACCCGCCGCAGCAAAGGTGGACTTAAGATTATTCCGGGCAGCGAGATTGTAGTGCCGCAGAAGGAACGTAAGGAGAAACGTCCTATGACATCGGCAGAAGTTATCAGTCTGAGTACAAGTACTGTTTCTCTTGGAACAATGATCATAACATTAATTGACAAACTGCAGTAAAATGACAGAAAATATTCAACAACCCCAGGAAGATAGTCTGGATATTATGGCCATAGTAAAGCGCCTGTGGTCAAAACTTGTGCTGATTGCACGTGTTACGCTGATTTTTATGGTACTGGGTCTGATATCAGCCATTTTTGCGTCTAATGTCTTTACTGCAAGCACTACTTTTGTTCCGCAAACACAGAAATCTTCAAGCAGCAGTGTGTCCAGTCTGGCAGCATTGGCCGGTATAAACTTGAACCAGATGGGCGGCGGCAATACTCTCAGTCCGCTGATTTATCCGCAGCTGTTCGAAAATATCGAGTTCCAGCTGGAACTTATCAATACTCCAATCAAGTTTGAAGATTGGGACGAACGCGTTTCCCTGCTTGAAAAAGCTACCAATCCAAAATACAGAAAGTTTAATCTGATATCGGTTCTCAAGAAATATACAATAGGACTTCCGGGCGTGATTCTTGGTTCAATTCTGCCCAAGCCGGAACCTGTTGTCGTTCCTGCCGGTGAAGGCGGTAAGAAGATGATTTCCTTGAACGAGGCTGAGTACCGTTGTGTCAAGTCTGCTTTTGAAAATATTCTTTCTCTTGAACTGAATGAAAAGAAAGGCTATGTAACAATTTCGGCATCGGCAGGCGAGCCTCTTGCTGCAGCTGAACTTGCCCAGGCTGCCTATGACCTGATGCAGAAATATGTTGTGAACTTCAAGATTCAGAAAGCGCAGGAGCAGCTTACCTATATCAATTCAACGCTTGAAGAAGCACGCATTGATTTTGAAAAGAAGCAGATGGCATATGCCAAGTATCAGGATGCCAACAGGTTGACATCGTCTCAGGTGGCCAGTATCGAAGGACAGAAACTTTTGACTGACTATACGCTTGCAAACACCATTTATACACAACTTATGCAGCAGCAGGTCCAGACAGACTTGCAGATGCAGGAAGATACTCCTTTGTTGAGCCAGGTGAAACCCGTGTCCGTTCCGTTCAAGAAGTCTAAGCCCTCGCGCTCAAAGATTCTGGTTGTATATACATTCTTTGGCTTTATTCTTGGATGCGGTCTTGTTTTGGGTTTTGACTGGTTGAAACAGCAGGGGTCTGAATGGCCGAAAAATTGGAAGACTGCAGAAGAGGAAGCTGCTGCCGGTGTTGTTGCCGCTGTTCCTAATCCTCTCAAGAAGGAGTTCTGGCGTGCCGTTTTCGGTAAGAAATGATAATTCTGATTTGATTTACTGATGAATATACTTCTGACAGGAGGAGCCGGCTATATTGCCAGCCATACCATTATTGAACTTGATAAAGCGGGACACTCTGTTTTTGTTGTTGACAATTTTGCCAATTCACAACCCGAAGCTTTGAAGCGAGTGTCCACGATTATCGGTAAAGAGGTTTCTTGCATGGAAGCCGATGTAAGAGACAGACAAGCAATGGACAATCTGTTTTCGCTGCATAAGTTCGATGCCGTTATCCATTTTGCCGGCCTTAAGGCTGTTGGAGAGAGTGTGGCAAAACCTCTTGAGTATTACGAGAATAATATGAACGCCACTTTTGTTCTGCTTGACGCTATGCGCAGACATGGTTGCAAGAATATTATTTTCTCCAGCAGTGCAACCGTATATGGCAATCCTGCAATAATTCCCATTACGGAAGAGTGTCCTAAAGGACATTGTACAAATCCGTATGGTCAGACCAAGTCTATGCTTGAAGAGGTTCTGACAGATGTCCAGAAGGCTGACCCTGAGTGGAACGTTGTGCTGTTGCGCTATTTTAATCCTATTGGAGCCCACTCCAGCGGTCTTATTGGGGAGAATCCCAACGGAATCCCCAACAATCTTATGCCGTATATTACTCAGACTGCTATTGGAATCCGTAAGGAATTGGGAGTTTTCGGTAACGATTACGATACTCCTGACGGTACCGGAGTAAGAGACTATATACATGTGTGCGATCTGGCTGCAGGCCATGTTGCCGCATTGCAGGCCATCCAGCGCGGTTGCGGTCTTGCCGTATATAATCTTGGAACAGGGCATGGATACAGTGTGCTTGATGTGGTCAATGCTTTTCAGAAAGTTAACGGAGTCAAAGTCCCATACAGCATCAGGCCGCGCAGACCTGGCGATATTGCTACATGCTACTGCAATCCGGCAAAGGCTATGAGTGAACTGGGTTGGAAAGCAAGGTTCGGAATAGAAGAGATGTGCCGTGACAGTTGGAATTTCCAGCGTAACAATCCTAACGGGTATGAATGTAATCAAGACTGAAATAGAGGGTGTACTGATAATTGAACCTAAGATATTCGGCGACTGCCGCGGATATTTCTACGAAAGTTTCAATGCACGTGATTTTGCAGAACAGGTTAATGCGGATGTTGTCTTTGTTCAGGACAACCAGAGTTACAGCCGTTATGGTGTAGTGCGCGGGCTGCATTTCCAGAAACCGCCCTATACCCAGTCAAAACTGGTGCGTGTAATACAGGGGAGTGTTGTTGATGTTGCTGTTGATATACGCAAGGGCAGTCCTACATACGGCAAATATGTTGCTGTAGAACTTTCTGGAGACAATCACAGACAACTGTTCATTCCCAAAGGCTTTGCCCATGGATT
This sequence comes from Bacteroidaceae bacterium, assembly GCA_024398715.1. Taxonomy (GTDB): domain Bacteria; phylum Bacteroidota; class Bacteroidia; order Bacteroidales; family Bacteroidaceae; genus Colenecus. The sequence continues at coordinate 20,976 of JAKSIP010000002.1, forward strand.
TGCTGTGGTGTCTGATACGGCTCTCTTTCAGTATAAATGCGATGAACTGTATCATCCCGAAAGCGAGGGCGCTCTTATGTGGAATGACCCTGATATTGCAATAGCGTGGCCCATTCCTTCAGATAAGGTTGAGCTGTCTGAAAAAGACAGGAATCATGGATTCTTGAAAGATTTTGATTCTCCTTTCCATATATGAGAAATATTCTTGTAACAGGTGCGAACGGACAGTTGGGAAACGAGATGCGCATTGTGGCGCGGAATAGCGCCTCCCGCTTTATTTTTACCGATGTTGTAGAGGTTCCCGGAGTGGAAACCGTATTGTTGGATATTACGGATATCAATGCCGTGAGAACTCTTGTCATGGAGAATAACGTTGATACAATCATCAACTGTGCGGCTTATACCAATGTTGATAAGGCTGAAACGGACCTGGATCTGGCAGAGCTGCTGAATGCCCGGGCTCCTTTGAATCTGGCTTCTGTAATGAAAGAAGCAGGTGGACTTCTTGTACATATTTCTACAGACTATGTATTTGGCATGGAACCGTACAATACTCCTTGCAGCGAGGACCGGATAGGTACTCCCACAGGTAAATACGGCGTTTCAAAACTGCATGGCGAACAGAATATCATTGCAAGCGGCTGTGATTATGTAATAATACGTACATCATGGCTATACAGTGAGTTCGGCAGAAACTTTGTAAAGACCATGCTCAGTCTGACTGCTTCAAAAAAAGAATTGAAGGTTGTTTTTGATCAGGTTGGTACACCTACGTATGCTCTTGATCTGGCAAATGCCATTATGGTTATTCTGCAGAATCCTGTGACTGGTATATATAACTTTTCCAACCAGGGAGTATGCAGCTGGTACGATTTTTCAAAGATGATAGCGGAACTGTCCGGTCATACCGCATGCAATATCCAGCCTTGTCACAGCAGTGAATTTCCAAGTCCGGTAAAGCGTCCAGCCTATTCCGTACTGGATAAAACAAAAATAAGAACTGTTTTCCCTGCTGTTGAAGTTCCGTATTGGCTTGACTCTTTGCGTGTCTGCCTTGGAAATATGAAATGAACGGTCATGGAGAGTAATAATATCCACTGGTTTGCAGTACGTACGTTCAGCCATCTGAACATTGTCAGAAACCGGATGGAGCAGGCCGGCTTTGAAACATACATTGCCGTTCAGGACGGGCGTGTGGTTTTTCCAAATCTGCTGTTTGTCCGTTGTACCGAACGGTGGGTGTGCAGTATCAGGATCAGTTCGTTGCTTCCGGTTTATGTCTATTGTCTGCCAGGAACATCTGTCCCTGCTGTAATATCCGACAGCGAAATGGACAATTTCAAACTTATTGTTGCAGCGGGAGCAAAGCTTGAACCTGTAAAACCGGGTGTTGATTTTAAGGATGGTGATTATGTTCGTGTCACTGATGGTCCTTTCAAAGGTGTGGAAGGATACATATTGCGTATCAGGAATGCCAAGAGACTTGTTGTTTCTATTGATAATGTCGGCGCTTTTTCTACGTGCTATGTTCCAAAAGGCTGGTGTCAGAAGCTTAAAGAGAGCAATTAGAATCTGTTTTGAAATATAATAATTTATAGGAATATGAAAGTTCTGGTAACGGGAGCGGCGGGTTTTATAGGTTTTTATACCTGCAGGCGTCTTGCAGAAAGAGGTGATCAGGTAGTTGGTCTTGACAGTATCAACAGTTATTATGATGTCCGTCTCAAATACGGCCGTCTGAAGGAACTGGGTGTATCCGGCCCTGAAAACGGAGATTTTGACTGGAACGTGATTATGCAGAGTTCCGTGTACAGAAATCTGCGTTTTGTACGGATGTCTCTTGAAGATAAGGACAAATTGCCGGAACTGTTCAGCAGGGAAAAGTTTGACGGTGTGATCAACCTTGCCGCCCAGGCTGGTGTACGTTATTCTATTGAGAACCCGTTTGCATATATCGACAGCAATCTGGTTGGTTTTGCCAATATACTTGAATGTTGCAGACATAATGGTGTGAATCATCTTGTGTATGCTTCTTCAAGCAGTGTATATGGTGGAAATACAAAGACTCCGTTCTGTGAAAGCGATATTGTTGACAGTCCGGTTTCCTTATATGCTGCAACAAAGAAGGCAAACGAACTGATGGCAAGCTGCTATTGCAAATTGTACGGAATGAAGGCAACGGGATTGCGCTTCTTTACGGTTTACGGCCCATGGGGCCGTCCGGATATGGCACCTATGCTGTTCAGTAAAGCTATCCTGAACGGTGAACCTATAAAAGTGTTCAATAACGGAGATATGATGCGTGACTTTACTTATATTGACGATATTGTTGAAGGCGTGATACGCGTGCTGGATAAGACTCCGGAACCTGCAGCAGACGGCCGTGCGCATACAGTATACAATATAGGATGTAGCAATCCTGTCAGACTGATGGATTTTATTTCAACGCTTGAGCGTTCTCTTGGCCTTGAGGCAAAGAAAAACTTTTTACCTATGCAACCGGGAGATGTGTATCAGACGTATGCCGATACGGCAAAACTTGAGAAGGATATGGGGTACAAACCAAGCGTACAGCTGAAAGATGGTCTTGAAGCTATGGCCGCATGGTATAAATCAGACAAGAATCCGTTGAAATAAGTAAGGACTATATTGGAGTCGGACAGTTCTTTCGATATTATATTACGCCTGTATAATGCCAAACTGAGGGCTTATGCAGATGCAGTCAACTGCGGAAACAATGTTTTTCTGGAGGGAACCTGCGCTTCTTTTCCGGGAGTGTTCTTTTCCGGAATAAGAGACAGAATAGATGTCCCCGCCATTTTGTTCGTTCTTGAAGATGAACAGAATGCCGCATATTTTTATCATGATTTGTGCCAGATATCCGGCGAAAGTGACATTTACTTTTTCCCTTCTTCATATAAACGCAGTATCAGTTACGGTCAGATTGATCAGGCTAATGTTCTGCTCAGAACAACGGTATTGACCAGGCTTGCCGCTTTGGAAGCCAAAGGAAAGCAATCAGGACAGTGTGTCTATGTGGTTTCATATCCCGAGGCTCTTGCGGAAAAAGTACCTGCGGCATGCCGGATAGGAGAGATCTCCATAACTCTCTCTGTAGGACAGGAGATAAACAGGGATGAACTGCAGAAACAGCTTTTCGACCTTGGATTTTCTTTTGACAGTTATGTCTATGAACCGGGACAATATGCAACCCGCGGTTCCATTCTTGATATATTTTCCTATTCCTGCGAACTGCCGTACAGAGTGGATTTCTTTGGAGATACCATAGATTCCATACGTACATTCTCCATAGATGACCAGTTGAGCCGTGAATCTGTTGACAGTGTTACGCTGGTCCCGCATCTTTCCGCCCGGGAAAACGATATGATGCTTTTTACTGATTACCTGCCAAAAGGTTCTTTGTGTGCCTTATACGATGCCGACCTTGCCCTTGATCAGATAGAGACTATTGACAGACAGTTGTCCGATACCGGCAGTGTTGCCAACAGAATGCGTATCCTTCAGGCTCAGACGGAAGAAGGAAATACTTCTGAAAAAGTGTGTGTGGCGGGAAAAGACGAATTCAGAAAGTCTCTGTTTTCCTGTAAACAGATATGGTTCGGAACCCATTTGCCTTTGATTGCGCAGGAAACGGGAGAGTATTCAAAAATCCATTTTGATATTGCTCCCCAACCTCTCTTCCAAAAGAATTTTGATTTGGTACAGTCTGAGTTGTTGCGCTGTCTTGCAAAAGGGTATAAGATATTTATTCTGACAGACAATACCAGGCAGACGGACCGTTTGAAAGCCATTTTCAAGGAACGTGGCGCTGAGATTGGTTTTACTCCGGTTGACAGGACCCTGCATATGGGTTTTGCCGATAATGCGAACAAGGTGTGCTGTTATACTGACCATCAGATATTTGACAGGTATCATAAGTACAGTCTCAAAAGCGATGCCGCCCGTGTAGGAAAAGCAGCGCTCTCCATCAAAGAACTGAGCCAGTTCCAGATAGGAGACTATATTGTTCATATTGATCATGGTATTGGCAAGTTTGGCGGACTGGTCAAGATTCCGGTAGGGGATAAGATGAGAGAGGTTGTAAAGATTATCTACAAGAATAACGATGTTGTTTTTGTTTCTATACACGCTCTTGGAAAGATATCAAAATATAAAGGCAAGGATGGTACTCCGCCTGCCATAAACAGACTTGGCAGCGGTGCTTGGGAAAATCTGAAGGAACGTACAAAAGGTAAGATCAAGGATATTGCAAGAGACCTGATCCAATTGTATTCCAAACGTATGGCGGAAAGCGGCTTTGCATTCAGTCCTGACAGCTATCTGCAGAACGAACTTGAGGCCAGTTTCATTTATGAGGATACTCCTGACCAGCTGACCGCAACACGCGATATAAAGGCTGATATGGAGAGCAACAGGCCTATGGACCGTCTTGTGTGCGGCGATGTGGGGTTCGGAAAGACGGAACTTGCCATACGTGCGGCATTCAAGGCTGTTGCGGACAATAAGCAGGTTGCAGTTCTGGTCCCTACAACTGTGCTGGCTTTCCAGCATTTCCGTACGTTCAGTGAAAGATTGAAGGATTTTCCCTGCAGAGTGGAATATCTGTCAAGGGCAAAAAGCAATGCCCAGACAAATCAGATTCTGGCAGACCTGGCGCAGGGAAAGATTGATATTATAGTAGGAACTCACAAACTTATAGGGAAAGGTGTTGTTTTCAAGGATCTGGGACTGCTGATCATTGACGAGGAACAGAAGTTCGGGGTTGCTGTGAAAGAAAAGCTGAAGGCTCTCAAGGTAAATGTGGATACATTGACTCTTACTGCTACTCCTATTCCGCGTACTTTGCAGTTTTCTCTGATGGGAGCGCGTGACATGTCAATTTTGCATACTCCTCCGGCAAACCGTTATCCTATACAGACAGAGATTCATGCTTTCAGCGGTGATATTATTGAGCAGGCTGTGAATTTTGAAATGAGCCGTAACGGCCAGCTGTTCATAATAAGTAACCGTATTTCTTCCCTGTATGAGCTTGAAGCGCTTGTGAACAGACTTGTACCCGATGCCCGTGTAGCTGTCGGACATGGCCAGATGGATCCTGACCAGCTTGAAAAAATTATTACCGGGTTTATCAACTTTGACTACGATGTGCTGATTGCTACATCTATCATTGAGAATGGTATTGATATTCCCAATGTGAATACCATCATTATTAACGATGCCCATAACTTTGGTCTGAGCGATCTGCATCAGATGCGCGGCAGGGTAGGGCGCAGTAACCGCAAGGCTTTCTGTTATCTGCTTGCACCGCCATTGTCGGTACTCCAACCGGATGCCCGCAGGCGTCTGCAGGCTATTGAGACTTTCAGCGACCTGGGAAGCGGTCTCCAGATTGCATTGCAGGATCTTGATATCCGTGGTGCGGGAAATCTCTTGGGCGCGGAACAGAGCGGCTTTATTGCAGATTTAGGATACGAAACATATCAGAAGATTCTGCGTGAGGCTATGCAGGAACTTAAAACCGGAGAATTCAAGGATTTGTTCAAGGAACAGAATCGTATACAACGGGCCAATGTGTCAGAGTGTAATGTGGAAAGCGATCTGGAACTGTTCTTTCCTACCGATTATGTACCCAATGGTACTGAACGTATCTCTTTATACAGGGAATTGGACAGCAACCGCAGTATGCGTGATATAGACAGTTTCAAAGACCGTCTGTTTGACCGTTTCGGGCACTTGCCGTATCAGGCAGAAGAACTTATCCGCGTGGTACGCCTGAAACGCCTGTTATTGGGACTGGCAGTGGAAACCGTATTTCTTAAAGCGGGAAGAATGCGCCTGATATTCTCTCCGGATTGTCCTGAATTTTTTGAAAGCGATTCATTTACTCCTATTCTGCAGTATGTGATGGCAAATCCCAACCGATGCCGTCTTGAAGATAAGAACGGGCGTCAGTCAATGATTGTTGAGGGCGTTCCCAACGTTGAAACCGCACTTGACATTGTAAATACCCTTATTCAAGAGCCAAAGTTTTGAATCCGGCTGTGCAGAGCGTATCCATTGTGTTGCCCTGTTTTGAATAGATCAGCAGTGCCTGTATCTCGGGATGTGCTGTACAATACTCCAGAGCCTTGTCGCAGCCCATTACCATAAAAGAGGTGGCGGTGGCATCGGCCATGGCGCATGTTGGCGCAAGCACTGTGGCGCTGAGCAGGGTGTTCATTGCGGGGTAACCTGTCTTGGGGTTGATAGTGTGCCCGTACATCACCCCGTCTTTTTCAAAGTAGTTGCGGTAGTTGCCGCTGGTTGCCATTGCAATGTCTGTCACTGAGAGTATTTCCTGCAGCCCGTCTGTGTCCGGCTGCGGAACGGATACTCCTATTCTCCATTTGTTCCCGTTACCGTTGGCTCCGTGTACGGCAATCTCTCCGCCTATCTCCACCATGTAGTCTGTAACTCCGTTTTCTTTCAGATACTCTGCAACGGCGTCAACCGCATAGCCTTTTGCAATTGCGCTGAAGTCCAGCATTACACGTGAATCTGACTTTACAACATTGTTGCATGAGTCAAGTCCTATCTTGTCAAATCCTGTGAACTGCAATATGCTGTCAATCTGACTGTCTGTAGGCAGAGTGCCATGCTTGTAGCCGAATCCCCAGGCATTGACAAGCGGCGCAACAGTGGGGTCAAAAGCACCGCCGGTAGATTCCCAAACGGCTTTTCCCATATTGAATATGGTCAGGAACATCTGATTAGTCCTGTTGTCAAGACCGTTGTTGATGTTCCACAGCAATGAACTTGTGTTGAACATGGAAAGGGTGGAGTCCACTCCCAGCATGACATTGTGTATGCCATGTGTAAGGTCTTTATTGCTGTTGTAGGTTATGTTGTATACTGTTGAGAATATGGTATTGTGCGTCTGGCGGTACTTGGGCCTGTTTTCTGTTAGAATCATGACCGATGCCACTATAAGAAATACCAGAAAAATCCATTTCCAAGGTTTCATATGCTTAAAAGAATTTTGATACCTATTGAAATGAGAACAATACCGCCTATGGGTTCAAACCGGAATCTGATATGCGAACCTATAACAGAGCCTATGCAGTTCCCTATAACGGACAGAATAAAACTGCCTGCTGCAATTATTGACAGTGGCATAACAAGAGACGGTAATGTTTTGAATCCTGTGCAGGAAAGGGTTGGTCCTATGGCAAGAGCGTCTATACTGGTGGCTACAGCCAATGACAATATGAATCCCATTGTAACCGGTTTGGATTGCGGTTCGTCTTCTTTTGTCCTGTTGCCGAGAGGAAGATTCTCCACAATCATCTTACCTCCTATAAAGAGTAACATGAAAAATGCTATCCAACGGTCAAACTTCTGTAATGTATCGCTGAACAGGCCAATCAGCAGCCATCCGGCCAAAGGCATTGCTGCCTGGAATATGCCGAACAGTACCGAACTTGAAAGCATTGTCCTGTATTCAATACGGCGTTTGATGATTCCCAGTGTTACTGACACGGTAAAACAATCCAATGCCAGAGCTATGGATAGTAGAATCTGTTCTGCAATAGACATTATTTTGCTTTCATTTTAAATGGAATACTGAATAACAGACGGTATGAACCGGATATGCTTGTTTCACGGTTCTTTCCATAACCCGGTACGTACCAAGGCTTGCTGTTGGTGTTGTCTGTTATTTTGAAAGGCATCTTGAAACGCAGACTCCAGCTCATTCCGAAATTTTTCCAGAACATGGCCCGCAGTCCGAACACCAGTTCAAACCAGTCTGCTTTTGAATGTGCGTTATCTATATCGAAATTGAGTGTGGTACCATGATACGGGCTGTCAAATCTCATTCCGGTAACGCTGTAATCGAAACTTGAATGACCATAGCGCAGACCTAATGTGATGAAACAGTCCTGATGCTTCTTATACATCATGTTATAATCCATTCCTATGCGGAAATATGGTGCCTTTGTCTGATAATTGATGTTGCTTGACTTTGTATCGGAATCAGCCCATCCGTAGCCCAACTCAACTGTGGGGAAGAAATGATTTCTGAATCCTATTTCCATTCCGATTTCTGCCGTGGTTATCCCCTGAGAGAATATGGAATAAGCAAAACCGAACAGGTCCGCATTCAAAGTAATGCTGCTGAGCACGGGCTCCTGTATTTCCATCTTTCTTTTCTCTTTGTTATACTGGCGCCTGAGCTGGTTGTTCTCTTTTGGAGTGGAGACTCTGTATATTACATTGCCCAATGCCGTATTATGAAAGGCGAAAAGACTAATTGTCAGTACAATAAATATATATATTCGCCTCTTCATAATAGTTAACGTCTTTTCTGACAACAACAAGTGAATCCATTACATTGTCTGTTGCGCTTGTATACGTAATGGTGTGGTACATTTCCGTACCGCATTCAATTGATACGAATTTAGGAATGTTTGTATGTCCTATGGTGAAAGTATCGCTGGGTGAATTGTATGCAGTATCGTATTGCAGAATGAAAATATCCTGTTCCGATGTGTTGTCCAACGGCAGACTGAATTTGCTCATGTTGGTTCTTTTGTTGATGACAACAGTGTCTGCGGCATTCTGTCTGCATAGCCACAATGTTGTCATTCCCGAAGATGCTATCTGTTTGCCGCTTACTGAACTGCGGAATTCAACGCGGGCTTCTATCGTGTTGCCCAAAATGCAGTTGGACTCAGAACAGGCTGCAAACGCAAGTGCAATCAGAGGTGTGGTCAGAATGCGGATTATTCTCATGCCAGTTCCTTCTCAATGTTGTAATGGTTGCGGTCAACATTGCTTCTTGATACAAGTTCTCCCACAAAACCGGCAAGGAACATCAGTGTTCCAAGAACAAGACCTGTAAGTGTAATATAAAACCATGGGTTGTCTGCAATGAGTCTTGCTGGTGTGCCGTTATGCAGTGCTACAAGTTTCATTGCACCTATCACGATAATGGCTGCGAAACTGACAAAAAACATCACACTGCCCCACAAACCGAAAAAGTGCATGGGCTTGCCGCCGAATTTGTTGAGAAACCATAGGGACATAAGGTCCAGGTAACCGTTTACAAATCTGTTCAGACCGAATTTGCTTTTACCGTATTTGCGTGCCTGGTGTTGTACTACTTTTTCTCCAATGCGGCTGAATCCTGCATTTTTGGCAAGGTACGGAATGTAGCGGTGCATTTCACTGTAGACTTCGATGTTTTTAACCACCTCGTTGCGATATGCTTTCAAACCGCAGTTCATGTCGTGAAGATAAATGCCTGTAACTCTTCTTGCAGTATGGTTGAATAATTTGGACGGCAGATTTTTGCCGAGTTTGGAATCGTAACGTTTCTTTTTCCACCCTGATACCAGGTCAAGGTTCTGTTTATGTATCATTTCTACCATGCCTGGAATTTCTTCCGGACTATCCTGAAGGTCGGCATCCATAGTAACTACAATATCTCCTTGAGCGCGCTCAAAGCCGCAGTATAATGCGGGGGATTTACCATAATTGCGGCGGAATTTTATACCCTTGATATGTTCCGGATCTTCTTTGCGCAAATCTTCAATTACCTGCCATGAATTGTCTGTACTGCCATCATTGACAAAAATGACCTCGTAGTCATAATTGTTCTGTTTCATAACTTGCCCAATCCACTTGGACAGTTCAGGTAACGATTCTGCCTCGTTATACAGTGGTACTATGATAGAAATATCCATTTTGATTTCTCTATTAATTCTCTTGTTTGTTTATTTGTGATATCAATGCCAATAAAAATGATGTTGCTACGCCCCAGAATATCTGACCTGGCAGCAGATTCAGAACCAAGTCTGAACTTTTCATTTTCTGATATTCCATAATTGCGGTGTCTATCATTTGGGAAAAGTTGAAAACTCCAACCGGGGATGTTTCACCGCTTATTGCGGCAAACTCTTCCCTGGCGCTTGTAAGCAACTCAATGAAACCCGCAATGACACCTCCCTGATCAATTACGCTCAGATAAATGAACAGAAAAAATAGAGAGAAAGCTACCGCAAAGAAAGACATAAGGGTATAATACACAAATGTATTTTTCAGATCCAGTACCTCTCCCTCTATTTCCTCATATCTGAAAAACTGGTATATGCGCCACATTATGAATGGAATACATAATGTGAGCAACACATATACCAGCATTAAAATTGAACTTTGAAAACGAATGGCGACGGCGCCTGTAATAGCGCGTATTAAAAGAAAACACCCCAATTTTGTACCACGTTTCATGGCTGATTGGGTAACATTCAATAATTTACGTTCCTCCATCGTTTGGTTTATCTCATTTTGAACTGCGTACGGGTCTTATGCTATGTCCGTTGTAACGGCTGCTGAAGTTCCAGTATGCGTCGTTTGAGAAAAAGTAAAGGATGCGTGCATAACCCGGTGCAGGTGGATAGGCATTGCTTGTAAGGTAATACCCCCATTCCTCAGGACCGCAGAGCATAGTGCCGTCCATATATCCGGCTGCAGGCAGAAAAATGAAATTCTTGTTCTTTTTTGAAGATACTTTATAACCTAACGTTCCATTGACAGATGTCCACTCCCATGTGCAGAAATGGAGCAATTCTTCAATTTCTTCGTATGTAGGCAGACGCCAGTCTTCTCCCAGCATCTTGTTGGCGGCATCGTATTCCAACGGCAGTTTGACATTCTTGTCTCTGGTGTATTCTGCAAGCGGATCAAGAGATGTACCGCATGTACGCCAGTGTCTGATGGCAGAACCAAGGTTTGTCAGATAATTTTCCCACCAGAAATCGTGGTGATCCTCGGGTGTGTATCCTACAGTCTCACCCCACGCAAAGAACAGACCTGTATCGGTGGGCTTTTCTGCTCCAAGGTTGCATGATGACCATAAGGTGCCGCTTGGAAGACCCAAATCAACTCCTTTGCGATTTTTGAATGAACAACTTGTTGTCAGAATTGCAACGGCGGCAACAATAAGTGCCTTTGAAAAAAAACTTTTGAATTCCATATTGTAAAATGTTATTTTATCTGTGAGATTCTATTGCTCCGAAAGGAATAGTTATACCCATCTGAACTGTAGAATACAAACGCTCTGTCGGTATAAAGCTGCTGCTCAAGTGCATGGGAACTCCATCCATACCAACAAACAGGTTAAGTCCGCATTTCGGTGTAAGGTTGATAAGCCATCCGAAATATGCACTCTCTTCAAACAGCAATGCGGAGAGCGATATGTTGAACCAGCGTTTCGGCGCAAAGTTCCAGTTTGCCATGAGAATATTGCTTGAACGCAGATTGTTGTATTCACCGCGGTACAGCAGACCGGCACTCATCATGTTGTGCAGGAATTTGTAACGGGCTGCAATTGTCAGAGTTGGAGTTGCGGTCTTTATTCCTGAAATGTTTTTTGGAGCATCGGCCGGTTTCAACTTGACAAGTTCTTTGGCATCGTCTGCAATTTTATCAGCCCTGTCTTCAATCTTGTCGTCGTCCTGGAATGTCAGATCCTGGAATCCATTGAATGTGAAAGTGTTTTCATCGGACTCTGCATAAACGGCATTGTCTGAGAATGAGCGGAACAACTGCAGATCCTGCAGGGCAACAGAAGCCTCGAGTCCGTCAATGATTCCGTTGAAAGAGTAACTTGCACCCAAATCCAAAGCAACGCCCATGCCGGCAATGCCAAGCTTGGAAACATCAAAATCAACACCGTCAACATAACCGTCCTGGTCTGTAGTCAGTTTCAGACCTCCAACGTGTGCCGCTCCGTATGCTTTGCTTCTTACAACCCATGCATCCTGGCCCATGGTGATATCCATATTGCTTATGTTCAGGCAGGCATCGTCTGCAATAACCTGAAACTTGACCTTACCGCCAACGCGCAGGCCGCCGGGAACTGCCTTGATGTCTCTTGAATAACCGCCGGCCAATTCAACAATGGCATGCTGGTATATCTGTAAGTTCTCGATATCATAACGTGAAGAAGCTCCGTTCATTCCTACTTTCAGGAATTCAAAGAATTCATAAGGGATATTGATATCAAACCTTTCTTTGAGAGACAGATCAATTGTAAGATAATCCGAATGTTTCATATTGATGCCGACATTCACCAGGTTGTAGTCCAATGTCTGGGACAGATAATTGTTCTGACTGAATTGTTTCATAGCAGCGTCTGCCGATATGTCCGGATGCAGAAAATACGCAGTTTTGCCATTCGGCAACTGGTGGTATATGCTGTTTGCTCCAAAACTTGATGAAATACCGAACTGGATATCCGACAACAGGATTCCGGCATAACTCTGATCCGATGCAAATGCAGGGTTGAGCTTATGGCCATATTTGTAATTGTCAACAAAGTATCCTGTAAGAAGTCCCTGTGCAGGTGCAGTCATACATGCAGCCAGCAAAACTATGGATGCTGTTATTTTCTTAGTTTTCATAGTCATCTAAATTTATAATTATACCACCCTGTGCCATGAAACTCATTTTTGCCTGCAGATATGAATCTGTGTATATGCAGGCGTTTCCTTCAGGTGCAGTTACAGTCAGACTATATACTAAACCTGACAGACTTTCAACACTCTTTTCGGAATCGGAAATCTCTATGTCAAGATGTGTCTTGCTTTCCTGATCTCTTTTTCCTGCTTTGATTGTCTGTGCCGGTATGTTTATCCTGTTAGCAGGAACTCCATCCTGGTCAAGCAGTGTCAGTTCAAGCTTGAGCTCAAACGGTAGTGTTGTGTTAAAGTCCATAATCAGATGCAACCTGTTGTCCTGAAGAATTTCCATGATTTTTGAATCCATATCTTCAATTTCCATTGTGTCTGTATAGTTGATATACAGCTCGGGACCGAATGACAAAGGAACCTTGACACTGCAGTCTATGTTTGCAGTCACACTCTTTGACAGATCCAGATAGTGCTGCTCGTTTTCAATTGTGCTCATTGTGTATTCCAGCTTAATCATATCCGGAATAGTTTTCAGAAGCGGAGAAAGATCCTTGACTACATTAATGTTTGCAGTGGCGCTCGGTGCAGGACCTATGTGAATGTAAGATGTTGTTTCATCCAAATTACGGTCTGCTGCGGGCAAATCCATGGTGAAATCAACAGTGCGTTGACTCAGTTCCTCATAATTGGAGTATGGAATCAGTTTCATGTCTGTTCTGATAGGAACACTGATGTTTGAAGTATATTCTAAATCCATAATAGGACTTACATCAAGAATGTTGAGCTGGTTACGTATTTCATTCGGCATATCTTCTATTGTAATTTCAGAAGTCTGCGGTGAATCTGTAGAATATTTTATTACACCGTACAATTCTTTCAGAATGATGTTTGTAACACCTACAGTTATATCTCCGTCAACCGAAAGATTGTTTGCAGTTTCGTATCCTACCTGAGCATCTGTGTAGTTGATGCTGAGACTGATATCTACAGTATCTTTAATTACCAGGTGTTCGGAAATGGTTTCTTTATCAAAACGCAATCCGCGCATCTTGATTCCCGGTGTTAGTATGAATTTGACGCCCTGCTGAATCTGTATGTTGTTCAAAACAAGTGTATTGTCAACAATGCGGTTGTCATTGAATATATAACGTTCCGGAAACTTGATAGTCAGATTCAACAATGGATCGGCATCTACACTCGGTAACTTGGACATATCAACCTCGCAGCATAACAGAGCATCGTTTTCAAGAATCATTGAATCCAGTGAACTTATGTACTCTGTCACTTCATCGTCCAGTTCAATTTCCAGAACGGCCTGACGGTCAATAGGAAATGACAATTCAGGAATTGTAATAACGGGAGCTCCCGGCAGGATTCCAGGATTTGGCAGAGACAGTTCAATAGGAACGTACTGTTCCATTGATGCCATTGTGCGCTGTTCCTGAGTGAATTCGGGAAAATCTCCTTTCGATTCAAAACTTTGATTGAATTCAAAATAATAACTGCTGTCCTGGCTTGTTATCAGATAATCTCCGATTTTGCTTGTGAAGTCACTGAGCTTGAGCTTGGTTGTGCTTCCTAATGGTATCACTAAAGAATCTCCGCCAATTGCAATGGTCTGATCCTGATTGTTCAAATCAAACCCATCTTCAAGGCATGAATACAATGCCAAGACAGCAATAGCTGTAATTCCTTTTGTTAACATGTTAACTGGTTTCATAGGCTTTTTATTTAAAAATCCAATATTTGAATTGCATAATACCATCTGTTTTGGTAGGATTGAAAGGCTGCCCGTCTTCCGGACCACAGAATACAAAGTACAGGTCATGTGTTCCTTTTGCACCTTTTACCTTGCAGGAAAATTCTGTAAAATCTTCTCCAGTTGCTGACAGTGGAAGTGAAGCGACCAATGCTCCCTCTTTTGCGTCAAGACGTACTTCTATGCTGCAACCTTCTTTGACGTTTGCTACACTTGCAGTGAAACTTTTGGCACCTTTCTTGCCGAAATCAACCTGGCGCAGGCTGATAAAGTCTCCGTTATCTATACCGGTTACGTAGATGCCGTCTTTCTGGTTCTGGCGTGACACCATGCGGAATCCCCATGCCATTGTTGTAGCTTTTACCTTCTGGTAAGGATCAAAACTCTTGATAGGTTTGATTTCAGTATCCAACCAGTATGGAACCGTCTCAATAGTGCCGTCTCCCTGATAAAGCATTTCTGCAGCGGCTACCGAACGACGCTCATGGTGTTTGAACTCTTCTCCTGCAGCCTTGTAGTCTTCTTTCAAAAGATCATAACTCTGACCGAATACGTATGCGTTGCCTTTATATTCTACAATGCCGGGATGATTTCCTCTGTCACGCTGTGTGGGTTCCATAATGTATCCCTTGAACTCCCATGGACCTACAGGACTGTTTGCCATTGCGTATCCAAGGCCTTCAGGGCAGCATGTTGATGCAAATGCCATGTAGTAGTGACCATTACGTTTGTATGTCCAGGGACCTTCCTGATAGTGGGCGGGTGCCTGAAGTTTCATGATCGGACCGCTTGTACTGATCATGTCTTTGTTGAGTTTTACGCAATAGACGTTGGGATTTCCCCATGTCATATAAGCCTGACCGTCAGTGTCAATAAGTATTGTAGGGTCAATGTCTTCCCAATGCTCTTTCTGCCATACCAGCGGTTCTCCAAGTGCATCTTTGAACGGACCGTAAGGGGAATCGGATACAAGAACTCCGATACCGTGTCCGTGCAGAGGACAATACATATAATATTTGCCGTTTCTTGTTACAACCTGCTGAGCCCATGCTCCATTATCGCGTGAACGCCATGCAAACTCTTTCAATTCGGCAACCACTCCGTGCTCGGTAAAGTTTACCATATCTGTGGTTGTGTAAAGTATCCAGTTCAGCATCTTGAACCCATATCCCTGGGCATCGTCCTCATCGTGCGATGTGTATATGAAGATAGTGTCATTGAAAATGACAGGACTTGGGTCTGCCGTATATTTCAACTGGAATACCGGTTTGCCGGCAAACATGTAAGACATTGCCGTAAAGGCGAATGCAATTGTAAGAAGTGATTTTTTCATCATTGTATGCTGTTTGTTTTTTTATTTCTTGTTTGTAAATACGGCAACAAAGCCTCCGCGGGGCTCAAGTTGTATGCAGACTTCTTTTTCAGAACCTCCAAGTTCCCTGATTGTTGTCTGCTTTATGTTGAATCCGTCTGTCTTGTCTGAGAAAAGAGTAATGTTGCTGCCTATTTTGGCTAACTTTCCAATATCCTCCAGATCAAGTTCGATATCTTTCTGTGAATCTGTTCCGTTGATTCCGGCAATATACCATACGTTACCCTTGCGGCGTGCAAGAACAACATCCTGCCCGGGATATCCGCTTATGAACTTTGTGTCGTCCCATGCCGTTGGCAGTTCAGTAAGCAGACGGCTTACTTCTTCGGGCAGATTGTAATATGCTGACGGACGGTCAGGACGGTGCTGCAATCCCGATTCAAACAGAATCTGAAGCGCAAGTTCATGGCAGTTTGTAGTAATGTGCTTGTGCTGTGAATCTGTGAAGGTACCAGGTGTGTAATCCATAGAACCTATTACGTTACGGGTGAATGGCAGGGTAGCATTGTGGCACGCTGCTCTGGTAGTGAGAGTAGGCCCGTTGTTGTACCACTCGGCACCATATACGGCTTCGAATGTCATCAGGTTGGGGTATGTGCGCTGCCATCCGCGGGGAATTGTTCCTCCATGGAAATTTGCCATAAGACGGGCGTTGGCAGCATCTTCTATCAAATCAAGATAGTAGTTCATTGTCTCCATCTGGTCCGGGCGGAAAAAGTCTATTTTTACTCCGGCTACGCCGTGATCCTTCAACCATGCGAATTCCTTTATACGGTCTTCTTTACTGTTCAGACGGTACCATGGAGTCGGAGCACCTGAATTCGGACCTGCCCAGTTTGTTCCGGAGTTGTACCAGAGTAACGGCTTGATTCCGTTTTCCGTTGCGTAGGCAAGAGCCTGCTCGATATTGCCGTCTCTCATCACATCCCATTCGGCATCGATGAGCATATACGGCCATTTCATATTTATTGCCAGATCAATATACTCTTTGATGATACTGAACTCCTGTGAACCGTGGTTGTATGCCCAATATATCCATGATACGTTACCCGGTTGGATCCAATCCGTATCGGTGAATTTTGCCGGGTCTGCAAGATCTGTAACAAGTGTTGATTCGACAATGTTGTCCAATTCTCCGGATATGAACAGGCGCCATGGTGACTGCCATCCGTTTTCCACCGGCTGGTCCTGGCTGAACAGTGTAACCTGGTACATATCGGTGTTCTGTGAATTGTTCAAATATGAACCGCAGTGGTTGCGGCGTATGTTGGATTCGGTAATCAGCATAAACAGTTCATCGTCTTCCACGGACTGTACCAAAGCCGGATAGCTCCATTTGTTCTTATCTCTCCAACTGCGTGAAATACCGTCTGTTGCCAACGGATAAAATTCCTCGTAACCTCCGCCGGTATGCGGCTGGATCCATCTTTTTGTACCGTCTTTTATCGGATAAACGGTGCTTTCTGACAAAATGACTTCTCCTTCTTCTGCAGCAGGAATCTCATACTTGAAAGCAAATCCGTCATTGTAGGCACGCATTATAATATAGAGCTGTTTGCCTTGGGGATTCACAAATGCATATCTGCGCTCATATCCCGCGTTTTTACATCTGCTGCGTTTGCCGGTCAGCATTGTGTAATCATGACGGACTGTTTTTAAAGCTCCTACAGACACAGGTTTGAGTTTTGAAGAGTAGTCCTGTCTGTTGGTGGCAATACCAAGACTGATTCCGTCCATCAGCAGTTTGTCATCGCAGAAAAGAGAGCAATATACTGTTCCGTATTCCGGATCCTGTTCGGAAAAGAGTGTCGTTACCTTAATACTGAGATCTCCGTTGGGCGATGTGAACCGTGTTACGTCCGGTGTACTGCTGTTGCAAGCAAGCGTTGTCAGTAGTAATGCAACGGTAACCGTTGAAAATAGATGACGTTTCATTAATAAATATATGAATGTGTTTTGTTACTGTCCGGATTATTTTCCTGCTTTCAAGCCTTTGATTACCGCATTGGTAAAGCCGGCCTCTTCCATTGCGTTCAGACCTTTGATGGTTATTCCTCCAGGAGTTGTGACCTTGTCAACCTCCTGCTCCGGATGGGAATTGTGTGCAAGCATAAGGTCAACGGCCCCTTTCATTGTCTGCAGTACAATACGCTGTGCGTCTTTGGGGTAGAATCCCATTTCAACACCGCCTTCGACCTGTGCGCGGATGTATCGGAAAACGTAGGCTATTCCGCATGATGACAGGGCTGTGCCTGCACTCATGAGACGTTCCTCAGTCTGCATTGCAAAACCCATTTTTGAGAACAGCCCCTGAATTGTATCTCTCGATTCCTGTGAAGCGTTTTTGGTACAATAGAAAAACATGCCGCTTCCTACCTCTACCGCAATGTTTGGAATAAGGTAGAACAGTTCCGGAGTTCTGCCGTTCTTGTCAAAAATGCGGTCAAGCTCATCAAGACCCTTTCCGGCGGCAATTGAGATTACTACCTGTTTTGAGTAGTCCAGATTGTCTTTTACCTCTGAAACAGCACTTTCAAGTATCCAAGGCTTGACGGCAAAAATCACTATGTCGGCATTTTTTACAGCCTGGTTATTGTCTTGGGTTATGTTGACGTTGTATCCTTCTTTTGCAAAGTTTTCAAGAGTCTGTCCGGAGCGGTCCGCACATGTAATGTTCTCTGCCTCCAAAGCACCGCTTCTGACCAGTCCTTTTGCAATTGAGCCTCCCATATTTCCGGCTCCTATTACGGTAAGTTTCATTCTGCTTCCAAAATTTGTATTATTTAACAAACAAAGGTATCATTTTAATTTTTTATATGCAACAGTAATGCGTTTTTTGTTTGGAATAATTTCTTATTATGAATAAAAATGTCTAAATTTGCGTGATTTTTACGAATTTGAGTATAAAAGGTAGTTTTTGTTTGAATAATTATACATTTTGATATGGAATATTTAGATACAGGCTTGAAATTACTGGTAATTGGTATGGTTACCGTAATGATTGTGTTGCTTATTGTAATCTGGTTGGGTAAAGGTATTATTGCTGTTGCCAATAAATTTCCTGAAGTTCAGGCTCAGAAGCCTGTCTCCAAGCAGAATGCGCAGGTTGATGCCAAAACAAGAAAAGTTCTTGATGCTGCTGTTTCTCAGATTACCGGCGGTAAAGGGCACATTACGAATATAACGGTGAAATAAGAATTTAATTATATATGAAAAGACAAGTTAAATTTAGTTTGGTTTTTAGGGATATGTGGCAGTCCTCTGGTAAATATGTGCCACGTGTTGATCAGTTGACTGCAATTGCTCCGCTTATTGTTGAAATGGGTTGCTTTGCACGCGTTGAGACCAATGGCGGCGGTTTTGAACAGGTTAATCTTCTTTTTGGAGAAAATCCCAATAAGGCTGTACGTGAATGGACAAAACCGTTCCACGATGCAGGCATTCAGACACATATGCTTGACCGTGGTCTGAACGGTATCCGTATGAGTCCTGTTCCTGCAGATGTCCGCCAGTTGTTCTACAAGGTCAAGAAAGCTCAGGGTACGGATATTACCCGTACATTCTGTGGTTTGAACGATACACGCAATATTATTCCTTCTATAGGTTACGCCCATCAGGCAGGAATGATTTCACAGTGTTCTCTCTGTATTACATATTCTCCTATCCATACGGTTGAGTACTATGTAAACATGGCAAAGACATTGATTGATGCCGGTGCAGATGAGATATGTCTGAAGGATATGGCAGGTATTGGCCGTCCTGTTTCTTTAGGCAAGATAGTAGAAGGTATCAAGGCTTACAAAAAGGATATTGTCATTCAGTATCACAGCCATGCAGGTCCTGGCTTTGCAATGGCATCGGTTCTGGAGGTTTGTAAAGCCGGTTGTGATTATGTTGATGTAGGTATGGAACCTCTTTCATGGGGTACCGGCCATATTGATGTTCTCGCAGTTCAGGCTATGCTGAAAGATGCAGGTTTTGACGTTCCCGAAATCAATATGAGTGCTTACATGAAAGCCCGTACCATGATACAGAGCTTTATGGACGATTTCCTGGGTTACTATATTCCTAACCGTAACCGTTATATGAACTCCCTGCTTATTGCTCCGGGGCTTCCGGGCGGTATGATGGGTTCCCTTATGACTGATCTTGAAACAAACCTTGAAGGTTTGAACCGTTATAAGGAGAAACATGGCGAACCGCTTATGACTCAGGACGAACTCCTCATCAAGCTGTTTGACGAGGTTACATACGTATGGCCTAAGGTCGGTTACCCGTGTCTTGTCACTCCGTTCAGCCAGTATGTCAAGAATCTTGCTCTTATGAATGTGATCCAGATGGAGAAAGGCAAGGAACGCTGGTCTATGATTGCTGATGATATATGGGATATGATTCTTGGCAAATCAGGTCAGTTGCCTGGTCCTGTTGCCGATGAAATCAAGGCTCTTGCCAAAGAACAGGGACGTGAGTTTGTAACTGCAAATCCGCAGGACAACTATCCTGATGCTTTGGATACATTCCGTGCCAAGATGAAGGAAAACGGCTGGGATTGCGGTCAGGACGATGAGGAACTGTTTGAGTATGCAATGCATCCGTCACAGTACGAGGCATACCGCAGCGGTAAGGCAAAAGCCGATTTTGAAGCTGACCTTGCAAAACGTAAGGCAGAGAAGAATGCTCCTAAGGGTGCTGCACAGCCTGAAACACTTACTCTTACTGTTGACGGCGTATCTTATAAGGTAGATGTTGCTTACGGTGATGCTCCTGCAAAGGCTGTTGCCGCTGCTTCAACTGCTGCCGCAGCTCCGGTTGCAGGTGGTGCCCTCAAAGAGGTTCAGGCTCCGCTTGAAGGTAAGTTCTTCCTTGTCAAATCAGCCGGTGAGACCCCTATCAAAGTGGGTGATTCTGTAAAGAAGGGTGATGTTATCTGCTACATTGAGGCAATGAAGACTTACAATGCTATCAAGTGTGAATTTGATGGAACAGTTGCAGAAATCTGTGTTGCTTCCGGTGACAGTGTATATGAAGAGGATGTTCTGATTAAGATTCAGTAATACGCGGATGTTTGCATTATGAAAGAAACATTACAGAATTTGTACGATATGACCGCCATCAGCAATATTGTTGATGAACCCGGTTTTTTGGTTATGTATCTGCTTGCCTTTGTACTGCTGTACCTTGGTATTAAGAAACATTATGAGCCGTTGCTGCTTGTTCCTATCGCATTCGGCGTTCTGATAGCTAACTTCCCAGGTGGTGAAATGGGTGTCATTCAGGCCAATTCCGAGGGTATGGTAGAGGTTAACGGTGTGCTTAAGAACATATACGAAATGTCATTGCCTGAGATTGCACATGATCTGGGTCTTATGAACTTTTTGTATTACGGACTTATCAAGTCCGGTCTTCTGCCGCCTGTAATCTTTATGGGTGTAGGTGCACTGACCGATTTCGGTCCTATGCTGCGTAACCTTAAACTTTCTATATTTGGCGGTGCCGCACAGCTTGGTATCTTTGCAGTATTGTTTGCAGCATTGTTACTTGGTTTCACTCCGAAAGAGGCTGCCAGTCTTGGTATTATTGGTGGAGCCGATGGCCCTACATCAATCTTTACAACAATCAAGCTTGCTCCGCACATGCTTGGCCCTATTGCTATTGCCGCCTATTCTTATATGGCTCTTGTTCCTGTCATCATACCGCTGGTTGTAAAACTGTGGTGCTCTGAGAAGGAACTCAAGATCAATATGAAAGAGGAAGAGAAGAAATCCGGAAAGACAGTTGTTATAAAGAACATGCGTCTTGCAAAGATTATTTTCCCTATTGCAGTTACAACAGTTGTAGCAGTATTGGTACCGACAGCAGTTCCGTTGGTAGGTATGCTTATGTTCGGTAACCTTGTAAAGGAAATAGGTTCAGATACTTCACGTCTGTTCGATGCTGCCAGCAACGGTATTATGAATGCTGCTACAGTATTCCTTGGCCTTTGCGTTGGTGCAACAATGACAGTTGAGGCATTCCTTAACCTCAAAACTATTGGTATTCTTGCAGGTGGTTTCCTTGCATTCTGCCTTTCAATCAGCGGTGGTATCTGGATGGTTAAACTGTTCAATCTGTTCAGCAAACAGAAGATTAATCCTCTTGTTGGTGCAACAGGTCTGAGTGCTGTTCCTATGGCAAGCCGTGTTGCCAACGAGATTGCCCTTAAGTATGACAGCAAGAACTTTATTCTCAACTATTGTATGGCAAGTAACATATCAGGTGTTATTGGCAGTGCTGTAGCAGCCGGTATTCTGATTGCATTCTTAGGATAATTTGATATAAACTGTATACTGTAACAATACATTCTGTATGGAACGTATTGTTACAGTTTTTTTTTGCCCTGACCCTGCGCGTTTTGCCGCCTTTTTGCGAAGGTTGAAGCGATTTTCCTTGCCATCCTGCGCAATTTGCCGCCTTTTTGCGAAGGTTGATTTGTCGCCGCTGTTCGTACCCCGCTCACAGACTATTCTGGCGATGGTTCCATTGCTAAGTGCATTTCACCCTTCGCGTTTTGGGCCTGTTTTGCGAAGGTTGAAGCGATTTTCCTTGCCACCCTGCGCAAATTGCGGGGTTTTTGCGAAGGTTGATTTGTCGCCGCTGTTCGTACCCCGCTCACAGACCATTCTGGCGATGGTTCCATTGCTAAGTGCATTTCACCCTTCGCGTTTTGGGCCTATTTTGCGAAGGTTGAAGCGATTTTCCTTGCCACCCTGCGCAATTTGCCGCCTTTTTGCGAAGGTTGATTTCCCTCCGCCGTATGTGCTGGTAAGTATTGGTATGTATTTGGATATATGCGTTTTCGGACGCTCGCAGTTAGCGCTACGCTGACTAACTGCTCGTCCCTCCCAAAAGTTAGTCTTGCTTTGCTTTGAAAAGCAAGCTTTTCACGCTACTCAATTCTAACTTTTGGGCCCCTCCCGCTCACGTCAAAGCGGGTGTTGACGGTCCTCTACCGCATATATCCAAATACACTCACATACAACCATGTCATGAAGAAGACATATTTAACACCACTGATAAAGGACATTAGAATAAGTTCCAGGCGCATACTCTGTACATCGGAAGTAAACTTTGGAAGCCGTTATTATGGCTCTGACTATGACTACATAGGAGGAAGTTCGGGAAGTGGTTATGGCTACGGAATACCGGATTGAGATTGTATTTTTTTATGTCTGTTCGGGTTTACGGATGATGCTATTTGGGTCTGGTCTGTATGGGTTATTTGTCGTTCAGGCTTGCAATGAGCTGCTGGAAACCGTAGCCGAAAATAAGGTAACCAACGTTGACAATGGTTGTTCCCTCGTTCTGACTCCAGATGAATGGCCAATCGTCAAAGTTCTCAAAGTGATCCGGATTGCGGAATAGAACACCGGGTGCTACGTTGCCTGGAATGAAAGAGAAATCTGCACGGTTATTCCCGTAGAATACCTGTTTTGGATGTGTGGCGCCAAGGGTGGCTACAAAGCTGTAGTTGTGGTACGGATGGCAACCGAACAGCCAGTTGGCAGTCTTGTATGCATATTCCGGCCCAATAATGTCCGGATAGTTAAGTGCAGCAAATACGGCTATTGTACCGAAACTGATAATATCGCCATTTCCGGCCCAGTTACTGCGTCCGATAGGCAGACCATACGGGTTTTCTTTGTCGAAACTGTCAAGATAGTCTTTGTACTTTACAATGTACGGTTTCAACTTTTCATCGTAGTCGTCATCAAAAAACGGTACTGCCTCCAGTGCTATGAGAATAGAACTGTTGGTTCTTTTCTCAAGAGCTTCCCAAATTTCGTCCAAAAATGCCTTGCGGTATTTTTCCTGACCTGTTGCTATGAAGAGTTGCAGGTGTGATGATATATCGCTGCTGGATTTTCCTTTACGCTGTGCAATAAGCTTTTCGGCATTGGTCCTTAGTTTCTCTGACTCTTTAAGCAACCGCTTTACCAGTTGTGGGTTGGATTTATCAAAGGCGCGTGCTGCACTCAGGAATACGTTGGCAGCATTGATATCTACATAAGGATTGCGGTCTGTGAATGCCCACATATCGTCTGGAACACCGCTGGAATGCCCGTCTTGTGAAATCTCGTAAGGTTTAAGATTCGGGTCATACTGACGGCCGTCTGTAATGGTGGCGGCATCGCCTAGATGGTGATAATTATCAAGAACTGAATTGGACAGAGCCTGAGACATGTGACCAATCTGTTCCGATTGTGCCAAAAGGTTAAGTACGCCGTGTTCTATGTACTGCAGTATGTCCGGTCTGCCGTCTGGGCGATGTATGTCAACATAGCGTTGCTGTTCGTTTACGTATGTGAAATCGCGCTCCGGTTTGAAGAATTCCCACAGGCGGCAGAGCGTCTGTACAACTGATATGTTTGAACTGGTTTCAATATCAAAGTCGCCTGCATCGAAATATCCGCCTACATTCAGTCCTGGAATGAGTTCTCCTGCCTTATATTTTGTTGCGGTTGTGGAACCCTGACTGTGCAGATCAAAGTGCTGTGTGTGGGGTGGTGCCTGGCGGTAACCCTCGCGGAACGGCTCACCGTGCCAAACGCGGTAGGCTTCGTTTACTGCAATGTGGTTCATGTGAACAGGTAGCCAGATGTCGCTTGTGGCAGTTGTTATATTGTCGTAGACATTTTTGTTGATTATGAAGTTTTCAGTTTTGTAATTGCCGTATTGAATGTAGTAAATACCGGGTATGCTGACATCGGTAAAATCAAATTTTGCGTAGTTGTACTTGTAGTATTCACCCCACGTTGTCACTTTGTTTTCATATACAGTCTGTTCAGTACCATCGTTCATGATTTGAACAATATGGGCTGTATTAAGCATGATGTCATTCTTGTCAAGTTCAATGACAGCAATTTTGGGCTGAGAAGGGTAGTAGCCTACCTGGCTGAATCCTATGTTGGGTTCGCGTATCCAGTCCTGTATGGAGTTGGGCTCTATGGTCCAGCTCAATACTTTTCCTGTCTGTCCGGATGGCAGTTCAGAACGTAGCACATACCAGCCGTTTTGTGCAATCATACGGCCGTCATAAAGAAAAATATCGCTGTTTGATGATATTTTGATCATTCTTTCAGGACATTCCGGGGCTATTATGAGAGCTTTGCCGGAATCTATAGGTAATGGCTCTACGAACATGTCGGTACCTCTGTCATCGTATGTCTTGTAACCGCGGTACTGCTTGATTTTTTCACTGTTGGGGCGTAACTCGGTTCTTCCGGCAGCATAACGTGGAAAACGACCAGGACGCATATCAAAAGTGTATGACTTGTTCCAGTATTGTGACGGAAGAAATTCTAAATTGAATCCAACTTCGCCTTCAAGCTCTACAGGGATGGGCTCGTCAAGATATACTGCTACTTCAACAGCAGGACCATTCGATGTTACTATGATTCTTGATTCAAATTCGTAGTCATCATATCTGGTTGATACTTCTATATTTCCCTGTTTCTTGTTTACGCTGCGTGATGTGAGTTTCGGTACAAGATCCCACTGTTCAGGAGTCTTGTTAAGACGCACTGCACCGCCCTGAACGGTACGTACTCCGTGATGGATAATTTCTATACCTGCATCTTTTTCGTCGTTGTAATCTCCGGTGAATGTATTGTTGAACACAAGAATATTAACACCACGTTTTTCAAAATAGTTCAGTTCTCCAATCTTGAGAGATTCGACGTCCTGTTTTTTACATCCTGATGCCGACAATAATAAAAAAATCAGTGCGCCGGCAATACTGTTGACCCTTTTCATAACTCTATAGTTTTGAACCCTTATCCGCAAACGTAATATTTTTTTTGATATGTTGTTCTCCTGAACAAAAAAAATCTGCTGTCCCGCGTTGATTATTGTAATCTAAACGCAAAACAGCAGATATATTCCGTTGCCCCTATGCGGGTTTGTCTTAACCGTTTATTTTACGGCGTTGATGCGTGTAATGTATTTGTCTGCATCCGATGCCTGTGCTGAGGCTGAATAGCTGTTCTTGATTCTGTTATAGCAATCCAAGGCCTTTGCCTGATTACCTGCAGATTCGAAAATGATTCCGGCCTGGAGAAGGAAATATGGTGTAAACAGTTTGTCTTTTGCCTTTTTTGCTGCTGCGAGGAATGTTGCACCGGCTTTGTCAAGCTGGTCTGTTTCTGCATAGCAGTTTGCAAGAGCACCAAGAACAGATGGTGTTACTGTCTTGTCTTTTGCACTGAATTTGCTGAGATATGCAATTGCTGAGCTGTAGTCTTCCAGTTGTGCATAGCAAAGACCTGCATAAGCATTGGCCAATTTTGCGGCCTTTGTTCCTTTGTACTGTTTTGCAACAGTTACAAAACCCTGATATCCGTAATCGTCTCCGTCAAGAGCTTTCTGATATTCATTGGAGTTGAAGTACTGCTCTCCGGGGAACAATGCCTCTGCGGCTTTGGTCTGACGCGGCTCAATTACCGTGCTTTTGATTACAAAAATTCCTACAACAATTACAATGATGGCGGCAAGTGCTGCAATGATGCCTTTTTTGTTGTTTGTAAAGAACTGCTCAGTACGTGACAAGGCTTCTCCCAAGTTTGCCTGCTCGGCGGGTTTCTGATTGTTATTTGACATATTCTGTTATATTTTTTTCAATTTGACAAAATCGGTTGCAAAAATACTCTTTTTTTACAATTGTAGAAACATTTGTCAAAAACTTTTGGCTTATATTGTTGATATTTTTTCATTTAAAATCTCATTTTATATCAAAAGACGCGGTATCTTAGCAGAAAATTTCATTCATGATACTTGAACATCTGTCTGTAATAGGATATAGAAACGTATCTCAGGCAAATCTTGATTTTTGTCCTAAAATCAACAGTTTTGCCGGTTTGAACGGAGCAGGAAAGACAACGCTGCTGGATGCTGTCTATTATCTGTCTTTCTGCAAGAGCTCTCTTGGAGCAACAGATACTGTTCTTACGGCCCATGGTATGGACGGATTCATGATTCAGGGACAATACCGCACTGGGTCGCAGAATGAGAGTGGGGTGGTGACCGTATCTGCCGGATACCAGCAGAACAGGCGCAAACATTTCAGTCTCAACAGAAAGGAATATAGCCGGTATTCTGACCATATCGGTGTAATCCCATTGGTGGTTTCTTCCCCCTATGACCTTGACCTTATTGGTGGGGCGAGTGCTGACCGCCGCAAATTCATGGATATGATAATAAGTCAGTATGACAAGGAATATCTTTCTGCACTGATTGGTTATACCCATGCTCTTGAACAGAGAAATGCTATGCTGAGAGATGGGCAGACCGATGCCGATTTGTATGCTGCTGTTGAATATAACATGGAAATCCATGCAAATGTCATCTATGGGAAAAGATGCGCTTTTGTAGAGAAACTGGTACCTCTATTCGGAGAATGCTATAGTGCAATAGGTGCTGATACGGAAAATGTAGCAGTTGGATATCTGTCTTGCATGTCCCAAGGCGGACTGTGTGCCCAATTGGAACAGTCGCGTCCCAAAGACATCATTCTGGGCTATACGTCGAAAGGCGTTCATCGTGATGATCTGGAAATGACTCTTGGCGGTTTTGCTGTGCGCAAAGAGGCCTCTCAAGGGCAGAAGAAGAGTTTTCTTATCGCATTGCGTTTTGCCCAGTACAGAATACTGAAACAATTGTGCAATACCGAACCTATTCTTTTGCTGGACGATTTGTTTGACAAACTTGACGACAGGCGTGTAAGCAATATTATCAAACTTGTATCGGGTAATGATTTCGGACAGATTTTCATTACGGATACAATATCTGACCGTCTTGACGGTATGCTTGAAAAGTATTGTGGTGGCGAATACAGATTATTTGTTGTGGAAAACGGAACTGTGAAATGAAACGCTCATATACGGAAAGTATCAGAGATGTGATAGGACAGTATCTGCGTGAGCAGGGACTTGAAACTCCGTTGAACCAGTTCCGCGTGATTAATGCGTGGAATCAGGTTGTCGGCCCTGTCTTTTCCAAATACACATCAGATCTGAAAGTGTATAACCGGATTCTGTATGTCAGGGTCAGCAGTTCTGCAGTCCGCTGCGAACTTGCCATGCGCAAATCCCAAATTATGGAGCAACTGAACAGACTTGCAGGTGCGCAGGTCATTGCTGACATTGTTCTGCGCTGACCGCTTTCAGCCTGCCAGTACTTCTATGGCTTTAATTACCGTGCTGTCCTGACGGTTTATGTACTCTACATAGTTGTTCATGTCCAGTATGTAGTAGATGATGTTGGCATTTACTACACGTTCCAGTTGATTGTCAATCTCTGCCGGAATTTTGAAATCTTTTCTGTGAATCCCTTTTTCTTCAGCAAACTTGACGAATTCTGAAAAGATGTTGTTCTGGGTGAGGTAGAACAGAAGGGCATCTGTACTCTTGAAACCGGACAGCTTTGCACGGTTCCTGTCTACGTACTTGAACGCAAAATCGTTGGTCAGGCTTGCACGTACAATCTTTACGTAATAATCGGAGTAGGGAATTGTATCTTGTGCAACAAAGTAGTCAGGCATGATGCCGCCACCACCGTAAACAGTTCGCCCGCCAACAGTCTTGAATGTCTGTACGGTGTCGAACTTTATACTGTCTCCATGGAAGAACTCGCCGTGTGCGTAGCGGTAATTCAAATCATTGGCATATTCCAGTTCTCCGTTCTCATACGGCTTCTGTATACAGCGTCCGGAAGGGGTGTGATAGCGTGCAATGGTTATGCGGAAACTGGAACCGTCCGCAAAGTCAATGGACTGCTGGACCAGTCCTTTGCCGAATGAGCGGCGACCTACAATGGCACCGCGGTCATTGTCCTGTATTGCTCCACTGAATATCTCGCTTGCAGAGGCGGAACCTTCGTTGATGAGAATAGCTATTGGCATATCTTTGAAATGGCCACGGCCGTCTGCTCTCTGTATTTCTTTTGGAGAGTGTGCACCTTCTGTGTACACAATGGTCTTGCCCCTGGCAAGGAATTCGTTGCATATCTGAATGGCTGCACCCAGATATCCGCCAACGTTGTCTCTAAGGTCAATAATGAGTTTTTTGCACCCTTGACTCTTGAGATCTGCAATTTTTGTCATCATTTCCGTGTAGGTGGTCTCGCCGAACAGATTCAGACGGATGTATCCTATTCCGTTGTCAAGCATGTAACCTGCATCTACGCTGTACACGGGAATGGGACCGCGTTCTATGTCAAATTTTATGAGAGAATCGGCATCGCCTCTTTTTACTCCTACAACAACATGACTGCCGGTGGGCCCTTTGAGCATCCTGACAGCCTTATCGCTGTTGATTTTCTTGCCTACATAGACAGAATCGTCTATTGTGACTATCCTGTCTCCGGCAAAGAGTCCAACTTTTTCGGACGGACCGCCGTGAATTACGTTGTTGACATGAATGGTATCTTCTCTTATTTGGAACTGGATGCCGATGCCGGAAAAACTTCCGTGCAGTTCATCGTTGCTCTGTTGTGTCTCTTCTACCGGATAGTATGCGGAATGCGGATCCAGATGTGCCATGAGTTCCGGCAGCATGGACTCGGCAAGCGTGTCCATATCAAGAGAGTCAACGTATAACTGTTCTATGGCGTTCATGAGTCTGACAACCTTGCCGCTCATAACCTGCTCCATTGTGTTCTGATATGTACGTACCGTATTGGCACATTTGTGGATTGTCACTATCTGGCCTATCTTGAAAAAGATAAACATAAAGAAGACTGCAATAACGGCTGCAATAATGTACTTGTATGTTTTTTTCATTTTTTATCCTGCTCCCGAACCTCTTTTGACAGATCAATGTATTCACATTCTATGCCTGCTTTCTGCAGCAGTTCCAATCCGTCTTTCAATCTGTATTCTTCTGTATATACAACTCTTCTGATTCCTGCCTGAATGATAAGTTTTGCACATTCAATGCATGGCGATGCGGTTACGTACATTGTGGAACCTGTACTTATTGCCGATGACTTGGCAAGTTTGGTGATAGCATTGGCCTCTGCGTGCAGAACGTATGGCTTTGAAACGTTGTTCTCATCCTCGCAAGTGTTGTCAAAACCATGCGGTGTCCCATTGTAGCCATCGGATATTATGGCATTGTCCTTGACTACCAGAGCTCCTACCTGGCGGCGCTTGCAATACGAGTTCTCCGCCCACACCAATGCCATTCTGGCATATCTTATATCTCTTTCTCTTTGTCTTTTAGCGTCCATTTCAACATTTTTCAATGTTCGGTATAACTACCTCGCTTCTTTTTAATATAACAAGTCCCTGATCTTCCAGACTGTTGAGTTCTTTCGATACGTTCAAACGGGTCTCACCAAGAATCTTGGCAAACGTTTCCATGCGGATCTTTATGTGGCGTTCTCCGGTGTTTGTATCGGACAGGTTACGCGCAAACATTATTATTCTTTCTCTCAGACTGGTCTCTGTAATGTCCCAACGGTCTGCCTGAAGAATCTGAACCTTTTTGCTTATGATGTTCAGAAGGTTCATGCGGAATATATCGTACTTTTTCAATTCGGTGTACATGTAGTTCTTCTCAATGACAAGAATTGTAACCTGTGTCTTTGATGTGTACGAATGGGTGAACCTGTTTACTGCTCCGAACATGGAGTAGGGTTCTATCAGATACGGAGCGTCTATGGTCTCGTACATGGTAAAAGGCTCTTTTGAACCGGACTTGGCCGAAACCATGCTTCCAGAAATGAGCATGATGAACGAATTGCAGGAATCTCCCTCTACGATGAATGTTTCTCCGGGATTGATGTTCCTGAATTCAAACGGGACTTTCTTGAGTACATCGGAAAGCTCGTCAGTACTCATACCTCTAAACAGCGGCAGCTGTAGAAGAGTCTCATACATTGTCGTTTGCATCTTTGTCTGATTTTGAGTCCTCTTTCTTTGTTGCCAGGTATTCAGGCAGATTCAAGCCTGCCATATTGAACAGGTCAGACATAGGCGGTATGGATTTCATCAGTCCTGACAGAAAATTGGCTGTGGTACCTTTCCCGTCTGCGTTGTTTCCTGAATCCCATACTGTGATATTTCCAAAGTTGATACCCTTGATTGCTTCAACCTGTGTCTTGACAAGATCAGGCATCTTTTCTGCCATGAGCAGCATGAATGCGGCTTTGGCATCGCCTCCGGCAGCATTGACTACTTTATCGTAACCGGCAGCCTGTTTGGTAAGTATCTCAAAGTAACCTTTTGCTTCAGCTTCCATCTTTGCGTAGATGGCATCGGCCTGACCTTTTGCGTTAACACGGATTTTCTCCGCATCGGCTTCGGCCTGGATAATAATGCGCTGCTTTTCAACTTCCTGGGCAACAAGCACATCGGCCTGACGGGTTGAGCGTTCACGTTCAGCACGTGCAATCTCGGCATCGCGCTCTGCAAGATATGCCTCCTGCATGGCTTTTGCCTGCTGCACTTTTTCTGCTGATACTGCAAGACGCAATGCTTCTGCCTCTTTTTCGCGGCGGTGGGCATCGGAGTTGGCAATGTCAATCTGAGCGGTGTTTTCTCCCTGAACGGCAAGAGCATTGGCCTGCGATGTCTTGATACGGGTCTCTTTTACGGCTTCCGCTTTACCGATTTCTCCGTTTCTGTCCTGTTCTGCTACGCGTACACGTGCCTCGTTGACAGCCTTTGAAGCGGCTTCCTTGCCGAGAGCGTCAATATAACCGGATTCATCCTTGATATCAGTGATGTTTACGTTGATAAGGCGCAAACCTATTTTCTTGAGTTCAACCTCTACGTTCTTTGATATGTTTTCAAGGAACGTATCGCGGTCCGCATTGATCTCTTCAATGTCCATTGTTGCTATAACCAGACGCAACTGGCCGAACAGAATATCAAGAGCCAGACCTTGTATTTCATCGGCAGTAAGACCCAGCAGACGTTCTGCTGCATTGTTCATGCTTTCCGGCTCAGTGGAGATACCTACTGTGAAACGGCATGGAACATCAACACGGATGTTCTGACGGCTGAGTGCGTTTGTCAGGTTTGCGTCAATTGAAATAGGTGTAAGACTCAAATATTCATAATCCTGTATGACAGGCCATACGAATTTGCCTCCACCATGGATGCAACGTGCCGAACCGGCACCGGTCTTGCCATATACTACAAGGATTTTGTCTGACGGGCAGCGTCTGTACCTGCGTAGAAATGTTGCGAATAATACAACAAATACAATCAAAGCAATAATTACTATTGAGACCATATCTTCCATTTTTTTTGTTATTTCCTGTTACTGAATGACTTTGACCAGCAGAGTATCCTGGCTGACAACCTGCTCCACATGAACTTTGGATCCCGTAGGAATTACCTGTTCGGAATCTGTTACGGCGTCTATCTCGTGTACTGAACCGTGTATGCTTATCTGTATTTTCCCCTTTCCTGACAGGTTTGCGGGAATCCTGAGATATACGGTGCAGTTTATTCCAAGACAGTCTTTGATATTGAACGTGTTGTCCTGTGCCAGTTTGCTTATCTGTCTGTATACAAACAGGAACAGGGCGATGAATGCGAATCCTACAACAATGCTGACAAGCTGCAATAGCCACATGCGCTGGATGTTGTCATAAAAAATAACGCCGGACCATCCGAATCCTATAAGAAAATTGATGAGGTTTCTGAAGGAGAACAGACCGGAAAAGCCACCGTCCGTATCTTCAGGAACAAAGTCGGCATCTGTATCGGTTCCCAAGCCGATGAATGCCATTATTGCCTGAATTACAAATATTATGCTGGCAATGATGGCCAATGTCCAATATACTTTGAGCATGGGGGACAATGAATTGTAAATGTCAATCATTTTTTTCTTTATTTGTTGATTCAAAATCGGTTACCGACCACAAATATAAATATCTTTTATCAGAAAAGCGGCGTTTGCTTCAAATTTTTTTCTTAATTAAGTTAAAAGAGTTCTTTGATAAGGTCTTGTCTTCCCATTTTTCTGAGTTGCTCCATTATGGTTTTACGGTGTTGCGGGTCATACCAGAAGAAAAATTCCTTTTGGGCAAGCTTCTGTGCCGGAGTGGTTGCGGTATATACTTCCTGATTGGTGTATGGATTGGCTCCGCTATAGAAGATTTCTGTGCTCAGCGTCATTGGAGTGGGGGTGAAATCCTGTACCTGTTCCAGTTTGAAATCGAGCTTTTTGGTGGCACAGGCCAGTTCGGCCATGTCTTGCGGAGTGCATCCCGGATGACTGCTTATGAAATATGGTATGAGCTGTTGCTTAAGCCCAAGTTCCTTGTTTATTCTGAAAAATTCTGCCGAGAATTGTTTGAACAGGTCGAAAGAGGGCTTGCGCATTATGTCCAATACTTTTGGTGATGTGTGTTCAGGTGCCACTTTCAGACGGCCGCTTACATGCTTTTCTATCAGTTCGCGGGTGTATTGGCGTGCGGCGGCATTTATCCCGGGGTCAGAATGCCTGTGGAGCAGTATGTCATAGCGTATGCCGCTGCCAATAAAACTTTTCTTTACTCCCGGCACTGAATCTGCAGCATGGTAAAGCTGGAGCAGTGGTCTCAAATCTGTATTGAGATTTTTGCAGACATTGGGATGCAGGCATGACGGTCTGGCGCATTTCCGGCATAACTCCTTGTTGATGCCTCCCAATGAATACATGTTTGCAGACGGCCCTCCAAGATCTGATATATATCCTTTGAAATCAGGCATGGAGACAATCTGTCTTACTTCTTTGATTACGCTTTCTATGCTTCTGCTTGATATCTGCTTGCCCTGGTGGGCGGAAATGGTACAGAAAGCGCATCCTCCGAAACAACCGCGGTGCAGTGTTACCGAGTGACGTATCATCTCGTAGGCCGGAATGCGTTTCCCTTTATAGCGAGGGTGGGGCAACCGTGTGTATGGCAGATCATATATGGCATCCAGTTCTTCTGTTGTGAACGGAGGATATGAGGGGTTGATGACAACGAACCTGTTGTCTGTCTGTTGGACGATGCGTCTCTGCTCAATTTTGTTGGATTCGGTTTCTACAGCCTTGAAATTTTCCGCCTGTTTTTTGCGGTTGCCAAGGCATTCCGAATGGGGGTTGAGCACAATGTCGTTGCTGTCTGGAATGTATGTGTTGACAATGTACCCAATCTGGGGAATATTCCTGATTTCCTGCAAACCGTTCCCTTCATTTATGGCATTGGCTATGGCAATTATGGACTTTTCTCCCATTCCATAAACAAGGTAATCTGCCTTGCTGTCTACAAGAATGCTTGGTAACAGCTTGTTCTGCCAGTAGTCATAGTGGGTCAGACGGCGCATGCTCGCCTCTATTCCGCCTATTACTACAGGAATATCCGGGAACAGACGCTTGAGAATGGTGGAATATACAACGGTTGCGTATTCAGGGCGTCCGGTGTGGCGCCCGTCAGGAGTGTAGGCATCTTCGCTACGCAAACGCTTGTTGGCCGTATAGCGGTTGACCATGGAATCCATAGTGCCGGCGGTTACGCCGAAGAAAAGGCGCGGACGGCCCAATTTTTTGAAGTCACGCAAGTCATCCTGCCAGTTGGGCTGCGGGATAATGGCCGTCCTGAATCCGTGACTCTGAAGCACACGGCCTATGACGGCCGCTCCGAAAGAGGGGTGGTCAATATATGCATCTCCTGAAAAGAGTATGACATCGGGCTGTTCCCAACCAAGATCCCTACACTCTTTGAGAGAGGTGGGCAACCATAGTCTTGAATCAGGCATTTACGTGTTCCTTGCACCAGTCACGGTATAGTGACAGAAGATTCTCCAACCCGAATGCTTTCATGTTGGAGTTGTAGATAACGTCTATGCACAAATCAAGCAGTTCAGGACAGTTTCCCTGTTCTGTTGTGAGCAGCGAGCGGATGTTTAACTTCAATTTGTCAAGTACCTGCTCGTCAATTATTCCGGAGCTGTCTATCAGCAGATCGAAAAGTGCAAAACGCTGGATAGTCTTCAAGTTTTCTTCTGAAACTTCAATTTTGCGTGAACCTGATTTGTTTGCTTGAATTATCATAGTTCTGTTTTTTTATTTCAAGTTGTTCTGAATATTGCCTGCAAGATAGTCAATTATTTTCTTCATAACAAGATTTCTGGACTTTTCTTCAATATTTTCAAAAGGGAATGCCAATGAGACAGTGCGGCAGTTTGAATTTGTGTGGGTTATCGCGGCCAAAGACTTGCTCTGATTGAACCTCATAAGGATGTCTCCTTCCGTTGTGGGCTTGAGCCGGTTGTATCTGGTTGTTGCACAAACCTTGCGTGACGGCCATATTTCCAGCTTGAACGAACCTCCGCCGGCAATCGATACTTTGCTGTCGCTTGTACTTGAGGCTGGCTCTGTGACATCTATTCCGAGTTCCGATGCCAGCAACTGTGCTTGTGGTGAAGTCTGCAGTTCGCTGCCGATGTATGCTCCGCTGATAAGAAGTCTTGAATCCGGCGACGTAAGATATTGCCCTATGCACTGTGTAAAATCCTGATTGAAAAGTGTAAAGTTGTTGTGGGTAAGTGTATCTGATGGCTGGTATTTCTGCGCACCGCATATAATGTCGGTAATGTAGAAATCTTCCGCTTTGACAACTCTTTTTGTGAATGCCCCTGCCGATGCCGATACAAATGTGTATGCTCCCGCATCAAGAAAGGCTTTTCCGTGTATTGCCGTGTAATCGAATGTGTTGCCGCTGTAGACATTTCCGGCAAATGTGCGGCTCCCGTAGCCTATGTTCTCCGGTATTTCTTTGGGACTTGAAGGCGACACTACGCTGAAATCTGTCTGATAACCGCTTAAAATTCGGTTTTCCATATAGTCGGTTCCAGGATCTTCTATCAGGTCAAAGCCTGTCGAACTGTAGCGTATGTTCTGTTCTGGTCCTGACAGACGGTTGAATGCGTTTATTATAAGGATCTTTTTTGCCTTGAATTTTGAACTGACATGTGCACTTAATGTTTCAGACGGAAAACTGATGCCGCCGCTGTTGGCCGCAACAACCCGGAACTTGTATACAATATCTCTTCTGGGAACAAAAACGTAGTTTGTGTCCTGTACATACACCCCGTTGTCGAACCCGTTGTTTCCAGTAGCTGTGTAGACTATGTATCCGGTCGGCATTTCGGATTTGAAATATTTGTCTTTTTGCGGAACCCAGGACAAAACCAATGTGTCCGAACCTTTCAGGCCAATGGCAAAATCTTTCACTGCAAGCGGTGCTATGGTTGCCTGTCTGTTTCCGCTTGTGTATTTGAGGAGCGCATTGTACAGGGAACGGGCCATAAAGAAACGGAACTCCGGCTGCAAGGCGTAGCGCATATCCCAAAAATTCTGGTGAGAGAGCATTTCCAATATCATTGATGGAATGTCCGTTTCTCTTGTTTCACAGTAATTCCCGTCTCTTACGCCGCGGTTGGTCCATTCTCTTCCGGTGTATTTGCTCAAATCTTTTGCAAATGCGTCTGTGACGGACCGACCGAATTTCTCCAGTGTCTTTCTTGATTTGCCATTTCCCAGTGGTGTGTCATTATAGGAATGTGTAATGATTCCCAATGTACCCACAATGGAGTCCCGGCATTTTGCACCGGCATCGGTATGAAGATTAAGCAACAGGTCCAGCGGAACCCCTGTACCGTTGTCTGCCGGATTGGTTGCGGAGTTGCCTGACAGGTAGTTTGCCATAATTGGGCGGGACCATATATCGTTGTTGTAGTGCTTTGAGGTCTTGTAATGGGCTGTGACGGAATCAGGTGCTCCGTTATTCTGTGCGTTGTACAATGAACCCAGAAAATATAACGGTACGCCTTTTCTCGAGCCGCCGCCAATCCGTACCTCATCGGCTACAACAATGCCTTTGTAATCTGAATAATTGGACAATGTGACTTTACACTGGTTTCTGCCTGTTCCGAAGTCAAAGGTTCCAAGGTAAACCCATACTCCCGACCCCATTGTCTGGTTAACTGTAAAACTTGTCTGCCCGCCGGAATGGAATACCGTATAGCGGGCATCGGGTATGGAATTGGACATACTCCTGTAACGTACATATACGGCTGCCCTTGTTTCTTCTCTGATGCCGGGTTCCCATGTCACAATCTCCTGTTTATGTGAATCCTGACAGGTTAATGCCAGGTAGTGCTGATTTTTTCCGCTTTTCTGTTTCTTCCAGACCTTGCTGTTCTTGTGTGTGAATATGCCGCTTGCTACTGTTGTTGTGTAATTCACTGGGAAAGGATCCCTTTCTCTTGCCGTATAGACCACAGCTCCTGCATTTTCCAGCATCGGGACCAGATATTGCGTTACTATTGATTGGGTAAGCAAATCTTCCATGGTGGTGTATAGTGGCGGTCTTTGCCATTTCCAGCGTGCACCGTCGCTATAGTACCCGTGGCTTGCCGCAATCATAAGATGCTTCCCTTCAAGACCGTTTGTAACCGCATACGGCCTGTCCGTGGCTTGTACCCACGGATAAACTTCGGTGCCGGATTCCTGCAGAATCTGACCTGATAACCGTGTTGCTGTGAAACAACAGCACACCAGCGCTAGGAATATATGTTCCAAACGCCCTCTCATTCTGCAAACAGATTCTTGATTGTGTGTAATCTTTGCCGCTTATTTTTGAATAAGGGAACCCATTATCTGGTTGACTTTTGCATTGAAGTCCTTGTAAAAGACTGCATAGTATGCTTTGGCGTTACCCGGTTCCGTATGGCTGATTCTGACAATGAACTCATTGCTGAGTTCGACAATTCCGTACAGTGCGTTCCGAAGAACTTCCTTATCAGCATTCTTGCTGCTGCTTTCTACCAGCATGTATTCCATAAGCAATTCGTCAATAACGTACCTGATCTGTTTCTTTAATCTTCTTCTGCTAGCCATATCATTATATTTTAGTTGTTTCTACAAAGATAATAAAAAAAATCTTGTTATTCTCTCTTTTTTTTGCGAATTTTGCACCTCAAAATAGAGAAACATTAATCAAAAGTTATACGTAATGAAAAGTAATTTGCAAATTGCAAGAGCTGCCTATCAGCCTAAGTTGCCCGCAGTATTGAAAGGTGCAACGGCTTTGCAGGAGGGTGAAGCAACCCAGTCTGTAGCCAATCAGGAAGATATCAAGAAATTGTTCCCCAACACTTACGGAATGCCTTTGCTCAAATTTGTTCAGGGCACAGCCAAAGCCGGTCAGCCAATCAATGTTGGTGTTATTCTTTCAGGTGGTCAGGCTCCTGGCGGTCACAATGTGATTTCAGGTATTTTTGACGGTATCAAAAATATCAATAAGGATTCACGCCTGTTCGGTTTCAAAATGGGACCAGACGGACTTATCAATCATGATTACATTGAACTGACTGCAGATATCATAGATGAATATCGCAATACAGGCGGTTTTGACATTATCGGTTCCGGCCGTACCAAACTTGAAAAGACAGAACAGTTTGACAAGGGTCTTGTTATTCTCAAGAAACTCGGCATCAAAGCTCTTGTTATCATAGGTGGCGATGACAGCAATACAAATGCATGCGTACTTGCTGAATATTATGCTGCACAGAAAACCGGTATCCAGGTAATAGGTTGTCCTAAAACAATTGACGGTGACCTCAAGAATCAGATGATTGAGACTTCTTTCGGTTTCGATACCGCTTGCAAAACTTACTCTGAAATGATAGGCAATATCCAGCGTGACTGCAACTCAAGCCGCAAATACTGGCATTTCATCAAACTGATGGGACGTTCAGCTTCCCACATCGCTCTTGAATGCGCTCTTCAGACACAGCCAAGTTACTGCATTATCTCAGAAGAGGTTGAAAAGAACAATCTTTCTCTTGCCGATGTTGTTGAAGGTATTGCCAAAGTTGTAAAACAGCGTGCTGACAAAGGCTGGAACTTTGGTACAGTTCTTATTCCTGAGGGTCTGATTGAATTCATCCCTGCAGTAAAGAACCTTATTTCAGAACTCAATGAATTCCTTGCTGCAAATGCCGATGCCTTTGCAAAGGTTGCAAAAGACAGCCAGCGTGACTATATCATTGAACATCTTTCAAAGGAGAATGCGGCTACATACGCTTCTCTTCCTGTAGGTGTTGCACGTCAGCTTACTCTTGACCGTGACCCGCACGGAAATGTCCAGGTATCTCTTATTGAAACAGAAAAACTTCTTTCTGAAATGGTTGGCAATGTTCTTGCTCAGTGGAAGAAAGATGGCAGTTATAATGGCAAGTTTGCTGCTATGCATCATTTCTTCGGTTACGAAGGCCGTTGCGCAGCTCCGTCAAACTTTGATGCTGATTATTGCTATTCACTCGGTTATACGGCTTCTTTGCTGATCAACAGCGGCAAAACAGGCTATATGTCTTCTGTCCGTAACCTTACAGCTCCTGCTGAACAGTGGATTGCAGGTGGTGTGCCAATTACAATGATGATGAACCTTGAGCGCCGTCACGGTGAATGGAAACCGGTTATCCAGAAAGCTCTTGTTGAACTTGACGGAAAACCGTTCATGAAATTTGCCGCTAACCGTCAGAACTGGGCTTTGAATACAGAATTTGTATATCCCGGTCCTATCCAGTATTTTGGTCCGTCAGAGGTTTGTGACCAGACAACAAAGACTCTTGCCCTTGAACAGGCTTGATTCAGTTTTTCTTAATTCAAACAGATATAAGGGTCGGCTGTTTTTCAGCCGGCCCTTTTTTTGTGTTCTGCTAGGAGGTAAGTGCCTGGTGAAGCACGTATCTTGTGTATGCATTTCAACGGAGTGCGGCGCGGTTGGTACGGTATGAGGCGGTTTTTGGTACGGAATGCGGTTTGCAGTGCATTTGGTACGGTAAAAGGCGGTTTCTGGTACGGAATGTGTTTTGCGGCGCGGTTGGTACGGCAGGAGGCGGGTTTTCGTACGGAATGTGTTTTGCGGCGCGGTTGGTACGGGGGGGCGGTTTTTGGTACGGAATGCGGTTTGCGTTGCGGTTTGTACGGTATGAGGCGGATTCTGGTACGGAATGTGTTTTGCGGCGCGGTCGGTACGGTACGGGGCGGGTTCTCGTACGGAATGCAGTGCAAAGCGCGGTTGGTACGGTACGAGGCGGGTTTTCGTACGGATTGCAGTGCAAAGCGCATTTGGTACGGCAGGAGCCAGTTTTTGGTACGGAATGCGGTTTACAGTGGCATCGTTTTTTTTGAAGAAGATTTTTTTGGAACGGAATACTTTTTTATATACCTTTATGACCATAATACCTAAATAATTATAAAACTATGAAATCATTTATTGAATCAGAGAAAAATTGTAAATTGGTGTTCAAAAATGGCGGACCGTTTTGGTTTGCCAGTTCACCAGGAAAAGAAACCTCAATTCTGTTTGTTTCCAATGAAGATTTTGCATTTGTTATGAATGTGATTTCACAAATGGCTTTTCAATTTCCAAACATGAAAATTACCGCTTTTGAAGTGATGGACAATCATTTTCATTTTGTTGTTCAGTGCGAAAGTCAGGAAATAATACGGCATTTTTTTGCGTGCATTAAGAAGCGGTTGTGTCGTATTTCCCCGTATATCAAGAAGATAGAACTTGATATACGCCCTATTGACGATTTGAATTCTGTGCGCAATCACATTGCTTATACGCATCGTAACGGTTACGTAGCAAACCCTGACTGTACTCCATTTAGTTATCGTTGGGGAACAGGCAGATTTTATTTTAACGATATCCCGGTGAACGGGTCTCTTAGCAATATGAATGTCAGTCAAAAACGCCTTTTATTTAAAGGAAGGGATCCTCAATTGCCTAATGATTGGGGAATAGTAGAGAATCACATTGACCCCAGAGCATATTGTTTTGTCAAATTTGGCATGTCTTTATTCCGCGATGCCCACCAATACTTTTCGTTGCTGACAAAGAATGTTGAAGCCTACTCTGATCTTGCAAATGAGCTTGGAGACGGCGAATTTCTAACTGATCAGGAACTGTTTTCGCAGCTGCAACAGATTGTACATGATCAATACCGTGTGTCCAGCATTAGGGATTTGTCTAAAGCTCAATATCTTGACATTGCCCGTAGCATGCACTACGATTACCATTCTTCAAACGGTCAGATTCGTCGTGTGCTCGGTCTCTCACAATACGAGATTGACTCTCTTTTCCCGCTTGGGAAACAGCATTCTGTAAAATAGAATGTGCGGTTGGTACGGTATGAGGCGGGTTTTGGTACGGAATGCGGTTTGCAGTGCATTTGGTACGGCAGGAGGCGGGTTTTGGTACGGAATGCGGTTTGCGTTGCGGTTTGTACGGCAGGAGGCGGGTTTTGGTACGGAATGCGTTTTGCAGCGCATTTGGTACGGCAGGGAGCGGATTCTGGTACGGAATGCGGTTTGCGGCGCATTTGGTACGGCAGGAGGCGGGTTTTGGTACGGAATGCGGTTTGCAGTGCATTTGGTACGGCAGGAGCCGGTTTTTGGTACGGAATGCGGTTTGCGGCGCGGTTGGTACGGGCGGATTCTGGTACGGAATGCGGTTTGCAGTGCGGGACGCGGTTGGTACGGTATGAGGCGGTTTTTGGTAGGGCCTTTATTCCGTGCGTTTTGTAAGTGAAAGACCGCCAGAGTTCCAGTGTGACGTTGAGGAGTCTCTTTCTGAAGATTTGGACTTTTGATTTATTGTTAGTATTTTTGCCGTGTGAATGCGGAGTATTGCTGTGCAAATGTGAATTTGTAATACAGTTGGCTTTGCATGAATTTGGAATAGTATGAAGATATTGGTTATTAATGGTCCCAACCTGAACATGCTTGGTATTCGCAATCCTAAGGTTTACGGAAATGGTACATATGCGGAACTTGTCGGGTTTATTGAAGAAAAAGCTGCAGGGTTAGGACTTCGGGTCAAAGTGTTCCAATCCAATTCGGAGAGTGAGATTGTTACCGAAATTCAGAATGCGTACGGTATCTTTGACGGTATTGTCCTGAATGCCGCGGCTTATACCCATACCAGTGTGGCTATTCTGGATGCTTTGGAAGCTGTTTCAATCCCTACTGTAGAGGTCCATTTGAGTGATATAGCGAAAAGAGAGGATTTCCGTCATCATTCCTTTGTTTCCATGTATGCTTTCAAAACCATAAAAGGACTGGGTTTTGAAGGGTATGCACGTGCCCTTGAGGCTTTGGTGGATTATTCCGCGGCAGATTCTGAATAGTATGAAACTGGATTTAAGGCATATTAAGGAGGTCGCTGTGCACAGGTTTAATGTTGCACGTATGACTTTTTCTTACTTTGCTACCCAGAAAGTTGGCTATCGGGCTGTCGCACTGGCTTTTTTTACAACTATTGCCTTTATTCCCTGCCTGGCTGTAACCATTAAGATTATCAGCGGGTTCGGTTTGCAGACCTATCTTGAAAGCACTCTTTTGAATATCTTCAAAGGTCAGCCCGAACTGGTTGAGACAGCTCTGGAATATGCCGGCAATGTTTTGGATATAGGCGGACATGTGGGTCTGTTCAGTTCGATATGTTTTCTCTCTTTGGTGTTCTGGCTTCTGATGCAGATAGAAAATGCATTCAATTATATCTGGAATATTAAAAAGAACCGCAATTTCCTGAAGAGACTTGGTTTTTATTTGGCCATTATCCTTATTCTGCCTTTTGTCATCCTGATGTTCTTTTCTACAATTCTGCAGTTTTCCGCATCCGGGAACGGAATTATGTACTATCTGGTGAATGTGGGATTCTGGAAAAATATTTCCGAACTTCTGTCCTGGATAATCATTTATATGCTTCTGGTACTGACGCTGAGCGTTATGTACAAATATATTCCTGTCTCTCACGTTAAATTCAGATATGCTTTCCGTGCCGCTCTGTTGACAGGTCTGATGTTGGATCTGTTCCAATGGGGATATGTTGAGACTCAGATTTTTTTCAACAGAATGAACTCCGTTTTCGGTGCAATTGCCGCTATCCCGTTTGTGATGGTGTGGTTCAATGTAATATGGTTCCTTGTTCTCTTTGGAGCCGAATATACCTTTGCATTGCAGAACAACGATATTGACGGACAAGCCTCTTTCAGTGTATCTTAAAAAAAGTTAAAGTGTAAAAATTTGTATGATACAGTTAAACTTTTGATTTGTTGTTGTATCAAAGGTTTGACTGCATATTAAAACAGGTTGCTTTTATTGCAAAAAGCATAGAAGCGACAATCTTTTTTTTCATAATTCACAATGTTGAAAGTGCTCGGCTCGTGAGAGTAGAGCATTTTTTTTGTCATATCGGCATAAAAAAAAGGAAGGTTTCCCTTCCTTTTTAATTTGACAGTAGTGCTATTGGTAAATCACTTAACAGCTGCAATAGACAGTTTGCGGAACTCTTTCATGAGTTTCTCCAACTGAAGAGATGATTTGCGGGCACGTGTACCAGCAGCTTTGTTACCTTTTTCTACCTGAGCGTTAGCGTCTTTTGCAAATGCTGCATAAAGTTCAGCAACTTCTTTCAAAATTTCCTCCATACTGATTATTGTTATTTATGTTGTTAATAAAGTTGTTCTTAATACCCTTTCGACCACAAAGTTAGGTTTAATATAATAATATGCAAACATTTTTGAAAATTTTTTTTGAAATAAGGTAAAAAAGATTGAAAATTTCCCGTTTTCGTTCTTGCAAGTATCAAATATACATTTTTTTTGTATCTTCGCATCATAATATAAATATGTGTAATATCCCAATTAAACAGATACGTTGTATGAAAAAGTCTTTTCTGCTTTTTGTTTTTTCTCTTGTAGCGGTATTCGGTTTTGCAAGACCTGATACGGATTATTTCCATAATCCCAAATATGCTGCCGGTGCGGTTCCTGTAGTTGGCGGCAAGGTGGTTTTCAGCTATGATATAGAGACTGGATTTGATGAAAATGCTACATACAAACGTGCTACTGATTGGGCAATGGGCCGTTTTGTTGAACCAAAAGTCTTGAATTCTCATGTTTTGCAGAAAAATTCACAGGACAAGCTGTTCAAATTGTTCTCTGCAGAAACTATGGTCTTCAAAAAATCCGCTTTTGTAACTGATTTTACCAAGATTTCCTATACTACCGTCATTACGGTAAAAGGCAATGTGTGCAATATCTCGTTTACTGACATTGTCTATAATTATAATGAAAACCGTCCGGAAGTTGAGGCTACTGAATATGCGGCAGAAGATTGGATAACAGATGCCGAATCCATTAACAAAGGCAAAACAAAGTTTCTTAAGAAAACGGGAAAGTTCAGAGTTGCTACAATTGATCTGTTCAGTAATCTTTCTGAAGAACTTAAGGCTGCATTTGAGCTCTAATCATTTGTACAGGCTCT
This sequence comes from Bacteroidaceae bacterium, assembly GCA_024398715.1. Lineage (GTDB taxonomy): Bacteria > Bacteroidota > Bacteroidia > Bacteroidales > Bacteroidaceae > Colenecus. Next base: position 64,938 of record JAKSIP010000002.1, read on the forward strand.
AATAAATATATGTCCGTTAATCTTTATACTATTCTTGGCGTTGACAAATACGCTTCTCAAGAACAGATTGATGCCGCATATAATGCTTTGAAAAGCAGTGCTGTGGCAGGTGGTGAACTGGCTGGGAATCTGGAACTGGCATATTCTGTGCTTGGAAATATTGAGCGCCGTGCGTATTATGACGTTTACGGGCGCATCCCCAAAAACAAACAAGCAGAACGCCGCGGCTCGAAAACAGGACATTATGGAAAAATGTCTGAGATCCGCAAAATGCTGAATATGGTTTTTCTGTTCGGATCTGTAATAAGTATTGTACTTTTTATTGTCTATATAACAGGCGGCAGCCCCGTACCGTTTTATTGGGCATGCGGTGCATCCTTAGTTATCAAAATTACTGAGTATGTGGCACGTTTGTTCTGATATGAAACGCTTTCTATGTATTTGTTGTATTGCTGCCTCTCTGACAGTCCATGTTGTGGCGCAAAGCACCGTGTCACAGAACCAGGACGGCTTTGACAGCGAATATATGGACGGCAATCTGTTTGCTTCAAACCTTAAGGATTCTACTGTTGTTGAAAGAGAGGTCTCAAAAGAATATACACAATGGCTTATTGATCCTGATTTGGGCCTTCCTGTATATCTGGATCCCGATACTTTGGCTCATCATTTTCAGAATGTGCATCTGGCCGAGGGACTTGACAGACAATACAGCGTGCTTGGCGTAATAGGTTCTCCGCGTATCAACAGAATATGGTTTGACCGTGAAAAGACAAATGACTTTATTTTTGATTTCCCATATTCATATAATGTCAAGAATCCTGTGGATTATCGTTTTTCCGATGCCAAAACTCCTCACGTAAGTATTGACTATTATAAATCAGGCAATAAGGAAAGCGGAGAGGACAGGATAAAGGGATACTTTGCGGCCAATTTCGGAAAGCGTGTCGGTATAGGATTTGATTTGGACTATACTTTGGGAAAAGGACGTTATACGCATCAGTCGGCATCGGGATTCACAGCCCGTGTATATACATATTATCACGGTGATGTTTATAAGATGCATGTGTCTTATAATATGGCGGAAATAAAGCAGTGTGAAAACGGAGGTGTGACCGATGACCGTTTCATTACTGCCATTGAGCAGGTTCAGGATATGGGCAGAAGAAATATCCTGCCGGAGGATATCCCTGTCAGAATGACCGGCAACTGGAATAATTTGAAGCGTCAGCAGGGAATTCTGAATCAGACTGTAGAGATTAAAGGGAATTTCAATAGGGTAGATTCCGTGCTGGATACTGTGATTGTTTCAACAGAGAAGAGAACAGTCAGTACTATTGCCCATACCATGCAGATAGGTGAACTGGACCGCAGACATATTGTTCATTCTGATCCGGTTGATTATTATCTGAATACTGCTTTTCTGAATGGAACAGACAGAGAAAAGTACTCTAATTTCTATGTTAACAATACGTTGAGCATAATGCTTAACGAGGGTTTCAGCAAGTGGGCTTTTGCGAGCCTTGGAGCTTACATAAGATATGAGTACCGTAATTTCAGACAGCCTTATAAGAACGATTCTGTAGATTATCGTGTGCGGACAAACGAAAACGATGTCGAAATAGGTGCCATACTGGAACGGCAGGGCGGAAAAAATCTGAATTTCAAAGCTCAGGCACTTTCTCATGTTATAGGAGCAGATCTGGGCGATTACGAGTTGAAGGGAAATCTTTCCTATGCGTTCAAACTCGGGAAACGGGAAGTCCGGGTTTATGCCGATGCGCATACTTCAGCATACTGTGCCCCTTATTTTATGGAAACGTTCCATTCCAGAAATTACTGGTGGGATGCGGATTTCAAAAAAGTATTTTCCAATGGGGTGCATGGTGGCATCGGTATTGGAAAAACCGGTACTGAATTGTCTGTCGGTTTTGAAAACCTGAACAATTATGTGTATCTGGCAGATATAGGTGTCATGGACCAGAACGGTAATTATCTGACAGATTATATTGCACGCCAATCATCTTCTGCCATACAGGTGTTCAGTGCCCAACTCAAACAGAATTTTGCTTTCGGCGTTTTTCATTGGGACAATACGGTCACATATCAGGTGTCAAGCAATAAGGAAGTCTTACCTTTGCCAATGCTTGACGTTTATTCCAATCTGTATTTCAAGTTTGCATATTTCAAAAGGCTGAAATTTGAAATCGGTGCCGATGTGAGTTATTTTACAAAATATTACGGACAGGGATATGCTCCCGGTATAGGAATGTTTGTAAATCAGAATGCGTCCAACAGGGTGGAAGTGGGCAATTATCCTATGATAAATGTGTACGCGAATTGCGAGGTTGAACATGTCCGCTTCTATTTCATGTGCTATCATCTTAACTACAATCTTATGGAAGGTATGCGCAATGCGTTCTATGTTCCTCATTATCCTATTAATCCCCGGTATTTCCAGTTGGGATTGAGTTGGACGTTCTACGATTAATTTCTGAGTATTATGATAAAGTGGGGTTTTATTGGATGCGGTCAGGTTACTGAAACAAAGAGCGGTCCTGCATTTGCTACAGCTCAGGGTTCTATGGTTGAGGCTGTAATGAGCCGCGATGCAGAGAAAGCCGAGTCTTATGCACGGCGTCATAATATATCCAAATGGTATACGGATGCCTGGGCTTTGATTAATGATGAGAATGTTGATGCTGTGTATATAGCTACTCCTCCTTCCAGCCATGCCACATATGCAATAATGGCTATGAAGGCCGGAAAACCTGTTTACATAGAGAAACCTATGGCTCACAGCTACTATGAGTGTCTGCGTATCAACCGTGTGGCCCAGGAGTGCGGAGTTCCGTGCTTTGTTGCCTATTACCGCCGCTATCTGCCATATTTCCATAAGGTCAAGGAACTGATAGACCAGATTGGTACCATCATTAATGTCCAGATACGTTTCTCACAGCCGGCAGATGAATTTAATTATACCCAGAACAAACCCTGGAGGCTGGTTCCCGATATTTCCGGCGGGGGGCTGTTCTACGACCTGGCACCGCATCAGATTGATATTCTGCAATATTATTTTGGTCCTATCATACAGGCGGAAGGAATCTGTACAAACCGGAAGCATCTGTACGATGCCGAAGACAGCGTAAGCGCCTGTTTCAAGTTTGCGGGCGGATTAGTCGGCTCCGGATCGTGGTGTTTTGTCTCCAACCCTGATGTCAAGGAGGACCGTATTGAGATTATGGGAGAAAAGGGGATAATTGGTTTTTCCGTATTTACTTTCGATACCATTACTTTGAGCGATGCCACCGGTGTCCATACTTTCAATATTGAAAATCCCAAGCATGTGCAGTTTCCTTTGGTCCAGGCTGTAGTGGACCATCTGCAAAAAAAGTCCGTCTGCATGTGCGACGGACTCAGTGCAACCCCTACAAACTGGGTTATGGATAAAATTCTTGGCAAGCTCTAATCAGAAGACCCAACCTATAGCCAGCGTAATATTGTTGCGGTTGGCTGTGTAATCTGTGTACGGTTCTGAATATGTGGCACTGTCATCTTCTTTAAGTGAGATGGAGCGATGATCCCACTGGTGCATGTAGGCCAGGTCAAGATAACCGCTCTTGAATATCTTGCCGCCGCTGATACCGATTCCCAATGTCATCACATTGCTCTGTTTCAGTAAATCTGAGAACCAGTCCAAACGGTTTTCATTGAAAGCGGAGTTGTCTACAAATGCTTTCATTGCATTGTCCTGGAACATGGGCGATATGTAGTTGTATCCGCAACGCAGGCTTACGTTTCCGGCGTTGAACTCGGCACCGATGCGGAATGTGTACATCTGCTTGAGGTCTGTGCCGCACTGACCGTTCATTTTGCTGCCACCTACATATATATTGGAGTGCTTGCAGTTCTGGTATTCAAATTCCGCACCTAAGGCCATGAACGTACCAATAGTAATACCGGTGCTGGCGTTTATGGTCCACGGTGTGTATATTTTGTATTTGCTGTACAGGTTCTGTGCGTCACCTCCCGGATAATCAGTCAATTGGTAGTTGTACAGCTTATAGTTGTAGTCGCTTGTCAGATTGTACATGGTAGGGGTCTTGACAGATAATCCCACTCTCCATGATGATTCCTGGATAGGTCGTATTATGGTTCCCAGACCGAAAGATATGCCGGCTCCTCTCATTCTGTGCGCAACATCGTAGTCAGTACGGATAAGGGGGTATTCTGCAGTGTTGTTGTCCTGGTCAATTACCTGTTTTTTGTAATCGGGATAATCCGATGTGAACACGGCATTGCTCAGGTAATCGACAGTATTTACGCCCAATGTGAGTCCAAAGAAGAAACGGTTGTCTATTGCACGCGATATGTTGAAATCGAAACTGTGAATACTCCCGCTTTCCTTGTTATTGAAGCACTGTCTTTCATTAGGACTGGTGATTGTTGTTTGTGTGCCGTCAGGATTGTCAATAACCAGATCATAAGGTTTGCCGGTAAGCAAAGTGTTGTATTCCGTATATCTGTCAAAAGATTTGGTGCGCTTGTATGAGAATGCAAAGTTGACGGCATCGTTCAAACCGGTACGCAGATTGGAAACAAAACCTGTATTGTTGAATGCTACCAGTGGAGCACCTTCCTGATTTCTGTTCATCTCTCCAGGGATTTTTGAGTTTCCCCATAATGCTGACAGAGAAAGCTCAACTGCCGAAGATCGGTATGTCGCTATTCCGGCCGGATTTTTCTCTATGGTGGAAAGATCGCTGCCGAAAGCTCCCATGGCACCGCCCATACCAACATAGCGGGCACTGCCCACAAGCTGGTTCTCGATAAGGTGTCCTACCTCGAAAGATGTCTGGGCAACAGCTGTTGTTGCCAGCAGTCCGGTCAGGACAAATAATGTATTTATTCTATTGTTCATAGTTGTACTCTTTCCGTATTGAATGAAATTCCAGTTAGCGGCTGCGCCCGGCGTTGAAACCTCCACCGCCTCCGCCTGTTCTTGCTCCTCCGCCTGCATTTCCGCCTGCTGATATGGCGGTACGCGGAGCCGATGCGGCCGGAGTGGCCGATCTGGTAGGAGTGGTTCGGTTAACGTTCTGGGTGCTGGTAGAAGTGTTGCTTGGAACTACTCTTACAATTGTAGCTCTTTCAATAGGTGTACCTACTGTATTGACGTTCTGACCTCTGTTTACAATACCTGCATTGGGCTGCTGAGGCTGCTGAGGCTGTTGCTGTGGTCTGGCAACCTGGGAACGGTTGGGGTTGTCCGGCCTTTGCGGATTACGCGGCATCTCCGATATGTAACGGTCATATCTCTGTGGCGGTCTGTTGCCTCCGTGTTCTGGTCCTGGTCCTGGCCCTGGTCTGTGATGTGCCGGTGTGTAACCGTATCTCCATGAGAAACTGTAATGGTAAGAACCATAGTAGAACGGATCGTAATAGAACGGGTCATAGTACCACGGATCGTAGTAGAAAGGACTGTATATGGAATATGAAAAACGCCATGGACGGAAATGCAGATCGTAGTAGTAGTCAAGGTCCGAGTAGTAATTCAGAGCATAGGCGAATGTATGAAAACGCGAAAACCGGCTTGTGTAAAGGAAATCTGTGCTGTAATCATACAAAGCGTCGTTATATCCTTCAAGATAACTGTTGGTTCTGATTTGGTCAATTGTCTGGCTGTTTGCTGCAACCTGCTGAGCCGCAGCTGTGGTATTGGCTGTTGTCTGCGCTGATGTGCCACGGCGATTATAGGTATCCACATCCCAATACTCTGTACTTACAATAGGCTCCGTCTCAATTTTTGTTCCAGTCACTGCCTGTACAGGTGCGTTTACCGGTAATTTTGATGTCTGTTTTACGTCTGTGTAGATGTCCAGTCTTCTGGCACTCATAGCAACCGGGACAGCTGCCAACAGGATTAGAGTCAAGTTAATCTTTTTCATAGCTTTCATTGATTAAAAGTTATACTTATTTCACCACTCTCTATCTTTATATATACAGTTCCCGTCCTCCAGTTAAATTGTCCAAAGTATATTGCATTCCGCATGCGCATATACCTTGGACAATAACATGGTGTCTTATTATTTTACGGTAAGGTCAAGTGACTGGAGATCCATGTCACGTGATGAGTTACCGTACATGATTTTGTACTGGCCTGCAAAAGGTTTCAGATCCTGTGCATCTGCGCTGTAGTAAGAGAATGCATCGGCATCGAGAGTAAGTTTTACAACCTGCTGTGCACCTGCGGCTACTTCAACGCGTTTGTAAGCCTTGAGAGATTTGATAGGAGCTTCGGGGTTGGTAAGACTCTTGACATATACCTGAACAACTTCTGCACCGTCCATAGCACCGTTGTTGGTGACAGGAATGGAGATTGTTACGCTCTTCCCGGCCTTGATTGCCTTCTTTGAAAGTTTGGCAGCACCGAACTGGAAGTCTGTGTAGCTGAGACCGTAACCGAATGCATACTGCGGCTCGCCGCGGAAGTAACGGTATGTGTGGCCTTCCATGTTGTAGTCTTCAATGTCGGGAAGCTGGTCTGTAGATTTGTAGAATGTAACAGGAAGCTTGCCGCATGGGTTGTAGTCACCAAAGAGAATGTCAGCAATTGCAATACCGCCTTCCTGACCTGCATACCAAGCCTGGAGCAGAGCATCGTAATATGGCTCAACATTTGCAAAACCGATACATGAACCTGAGCAGTTTACGTAAACAACAGGTTTGCCGGTTTCACGCAGAGCCTTGAGATAGCGCTGCTGTACTGCTGGAAGTTCAATAGTCTGACGCTCGTGACCCTCGCCCTCCTGTGAAGGTGTGATACCGCCAACGTATATGATAACTTCAGCATCTTTGTACTTTTCTGCAAGATTGTCGAATTCTGCTACTTTTCTTGCGCTCAGATTGACTGTAAGGCTTGAAAGGACACCTTCTTCTGTTGCAGATTTGTATGCAATTTCAATTGCGTATGTTTTGCCTTCTTCAACATCTACGTTGATTCCGGAACCGCCGCGGCGGCCCCAGCCTCCGAATCCGAATGCCGGACGCTCACCGAATTTGCGTTTGATTTCTCCGTTTACTGTCAACTGGTAGTCATTGCCGTTACCGTTTGCGGTGCGGATGTCGAATGTAACCTGACCTGTAAAGTTAGGAATATATTCAGCAGTGTAGAGTGCTGAGAAATTGAATGTAGGAACGCCTGCACCGAATCCGTAACCGCCTTCTGTTGCGAATTCAATCTTTTCGTCATGGCGTGAAACAATTGCTTTGCCTTCAAAATTGCTGTTGCCATAGTATTTTGCAGCGAATCCCAATTTTCCGTCTGCCTTTACGTTCTGGCTCTGTGCAACCTGAACGTATTCGTTTTCAATCTCGCAACCCTTTTCGGCAATGATCTTTGTGTTAGGCAACTTGTTCCGGATACCTTTCAGAATAGTGGTGCAGTGTGTAGGTGTACCGCTGTAGTTACCGCGCATCATAACCTCGTCATCAATGTTTGGACCAACTACTGCAATGGTTTTGAGGTCTTTGCTCAAAGGCAGTATGTTATTGTTGTTCTTAAGAAGAACAGAGCTTTCATGAGCCATAAGCAGGGCCTGGTCACGGTGCTCCTGACAGTCAATGACTTCTTTAGGAATGTTGTAGAAAGGTGAACATTCATCAGGATCAAGAAGACCAAGTGTAAAGCGGCCGCGGAGTACATAACGCAGAGCTGCATCAAGATCGGACTCTTTGATTTTGCCCTGCTGCAGACCTGCAACAAGGTTGTTGTATGCGCGTCCGCACTCAAGGTTGGCTCCGCTGATAACGGCATCGGACGATGCATCTACAGCATTTGCGTGTGTGCCGTGAGCACGCTGGTTGAACAGGTCGTTGATGGCATCGCAGTCTGTAAGAACAATACCCTCGTAACCCCATTTGTCACGCAGAATCTGAATCTGCAGACGTTCGTTGGAGCAGCACGGGTCTCCGTCAACTGCAGAATAGGCGCACATGACTTCCTGTACATTGCCTTCCTGTACCAGTGCCTTGAATGCCGGCAGGTAAGACTCCCACAGGTCACGTTCTGATACAACTGCATTGAACTGGTGGCGTTTAGGTTCCGGACCGGAGTGTACTGCGTAGTGTTTTGCACATGCATGGGTCTTGTACTGACCGTCCTTAGGATTCTGCATGCCCTTTACAACGTTCACGCCCATACGGCCAAGCAGGTACGGATCTTCTCCGAAACTCTCCTGACCACGGCCCCAGCGCGGGTCACGGATAAGGTTTACGTTCGGTGCCCAGAATGAGAGGTTGTACTGTGCTACGTACGGATCAAGTTCTCTGTCTTTGGGACGGTTGTTCCAACGTGCGCGTGCCTCGTCGGAAACCTGGTTGTATGTGTTGAATATATTCTCGTCATCAAAAGACGATGCCATAGCGATTGATTGCGGGTAAACGGTGACATCGGCCATGCCCATAAGTCCGTGGCAAGCCTCGCCCCACCAGTTGTATCCCGGAATCTCAAGACGCTCAATTGGCATTGAACGGTTCATCATCATGCTGACTTTCTCTTCCGGTGTAAGGAGTGAAAGCAGGTTCTCAATACGGTTTTCCAGTTTCTCATCAGGATCCTGGAACGGATACTTGTAGGCGGTTTTGTCTGCAGCAATACCATTCAGGGCTATTGATGCAGCAGCCAGACCTAATGCAAAATTCTTTACTTTCATATTATGTTATTGTTTTTAGTGATAACTCTTTTTGTTAGACTGGGTTCAGTGTGCTAAGTTAATGAAATTTGTACACATAAATAAAAAAAGACTGCCATTTTTTTTGACAGTCTTTCTCTATTTGACAATAAAAATGATTTATAATCAGTTCTTGCTGAAAATTTTAAGGAAATCAACGTTCCAGTTGATGCCGATGTTGGCAGACAAACACTTAGGAGTGTTGATTGCATAACTTCCGTTTGTCTGCTCTCCGAAAGAATCGCTTACAAAACAGAACAGACGCAGGTCTGAATAGTTCTTTATAGGTCTGAAATCTACTCTTGCAGATACTGTGTGAAGCTTTGTTCCGTCCAAAACCATGTAGTCAACTTGGTTTCCGTCGTTGTAGTCAAATGAGTATTTGAGACCTAATTCAACGCGGTCGTTCTCTCCAAAGCGCAATCTGAAATCGGCAACTGCTGTAAAGTCCTTGAAGAACTTGTAGTTTTCCATGTCTGCTCTGTTGATAAAGTCAAGGTCCAGATAGCCGTTTTCGAATTCAAAACGGTTACCCAAAGCTATGTAGTTCATGAATTTGCCTTTTTCATAACCTACAAAGTTTGCAGAATATGCGGTCTGGAACCAGTCGTGCTCACCGTACCACATAATATTGTATTGCATAAGGTCTCTGTTGTCACTAGTAAGGAATCTGAAAGGACTTGAAGTTACCTGAAAATTAATCTGGTCTGTTTCGTTGTTGAAGTTATATGCAACCAAGGCTCCCAGCTGATAAACTTCTGACTGCTGCCAGAATTCAGATCCGTGATAAACTTCAATATCATCTGAATCAAATTCCCATGTTCCAATCAGGCTGAACATTTGACCTGCAGAGAAAGACCAGTTGTTAAGGTCATAATTGAGTGTCAAATCATCGATAGTATTCCAAAAGCCATAATAGATTTCTGAAAGATTGTGCTCGTATTTAAATGTGAGACCGTCAAAAAGAGTGGCCTCAACTCCCAATATGGCGTAATCTGCAAAGAATCCAGCAGCTTCCGGCAAGCGTTCCTTACCTTCGAAACTCTGGTTGTAACCAAAGCGTGTTCTCAAACTTAAGTCATCTAAAGATGCTGCACTGACTGTAATTGCGGTAAGTGCAAAAAACAAAATGACGCTAAGAAATTTCTTCATTTTTCGTTAAAATTTTTTTTGATTGTTATTAATAGTGTTATCGGTTATTTATCTGCTTATAATGTTTGAAATTTCGTACAGATTGTGCGGAATGGAGTTGTGCTTTGAACAGGCATCGTCAAACGGTACATATGCTATTTTTCCTGCTGTGTACCCGATCATCTGCCCTGATATGCCATTCAGCAAAGCTTCTACCGCTTTGTTCCCCAGTATGCTTGCAAGGACACGGTCTGTTGCGGTAGGGGAGCCTCCACGCTGGATGTGACCAAGATTGGTAGAACGGATATCATATTCCGGAAGTATCTTTTTTACCTTTTCCGCAACCTCCTGGGCCCCGCCTTCACTGCCCCCTTCAGCAACCAGAATAATGCCGCTGGTCTTGTTCTTGCGGCGTTCATGCTGCAGGTAGTGGCAAAGTTTGTCTATGTCAATAGGTTCTTCGGGAACAAGAATTGACTCAGCGCCTGTTGCAAGACCTGTCTGAACCGCAATGAAACCGGAATGACGCCCCATGACCTCCACAAAAAACAGCAGATTATGGCTTTCTGCAGTATCTCTTATCTTGTCAATGGCTTCCATAGCCGTGTTGGTGGCGGTGTCGTAACCTATTGTCATATCGGTACCGTATATGTCATTGTCAATAGTACCCGGAATGCCTACAACAGGCAGTCCGAATCTGTTGTACAATTCTCTGGCACCGCGGAATGAACCGTCTCCACCTATTACCACAAGGGCTTCAATCCCTTCTTCTTTAAGATTATTGTATGCAGTCTGCTGGCATTCGGGTAATTTGAATTCCAGACAACGTGCAGACTTGAGCATGGTACCTCCCTGAGATATTATTTTTGAGACTGTGTGGCGTTCCATTGGAAGAAACATCTTGTCCAGCAGACCCTTATATCCTCTGCGGATTCCGACAACCTCCATACCATAGTGAATTGCGGTACGGACCACTGCGCGGATTGCAGCATTCATGCCGGGAGCATCGCCTCCCGATGTCAGAACTCCAATTTTTTTGAAATCAGTCATTTGTGCCATACCATTCCGGAATTGTTGCGCAAAAGTACTATTTTTTTTATTATGTATGTGGATTTGAAAATACTTTTCGTATATTCGCAAGCTAAAGTGTTTATAAACAACGTCAATATGAAAAAGTTCTTTTTATTGGGCCTTTTTGCAATATGCACTGTTTTTTGCGCATATGCAATGGATAACAAAGGTATCAGTTTCAACAGTCCGTCAGCGGACAGGTTTTCAGTTATCGAGAATGGAATAGCATTGCCAATTCTTATTGATCCGTCAGACAACTCTGCAGTACAGATTGCGGCAAAAGCCTTGCAGAAAGATTTGTGGACTGTATGTGGGAAAAGACGTAAACCTGCCATACTGAACGAACCCAAACAGGGTACAAAAAATCTGATTATTGTAGGCTCAATGGAGAGCAAGTTCATCAAACAGCTGGTCAAGGCAAAAAAAATCAACGGCAAGGACTTGAACGGCAAGTGTGAAAAATACATCATGACTATGGTCAAGAACCCTATGGAGGGTGTTGAAGAAGCCCTTGTCATTGCGGGCAGTGACCGTCGCGGTGCCGTTTACGGTATATATGAACTCAGTGAGCAGATAGGTGTATCTCCATGGTATTTCTGGGCCGATGTGCCGGTTGCAAAACAGCGCAATGTATCTCTTGTACGCGGTACTTATACTGCCGGTGAACCTGCAGTCCGCTACCGTGGTATTTTCCTCAACGACGAGGCTCCCTGTCTTACAAGCTGGGTCAAGAACCATTATGGGACAGACTTTGGAGGTCACGAGTTCTATGCAGACTGCTTTGAACTGATTCTGCGCTTGCGCGGCAACTTCATGTGGCCGGCCATGTGGGGTTGGGCTTTCTATGCCGATGATCCTGAAAACAGCAAGACTGCAGATGAAATGGGTGTAATCATGGGAACAAGCCACCATGAACCCATGGCACGCAACCATCAGGAATATGCCCGCAACCGTGGCGCGTACGGTGCATGGGACTACAATACAAATCCCGAAGGTCTGGACCGTTTCTTCCGCGAGGGTATTGAACGCTCCATCGACAACGAGGATCTTGTGACAATCGGTATGCGCGGTGATGGTGATGCCGCTCTTGGTGGCGACGGTGTGAATTCCGATGAGGAAAACATTGCTTCTCTTGAGAAGGTAATAGCAGCACAGCGCAATATAATCAAAGAGGTTACAGGCAAACCGGCTGAAAAGCGCCAGCAGGTATGGGCTCTCTACAAAGAGGTTCAGATTTACTACGAAAAGGGCTTGCGTGTTCCCGACGATGTCATTATTCTTCTGAGCGATGACAACTGGGGCGATGTACGCCGTTTGCCGAATGCAGAAGAACGTAAGCGCAAAGGAGGCTGGGGTATGTATTACCATGTTGACTATGTTGGTGCTCCGCGTAACTCAAAGTGGCTCAATATCACTCCAATACAGCACATGTGGGAGCAGATGCAACTTACATACAAGTATGGTGTTGACAAGATCTGGGTTCTCAATGTTGGTGATCTGAAACCTATGGAATATCCTATTACCCTGTTCCTGAACATGGCATGGAATCCTACAGAGTTCACTGCTGAGAATCTTCTTGACCACACCGTTGAGTTCTGTGCCCAGCAGTTCGGTGCCGACCAGGCTGCAGAGGCTGCACGCATTCTCAATCTGTACAGCAAATATGCCGGACGTGTAACGGCAGAGATGCTCGATGCCCGCACCTATAACCTTGAAACAGGGGAGTGGGCTCAGGTCTGCAACGATTTTGTACGTCTTGAGGCAGAGGCATTGCGCCAGTATCTGAAACTTGATGAAGGTTGCCGTGATGCTTACCAGCAGATTATTCTGTTCCCTATACAGGCTCTGGGCAATGTTTACGACATGTATTATGCACAGGCCATGAACCAGAAACTTGCCCGGAACAATGACCCCGATGCCAACATCTGGGCAGACCGTGTTCATGCCGATTTCCTGCGCGATGCTGAACTCATGAAATATTACAACAAAGAGATGGCAGGCGGCAAATGGGATGGCATGATGACTCAGAAACATATTGGTTACCGCAGCTGGAATGATAATTTCCGCGCTGATACCGAACCTGCTACAACGCGTGTTGCAGATACCATCCAAGGTGGATTTGTATTCTCTCCGTCAAACGGATATTTAGCAATGGAAGCCGAGCATTTCTTTGCAAAGACCGATGCCGCTGCCTCAAAGGGCAAGACTGCTGCCCAGTGGCAGGCAATTCCGTTCCACGGACGTACCCGCAGCGGTATGGCTCTGTTCCCGTACGATGCTCCGCGTGACGGTGCAAGCCTTACCTACAAGTTCTCTCTTCCGGAAGACGTCAGCAAGGTTACGCTGCATGCCATAGTCAATGCAACGCTTCCGTTCTACCGTGCCGAGGGTCACCGCTACATGGTCTCTGTTGACGGCGGACAGGCTGTTGAGGTCAATTTCAACTCACGCCTCAACGAGGATCCAGCCAATGTCTATAGCATATACTATCCTACGGTTGCTGGCCGTGTTGTAGAGACAACTCTTGAACTGGATTTGGGCAGCGCCCAGGATGGTTTGCACACCATGACAATCTCTCCAATTGAGCCGGGTACCGTATTCCAGAAGTTTGTGCTGGACTTTGGCGGTTATCAGAAGAGTTTCCTCTTTATGGACGAATCTCCGCTCAAACGCTGATTGCTGAATAAGTGATTGCAGAAAAATGTGGCAGGTTCCGTTAGTTTGACTACTGACGGAACCTGTCTCTTTTTTCACTCCGCCAAAAGCCAGTGTTCAATTCAATTCGGAACGTGCATTTGCCGCACGGTCTTAGTAGATAACCATACAGCTAACTGCGAGCGTCTGAGGTCATCAGATTAGCGGTAGTGGTTGAACAGGATGCCAAGATGGAGGCGCGGACCTGTTGTAAAGTCGTTGGACCAATGCGTAACATTGAGAATAACGTCCAGCATGCAATTCAAGGAAATCTTATCTGTCAGCGGAAACTCAATGCCTATATAAGGAGTAATAGCCATGAAACCGTATTTGCGGTAAGAGGCATTTTCTTCTACAATATAATCGTCAAGATTTTTTGAATAGAGGGTCAAATTACTGTAAGAACCGCCGCCGATGGCACCGCCTGCATAAAAACTTACATAACTGAAGTCATATATCCAGTCTGCAAGAAAGCCTCCCCATGTTATGCGGCAGAAACTGCCGTTGCCGGCATAATTGCGAGCAGAAAAGTATCCTTCGCCACCTACGCGGAAGTTTGGCAACAGATAGACACGTGCAACACCGCCTATACCGAACGGCAATCCGGCTGTGCGGTTAATGGTAAGGATTTCGTTCTGACTGTTGTTAATGTTGAATTCCTTACTTGAAATAAAGCCTGAATGAATCATCATTCCGCCCGAGCAGCCGTAATACATGAACGGTTCTCTTGCATTCAGTACAGTGCATTTAAGACAGAGTATGAATGCAATAAATGCAATTATGGTAAAACGGTGAATAATAGACGGTATAATAGACTTTGTTGTCACATTCATATAGAGTGCTGTTGGGAATCCGCCGCGAAGATAATGAATAATTTACTGATTTTCTAATGCCATGGCTTTTTTATACGTAGTAACTGCAAGATTCAGATTGCACATGGCAGAAATGCATTCTACCTCTGCCTTCTGCAACTCTGTCTGCGCCTTCAGCTTTTCTGATACGGTCGCACCTCCCAACTCATATCTGTCATTCACAACTTTCATGTTCTCCCGGGCATAAGAAAGAATCAGTTCCGCATTCTGGCATTCAAAGTAAGATTCTTCCAACGCATTGAGACTTTGGGTAGCCTGCAACTGCATTTTGCTTACGGCCTCGTTACGCTCCATTTCCATGATTGCAAGCTTGGCTTTTTCCGCGCGGACTTTGTTTGCTCCCTCGCCCCATTGGAACAAAGGTATAGAGCCTGTAACCATTACTCCGGCCTGACCGCTGTTGTCAAATAATTTGGAATCGTTCAGTCTGAGACCGTTCATGTAACTGTATGAGCCTACTGCGGCAATCTGCGGAAGAAAATCAGCACGGGTAACATTAACCTGTTGGCGCTGCATCTCGATTTGGGTTTCAAGCATTTGATATTCCGTGCGCTCCGTTACATTGAATTCCTGACCGGACATCAAAACTTCTGCATTGGCCGATGGATTTACGGGATTGGATAAGTCTATTGAAGTAGTCAGCGGCAAACCAATAAGACGGCACAGATTCATTGTTGCCAGATTACACATATTTCTGGCTTTTCGCAAATCAAGGCTGGCTTGGGCACATTTGCTGTCAACCTCCAGTTTGTCTGTAGTAGAAAGCAAACCCAGCTCCACTCCATTGGCCACGTCTTGTCTGAAACTTTCAAGAGTCTGTACGTAATCCTGCAGAACAGAAGTCATCTGCTTGGCTTTCAAACAGTTCCAATAAGCCTCTTCTACACTGTAAGAAATTTCTCTGGACTGTATGTCAACGTTCATTTCTGCCAGTTCCGTTCCGCGTTTTGCCATTTTGTATCCTGACACAATCTTGCCTCCCATGAAAATGGGCTGTTTGACAAGAGCACCGGCTCCATAGACGGAACCTACTTCCAGACCAAGTGTGAGCCCGGGAAAATATGCCGATTGTGAAAACAGGAAGTTCCCGTCTGCACTGAACATTGGAAGTCCGGTTGTAGGATTGAGGGCAAGGTTAGGAATCTGTGTACCGGTTGTCGGGTCGTAGGTGAATGTAGGCAGATAACCGCCCTCAGCACTGTATTCCAATTTGCTGTCGCTATACAGATAGCCTGCCATAGCGGAGAACTTTGGGAAAAAGTTGGAGCGTATGCTGCGCATTGTATATTGGGCCTGCCTGCTTGTCATTTTGGCAACGTTTGTCTGCGATGAATTCTCTATTGCCATGCAGATGCATTCCTCAAGTGAAAGCAGCGTGTCAGCCTTTTGTTCTGCAGTCTGCGCTGAAGCTATGCAAACGGGTAATACTGTCAGAATTATGGAAAGTCTATGCCTTTTCATTTTGATATCTTGATTTTAAAGAACAGTGAATAAAGAACAGGAATAGCAATAAGCGTAATCAGAGTTCCTACAAACAATCCTCCAATAATTGTTACCGCCAGAGAACCGAACAGACTGTCTCTCAATAATGGTATCATTCCCAATATTGTTGTAAGCGATGCCATCATAACCGGTCTGAAACGGCGCATGGAACTGTCAATCAGTGCCTTTAACGGTTCGATGCCGGATGCCATCTGAGCATCTATCTCGTCTATCAGAATGATGGCATTCTTGATAAGCATGCCGATAAGACCAAGACAACCGCATATTGCTACGAATCCGAATGCTTTGCCGCTGATCATTACTCCGTAAACAATACCTATGGCAAGCAATGGCAAACACATGAATATTATTATAGGACGCTTGTAATCCTTGAACAAAGCAATGATAAGGGCAAGAATTATGAAAATGGCTACAGGAATCTTCTTGATAAGTTCAGACATGGATTCTTCACTTGCCGCTTTCTCTCCCTGCCAGCTCATTGTGTAACCCTGGGGCAGTTCAATTTTGCCTTCAAGATGCTTTTCAACGCTTTGGCGTGCCGTTTCCGTACTTACTCCGAATACGGGATCGCATTGTGCGCGCATTGTGCGTTCCTGCTCCTTGCGGAATACTACAGGCTCTTCAAAATCCACATCGATATCTGAACATACGGCATCGACAGTGCGGCCGGTAAGCAGTTTTTCAAGAATGTCATCTTTGGTCTCTGTACCGGTCAGAAGACCTTTGATATCGTTTCCGTCTATTGACGTTACTGGTGGAATTGCTGTCAGAACCGGTGTCTGGTCAAAATATTCCAAAGGCTGGCCGTCTTCTACAATCCTGATGTATATAGGCATGGTGTAGTCTCTGTCATAGAATGTACCTACCGGCAGACCTTCTGTAGCGGCAAGGAACGAATAAGAGAGTTCCGTACGGCTTACTCCGGCCAGACGGGCTTTGCTCTGGTCATATCGGGCTTTAAGCACCGGAGACTGTCTGTCCCAGTTTGAAGATACGCTGCGAACGTTCGGGTCCTCTTGCATGACCTGCATGGCAGTTGCCGTAAGAGATTTCAGAACAGCGGGATCCGGTCCTTTGAATTCCAGTTCTATGGCATATGGCTTGAACATCAGATTGTATCGTTTGGCGCGTGCCTTTGCCTGCGGGTAGTTGGTTGAGATGTAATCCTGGACAGAGGGTAGTGCAGCCAGTACAGCTTTGTTGCTCTCAAATCTGACAATCAGTTCGCCATATGCAAGAGAAGGATGTGCAATAGGTCTTACAAGGTTGTAACGGCTTGGGGTGCCACCCAATGCCATGGTAACGGATGTAACGTCTCCGCGTTTTTTCAGATAATCGGAAATCTGGTTCAAATCCTCTTCAACCTGATATTGCGATGTCCCTTCCGGCATTTTGTACTCTATGAAAATCTGGTCATATTCCATGTCCGGGAAAAACTCCTGAGGCAGATTCTTGTAGTGGTATATACTCAGACCTACCAATGCAATTGCTGCAATGCAGAATAAAGTCCTGTTATGCAATGTCCAGTCCAGAACTTTGTATAACAGCTTGTATGCCTTATTGCCGTACAGTGCGGATTGGTCTTCAACCGGTCTGATTCTAAGATAATGTTCGCTTATAATGGGAACGTACGTAATTGCAAGTATCCAACTGAGCATAAGGGATACTGCCAAAACGATAAACAGATCATGGAGATATTCGCCAACGGTATCGCCGGTAATGTATGGGGGCATGAACGCGAATATTGCAATCAATGTGGCGCACAACAGCGGCCATGATGTCTTTTTGCATATGGACGTAAGCGCCTCCTGTCTTGGCTTTCCCATCTGCAAATCTGTTATTATGCCGTCAACAATCACTATGGCGTTATCGACAAGCATGCCCATGGCAAGGACGAATGTTGCAAGAGATACTCTCTGAAGCGAACCACCGGTCATGAAAAGGGCAAGCAGTGAGCCCAAAATGGATATTATCAGAACCTGTCCTATAATGACACCGCTGCGGAATCCCATTGTGAGCATGAGAATTGCAATGACTATGATTACGGATTCAATCAGGTTGGTTGCAAATACAGTGAGTGCGTTTACAACCTCTTCCGGTTGGGAGAATACGCTTTCAAGCTGCATGCCTGCCGGGAGTTCCACATCTTCCAGAACCTTACGTACTTCCTTATCCAGGCGGACTATGTCTGTGCCGTCTTTTCCTGAAATTGATATAGCTATGCCGTGCTTGCCGTTGTGTGTGATAGTCTGTCTGGCAGGTTCCTCTATGCCAACCTCGATGGTTGCTATATCGGACAGTTTTATCTGGTCGTCCTGATGTCCCTGGACAATCAGATCCCCAATGGAACCTACATCTGAGAATTTTCCGTCAACCGTAATGCGTATGCGGTTTCCGCCGGTGTTCATATAGCCGGCATACGATGTGGCGTCCTGACCGTTAAGCAAACTGAGCAATTCTGCCGGCAGAATACCCAAATTGGCCATTCTTGCGCGGTCCACAAGAATATTCACGCATTCCTGATGTTCTCCGAACAGTTCAATGTTGCTTACTCCCGGAATCATCTGCAGTCTGCGTTTTATATGGTTTGCATACCTTGACATTTCACGTGGTGAATAGCTGTCTCCGGTAAGTACATAGAACATTCCGTAAACATCGCCGAACGAGTCATTTACCATAAGACTGGCTCCTTGCGGCAAATTGGACCGGTAGTCTTCTATTGTTTTCCGGAGCAGGTCGAAACTTTGCGGAATGTCTTTTTTAGGGGTGGTTCTGTCAAAAGAAACCTGAATAAGTGCAAGATCGTTGTAGCATGTTGACTCGACGGAACTTACATTGCTTATCGTTTTTATTGCCAGTTCAACCGGATCTACAATGTCAAGCTCTATCTGGTGGGCACCGGCTCCCGGATAAACAACGGCAACCAAAGCTTGTTTTATTGCAATTTTAGGGTCTTCAAGTTTGCTTATGAAAATGGTCCCCAATATGCCTCCAATACAGATGGACAAAACAAGAAAATATATCAGTTTCCTGTTTCTCAATGAATAACCTCCAATATCGAACATAACTGATTCTCAGATTAAAGAATGTTTCCAATGTTTGTTTCCGAACTCTGCGCAATAGGCTTTACCTTTTGTCCCGGGTGCAGATAGCTTACGCCTGCAGATACAATCACATCGCCGCTCTGAAGACCTGACACAACTACGGCCAAATCATTTTTCTGTATTTGTGATATGGTAATGTGGCGCAGTCTGACTGTGTCATCTTCAAGTATCCATACGCAACTTTCACCTTTTGAATCTGTGAACAGGGCGGAAACGGGAATATATACATTTTTGGTTTTTGAGGCATTGAGAGTGAATTTGATATTTGCTGCAAGGCCTACAGAAGGGTATTCTGCGCTTGTCTGTGTTCCTTTGGAATCAAATACCAGATCCAATTGGTACAACTGGTTCAAATTGACCTTTTCAGAACAGTTCCTGATTTTCATGGTGTAGCATTCTCCGCCTACCATAGCAGAGATGTCTTCTATGTTGTCAATGTTATCTTTTATATGTTGCGGTACTGCTACCTCAATGACTGGAACATCGCTTGAAATAAGTGAAATGACAGGATAGCCGGCGCCTACGGTCTCACCGCTGCGGTAGTGTATCTTTTCAACCACAGAATTGAACGGAGCTGTCAGTCTGGTGTCATTCAATGAATTCCTGTGGGCGTTCAGTTTGGCTGTTATCTGCTGGAGTCCGTATGTGGCTTTCTCATAATCGCTCTGATTCGCGCTGCCGCGTCTGTAAAGTTCAATGACACGGTCGGCTTGAGCTTTTATGCCGTCATATTCCGCCTGGGTTGCAGACAGCTGTATCTTGTAGTCACGGTCATCCATCTGTGCCAGAAGGTCCCCCTTTTTTACATGGTCTCCAACATTTACGGGAATATTTACAACCGGACCGCTTATGCGGAATGCAACATTGGCCTGACTGTTTGCTTTTACTTTCCCACTGTATGTGATAATCTTTGCAAGACTGTATGATTTGCATTCATATGTCTTGACACTTATCTCTTTTGTCTGGGATTTCTGTTCTGTTCTGCATGAAGACAAACATGCAGCAACTGTCAGAAGTGAACACAGTGTAAATACTTTATAATTCATAATTTGTCAATTATATTTGCTGACAAATATACTGCAAATTATGTGCCTGCTTTCTGGAATTTGTTTTATTATTACAATAATTAACTTAAATTAATTGTAATTCTTAATGCATTAACATATTCTTGACAGGATTGGCATATATTCCAAGGAATATTGCTGTCAGTTCGTCTTTGTCTCCCATTATTTTGTCAATTCCGCTATGCATGTATTCAATAAAGTTGTTTTTTTCTGCAGCAGTGTAATTGTTGGAAAAGACAGGACTGTCCTGAAGCAGATCATATGCTATGTAGTTGTTCTTGTAAAGTTTGTAGTTTCTGATAATTCTTTTGTCTATGATTTTTGCCAATATGTTGTACTTTTCAGACTTTTGGAAAAGGTCACATTTTTCAAGTTCTTCTTTTGTTATTGATGGTGTTATGACCATGGAGACCTGTCCTTTGGGCTGTGTTATGCCGCGCAGGATGCTGTTGAAGTCTTCGTTTGGGGCTTTCTGATACTGCTGGTAACGTGATACATACAGTTCCTGTGTTTTCAAAAAATCGCAGGACTCGTACTCGTACGATATTGCAACTGGAGTCAGATTCAGTTCTGTCAGGTTATCTACAAAATCCTTGTCAGAACTCATTGCAAGCATTTTGAGTACTCCAGGTTCTGTCTTGTCAAGACCGTCTTTTGTGCGTCCGTTACGTTGGGCAATCCATGTTGACTGGTTCTTTTCCGTAATGGCATACCGCATATATGACGATACTTCCATGGAATTCTTGTAGAAATCCCTGATATTGCCGCCGCGGACTATGCGGAACATTTTGTTTATCTTTCCGAAATCCGTAACAAAATCGCCTTTCATCAGGTTGTCTCCAAAGGTTATCTCCGATGTGTCCAGATTGCTGCAGTATAGTGCGTACTGTAAAAGGCTTGCATCCAGAACTATATCGCGGTGATTGCCTATGAATGTGCATTTGTTACTGTCAGACAGCCCTTCTGTACCGCTGTAGGAAAAGCCTGCGGTTGTCTTTTCTATGGTGGCAGTAAGCAGTTTGTACATGACCTTGTCCTGAAATTCCTTGACAGAAGTGATCTTGCTGAATTCGGTACGCAAATAACCAATTTCCTGATGGGGAAACAGATATGAGCATACTATCGGAAAATACGGATGTGATGCCAACCTGCTGATGGCTGCCGGAATCTCGCTGTCATTGTACGGTCTGGTCTCTTCAAACATGGATCAATTGCGTTTGTCAATAAATTTGTTGGGCTTGCGCTTGGTAGGCGGCATCTGTATTGCTGTAATATGGTCAATGTCTTCAAATTCTATGTCCGGAGTCACGCGTATCTTTGCGCGGAACATATCTTTAAGTTCCTTGACCATGTTGATTCTGTCCGTTCTCTTTGTTCCAATGAACACTTTCACACTGTCTGTGCCCAATTCATTTGTATAGACCTCTACCAGATAGTTGACTACGTAAGGAACATTGTCAAGCAGTTCAAAGAGTGTGGCAGGGTAAAGTGTTGTACCTTTCAGTTTGATCATGTGGTTTTTGCGGCCTACAAGCGGACTGACGCGCATTGTGTTCCTTCCGCAGGGACACGGCTCGGTATGGAAACTTGTGATGTCGCCAGTGCGGAAACGCAGAAGAGGCATACCCTCAACACCAAGACTGGTGATGGTAAGTTCTCCAGTTTCTCCAGCAGGAAGCACATTCCCGTTTTCATCAAGAATCTCGCAAATAAGCAGTTCCGGATGGTGGTGACCTCCATGACCGTATTTGCATTCTGTGAAAGAGTGCCCCATTTCCGTTGACGCATATGTTGAAAACAGTTCAATAGGCCATTTTTCTGTAATCTTGCATCCCAACTGATTGAGGGAGAAATCCTGATTACGCAAATTTTCTCCTATGCAGATGGCTTTTTTGACGGAGCTGTTTCTATAGTCAATGCCGTGTTCCTCCGCATACTGGATAAGTCTTGTTATGAAAGACGGTACGCATATTATGCCTGTAGGATTCAAACGGTTGATTGTATCCCATTGCAATTCAGGAATGCCGTTACCTACGCGGATAACGCTGCTCCCCAGTTTGATGACTCCCATAAAGTAAGCCAGACCTGCCATAAAGCTTTTGTCTATGGTAGTCATGAGCTGGTATATTTCTCCGGGATGACCGCCAGCGCATTCAAAGGCAATCTGTTCGTTATATGCCAGACGCTCAAGGTCTTTTACGGTAAGAGCGAATGTGGTTGGAACGCTGAGTGTTCCCGATGTGCAGACATAATCCGCTATCTTGTCTTTCGGCACGCACAGGAAATCGTTGTTGTGCATCTGCAAGTCCTGTTTTGTTGTGCACGGAATATATGAAAGATCTTCCAGCTTTCTTATTTTGGATACATCTATGTGATTGTCTGAAAAAAGTTTGCGGTAGTATGGAGATTTGGCATTCATATACTGAAGCATTTCCTGCATACGTTCCTCCTGAAACTTTTTTATGACATCTGCCGGTTCAAATTCAATCTGTGGTGTAAACATTGCTTTTTGTTTTGATATTGCAAAAATACTCTATTATTCCGACTGCAAGACTATATTGCTTATGTTTTTTGTTGCAGTACTGATTATGTCAAATTTATTGCTGTCTGTATGTTTGACTCTGAATGTGACATCAGGCCGTACAAGAGCGCTTATCAGGATCTTTTCACCATATCCTGAACAGGTCTCTGAAATTTCCGAACCGGACGGTATCTGTTCAAGTTCTCTTTGCAGGTTTTCAAAACCGATATGTGAGAGTGTGCTGCAGGTGCTGCGGTAAACATCCGCACCTTTGTACAGGTATGTGCGCCTGACGTATTCCTTATAGTAGGAACAGGTCTCGGTGCGACGGCATATTTCCTGATATTTTTCCCTATACAGTCTTTGTGCTGTCTGTGCGCATGCCAGAGCGCTCTGTTCTTTGGAAACAGTTGTGGCGGGTAGAACGGTGATGTCTATTCTGCCTTTGCGCAGCACGAATTCTTTTTTGGCAAGAACGTGTCCAATTCCGTGTACAATTACAGGTCTGATGTCAAGATCCAGCTCTTTGGCAAGATGATATGCACCCTGATAGAAATGTGTAATGGAACAGTCTGCAGAACGGCTCCCTTCAGGAAATACAAGAACGGAATAACCGCGTGCTACCATTTTCTTTATGCGCGGCATGGCGGCATCAAGACCGTTGGATACGGGAATGAAGTCTGCCATTCTGATAATCCATCCGTAGAACGGACAGTTCCATACCCATCTGTTTGTCAGAACTGTTATTCTGGGATTCAGCATCAGTGTGTATAACAGATCAAGGTGAGACTGGTGGTTGCATGTAATTATGCATGGCTTGTCAAACGTGCTGCCTGTAAGACCGTGTACGTCAAAAGGTACTCCAGGCATGGCTTTTGCCAACAGGCGGAAAACTTTGCATAACAGTTTGTGGTATGCCATGGTATGCATTGTGAACAGTCCTGCAATGTCCATGACAATAGTGGCAAGAACAAATACCGTAAAGACGAATATTGTCTTGAGAATATCCCACAGTGTTACGGGCATACGTCTCTGCTCTCCTTTTTTATATGTCAGAATCCTGAAGAGATACGGCGGAATGATATAGGACATGAGAACAACGGAGAACATTCCTATTATGGTAACCTGCGCCAGTGAACGCATGGCCGGATGTTCGGCAAGAATAAGCGTACCTATTCCGGCAAACATTATCAGTGCGGACAGCAGTATGCTGTTTTTGTAGAATGCCAAACGTTTCTTTCCTGTGCCGTATTCGTAAACAAGACCTTCTGTTACAAAAATGGAATAATCGTCTCCCTGTCCGAATATGAATGTGGCAAGTATTATGTTGACAATATTGAACTGAATACCTGTCATCCCCATTATTCCAAGAATCCATATCCAGGCAACGGCAAGCGGAGTGAATGCAATCAGTGCCAGCTCGATGCGTCCGAAAGATATAAGAAGGAATGCGAATACAAGGAATCCGCAAATGTACAGTACAAGATTGAAATCCTGGGACAGCGCATTGCTCATGCGCCCCGCCACAGATTTGTTCTCAAATGTGAATATGTTGCCGTTGATATTGTCCAATATCTGTGTTACCTGTTCCAGATGTCTGTTGTCAACTGTCAGAATGTTGTAAATGATGGTGTTGTCACGGTCACTGTAGATATAGTTCCCGGAAATCTGCTGTATGGCCCTTGCAAAATATTCCGTCTCGTGCGTAGAAACCTGATTCTGCAGCATACCTGCAAATCCGCTGAATGCTGACTCTCTGAATCCGAGTTCCGATGCCGTAGCAAGTACTCTTTCCAAAAGTCCTTTCCCGTTTGTCTCTATGAATGCGTTCCAACGTTCCAATTGCTTCTGTTGCATCCGACGGCTCGGAATAAAGTTGCCTATGCCGCTGTGAGATTCAATAAGACCTTGTCCGGCAAGTTCTTTTATCGCACGGTCAGCATCGTGCTGCAGGTCCAGTGCATGCTCCATGTTTTCTCCGTATGCTACGCAGTACAATGTGGTGCGGTCAGCATCGTTATCGGTGGCGTATTCACTGA
The DNA here is from genome assembly GCA_024398715.1 of Bacteroidaceae bacterium. Lineage (GTDB taxonomy): Bacteria > Bacteroidota > Bacteroidia > Bacteroidales > Bacteroidaceae > Colenecus. Next base: position 89,666 of record JAKSIP010000002.1, read on the forward strand.
AGAACGCACTTTGCTGTGGAGTCATGTAGTTTATATTGTGCATGTCCGTGTCAAAACCGGTGCGACCCGCAAAAATGTAGAATACAATTGACAGTATTATTACGGCAGGCATGACAAACCGTTGCCGCTCCAGTTGGATGGACACTATTTTTCCAAAAGCAAGATTGCGGTTCGCGGAAGTTCCCCTACCCAACATGTGCGGCAGGAAGATTACAACAAACAGAATGGTGCCGACAAGAAGCAGGGCGGCTGTCAGTCCAAGATCCTTCATTGCTGGAGAACTTATGAACAGCAGACTTATGAAAGCTCCTACAGTGGTTATGTTCCCGGTTACCATAGGCTTGACAACCGTTTCCATAATACTGATCTTATCAGGATCCTTTTTGAATGCTGACAATATGTGGATAGGGTAGTTGACAGCAAGACCCATTATTATTGAAGCCACGCCTATGGCAATGATGCTCACATCGGTTTTTACAAGACTCAGCAGACCTATGGCGAATATCGCTCCGCACAGTATGGAAAGGGCAATAAGCAGAATGCTGCGAACATTACGGTAGTAGTATACCAGTAATGCAATAATGATTACCAGCGCTATGGCAATTGCCTTTATGGAGTCTTTCTTTATCCGGTCCGCATTGGTGTGGGCTACGGAAATTGCTCCGAAATGTGAGATTGCAACAGTATTGTCAAACTGCGCGGAAACGTCAGATGAACATTGCTCTATCATGGATAGCAGACGCCCGTTGTTCATTGTCTCGCTTACGGGGTAGGCCGATGTCACTACCACTACAGCTTTGGTTGTGTCTTGAGAGAATATGTAGTCTCCAACCCGCTCAAACTTGTCTCCCGCCTTGAAATTTTCCAGTTCTGACATAATCCTGCCCGAAAAATGAAGAGGATCGGACAATATTATGTTTCTTGCCGCTCCCAAAGGCGATGACAGCAGTATTTTGTCATTCAGAAGAGCCTGTCTTATCTTATCTGGCTGGATTATTGTATCTATCCTGCTGTAATCGGTACTGTCAAGATAGAACGGCATATTGGCTGCTACAAATCCCGCAACCTGGGCAACACTGTTGTTGTCAATATGTGCGGTTATTCTTTTGATTACCCCTATTGTGTCTGCATGATACAGGGAGAGTTCCATGGCATCGGCCGCCTGCTCCAGCAGCCATGTATCTTCTTTGTCAAAAACAGAACCGGTATGTTCTATCAGAATTACAACGGTGTTGTCTCCGCCAAGATGGGTGTATGCATTGTTGATGCGTTTGTACTGGGCACTGTTTGGGAAAAAACCGGAAATGTCTTCTGTAAACCGGAATCTTGAAGCACTGGATATTGAAAGCACTATGCATATGGCAAAAATGAGCCACATTATCTTTTTGTGCCCGTCAAGATAGTTGTATATTGCTTTGGCTATTTTTTCCATCAGTTTACATCTTTACGGAATAATCTGCGCAACAGCATGCGCGGATATCCGTATATTACTGCAAAGATACACAATATAGTGTTAAGTATGCTGATTCTTATAAAGTCTATTGTAGGGCGGAAGTGTGTAACACGCTGGTCAGGCGCGGGATAATATACATCTATTGATATCGGTACAAGTCTGATACCGCGCCATGCGGAGCGTACCAGCAGTTCAAGTTCGGCCTCGTAGCGGCTGCTGACAAGATGTATCCTGCCCAAACGTTCCAACGGGTAAAGACGGTATCCTGTCTGTGTATCCGGCAAATGTTTCAGAGTCTGGACGGCAAACCAGAAATTTGAAAATCTGTTTGCGAATGTGTTTTTCTGTGGCATGTTGAGAGCATTCAGATTCCTTGAACCTATAATGAGCGCTCCGGGATTCTGTCTGATGGATTGCTCAAAGAAAGTCAGGTTATGTGCATAGTGCTGTCCGTCAGCATCCAATGTCACGGCATATCTGTAACCTTTTTGCAATGCCGCACGGAACCCCTGTGTTATGGCATGTCCTTTGCCTCTGTTCTTTCCATAGCTTACAACTGTTACGCGTTTCGGATGGGAAAGATGTGCGGTTTCTGTTACGGAACCTGTGGCATCGGTTGAACCGTCATTGACCACAATCACATCTTTCACGTATGCCAAAACCTGCTCTATTACGGAACCGATACTTCTCTGATTGTTGAAAACAGGAATGATGACACAAAAAGTTTCCGTAATATTTTCCATTTTCAGACAGTGTTTTATAAAGTTAAATGAGCTTGAGATTCATTTTGGCCAGTGTGATGCCGTCATGCTCTACAGTGACTTTTGTAACTCCGTTATCTGACGGGGTGAACGTGTAACGTATGCTGGGAATCTCTTCCGGATTGATGCTTCTGAAAAATTTGACGCCGGAAACCTGTCTGAGAGAGAGTTCATTTTTATCTCCCCAAGCGTTCTGGCTTGCAGCCGATGCCAGCTCTACAGCCATCTGGACCAGAGCTACACCGGGCGTTATTGGCTGGGAAGGAAAATGCCCCCTGTAAATGTCAGACTCTCTGATAAGCCCAATGTCAACCTGACTCTGCTGGGGATTGGCTGAGATGTTTCTTATGTGGTATAGCCTATCTTTCAGAACCATTTATTCAACATTTAGTTTCTGGTTGGAGAACTGTATGGTGGTAATGTCTCCGTTCTGTTCGCAGATGATTATCCGGTTGGCTATGCGGACATCTTTCTGGGTTAAGATTTCCATACTCTTGAATATGCCGCGTGCACGTTGTGAGCGTGGAGTTACGGTAATCTTACTTGTGCCGTCCTCTGCCGGAACTGAATTCACGGTGAAATCCTTCCGCTTTGAATCAAAGTCTCCTTTTATGATGGAAGTGATCAGCTCTTTGATGTCGGAAAAGGCATTGCCTGATTTGCCTGAGAACTCTACCTTCATTTCCACAGGGTAGGTGTAACACCACACAAGAGAGTCTGGCGAAATAAAGCGTACGTAACCTTTCTGGGTGGACCCGCCTTCAAAAATGACAGACTCCTTGGTCTGTACAAAATCGGCATACAATTCCAGTTTCTGTGCCGACAGCGAAATGCAGCACAATACCAGCAGGAATGTGAATAAGTATCTTTTCATTTTACTTTGCAACAAGAACACAGCCAATCATAATAATGGCAACTCCAATCCATCTTGAAACAGGAACAGACTCGTGAAATACTATAACAGAGGTAATCAAACCTGCTATGTAGCTGATTGAAAGCATGGGATATGCCTGGCTGAACGGATATTTCTTCAAAACGTACATCCAAAGAACTACCGAACTTAAAGCAAATATTCCGGAAACCGGAAACTGCCATGTGGTAAAGGCTTTTCTGAAGAAATCCCATGTCCATGAAAACTTCCCGAACAGTTCTACTGAAATTTTCAAAAAAGATTGCGCTCCAATCAGAAGAACGGACTGTATCAATACAAGTATTATCAGTCTAAGCATTGTAACAAATATATTGAATGTTGTTTATTGTAACTGTTATATACGGCAATTGTTTTTGGAACATCGGTACAGCGTACCGAACCGTTCCTGTATTGCAGGTTTGCCGGAATGAATCTGTTTTTCAGACAAACTGCGGCAACATATATGCCAAACGCACTGGAACACGGATTTTCTCCGAATATATGTTTGTACCATAGCATCGGCCTGTTGCCAAGACATTTGCTGTTCAAATTCATTATCTGCCGGTTGTCCGGTGCTGATGCATTTATTACGGTGGCATCAATACGGTCTGCTGAAAGATTGTTGCGTTCCAACAGTCTGTCAAATACTTTTGCCAATGATTCTTCCGAATTGCAACGGATTATTTCTCCGTCAACCAGCCTGCAATATGAATTGTCATTTTTGCGGTCTGAAAGCAGCATGCTCAGAGATGTCTGTCCTGTAACGGCAGATTCCAGCATATCAGTCTTGTTGAGAATTGTGTAAAACCGCTCTGTTATGTAGTCGTCGGCGCAGACCAGCACATTGTTCAGACGGTTGTTCCTGAACTGAAGAAGGCTATCCAGCAGGGCGCTGTCAAAAGACATTCCTCCGTGTGAATAGGTGGTATTGTAGCCTTGACACTGGAGTGTAAGGGCAATCAGTGTGCAAAGCGTGTTGTGCGTGGAATTGGTGAAAGCTGTAGGCTGTAGAAATTCCTCGTTGTTCCCAATCATGGAGAGCAGAAATTTTTCTGTCATCTCTATGCTTCCAAGTCCGGTTCCAAGTATTATCCCCTGTAGGGATTCCGCACCGTTTTCAAGTGCTGCTCCTGCATTCTCTATCGCTTTTTTTGCCGTAACAACTGAAACTTTCAGCAGATTGTCCAGACGGCGTGCCGCAATGGGAGTGAAATACGGTTTGAAATCGGGATAGATGAACCCGTTATATGTATCTGTCTGATAGGGAATAGGAGACAGGAACCATTTTTCCGACAACGGCTCCTGAATGGAAATCTGTTCTATTGACTGTATATATATTCCCATGTTCCTTTATCGTGAAAAAAGAAGTGAAGTGTCGTTCCCGCCGAACCCGAATGCGTTGCAGAGCACATTGTCCAGCCTGACACGGGTGATTGTTTCGGCTGTAGGCAGGAATGTCAGTTCATCTATTCTGTTTGTGAATCTCAGCGATGCCGGAACAAAACTGTTCTGCATTGCCAATATGCATATCACGCTCTCTACGCCACCGCTGGCACTTGTGGTGTGGCCGGTGAAAGATTTTGTGGACGATATGTATGGCACCTTGTCTCCGAAAAGACGCATTACAGCCATACCTTCACTCAAATCATTGTTGGGCGTACCTGTTCCGTGTGCGTTTATGTAGTCAATGTCGCCTGGCTTGAGATGGGCCATATCCAATGCCTGTTCCATTGCTGCGTATGCACCGCGGCCGTCAGGCGATGATGCTGTCTGGTGGAAAGCATCGCATGCGTTGCCGTATCCTGCAAGAGTGCAGAGCGGGGTGGATTTGTGTGCTTCTGTCCATTCTTCACTTTCAATGACAAGGTAACCTGCGCCCTCGCCAAGATTCAGACCAGCCCTGGTCGCATCGAACGGACGGCATAAATCCTTGTCAAGAATCATCAGGGAGTTGAATCCGTTCAGGTGGAATTTTGAAAGACACTCGCAACCGCCGGCAACCGCAATGTCAACATATCCGGATTTTATCAGTTCAGCACCCAGAATGATGGCTCCCGAAGCCGACGAACATGCCGTTGACGGAGTTGTTGCCATGCAGAACATATCTCCAAAATAATCTGCAATCACATCTGCGCAATTGCCGCACAGGAATTGCGGAATCTGGTCTTTGCGGTTATCCTGCGGATCTGTGAATGCGGTATAGAGCTGTTCGCAAATTTCCATGCCGCCTACGGTTGTGCCGCTTATGAATGCAATCCTTGCTCCCTGCTTGCGTGCCTCTTCAAGATGGGCCTGTTCCACTGCCTGTCTTACGGCAATTGCTCCTAGCATGGCACTGCGTGAGAATTCAGTGTTGTTCCCTATACCCAGCATGGAGTGCAACTGTCCGTTGCTGTACTTTACTTCGCCGCAGGGAATCTCTTTATGAATGGTCTGCAGATATCGGATGGAGCTGATTCCGTGTTTTTTATCCAACAGATTCATCAGGGTCTGGCCTGTGCCGTTCCCTATTGCGGAAATTATGCCTGTTCCTGTAATCTGCAAACTCATGAGACTTGTCCGGATTTGTTACTTTGTACGGTTCTTTGAAATATAATCTGCCATAACTGCAACGGACTGGAATATCTTTTTCCCTTCTGCGGCATTGGCTAATTTTATTCCATAGTTCTTCTCTAAAAGAACAATCAGTTCCAAAGCGTCTATGGAGTCAAGTCCAAGACCTTCTCCAAAAAGCGGCGCATTGGCATCTATCTCATCGGGATTCATGTCTTCAAGGTTAAGTGCCTCGATAATCTGTTCTTTAAGAGTCTGAATTAATTCTTCCATAATTATTGTTTTGAGTATAAAATTTCTGTCAACTGTTTTCTGAAATAGGACATTTCCTCCTCATTTTCCGCTGTACTGCATGCGGGGCAGATTTCTACATGCAAAAGTAATACTTTACATTCATCTTTCAAAATATCGCACCAGCCGCATATTGCGTGACGGGTGTTGCGTTCCCGTTCAAGATACAGCAGCTGGCTGTACAACTGTTCCGCAGACAGACTTTCTGCTATATAGCACATAGTTTCTCCGAATATCCTGTGGCGTATTGCAATTTCTCCGCATACTATGTTGGCAAGGGTATATACAAATACGTGTGGGGAAGGGTAGTAGTTGTTATTGTCTGCAATTGTTTCCATGTGCTGCAGGTCAGTGTCAAGTGAACCTGCACCGGAAAAAAGAACAACGGCAGTATCCTCTTTTGGCTGAACATCTTCATTCTCCGGCAATACCTGTTCGGCGGCAAGGAATCCGGCCTTGGACAGATTGTCCATTTTGTAGAACTTGGGGTAGGACAGACCGCTTTCCTTGTGAACGTTTGTGAACCAGTCTTTAAGAGATTGCCCGTCTGGACGTTCAGAAACGGTTTCTCCATTGGCCGAAATAGTTCTTCCGTCTATTTTACAATATGATTTTACAGTTATCATAATACCTCAAACAATGCGGCGGCATTGCTGCCTCCGAATCCGGAAATCAATTTAACAAAACAGTTTCTGCTGCTGTCTGTCTGGGCAGTCAGTTCCATGCAGGGATTGATCTTTCCTACAGTTCCCGGTGTAACAGTACCTTTGCATGGCAGAATAATGCCCTTTTTTATTGAATTGTAGGAAAGTATGGTCTCTACCACTCCTGCAGCCCCCAAAGTGTGACCCAAATATCCTTTAAGGGAATTGACAGGAATACTGCTCCATCCGGCCCGCTCAATGGCAACAGATTCCATATCGTCATTATACTGGGTTGCGGTGCCATGGGCGTTTATGAAAGAAATCCTGTCCTTTTCTGCGCCCAATGCCTGAATGGCGCGCAACAGTCCTTCCGCTGTGCGGCTTGGAGCGGAAATGTGGTTGGCATCGTTCCTTATGGCTCCGCTTTTCATAACGAGGGAACCCTTTGGAATATCGGTACCTATAGTGTACACAATTGCAGCTGCTGATTCGCCAAGATTCAGCCCTTTACGGTTGGCGTCGAAAGGCATGCAGTGTTCTGTTGACAGAGCGCGGAATGACTGGAACCCTGATACTATGAATTTTGACAACTCTTCCGCACCGACCACTACCGCATATCTGTATGTCTGCCTGTTGCCGGATGCACCGATACCGCCATATTTCAAGGCTCTCATGGCTGCTATCTGTGCCACAATTCCCGATGTGCATGCCAGAGATACCGTTACTGGCATGTTTCTGTTCCCAAAATAACCGGCAATGCGGTTGGCGGTATGCCATACGTATGGAGTCATATCCTGTAATCCATGCGCAGCATTGTTGATATTCCCCTTTGTGGATGATATTACAAACAGAACATTGTCCTGTGACGGATCGATGCCGGCCTGACGTATTGCGCGTGCTGCGGCAAGAATGGCGGCCTGTTCAACGGTTGTATATCTGCACTCACAGTTGAATTCCTTATCAAGATTTTCTCTGTCAAAAAGAGACGCGAAAAAAGGTTCCGGCAAGTCAAATGTACCCTTGTGAAGAGACAGCATGCTTGTGCCGTTCACAATAGAGTTGAAAGTCTGGTCAGATGTGTATCCAAGAGGAGAAACTATGCAGTTCCCGATAGCATATACTTGCTGTTCTGTCATGTTCCTGACTTTTGTTCTTATTGTGCAAAGGTACTGCTTTTTATTGGATTCTGTAAATTTTGCCCAGCGTTTTTATTTCTTTGGAAGTGCGACCTTTTTTTACAATTGCCCAGAATTGTTTCTGCAGTTCCGTACTGAATGTGGTGGCAATGGGAGCAAGTGTTTCCAGATTGCTGTCTGTGAATGACTTTAATGATCTGGCAAAAAGACCAATCAGATCAGGATCTTCTTTCAGACCATCAGATACGCACAGGGCTTTTTTCAGGAATTCTTCTGTAGAAACATATCCGTTACTCTGCAGTTTGAAGAACTCCGTTATCCAATATTCGTTCGGAGACCAGATGTTGGATGTGCCTGGTAAATATCCGAATATTATGTTCATTTCTTCTGCGGAGTGAGGAAACAGTTCAAAATAGCGTTTTGCATCTTTCTCACCAGATAATCCCGCTTTCAGTTTGTTCTCCATGGAAAACAGGTTGTCAACACGTTTGTCCATTGTGCTTTCCAGAATAAATTCAACATCAAACTCATAACGGACTCTTGACGGTTTGCCGGCAGTAATTCCGGCAGACCAACCGGTACATCTGTCAATGGCTTTGACTACGCTTTCCGCCAATAACGGACTTATTCCGCTGTTGACTCCCACACGCCCCAGCGAGCCGTCGGCATTGACTATGAACTGGGCCTTGACAACACCGCTTATGTTCCGTTCAACAGCTTTCTGCGGATATCTGATATTCTGTTTAAGTTTTCTGACAAGTTCAGTCTGACCTCCCGGATACTGCGGCATTACGTCTGCCTTGTCTGCTGCAACACCTTTGCTTTTAAGCAGATACGGATTCGATGCTGTATCCTGTACTGTGTACAGGTTGCGTCTTATCAGCGCAATGGTGTCAATTGTCTTGGAAATTTTGATGCCGGTAACTTTTTTGACTGGACTTTTAATCTTGTCCATTCCGTTCTGTGCCATGGCAGACAGGCAGAAAAGACACAAGGTCATATATGTGAATATCTTTTTCATACGTAAAATGTTTCAACCCTGGATGAAAACTTTCAGACTTCTGCATGTGGCAAGAGTATGTCCGCCCGAGTCCGTAATTTCTCCATCAAGTACCAGAGCTCCTTCAATGTCTGACAATACGCTGATTGTACAGAATACACTTTGTCCCGCTTTTGCCTGTCCTGAAACGGTCATACCGGAAACGCCTCCTATTGTACCGATCCTGATATGATCTTTGTTGAGCCAACCTATCCTGGCGGCTGCTGTCTGCGCAAAGACTTCAAGGTATCCCGCTTCTGCAAACACGCCGTTGCTTACAAACAGAGAATCTTCTCTGATAATGTATTCGGCCACTGTCGTTTGCGGATTGCAGCTTATCAGGTTGTCTATCATAACCATAGGATCCTTTTGCGGCAACAGGCTTCTTGCAGGCATCGGTTTCCAGAACCGGTAGTAGTTGAACCATTGCAGCGGGTACCGCATTACAATATTTTCCAGAGACTTTACATATTGCGCGCAGATGTATTCCGCTTTGGAACGTATTGTCTTTTTATCAGAATATTCGCTGCTTGAGGTATCCAGTTTCTCAATATACAGTCTGTATAGCAGTCCTTTCTCTTTGACAATATTTATGGAATATATATTGCATTCCGCCTTGGCTGCCAAAGCAAACGGGCCCATGGGAAATTCTGCCAGCCTGCCGCAGAATTGCATGGAGAAACATTTGGAACTGCCGAAAGCCCTGTCGCAGGCCATGGCGGCGAAGTTCCCCTCTGAAAGTGCATTGCTCAAGGTGAAGATATGGCTCATATCAGGCTGTACTGATATAAGTTCAACGCCAAAGTTGCTTATTGCCTGAGTTCGTTTCTGTTGTAGAACCATGCTTTCGCCACCATAGACAAGACTGTAAATCTTTTTCCCGCAATGGTTTACGCAGTGTCCGCACAACTCAAAGTTACCTGTGTGCGCTCCGGCAATCACTGCCGCTTTGTCTATATCTACGGGGTTGTAGTTATTGGCAAATTCAACAGGAAAGTTTCTTCCGGCCAAAAGTGCGAATTTGTCAAGCACAACCTTACCGAATACAACATGGTTCAGGTATGTGCTGAAAAAAGCTTTGAATGTTCCGAAACCGTGAATCTGTCTGAAATACTGGTATGTGACAATATAACCTTTATGGGCAAAGAGCATGTAGAACGGAATGATCAGGTAGAGCAGTGGGTACAGAAAATCCGGTCTGACTGTTTTGAATATCCAAATCAGCACCGTTTGTCCAAACTTACCGCCCCCGGTTGTCCCTTTCCAATTCCTCTCCATAGGTTACTGTCAGGTATAGAGACCGCCGTTGATTGAAATTACCTGACCAGTTATGTAGGCGGCATCGGGCGATGCAAGGAATCCTACCAGTGCCGCAACCTCTTCGGGCTTGCCAAAGCGGCCGGCCGGAATGTTCTTTGTAAGCTCATCGTGGTCAAGGTCTTTGGTCATATCCGTCTCAATAAAGCCCGGTGCAACTGCATTGACTGTAATCTTGCGTTTGCCTACTTCTTGTGCCAAAGCCTTTGTGATACCTATCAGAGCAGCTTTTGCAGCGGAATAGTTGACCTGTCCAGGAAGTCCTTTCAGACCTGAAAGCGATGCAATATTGATTATGCGGCCGTTGCGTTTCAGCAGCATATTCTTGAGCAGGAATTTTGTTATGTAGAAGGTGCTGTTAAGGTTGGTGTCTATTACACTTTCCCAGTCCTGGTCCGGCATCATGATCATAATATTGTCACGGCGTATGCCGGCGTTGTTTACAAGACAACTTATATATTCTCCCGGGTTGGCCTGCTGCCATTCTTCCAGTTTCTTTATAAAATCTGCGCTGTCTGCCACATTTCCTGCAAGCAGCTCTGCACTGCCTCCTGCCGCCTCAATCTGTGCAAGCGTATCCTGTGCAGCCTCGAGGTTCGAGTTGTAATTGATTAATACGTGGTAGCCCATGGCGGCAAGCTTGATGCTGATGCTTTTGCCAATGCCGCGTGAACCGCCTGTTACCAATGCGTTATTTGCCATAATTCATAAATGTTTTTATTTTCCCTGTAAAACCAAATCCAATGTGACAAGCGATGCCACCGCCTCTACCACTGCTACCGCGCGCGGTACAATGCAAGGGTCATGACGTCCGTTGACAGTGAGCTCAGCACTCTCGCCGGCCTGAAGATCAACGCTTTGCTGCGTGCGGCTTATCGATGGGGTGGGCTTGACTGCTACGCGGAATATTATTGGCATTCCGCTGCTGATCCCCCCTAAAATTCCACCATGATTGTTGGTAGCTGTAACAACACGGCCGTTTTCAAATGCAAACGGGTCATTGTTCTGTGAACCGCGCATGCGTGATACCGCAAAACCGGCACCGAATTCCACTCCCTTGACTGCCGGGATTCCGAACAGTGCCTGTGACAGCTGCCCTTCTATGCCATCGAACAATGCTCCGCCGTAACCGGCTTCAAGACCTGTTACAGCACATTCAATAGTGCCTCCTATGCTATCCTGGTCCATACGGCACTCTTCAATCAGAGCTTGCATTTTCACCCCCTGTTCCTGGCTTATTACCGGGAAACCAAGGTAGTCAATCTGTCCTGTCTGTCCTGTCGGGTCAAGCGGGTTGAACGCCGTGTCTTCTATGTTTCCTATCGATGCAATGTGTGCATCAATCCGTATTCCTTTGCTTTCAAGTATCTGTTTGCAGATACCGCCTGCAATACAAACGGGAGCTGTCATACGTCCCGAAAAACGGCCTCCGCCGCTGGTAAAGTTCTCTGCTCCGTATTTGACGTACGCAGTATAGTCGGCGTGCCCCGGACGTGGAACAAAACGGGTGTTTCCGTAATCCTGAGGTCTGATATTCGTATTGACAATAATGGCTTTTACTCTACTGCCATTTATGGTGAAATTGCCGTTGTCATCAAAGTCCACGCCTTCTGTAAATTGTGGCACATCAGGCTCTTTGCGTGGTGTTGACCATGCGTTGCGACCCGGTGCACGGCGCTGCATAAAGGTATTCAATGCATCGGCATTGATGGTAATTCCTTGTGGAAGACCATTAATTTCACAACCTATCTGTACTGAGTGTGATTCTCCGAATACATTGAGTTTTATTATGTTTCCTATATCCATCTGCTGTTATACGTATTCTGTTTCTATTGTAAGTTCAATCTTATTGTCAGGGTACAGGCCGTGCATATATTCAGTGAAGTCTGTACGCAATCTATTCCAATCCTTCAACTCATAATCCACTACAAGGTCAACGTAGATAACATCGGTCTGCGGTTCCAGATAGAGCGCATGGTAGCTTATCACATGTTCTTTGCCGCGTACATACTGTGCTATCTGCTGGCGCATCTGTTTTATTTCGGAATGGTCACGGTCCACGGCGTAGATGCCGAATACCATTGTAATGCCTTTCTGATGCATTATGTCAAGCTGCAACTTGTGAATTGTTGAATAGAGCTGTTCAACTGTCATCTGGTGATCCATTTCAATGTTGACTGAACCGGAGTAGCGGTCCGGACCGTAGTTGTGCAGAATCATGTCTGCGGCATTCAGAACTCCCGGTGTGGAGCGGATAATGCTGTAAAGTTCGTCTGCAGTCTCTTTCTCTACAGGCTGTCCAAGCAGGTTGGCAAGAGTGTCTTTCAATATGTCGAAACCGGCTTTGAAAATGAACAGCGATGTTATGATACCGGCGTAGGCATCGACAGAAAATCTGAATACTATGAAAACTACTGCAGAAACGATAGTAACGGCAGAAACAATGCAGTCGTTGCGGCTGTCTGTTCCCATTGCAACAAGTATTCCGCTGTTGACCTGTTTCCCCTTTTTTATTGTGTACCATGCCAGCCAAAGCTTGACAAGTGCCGATGCCGCAATAATTATCAGTGTAAGGGTGTTGACAGTCAGATCTTGGGGCTCAATAATAAGCTTTATGGAACTTTTGAGCAATTCAACCGCCGTTGCAATGATAAGGCCTGCAATGATAAGACTCGTAATATACTCTATGCGACCATATCCGAACGGATGCTTTTTTGTTGGCCGTTTGTTTGACAGTTTTGCTCCCACCATTGTAATTACGGAAGACAATGAGTCTGTGGCGTTGTTTATACCTTCCGAAATTACGGCAATGGAGTTTGCCAGTACACCGATTGCAACCTTTATTGAAGCCAAAAGCACGTTTACAATGATTCCTACTGCTGATGTGGCCATAACCACTCCCTGGCGGGTCTCGGGATCCTGTTTGAGTATTTTGTACAACAGTTTCATAAACTGACAATATTTCTACAAAGATAGGCATATTTTCGTTATGCAGGTTACGCTATGTGGGTATAATTAAGTATGAACTTTTAGTAAAGAATACATTTTATTTGTCATGTGTTGCAGAATTGGAAAGTAAACTATATTTTTGGAAAACGTATGTTGATGTTGGTATGGAACTTGATTTTGATTTGAAAAAATATATCTCTCCGGCAGATTTTGAAGCTGTTGGACGTTTGTCAGAAGCCGCTGCGTGTTGCGCAAGAACCGATGCTGACGGTTTTGATATTTTTGATGTGTCATTGCAGACTGCGCAGGTACTTGCTACGGAAATCGGAATAGGCGATAATACTGTTATGCTGGCTTTGCTGTGGCCTTATGTCCAGACAGGTCTGATTAGTATTGATCAGGTGGAACGGGATTTTTCTGCTGAGGTTGCAGAGCTGCTGCGAAATGTTGAAAAGGTAAAGGGATTTGCAATAACGTTGCAGAATCTGAAGGACCAGGCTTTTTCAAATTTCATAATCAGTTTTGCACACGATATACGTATAATCATTTATTTCATTGCAGAACAGTATGTTCGCATGAAAAATGCAGAATTTCACAGCAATGAAGATGTGAAAAAACGTCTTGCGCAGGAATCACGGGCTTTCTTTGCACCTTTGGCGCATCGTTTGGGCTTTTATGAAATCAAACGTGAACTTGAAGACCTGTCTGTAAAATATCTTGATCCGGATGTATATCACAAGATAGTGAATGATCTGCAGCAGACACGCAGCGAACGTGACGAGTATATGGAGCACTTTGTCAAACAGCTCTGCGAACGTATTGACGATATCGGTTTTCCGTATGTAGTAAAGTGGCGTACAAAGAGTATAAACAGTATCTATGCAAAGATGCAGAACAAGGGCATCGGTGTTGATGAAATATTTGATCTGTTTGCCCTGCGCATTATTCTTGACGTTCCGGAAAAACTGGAAAAAGCTGCCTGTTGGGCAATGTTCGGCATAACATCTTCCGTTTATCTGCCAAACACGCTGCGTACCAAAGACTGGATAAGCAAACCGCGTCCCAGCGGCTACGAAAGTCTGCATACAACGGTGCTGGGCCCTGACAACCATTGGGTGGAGGTTCAGATACGCACCAAACGTATGGACGAGATTGCAGAGCACGGACAGGCTGCACACTGGCGTTACAAGGGCATCAAGAGCAACGACGAACAGTTGAATGACGCTCTGCTTTCAATACGTACGGCTTTGGAGCAGAACCGTAGCATAGACGATATGGTACACAACCTGTCAAACGAATTGTACAAGGATGAGATCTTTGTTTTTGATAACAAGGACCAACTGCACAAGATACCTGCAGGAGCACGCATTATTGATTACATTATCAACATAGCTCCGGAACCTGACTGGGTTGAGTTGTTCAGCGGTGCCAACGTGAACGGCGAGTTCAAAACACTTGACACTGTACTCAAAAACGGAGACCGCGTGGAGCTTGTGGTTATATAATTGTTGACCAGGCGCCAGTTGTTGACCAGACGCTGGCGGTTAGTGCGTATGGTTACCTGCACTCAGGATATTTCCCGCGTTATACGCTACTCGTTTGTTCCGTTCCCTAAAGCCGTGAACTCCTCCTTTTATCCATGCCGGTGGCATGTATAACGTCGTCAAACATCACGGCATTGTTCCGGTCACTTCACTGCACTCGCTTAATGCTACGCGGTGGATATCCTTTTGCACAGCTAACCATACTCCTTAACATTTGGGATTAGATTTGTTACCTATGCCAATATTGCACGAAATCGCTTCAACCTTCGCAAATCAGGCCCAAAACGCGAAGGGTGGCGGCAAAAAACGGCTCAACCTTCGCAAAACAGGCCCAAAACGCGAATGTTGAAATGCACTTAGCAATGGAACCATCGCCAGAAAGGTCTGTGAGCGGGGTACGAACAGCGGCGACAAATCAACCTTCGCAAAAACCCCGCAATTTGCGCAGGGTGGCAAGGAAAATCGCTTCAACCTTCGCAAAACAGGCCCAAAACGCGAAGGTTCCACAAATAGACAGCAACTGCAATTGAAATGATTTTGCAACCCCGCCCAAAGTGGTTGTAGATAGTGTACTAGATTCCACGCCTTGGTACAATTTTATCACCAGTGCCAATATTGCAGCGAAACCACCACCGTATGTAATGAGGTGTCCCGAACAGAGACATCATATCTCTACCAGTGAAATGGTAGCCCAGAGTCGGTATGACACAAAAAAAGAGGATGACCTTAAGTCTGATGGACTTTCAGTCACCCTCTTTTATAAGATGAGATGAAGATTACATCTTGACCTTGAGGGCTTTGCCGGTGTAGGTAACGGTCTTTTCTCTGCCTTCCGGACTTACAATGCGGAATTTGCGTGTCGAAATCATACCATCGTATTTGCCTGTGCGGTTACCTATAGTCAGGGTGCGGCTCTTGTCATTCCAGGTCATTGGAATTTCTGTATATGCACCGTTCTCGTAGTTGTAGTTGTCAAACTCGTCTTCGTAAAGAACGAAGGTTCCGTCTGCACCCGGATAGATGCGGATTTCAAGCTCGTCCCAAGACTTTTCTGTAGAGTACTGTACATCGGGACCTATCGGCAGAATGGCACCGGCACGTACAAACAGCGGAATCTGGTCAAAGTGTGTTGTATAGTCTATTGTCTGACCGCCTTTGAAGGTCTTGCTGCTGAAGTAATCATACCATGTTGTTCCTGCAGGAAGGTAAATCTCTTTCTTTGCTGTCTTTGTAAAGTCAACAGAATCACGGTACATGGCTGCGCGGTCGAATGTGTACTGATAGTTGCATACTGGCGCAACCAGCAGGTTCTGACCGAACATATACTCCTGTCCAATGTTCCAGACGTTGCTGTCACCTGCAAAGTCCATCATGAGCGGACGCATAAAACTGTAGTCGTTTTTGGAAACCTGCCATGCGGTGGAGTAGATGTATGGTAACAGCGCATAACGCAGACGGATGGCGCTTTCAATGGCATCAAAGACTGGAGTACCTTTTTCTCCAAAGTAGTATATCTCTCGTGGAGAATCGGCACCGTGTGAACGCATCATAGGGTTGAAGACAGCCTGCTGAATCCAGCGTACGTAGATTTCCTGATATGCAGGATTCTGTGCGGCAAGTCCGCGTGGTGCACCGTTCTTGTAACCGCTGATAAAGAAACCTCCGCCATCGCTGTTGAAGTTGGGGTTACCTGTCAGGGTGAAGTTCAGACCGGCTGCAATCTGACTGCGAAGGCAACTCCACGATGTGGTGACATCGCCTGACCATGTGTTGGAACCGTAGCGCTGCTGACCGGTAAAGCATGAACGGGTAAGAATAAGCAGACGCTTGTCTCCTGAAACAGAACGCTGGTTCTGATATACACCGCCAACTGCCATAAGAGGATATGCGTTGCATACACGGCGGAAAGAACCCATTGCTGTCGGAAGGTCCATGTCCGACTCCTTGTAATCAAGGTGGTCAGGTTCTGTTGAATCCATCCACCATCCGTCAAGACCAAAGTCGAACAGACGGGTAAGGTGTTTCCAGTAGATATCGCGGGCTTCCTGGCTGAACGGGTCGTAAGGACGTACACCTGAAGGATAGTCTCTTCTTGGCGGCCAGTCTGTAAGACCGCTCTGCGGCCATGTGCTGAAGTCTATCAGCAGACCTTTGGGCTGCAGTTCACGGTATTGCTTGGTCATAGGACCAAAGCTGGACCAGATGGAAATCATCATCTTTCCGTTCATTGCATGAATGCGGTCAAGCATTCCGCGTGCATTTGAAAAGTCAGGGCTGTTGAATTCCATTGCATTCCACAGATAATTGTTGCCCCAGTACTGCCAGTCCTGAATGATTACATCAATAGGTACCTGCAGCTCGCGGTGGCGTGACAGTACTTCTACCGGTTCCTGATCTGTCTTGTAACGCTCGCGGCTCTGCATAAAACCGTATGCCCACAGAGGAATCATAGGAACTTTGCCGGACAGGTGGCGGATGCCTGCAACGACACCATCGGCGTTACCTCCGTAAATGAAGTAGTAGTCGGCGGCATCGCCTACCTGAGAGTCAAAACTCAGATCTGTCTCTTTCTGAGAATAGCGGGTAGGAGAGTAGTTGTCCCAGAAAATACCCCAGCCTTTGATTGACTGGAGAACGGGTGATGCATCGTCCTGGTTACCCTGGGTAAGGTTGTACGATGTGTTGTTGCGTGTCATTGTTTCACGTTGGCTTATGCCCAGTCCGTAAACTGTTTCTCCGTCTTCAATGCTGAAGGACTGTTTAACGGTGTATGACGGGCGTCCGGCATCGTCAATAGCCTTGAACTGTGCAGCTCCGTTTTCGGCAAGCAGTGCCTTGCCGTCTGTTGAAAGGAATGTTACCTGACCATTGTTTTTGTTAATCTCAACAATTAGTTTGTCAGATTTGAGAGTTGCTTTATCAGCACTTTCCTTCAATGTGAATTTTACATTTTCGGGCTGTGCAGTTACAACAAGGTTAAGCAATTCCGGTTCTGTTCCTGTAGGAATTTTCTTTACCCGTACAATGGAATTGGTGAAGAACTCTACAGAAACAACCGGAGAGGTGGCATCAAGGCTCTGCTCCAAGCCGGATACTACTACTCCCTGCTGTGTCTTCAATACTGTTGCTCCCTGAACCATACTGCACATCAGCAGTCCGGAAACCAGGAATGAATGTAATTTAAAATTCATAATAACGAATGTGTTAAAGTTTTATCAAAGTTTTATCAAAGTTTTATCAAAGTTTGATTGTAAGCATTGTGAATGAGTACGGAGCAATGTCAAGAGTCATCTTTTTGGCTATCTTGATCTGCTCTGAAACCGGAGCGACAGGTTGTGCGTCAAAGTTGTTTTCAGCCTGAGGATCACCGCTGAGAACTGTCTTGACAGCTGTGCTCTTGATTTTGAAACGTGAAAGGTCAAGCTGTGCCTTCTTTGCATTCTCAGTTGCATTGCAAACCTTGACATAGAGAGTGCGTGTCTTTACGTTGAGTACAACGCTCTGCTCCTGAAGGAATCCGTCTCCATTGCTCTTGTCCTGATTCTCTATTGTAACGCAGTCTCCGTAGTAGTACTGGCCGGCAGACTGGCCGAACATCTGCTGAACGTAGTAACTGCATGTCAGATACGGACGTTCGTTGTCAAAGTAAATCAGATCAGGATTCCAGTTTGTAGCGTTCTTGCGTGCAAACAATGGTGCATAAGATGTCATGCTTACAACATCGCCGTTACGTTCAACGTGAATCAGATAAAGACCTTCTGAAAGAGCGTCGATGAGTTTCTTGTCTTTTGCGGCATATTCACCAAGATATACCTTTGTCTTGCGGTCGCGCGGGTAGTTGTCATACTGGCGGCTCTGCTGGAAGTATGTGCGCTGCTCATAATAGTGCTCGTCAAGAATAGGCATGCCAAGTTCGGTTGCTATTCTCCAACCGTTCTCAAAGTCTGAACTTCCCGGATGTGAGCCCGGACCATCTGTACCTACAATCTGGATTTCGGGATATTTCTCCATAATCCTGTTGTACATGAGTTTGTAGCGGACCTCGAATTCCGGAGAGATACGTTCCTCGTTACCGATGCCCAGATATTTGAGGTTAAACGGCTCCGGGTGACCTGCATCGGCACGTACCTTGCCCCATTTGCTGTCTGCAGGACCGTTTGCCCATTCTATAAGATCAAGTGCATCCTGAATCCATTCGTCCATATCTTCCATAGGAGCAACATCCTGTGCCTGATCACGCATGCTCCAGCCACCGTTTGCACCCTGGCAGCTTACGCCGCAAGGTAAAATAGGAAGCGGCTCCATGCCAAGGTCCTCGCACAGCTGGAAGTATTCATAGTAGCCTACACCCAGTGACTGGTGGTAACCCCATGTATTCTTCTGCTGTTTGCGGGTTTCTTTGGGACCTACTGAGAGTTTCCAGCGATATGTATTCCAGAAACCATCACCGCCACCGTGTACTACGCAACCGCCGGGGAAACGCATGAATTTCGGATTCATGTCTTTCAGTGCCTGTGCAAGGTCTTTGCGTATGCCGTGACCCATGTAAGTGTCCTGCGGAATTAGTGATACCATATCTACATCCATCACACCTACTGTAAGGACAAGCAGTTGCAGTGATGCTGCGGCTACATCTTCTTTTGATTCAACAGTTACGCAATATTTTTTCCATTCGCTGCCACTGATTGTGATTGTGGTGTCTGCAACTGCGTTCGGAGCTGCCGGACGTCCAAAACCGAATCCGCCCTGTCCGCGCTGTGCGGGAGCAATAAGTGCAATGCGCAACTGTTTGTCAATTCCGTCGGTGTTGCGGGCAAAAATACTGAAATCGTATTTGGCGCCTTTTTTGAGTGTGATGCCGTCCCAACCGTCGTTCTGGATTCCGAATCCTGTCCAACCGTTGTAGTCATAATACTCTTTTGCGCGTTCAATGTTCAGACGCATGTAGTTGGGGTTGTTGGGGTGGATAGGATCCTGCTGCTTGGGCTCAATATATCCGAGTGAGTGACCCGGACGGAGTGTCTTCCAGCAAGTTCCGGCTCCCCAGCCGTCTCTTTCGTTGGGACTGAACTCAAAGGAACCGTTCTGAACAAGTTCTGCGTTAAGACCGCCGTCTGCAGACGAACTGATGTCTTCAAAGAAAATTCCTATTAACTGATCGCTGATTTGTTTGCCTCCGGCAGGTGCGTTCATAGGTTTCTGGGCAAATGAACTCATAGAACCAGCCATAAGAAGCGCTGCTGATGCAGCAAGAATGCCATGTTTCATTTTTTGTTTTGTATTGTTTATTATTGTTAGTGTCGTATTTGAGTTGTTACGTTTGCCAAGACGTATTTTTGCAACTTGCAAAGTTAATGTTTTTTTTATTGGAATTCTGATTTGTAGAAAAATCTCTTTAATTTTGCAAAAAAAACTTATGAGTCTGCTATTAAATGTTTTGTGGATTATTCTTGGCGGTTTGTTCATTGCCTTGTATTATGTAGTTGTAGGATTGCTGTTCTGCATTACTATTGTAGGAATTCCGTTCGGTGTACAATGCTTCAAGATGGCCGGTCTGGCGCTTTGTCCATTCGGTAAGGATATTCAGCCGGGACCTGGCAATACAGGTTGTCTGTCAATTTTTTTCAATATAGTCTGGATATTGCTGGCAGGATGGGAAATTGCGGTTGCACATTTTGTGCTGGGATTGTTCTTCTGTATAACAATAATAGGAATCCCGTTCGGAAAACAGCATTTCAAACTTGCTTTGCTTGCTTTTCTGCCTTTCGGGAACAGAATTGGCTGAAATATTGCTACCTTTGTGAATCACTAATAACAAAAGACTTGTAAAAGATGAATATTGCAGTAGCGGGAACAGGTTATGTGGGCCTGTCAATAGCAACTTTGCTTGCGCAGCATAACCATGTGGTAGCGGTAGATGTTATTCCTGAAAAGGTTGATCTGATCAATCAGCGCAAATCTCCCATTCAGGATGAGTGTATAGAAAAATATCTGGCAGGAAAAGATGCTGACGGTAATCCTGTCAAACTGGATCTGGTGGCAACGCTTGACGGTAAAGAAGCTTACAGGAATGCCGATTTTGTGGTGATAGCGGCTCCTACCAACTATGATCCCCAGAAGAATTATTTTGACACCAGTCATGTGGAAGAGGTGATTGATCTTGTAATCCAGGTCAATCCCGATGCCGTAATGGTTATCAAATCTACTATCCCAGTAGGTTATTGCCGTTCTCTCTTTGTCAAGTATGCGCTGCAGTTCCTTTACAAGCCGGAACTGAAAGGGAAAAAGTTCAATCTGCTTTTTTCTCCGGAATTTCTGCGGGAGAGCAAGGCTCTGTATGACAATCTGTATCCTTCCAGAATAATAGTTGGTTTCCCTAAACTGATAAATATAGATCAGAAAAACTTTACGGAAGAGAATGCCGCGATTACAGCCATTGGAAATCCCGATTCGGAGAAACATGCACGCCGGTTTGCGGAACTGCTGCAGGAGGGTGCCATAAAAAAGGATGTGGAAACGCTCTTTATGGGTATGAAAGAGGCCGAGGCTGTCAAACTGTTCGCCAATACATATCTGGCCCTCAGAGTCAGTTACTTTAACGAACTTGATACGTATGCCGAAATAAAGGGCCTTGATGCACAGGCTATCATCAGCGGAGTGGGTTTGGACCCCCGTATTGGAATGCATTACAATAACCCGAGTTTCGGATATGGCGGATATTGTCTGCCAAAGGATACAAAACAGTTGCTTGCAAACTATGATCAGGTACCGCAGAATATGATGACTGCCATTGTTGAAAGCAACCGTACCCGTAAGGACTTTATTGCTGACCGTGTGCTTCAGTTGGCCGGTGCCTATGAAAGCAACAGCCAGTACGATGCCTCCAAGGAACATCAGGTTACAATAGGCGTGTTCCGCCTTACAATGAAATCAAACAGCGACAATTTCCGCCAGAGTTCCATCCAGGGCGTAATGAAACGTGTCAAGGCAAAAGGTGCTACGGTAATCATATATGAACCTACACTTGAAAACGGCACTACATTTTTTGGTAGTCAGGTGGTGAACAACCTTGAAGAATTCAAACAGAAATCGCAGGCAATAATTGCGAATCGTTATGATTCCGTGTTGGACGATGTCCGCCAGAAGGTTTATACCCGTGATCTGTTCCAACGGGATTGACAATCTGGTCAGGATCCGGACTTTCAGAAATCCAGTTCCAGTTGCTCAGCTTCCGGTTTCAGCAGAGTGAAACTCATGCGGTGATAAGGAGTTGCTCCGAACGATGCAATGGCAGCGCGATGTTTTGCCGTTGGATATCCTTTGTTTGACAACCAGTCGTATTGCGGATATTCCAAAGCTATGCCGTTCATAAAGTCGTCTCTGTAAGTTTTTGCAAGGATGGAGGCTGCGGCTATTGACATCATGGTGGCATCGCCTTTTATTATGGTTTTGTGCGGAATGCCGGGGTAGGGCTTGAACCTGTTCCCGTCCACCAACAGAAACTCCGGGCGTACTTTAAGCGCGTCAACGGCGCGGTGCATGGCCAGGATTGATGCGTTCAGTATATTGATGCTGTCAATTTCTTTGTTGTCTGCCACACCAACAGCCCATGCAACGGCAGACTGTTCAATGATAGGGCGCAGTGCGTATCTCTGTTTTTCTGAAAGTTGCTTGGAATCGTTCAACAGTCCGTTCCTGAAATTGGGCGGCAGAATGACCGCTGCTGCAAATACAGGTCCGGCCAGACAGCCCCGTCCGGCCTCGTCCAGCCCTGCTTCTATCATCTCCGGGTTAAGAAATTCCTTGAGCATATCCTTCTGCAGAATGTTATAGGGCCATTTTTAATTCGTGACTGCCGTTTTCTTCGTTGCTCCAGCGTGTGGAACCTGACCATGAATGGGGATGCTCTGGATTCATGGTACGGGCTGTGTAAAGATACCCGTCCGGTTCCTGAGCTGCCGCAACAATATCAAGAATACTGTCAATATACGCTTCCAACTGCTTGTCAGGGTATGTCTGCAGGAGGTAACTGGCCCCTTCTATGGTCTTGTAAACGTCTGTATCGTCAAAAGGGAATTGGGTGGGTATGAAATAGGGCGCCTCTTCTCCGGCGGCATCGGCTTTCATGCGTGCGGCTGCATTCTGGAAATTGGTGTAGCGGTTCGTCTCCTGACATTTGCTGAATGCAAGCGGAACGGTTACATCTCTCGATGCCGCCAGTCTCTCTCCCCAGAAACTGTCTGCACTTATTTTGACTTGGGTAAAAGGTATCCCGTTTATCGGATAAGATATTTGTGAATTGGCATTATTTGCACTCCAAACGTTTGCTAGGGGCAATAATGTGAAAACCGACAACAGAAATCCAGAAAAGTTTGTGTTCATATTCCAAAAAATTGTGCAATAATTTTCAATAGCAAATGTAATAACATAAATTTAATTGTGTATATTCGCAAATAACAAAATGACAGAAAAATGAAAATATGTGGTTCTTTAGCGGGAACAATACTCCCGATATATGTGTCATTCTGCATATCTTGTTCTTCTAACCGCTCCGCCGGGAGTACAGATAACGATTGTCTGTACCAGTTCTCCACAATACAATCGCTGGCTGCCGGAAATTTTTACGGGACGGTGTCTGTTGCCGATTTTGTCAAGTACGGTACTCTTGGATTGGGAACGTTTGTTGGTGCAAACGGAGAAATGATTGTGCTTGACGGTGTCTGTTACCAGGCTCTTGGAAACGGACAAGTGCAGAAAGCCTCTCTTTCAGATTCAGTGCCTTTTGGTGCCGTTACATATTTTGACAACGATTATTCATATTCCTTTGACAATATTACTTTTGTGGAAATACAGGACTCCCTGACAGGAATAATTAAGGAAAAAGGTGCCAATTCATTCTACGCCTGCCGTATTGACGGCGAATTCCCATATATGAAAGTACGTTCCGTTCTGAAGCAGGAACCTCCATACTGTACTCTTGCTGAGGCTGTAAAGACAAGCCAACGCGAATATGAATACAGCAATGTCAAAGGTACAGTAGTAGCGCTGTACTGCCCGGAATATGCCGGAAATGTCAATGCTGCCGGCTGGCACATGCATTTCATTTCTGATGACAGGACAAAAGGAGGTCATATTATGGATTTTGTAATGTCAGAAGTGCAGGTACAGATTGACAGGACAAATATGTTCATGATGACTCTTCCGGAAACAGAATCTTTCAACAGACTGAATCTCTCCGGATTGGATGACGATATAGACAAAATAGAAAAAGGTAAAAAATAAATATTTGTAATATGAAAAGAATTGCTGATTCTTGTGTATTGGTCATGGGATTGTTTGCTGTGGCCGGTTGTAAACAGACTCCTGTCCAAGTTCCCAGTGTGAGTTACCAGATAACTCAGGTTACCACATCCGATGTCACCGTCAATGAAATGGCTGTTGCCAGTCTGACCGGTCAACAGGATATTGCCATTATTCCGCAGGTAAGCGGATTTATTACCAAGGTTAATGTTGTGGAAGGCCAGAAAGTAAAGAAAGGGGACATTTTGTTTGAATTGGATCAGGTCCAGTATGAAGCTGCGCTTGCGGTAGCAGTAGCAAATGTTGCTTCCGCAAAGGCCAATGTCTCAACGCAGGAACTGAATGTGGAGACAAGACTTGCGCTGTATAATGACAGTATTATTTCCCAATACGAACTGCAAATGGCAGAAAATGCCCTTATGCAGGCAAAAGCTTCACTTGCACAGGCTCAAGCAGGAGTTGTGAATGCAAATAAGGATTTGTCCTATACAGTGCTGACCGCTCCCTGTAATGGTGTAATAGGTTCTCTTCCTTATCGCGAAGGATCTCTGGTTGGCCCTTCAATCCAGACTCCGCTTACAACTGTCTCAAACAATGCGAACATGTTTGCATACTTTGGTCTTACAGAGAGTGTGTATATTGAATTGATAAACAATTACGGTTCGGTAAGCGATGCCCTGAAGATGTGCCCGGATGTCCAGCTTGAACTTGTTGACAAATCAATCTACAGCAAAAGCGGCCGTATTGAGAGTATCAGTGGTGTGATAGATAAGTCTACAGGAACATTAAGTTCAAAAGCTGTGTTCCCAAACCAGGACGGAAAACTGGTAAGCGGCGGTTCTGCACGCGTTATATTGCCAATCAAATACTCAAATATAATTGTAATCCCGAATTCAGCCACATACGAGATTCAGGACAAAACCTATGTGTGGGTTGTTGAAGACAAGCGTGCGCATTCACGTATAGTTGAGGCTGTTGATCTTGGCAACGGCACCCAGTGCGCTATTCTTTCCGGTCTTAAGACAGGTGAACGTATTATTGCAGACGGTGCCGGTTATGTAACCGAGAACGAAATTGTAGAAGATGTGGATTTATTGAAAAAAATGGGGTATTGAATTATGAACATCAAAAAATTTATTGACCGTCCAGTCTTATCAATTGTCATAAGTGTATTTATTGTATTGCTGGGCGTAATAAGTCTGATAGGACTTCCTATTGAAAAATATCCGAATATCGCACCTCCTACTGTCACCATTTCAACAAATTATTACGGCGCCAGTGCAGATGCTATCCAGAATTCCGTAATAATGCCTATTGAAGAGGCTGTCAATGGTGTTGATGATATGATTTATATTACATCAAATGCTTCAAACAGCGGCGATGTTGATATTAGCGTATATTTCAAACAGGGTACAAATGCGGATATGGCTGCGGTTAACGTACAGAACCGCGTGTCTCAGGTGTTGGGCCTGTTACCTGCAGAAGTAACTAAGGTCGGTGTTTCCGTCAACAAACGCCAACCGTCCATGTTGCGTGTGTTTACGCTTTACAGCCCGGGACACACATACGATGAGGCTTTTATTGCCAATTACCTGGATATAAATGTAGTCCCTGCACTAAAACGTATAAGCGGTGTTGGTATGACACAGCTGCTTGCATCGAAATACGGAATGCGCGTGTGGGTTGACCCGGTGATGATGGCGCAGTACAATCTTGTTCCAAACGATATCATTGCAGTACTTGCAGAACAGAATATTGAGGCTCCGGTCGGTGCATTCGGAAACAATGCTGATCAGACATTCTTGCGCTCAATGAAATACCGCGGCCGCAATGTAACTGAAGATGAGTTTGAAAAAATTGTGATAAAGACACTGCCTGACGGTGGAGAACTGTATTTGCGTGACGTAGCCCGTCTTGAACTGGGCATGGAGTCATACAATTTCAGAGATCTGGCAAACGGTGCTCCGGGCGTTTGCGTTATGGTATTTCAGGTTGCCGGTTCAAATGCTACGGAAATCAATATCAAAATCGACAAACTGTTTGAAGAGTTGAAGGCCACAATGCCTGCCGATCTTGAATTTGCCACTTTGCAGAACTCCAATGATTTCCTGTTCGCTTCAATACATAACGTAACTGAATCTCTGGTAATAGCGATAATACTGGTCATTCTGGTTGTATTTTTCTTTTTGCAGGACATACGCGCAACAATCATTCCTTCAATAAGCATAATAGTATCGCTCCTTGGAACATTTGTCTTTTTACAGGTTGCAGGCTATACATTGAACCTTCTTACTCTCTTTGCTCTGGTTCTTGTAATCGGAACTGTGGTCGATGACACCATAGTTATTGTTGAGGCTGTTCAGGAACGCTTTGATGTTGGCTATAAATCGGCCCACAAGGCCATATGCGATGCCGTTGACGGTCTTGTAGGTTCTCTGTTTACTACAACACTGGTATTCATGATGGTGTTTATACCGGTATCGTTCATGGGTGGTACAACCGGTGTCTTTTACCGTCAGTTCGGTCTGTCAATGGCAGTCGCAGTAGGAATTTCATTATTGTGCGCATTGACTCTTGCTCCGGCACTTTGTGCCATTATGATGAAACCGCAGGAAAATGTAAGCGGAGTGACAGCGTGGGTGAAGAAAGTTTATAAAACAAGTTATGATGCCTTATTACAGCGTTATTCAAAAGGTGTGGGATTCTTTATCAAACGCCGTTTTATGGTTGTGATAATACTTGTCGTGGGTTTCGCCATGTTGGTTGCAATGCTCAAGACAACAAAAACAGGCATGGTTCCGGAAGAAGACAAGGGTGTAATATTTGTTGATTATTCATGTCCTGCCGGATACAATGTGTCTGAAACATACAGGGTAATGTCACAGATAGACAGTTGTGTCAGAACAATTCCTGAGGTGGAAAACGTGCTTGCTGTCAGCGGCTACGGATTGTTGGGCGGCGTTGCGTCAAATTCCGGTCTGATGTTTGTCAAGCTGAAACCATGGGAGGAACGTACTGAGGCAAATACCGATGTTAACAGTGTAATGACAAAGATATATCTGGCAACCGCTCACATCAAGGCTGCACAACTGTTCTGTATGGCTCCGCCTATGATTGACGGCTACGGCAGCGGAAACGGTTTTGAGTTCTGGGTTCAGGATAAGAAGGGTGGAACTACGCGTGAATTGTTTGAAGTTACCAAAAAGTTTGTTGCCGAATTGTCTGCACGTCCTGAAATAGGTGCGGCTTATTGCTCTTTCGACGTTGATTATCCACAGTATGTAGTCGATGTAGATGCAGTCAAGTGCCGCAAACTTGGAGTAAGCCCTCAGGCTGTACTTTCTTGCATGAGCGGATATTTCGGCGGTACGTATGCCTCAAATTTCAACCGTTTCAGCAAAGTGTATAAAGTAATGGTACAGGGCGAACCCAATCAGACGAATACAGAAGAAAGTCTGCGTAACATTTACGTCCGTCTTGATAATGGGAATATGGCTCCAGTAAGCCAGTTCATATCAATGAAAAAGGTATATGAACCTATCAAACTGTACCGTTTCAATCTGTATAACGCAATAAACATTTCCGGTCAGCCTGCCGGCAACTGTTCAAGCGGTCAGGCCATCAATACCATAAAAGAAGTAGCCAAAGCATCACTCCCAATGGGATATGGCATCGATTTTGCGGGTATGACCAGAGAAGAGGAAGAAAACGGCGGTGGAAATCTTGGATTTGTATTTGCCATCTGTTTCCTGTTCATTTATCTTATTATGGCCGCCTTGTATGAGTCATTCCTGACTCCGTTTGCAATTATCTTAAGTGTTCCAATCGGTTTGCTTGGAGCGTTTGTTTTTGCAAAATTCATGGGACTGCAGAATGATATATATCTGCAGGTGGGTATGGTTATGCTTATAGGTCTGTTGTCAAAAACGGCCATTCTGCTTACAGAATATGCTACACAATGCCGAAAGGCGGGTATGTCATTGGCACAGGCCGCATTCTTTTCTGCAAAAATGCGTTTGCGTCCTATTTTGATGACAGTGCTTACCATGATATTCGGTATGTTGCCAATGATTGTCAGCACAGGTTCCGGTGCAAATGCCAACAGAACAATCGGTGCGGGTACCATAGGCGGTATGATATTCGGTACTCTGGCGCTTCTGTTCCTTGTACCTACAATGTTTATTTTCTTCCAGTCTTTGCAGGAAAAGGTAAAACCTGTTGTTTTTGAAACAACACAGGACCCTGTTATCCAGGCGGAAATTGACAGATTGAATAATGAATCCAATGCATAATTTGAAACAGATATGAGAAAAATATTATCATTGTCCATATTGACGGTTCTGCTTGCCGGATGCGGTGTATTCGGCAAGTACGAACGTCCGGAATCCATAAAAACCGATAATCTTTATGGTGCAGTCATTGATACAACAGGTGTATCAATGGGCACATTTTCATATAGGGAAATCTTTACTGACGCTTTCCTGCAAGCATTGATTGATACTGCAGTTGTAAGGAATACCGATATCAATGTTGCACGTTCTTCCATAACGCAGGCAAAAAATGCTCTCAAGGCGGACAGAATGTCTTTTGCTCCGGGTGTAGCTGTGAATCCGCAGTACGGATACAATATCAATCAGTCAGCAGGCTGGAGTTATATGCTACCTGTTGCACTTGACTGGGAAATAGATCTGTTCGGTAAAAAACTGAACCGGGAACGTATATCGAAAGCTAATTACAATATGGCTCTTGATGTGTATCAGGCTGTTCAGACAGGTGTTGTTGCACATGTGTCAGCTCTATATTACCAATTGGTTTATCTTGATGCCAGGAAAACACTGGTAGTGGCATTCAAACAAAGTTGGGATGAACAGCTGCGTGTTGTTGAGTCTCTCAAATCAAGCGGAATGAGCAATGGCGTTGCAGTAGAGCAGACGCGTGGCCAGTATTATGACCTTGAAGCGGCTCTGATTGATGTGGACAAGGCAATAGGCGATGTGGAAAATGCCATCTGTGCTCTTTTGTGCCAGGAACCGCAGCATATCGTTCGTACAACTTTGGAGAATATGGAATTTTCAGACGATTTTTCTGTCGGTGCCAGTATGCTGCTTCTTGAAAACAGACCCGATGTACGTGCTGCCGAAAGAAATCTTGAGGCTTGTTTCTATAACGTCAATTATGCAAAATCACAATTCTATCCTAGTGTAAATATAAGTGCAACAGCCGCATTTGACGGTAATGTTATAAAGACGGCTATGGCATCGCTTTTACAACCCATATTCGCACAGGGGCAGTTAAGAGCGAATTCCAAAATTGCACAGTCAAAACTTGATCAGGCCAGCGCCCAGTTCCAACAGAAACTGATTGATGCAGGAATAGAAGTGAATAACGCCTTGAGAGCCTGTTATGCGGCAAAAGACAAATCTGCAGGAAGAACTCTGCAAATACAGTCTATGGCGAAAGCAGAAAAATATGCCCGCAAGCTTATGCTTAACGGCGATGCCAACTATCTTGAGGTTATCATTGCCAAACAACAGTTGCTTTCTGCACAATCTGCCGCTTTGGATGATTGGTTACAATTGGCTCAGGGTTATGTTACACTTTATCAGGCGTTAGGTGGTGGAACAAAGTGAAAATTATAAGACGGATATTACAAAATAACTATATGAAACAACTTGGAACTTATTCTTCTGCTCTGCTGATGATGTTGCTATGCAGTTGCGGTGTAAGTAAAATGCAAGTGGATATGGTGCAGAATCTGGCGCTCAAAAGCGATACAATTACGCACAGTCCAGTGCAGATTTTTGTAAACATGCAACAGGTGAACCGTGAGCGCGGTCTGTATTATGCGGCATCGCTCAGTTCTCCGTCCCTGCATGTGAATGAACTGGAGTCTATGGTAAAAACCGATGCCCAGAATATT
The DNA here is from genome assembly GCA_024398715.1 of Bacteroidaceae bacterium. Classification (GTDB taxonomy): domain Bacteria; phylum Bacteroidota; class Bacteroidia; order Bacteroidales; family Bacteroidaceae; genus Colenecus. Next base: position 119,483 of record JAKSIP010000002.1, read on the forward strand.
ACTGCGCAGAACAAGGCACAGACATATGTTCTTGCGCTCAATTCATATTGCAGGGCGTTGAGAAACCTCTCTTCCGAGACCCGTTGGAAACAGATTGGTACTGAATTGCGCGGCTTGGGCAATAAGACAGATTCGGTTATTCTTTATCTGAATAAATCAGACTGGATGGACAAAACTGTTCCGGAAGGATATGCACGTCTCAGTGGCCGCTATTCGGGTTGGATAGCCCAACGTTACATGAAAGTGCGTCAGAAAAAGGCCTTGGTACAGTTTGTTACAGAGAGCGATACTCTGGTAAGCGTCTGTACGGAAGCTTTGATTGATGTTTTGAAAAGTCCTGAACTTGACGCTCTCCTTGCCAACGAAAGAGAAGGACTTAAAGACAACTATACGGCATATCTGCAATATCTGGAACGTTCGGGTGCGGTAAACCTGATAGAAAATGACAAACTGTTTATCGACTTGTATTCAAAGAGTGCGAATGCTGAAAAAATAAGGACCAATTGCGTATCGGCTCTCAGGTATTTTGCCAAGGCACACCATAATCTGGCCTTGCGTCTTCTTGGAGATGGCAGTAAAAAGAATAAGAGGAAAGACCGCATTGAACAGCTGAAAGATATTGCTGATGACTTGGCAACACTGTCTTTATACACAAAACAATTGATTGAACTGATTGATTGAAGATAATTATGGCAACAAAAAAAATTGAAGTTACAACAGATACACTTTCAGAGATCCGCAAATCCATACAGAAGATAGATGCGCAGCGTGCAGACCGTTCGCTGACAGATGAGCAGCGGATCCTGCTGGAAGAAACCGCTATCGTCCTGCGTGATAGCGAACGCTATGCAATACAAGTATTGACAAAACGTATCGGAACCCAGTTGGAGGAACAACTTGAACCAATCAGGGAACGCAGTAAAGAAATTCGTGAACGTATTACCGGAATGTCAAAGGTCCCAAAGGCAATAGACGCAATAGAGCAGATTGTTGCTGTTGTTGTACCTCTTCTGCGCCAGATATCAGATTGGAAAATTTAGAATTTGTTTTTATTTTATACATGTTATGAAAAAAATATTCTTTTTTTTAGTAATGATGCTGACAGTCGGCATGAACGCATGGGCACAGGATGCCGATTATCTTTGTTTCACTGCTGAGGAAGACGAGGCATACTTTCAGCTGTATAAATACGGCAATCCTACGAAAGTTGCTCTTGAATACAGCACCAACGGCGGTTCCAGTTGGACAGACTACACGTATACTGCTGCCGATGGTTATGAGTATGGTCCTGTCATCATATTGCAGAATGCAGGTGACAAGGTCTATTTCCGCAACAAGTCAGACAAAGTCACTAACTTTTCCACCAGCGCAGAGAATTATTACAGGTTCAGTATTCGTAATAATAAAATCTCAGTCAGTGGAAACGTTATGTCGCTTGTTGACAAGAGATGTGCCAAAACGACCATACCGAACAATTATTGTTTTGCCAAGCTGTTTGAATATTGCACTAGTATAACATCGGCTCCAAAGCTTCCTGCGACTGAGTTGAAGGAAGGGTGCTATTACAGAATGTTTACTGGTTGCAATAACCTGACGAATGCCCCGACGCTTCCTGCCAGGACATTGAAAAGCTACTGTTATTATGAAATGTTCCAAGGTTGCACCAGTCTTTCGCATGTTGAGGTGGGCTTTACCGAATGGGTTCCATCAGGGACGACAGATGCTTTAAAATGGTGGATGCAAGGCGTATCGCAAACCGGAACATTTGAATGTCCGAAGGATTTAGATACATCTTCCAGAAGTAATTACATTCCAGATGGCTGGACTATATCACAATATATGCCTGACTATCTCTGCTTCACGACAGAGAAAGATGCATCGATATGTTTGGAGAAGGAGGGAAGCCCTACGGCGGTGACCATCGAATACAGCAAGGACGGTATGAAATGGAACACTCTTACTTTGTATGAATATGTAGAATTTCAATCAGGCGAAACGCTCTACCTCCGCAATGCATCTGAAACCGTGACAGAATTCTCGAAAGGCGGGAGAGACTACTACCACTTCCGATTATCGTCAAGTGATGATAGCAACAGAATCTCCGCTTCCGGCAACATCATGTCGCTTGTAGATAAAAGTTGTAACACTAAAACCATTCCTTGCAATTATTGTTTCTATGAGCTGTTTTCAGGTAACCGCAATCTCACATCAGCTCCAAAGCTTCCTGCTACGACATTGGCTATTGAGTGTTATGAAAATATGTTCGAGGACTGTACAGGACTTACCGAGGCTCCTGCACTTCCTGCCACTTCATTGAGCCACGCTTGTTATTCAAATATGTTCTCAGGTTGTACAGGTCTTGTCAATGCACCTGAACTTGCAACCACCACATTGGCAGAGGGTTGCTATCGCAGTATGTTCCAAGGCTGTACGGGGCTTACCGTGGCTCCTGAACTACCAGCCACTACACTTGTCAGGGGTTGTTATGAAAATATGTTCGGGGACTGTACAGGTCTTACCGAGGCTCCAGAGCTTCCTGCCCCTACATTGGTTGAGAAGTGTTATTACGGAATGTTCGATAACTGTAGCAACCTGAGGAAGGTAAACGTCAGTTTCAAGGAATGGTTCAAACTTGATAAAAATGGCGCGACAGCGGGCTGGCTTGGTGACGTTGCAGAGGAAGGTGAGTTTATATGCCCTCCAGGATTACCAAAACTTACCGGTAGTAGTTCTTATATACCAGAGAACTGGACAGTAAAAGCTCCTGATTATTTGTGCTTCACTGCCAACACAACATCATCGTCAAAGGTAAGTCTGAGCAAGGTCGGCTCACCTGCTGATGTTGCCCTCGAATACAGTAAAGATGCATCTGTCTGGAAGCCTTATACATTAGGCGAAGAAATATCACTGTCTCCATTCGCATCGGTATATTTCCGCAACCCATCACGCACTCCAACTGCCTTCTCTACCGACGGAGCCAACTATTACCGTTTTTCTGTAGAAGGCGATGTTGCCGCAAGCGGAAACATCATGACCTTGGTTGAAAAGTCGGGATCAATTACGGAGATACCTAATGATTATTGTTTCTATGGCTTGTTCTCAGGCTGTACAGGTCTGACTGCGTCACCGGAACTCCCTGCCACGACTCTGGCAAATTATTGCTATTATGGAATGTTCAAGGATTGCAGCAGTCTCAATTATATCAAGGTCGGTTTTTCACAGTGGCATGAAAACGCTACAAGAGATTGGGTTTCAGGTGTTGCTGCCAAGGGTACTTTTGACTCCCCTGTTGAACTGGATAAGACAAAGCTTGGCACAAGTTACATTCCTGTCGGCTGGACACTGGGTATTTACCATCCAACAAAAGAGCCAACCTATCGGACTCTCGGCTACACGCAAGATTGTTGGGAAGACAGGGCTACCGGCAAATTCTATTCTGATGCCGAATGCACGCAGGAACTCAATCCGGCACAAGTATTTACATACAAAAAACTAATCACCAACCCTGTTACAGCTAACAACGGATTTACTCTTAAGGATGCAACATACGAAGGTGTGCAGTTCAACTGGGCAGCAGAGACAACTTACAAGACAACATCTGCTGAACACTCTGAAACAGGCACCCGTTCCGTTGAGTTTATAGTATATGGCAAAGATGTCGCCAACGCACGCGTGAAGTGGTATAAGGACAGTGGAGATTACCGATATGGTAAATTTACCATTACAGTGTATGTAAACGGTACTCAGGTATATTCCGTAAACCAGAATGATAATAAATCCTTAAGCGGCTTCTTTGCCGTACCTTTGCAAGGATTGAAGACGGGTGATGTGGTGAAGTTTGAAGTCAAAAAACCTGAGACCTCAGAATGGAAAGGCAACGTTACCATAGCCGCCTGTCTGGAATACACCAGCAGCGACGGAGGAGAGAGAGAAGTTATTCATCATGACGCAGTAGAACCGACAGACGAAACAGTGGGATTCAATCAAGAGTGCTGGGAAGCATTTAATGTTTACAAATTTTATTCGGATGCCGCTTGCACTCAAGAACTAAATCCAGCACAGTTGATTACATACAAAAAACTAATCTCTCTCCCTGTTACAGCTAACAACGGATTTACTCTTAAGGAAGATGCAACATACGACGGCGTACAGTTCGACTGGGCAGCAGAGACATCTTATGGTAATGCTGCCACAGACACTCGTTCCGTTGAGTTTATAGTATATGGCAAAGATGTTGATAACGCACGCGTGAAGTGGTATAAGAACAATGGAGATTACCATTGTGGTAAATTTACCATTATAGTGTATGTAAACGGTACGAAGGTATATTCCGTAAACCAGGATGATAATAAATCATTAGACGGCTTATTTGCCGTACCTTTGCAAGGGTTGAAGATGGGTGATGTGGTGAAGTTTGAAGTCAAAAAACCTGAGATCTTAGATTGGGATGGCAACGTTACCATAGCCGCCTGTCTGGAATACACCAGCAGTAACGAAGGTGAAGCAGAAACTATTCATCATGACGCAGTAGCCCCAACCGATCGGACTGTCGGCTACACGCAAGAGTGCTGGGAAGCATTTAATTTTTACAAATTTTATTCGGATGCCGCTTGCACTCAAGAACTAAATCCAGCACAGTTGATTACATACAAAAAACTAATCTCTCTCCCTGTTACAGCTAACAACGGATTTACTATCAAGGATGCAGCATACGGTGGCGTGCAGTTCGACTGGGCAGCAGAGACAACTTACAAGACAACATCTGTAACATCTGTTATTGACTCTGAAACAGGCACCCGTTCCGTTGAGTTTACGGTATATGGCACAGATGTCGATAACGCACGCGTGAAGTGGAATAAGACCAGTGGAGATTACCGATATGGTAAATTTACCATTACAGTGTATGTAAATGGTACTCAGGTATATTCTATAAATCAGGATGATAATAAATCATTAAGTGGCTTCTTTGCCGTACCTTTGCAAGGGTTGAAGAAGGGTGATAAGGTTAAGTTTGAAGTCAAAAAACCTGAGAAATCAAAATGGTCTGGCAACGTTACCATAGCCGCCTGTCTGGAATACACCAGCAGTAACGGAGGCTTGAATGAGGATATTATTCATCATGACGCAACAGAACCGGAATATGAAACTGTAGGAAATATAGAGTATTGGGAAAACAAGGAGACAGGCAAATACTATTCTGATGCCTTTCTTAAGAATGAACTCAATCCAGAAATGTTGATTACATACAAAAAACTAATCTCTCTCCCTGTTACAGCTAACAACGGCTTTACTATCAAGGATGCAGCATACGGTGGTGTGCAGTTCGACTGGGCAGCAGAGACATCTTATGGAGATAAAGATAGAGACATTCGTTCCGTTGAGTTTATAGTATATGGCAAAGATGTCGATAACGCACGCGTGAAATGGACAAAGAATAACCCAGATTGGCGATATGGCCAATTTACCATCAATGTATATGTAAACGGTACTCAGGTATATTCTATAAATCAGGATAACGGTGAATCTTTGGGCGGCCTATTTGCCGTACCTTTGCAAGGATTGAAGACGGGTGATGTGGTTAAGTTTGAAGTCCAAAAACCTTATTCCTCATATTGGACTAGCAACGTTACCATAGCCGCCTGTCTGGAATACACCAGCAGCAACGGAGGTGAAGCAGAAACTATTCATCATGACGCAGTAGAACCGACATACGAAACTGTGGGATTCAATCAAGAGTGCTGGGAAGCATTTAATGTTTACAAATTTTATTCGGATGCCGCTTGCACTCAAGAACTAAATCCAGCACAGTTGATTACATACGCAAAATTCATCACCACCCCTATTATAGCTAACGACGGCTTTACTATCAAGGATGTAGCATACAGTGACGTACAGTTCGACTGGGCAGCAGAGACATCTTATGACACTTATGCCAAAGGAACCCGTTCCGTTGAGTTTATGGTGTTCGGCAAAGATGTAGGTAACGCACGCGTGAAATGGACAAAGAATAACCCAGATTGGGCATATGGCCAATTTACCATCAATGTATATGTAAACGGTACTCAGGTATATTCTATAAATCAGGATAACGGTGAATCTTTGGGCGGCCTATTTGCCGTACCTTTGCAAGGATTGAAGACGGGTGATGTGGTTAAGTTTGAAGTCCAAAAACCTTATTCCTCATATGTGACTAGCAACGTTACCATAGCCGCTTGTCTGGAATACACCAGCAGCAACGGAGGTGCAGGTGTCATTTTAACAGCAGATGACAAATTCAAGAACAAAGGAGATGATGACCCTGAACTGACATGGAAAGTTACAAAGGGCGAATTGATGGAAGGTGACGAACTTACTGGTATCAAAATCTGGCGTGAAGAAGGCGAAGAGATTGGTTCATACACAATTCACGTCTCGCAGGAAGAAGGATCCAATCCGAAGTACTACATTACCTTTGTTGAGGGAACTTTCAGAATATCAGACATTATACATCATGATGTGACAGAACCTACGTATGAGACTGTCGGCTTCTTGCAGGAGTGCTGGGAAGATAGGACATTAGGCAAATACTATTCCGATGCCGAATACTCGCAGGAACTCAATCCAGCACAGTTGATTACATACAAAAAACTAATCTCTCTCCCTGTTACAGCCAACAACGGCTTTACGCTCGTGGAGGATGCAGCATACGGTGGCGTACAATTCAACTGGGCAGCAGAGACTACTTATGATGTATGGTCGGACACAGACACTCGTTCCGTTGAGTTTATAGTATATGGCAAAGATGTTGATAACGCACGCGTGAAGTGGTATAAGAACAATGGAGATTACCAATATGGTAAATTTACCATTACAGTGTATGTAAACGGTACGCAGGTATATTCCGTAAACCAGAATGATAATAAATCATTAAGTGGCTTATTTGCCGTACCTTTGCAAGGATTGAAGATGGGTGATGTGGTTAAGTTTGAAGTCAAAAAACCTGAGAAATCAGAATGGACTGGCAACGTTACCATAGCCGCCTGTCTGGAATACACAAGCAGTAACGGAGGCTTGAATGAGGATATTATTCATCATGACGCAACAGAACCGGAATATGAAACTGTAGGAAATATAGAGTATTGGGAAGACAAGAAGAATGGCAAATACTATTCTGATATATTTTTTATGAATGAACTCAATCCAGAAATGTTGATTACATACAAAAAACTAATCTCCAACCCTGTTACAGCCAACAACGGCTTTACGCTCGTGGAGGATGCAGCATACGGTGGCGTGCAGTTCAACTGGGCAGCAGAGACAACTTACAAGACAACATCTGATCTATACTCTGAAACAGGCACCCGTTCCGTTGAGTTTACAGTATATGGCACAGATGTCGCCAACGCACGCGTGAAATGGACAAAGACTGCGCCAAATTGGCAATATGGCCAATTTACCATCAATGTGTATGTAAACGGTACTCAGGTATATTCCGTAAACCAGGATGATAAAAAATCATTAAGTGGCTTCTTTGCCGTGTCTTTGCAAGGGTTGAAGACGGGTGATGTGGTTAAGTTTGAAGTCCAAAAACCTTATTCCTCAGATTGGGCTGGCAACGTTACCATAGCTGCCTGCCTGGAATATACCAGCAGCAATGGAGGCTTGAACGGAGAACTTGTAACCGCCAATCAGGATCCAAACAATAAAGATTACTACTATTCCACATTCTATTCAAGTACTGATGCATACCAGTTGCCGGGTAGTGTGACTGCCTATACAGGCCGTGCTGACGGTAATGTGCTGCACCTGACTGCAATAGAAGGGAGTGTAATACCGGCTGGCGAGCCCGTGATACTCCGCCTGACTACGTCAGACAATGCCGCAACCCAGAAACAGATTGCTTTGGCATTGACAACATCTTCTGTCCTTCCAAGTGACAGTAATACACTTGTAGGAACAGATACTGAAAAGGTTCTTGAAGATGACTGTTTTGCACTGTCCTGCAGCCCGGAATACGGAGTAGGCTTCTACAGTTGGAGCGGTATGACAATAGGCGCACACAAGGCCTATTTGAACCTTGCCCAAGTCCCCAGGACAAGACCATACGTGTTTGTGTTCGATGACGGCACCACAACCGGAACAGAACAGTACTTTGAATCCCAGTCAGAACAGAACAAAGTACCGTACAACCTGCAGGGTATGCCGGTAGATGAGAGCTATAGGGGTCTGATAATACTTGACGGAAAGCTTATGTATAAAGAATAATGCAGAACAGATATGAAGAAAGAATACACATCTCCCAAAATAAAAACAGTATTGATGTCATCGGCATCAATACTGTGTCAGAGTAATCTCAATTTCGGGATCAACTATGAAGGAACAATAGACAAGGAGTCTCTTGCCTGGTAAGCATTACTGTGCGTTCATCCAGTCAAACAGATTGCTGAATCCTTGTGGTGAAACTGTTCCGCCACCATTGTTTGTGGGTATCATATCGGCAACTGATTGTGCCTGTGAGCCGGTAACCTGGTCATTGAAAACATATACCCAGGAGAAGTGTCCCATATACCGTGCTCCCGGCATGTCTGTGCCGCGTACGTTCTCAAACATGCTGGACCATACGTTCTTTGCTCCCGCCTGCACAAGACGCTTGAATGTAGGTATTCCGAATTGTGCGGGACGTACTGTAGTATCGTCAAAAGACTGTACAAACCAGATGTTTTCTTTTGCAAGAGATTTTATTTCCGCATCTGAAATGTTGGCATCGGCATAAGCCTGGCATACGGGATAACCTGCGGCAAAGAATCCGGGGTAGTGGATAAGCAGGTTCATAGTCATGTACCCGCCGTTGGAGCAACCGCCTACATAGATTCTTTTGCGGTCAACATCTGGGTTGTAAGCTACATATTCATCTATTGCGGCCTTAAGCCTTTCAAGATATATTGACTCAGCGTCTCCCTGAGTCATTCTTCCGTTTCCTGCGTCCATCCACATGGTTGGGCTCTGCACTGCAAGAACGTATGCCCCGTTTGCTCCGCGCCTGGATGTGAAGTGGCTCTGAATAGGTTCCTGTGCCAGAGCAACAGCCTCGTTGCCCATAAGTACAATACGCGCATCAGTGCCGCCTTCGCCCATGCCGTGCAACCAGATAACCAGCGGATTTTTTGCTTTGTCAGCTTTCAGGCTTTCAGGCTGGTATGCGGCTGTGGACATGCCGTTCGATGTGGAGAATGTCCAATTGTCGCAGGCTGAAAGGAAGTCTGTCCTGAATTTGTCTGTTGTACAGCTGATGTCTTTGTATGTTACCTTTACGGGGTATTCTTGTACCCAATCGTTGCGGTTGGTACGTCCGTTGTATGCCATGGGACTGCCACCGCGGCTGTATGCCAGTTCAAGGCCGATGTAACCGCCGTTGCTGTCCTGTGTCCCTTTTGAATCACAGCGGAACGCCTCCTCTACACTGCGTTTTACACCGCCGGTTTCTACAGAAAAGTCGCCTTGCTGTATGCTTGCAGGCATAACATCGGGGTGCAGTATAATCATATTCAGCGATACGCTGGCCTCGTAGGCATCTATCCTGTAATTCTGTATGTCAATGCTTGTGGTCTGGCATATGACAGGTTGTGCGGCAAGAGCAAGCATTGCGCACGCTGCAGCCATGGCGTAAAAAATAGTTTTTTTCATCTTTGTATTTGTATTTAAAATAACTTGAAAGTTGCTGTTAACCGAAAGATACCGTTACAATTGTGCCTTTTTGGCGGTCAAATTTAAGATAACCCTCTTTATCGTTGAGATAATAGTTCCTGTCTGTTTTGCATACGTTGCTCATTCTGAACGTGTTGCTGTATGTTTTGTAACCATCTATCGTAATGCCGTGGGGCAGTATTGGCTCCAACGTCTCATCCAGTCTTCTGATAAGGTCTTCTGTATCAGTGCAACCAGGCATTACTACAACATGTGCTGCCAGTCTTGGTGGCATATCTGGAGCAGCCATGTTGTTGACCATGCTGCATCTGACTTGGGAATCACAGTTAATCTGATTTTCTATATCAACCGGGTACAGGTATTCTCCGTTTGGCAGACTTATTCCGCTTGACATGCGGCATAATACGTAGAGTCTTCCTCTGTTGTCAAGAAAACCTATGTCTCTGGATTTGAACCAACCGTCAGAAAATACTTTCCCGTTAAGTTTGTTGTTGCGGTAATATCCCTGCATCATGGTTGTTGACTTGACACGGATCTCGCCCCTTTGCCCGTAATCCAACTCGTTCCCATCACGGTCAAATATGCCTATGGTAGCACCGGGCAGAGCATAACCTACGGAAATGACCGGATAAGGATTCTCCGGATTGTCATTGTTGTCTGCGGAGCTGTTGTGAAAATCTACAGTGAGCAGAGAGAATACCTCGCTCATTCCATAGCCTACTACCATATCTGTTGGCGAACCGCAACGGCGCAATATACCGTTTATCCATTTCAGATCTTTCACAGATACTCCCTCGCCTCCAATGATAGGAAAACGGAAAAAACTCAAGTCGGGTTTTATGCCTTTCTTCTCAAGATTGCAGATATGTGTAAAGAAATTGACCCAGCAGCATCCTGGAACAAGTGTTATCTGCGGCTTGAATTTCATTATATTATGGTTGAATACCTGTCCGGTTGGGCGCGGGTCCAGCAGGCAGGTCATACCATACAGCAACGGTGCAAGGAACAATACCAGAATGGATGTACTGACAAACGGCGGAAGGCTGGTATAACACAGAGTCCCCTCAACATAGTCTTTTGCAAGGCCTGAATTGAATGTCTGGACCAACATGCCTATTACGGCCTGATTGGTGTCTATTATATGTTTTGCATATCCGTGTTCGGATGTTCCGCCGCTGGATGTTATGAATGCCGGACGCTTTTTGTCAAATTCGGGACTGAGTGGACCGTTGTATTTTTTCCACAAACCGAATGCTTTCCCGGCGTTGGTGTACGCGCGGTTCTTCATCAACATACGTCTGTAACGGTATCCTTCTTTCAGATTTGCAAAAAAACCGGTAACCGGCGGCATATCTGTGAAAACGCTGGTAAGGATAATGTTCCTGATATCTGTCCGTTCCCTTATAACAGGGGCAATCTTATCTTCAATTGTGTGGCATACAATGAAATGTACGGCTTCTGCGCAACATTCCTTCAAGGATTCCGTACTTGCAGCCATATTCGGAAGTATTGTCCAGGCTCCGATGTTATTTAGAGCTAAAAGCATTGAAGCTACGGTTGGAGTGAAGGGAGCAAAAAGAACCACTTTGTCATCAGTCCCAATACCCATGGCCCTGAAAGCCCGGCTCCATTTATGAACGCGCTCTATAAGTTCGCTGCGGCTGGTCCTGTTTCCAAAATATTCAAATGCGGCATATCTGTCTTCCTGTGAAAGCAACCGCTTTTCAAGATATTGCCACACGGAAATCTCTTCAACCGGCTGAAAACATTTCTCTCTTACACTTTTCCCTCCATATGGGGCAAGCCATAACATCTGTTCAGATGGTTTCATACTTTCTTTCTGCATATCAAATCTTCTCACATACAAGGTCCAAGCGGCTTGCCTGCCTCCATGCAGACAATAATATCTGTATAAGGTGATATCATTATGTTGATCGGCATAACCGTTGGTAATTGCGGACTTGACAGGTCAATGTTGTAGGCATTTTTTGCGCAATACCAGATAAGACCGGAGCAACTGAATCTTTCCGGTATGTAGTATTTGGTGAATATCCAGTCTCTGCAATCTACCAAAGGATTATATGTAATGAAACTGGCATTTGAACATGAACGCAACTCAGATTCGTATGAGTCAATCTGTGAGTCTGTAAGCGGTACTTTTTCAACTTCTGCCACTTTCTTGCCATCTGTATCAAGGTGGAAACGCAATTTGTGCACTCTCAAGACATAAGAGGACTGTTGCCATGCGCTAACAGGTTCAAAACCTATTCCATGATATGCGGCAGACCATATTATGCTGTCATTTTCTGTAATGCCGGCTGTTACATCCTGGAAAAAAGAACCGCAATGACCGAATGTGTGGAAATTGAGATTTTCTATACCAAACAGTTCCTTTGTCAGGTTGATGATTGTGGCAGAGCCGTAGATAGGCATTATTACACATAAATCTCCACGTTTGGCCCTGCCAACCAGATTCTGTTTATACTCATCAATACCAATCAATGGGGGATCGACAGGTCCCATATCAACAATGTGATAATGTCTCAAAGACTTGATGGCATCAAGAATGTCATTGTCATTGGCAAACTTTTCCAACGTGTTGGCTAATGTGTTGGCGGAAACATTGTCATTGCATAGGGAAATTACTGTCCCGGCAAAATTTTGCATAAGCGGAAGCAGAATCCGGTATCTTTCTTCTATGCCGCTTATAATTTTCATTTTATTCTTTATCTGGTTCTGGAAACAGCTGCAGATCTGACTTGCGACCATCAGTTTGGTCCCGTAATCCAGGGTTTCGAATTTTATTGGTGTGTTGTCTTTATCAACAATATCCATATTTTCAAGAGCACCTATTTCGGGGAAAACTGTTCCGTATATGAATGTTTTGCCTGAACTTTCCGCATACGTGATAACACTTTCCAATAAAGAATACAATGAGTCAAAATAGTTGCTGACAGCATCTCCTTTGGTCTGTTGTACAGACTGCTGTTGCTGAATCTGGCCCGGTATGTCAAAATCACAGCCTGCTTTATCGCCGCCTGAACAACCTGATATGAGCAGTGTTACCAATAAAAACAAGAGATTTTTTTTCATAGTTGGTACATCTTTTGTGCAAATATACTCAATTATTTTGTATTTTCGCGTGAAAATGGATTGTTTAGTGAAACTCAAATTTGCATTGGCAGTGCAGTTGTCTCTCCTGTTCTTGTCAAATACTGCGGCATTTGCAGAGCAGGATTCAGTTACCAGATTATCAATTGGTGATTGCGTTGACATGGCTTTGCGTGAAAACAAGGAAATAAAGTCCGCAAAATCTCTGGTGGAACAGACATTGCATACATCCAAGGCGTATAAGGCAAACTATTTTCCACGTGTGTCTTTGAATATTACTGACATGTGGAGCTCTCTGAACGGGAATATGCCTATCAATGTGGCAACTCCCATCAGCCAGTACATAGTGGGACGTATCTATCAGCTTGCACCTCTGGTGGCTGCAAGTGAGACCGGATCCTGGTATCTGTCCACTTTGGAAAGCCGCATGCGTAATCTCAATTCTGATGGTGATTTCCGTGTAGGACATGTAACCTCTGCCAATCTGTTTTTGGAACAGCCTGTATATATGGGCGGAAAAATCAGGGCTGCATATAAAATGGGGCTGTTGGGAAATAAAATGTCCCAGCTTGGTGTTGAGATGTCTGAAAACGAAATCATCTGCAAAACATACGAAACATATGCGCTTGTTGTTAAAGCCCGGGAGATGATTTCTGTTGCGGACAAATATGATTCTCTTCTAGTAAGTTTGCGCAAAAGTGTTGAAAGTGCCATATCGAACGGAATGGCATCTCAGGCGGATCTCATGAAAGTGAATTCTGAAATAGGAAAATCAGAACTGCAGAAGAACAAAGCAAGAAACGGCTACAGACTGGCCTGTATGAGCCTTTGTCAGATAATAGGTCTGCCTTTGATATCAGAAATTGAAGTTGATACACTGTCCGTTGAAAGCATGGACAATGTTACGTACACACCGGATATAAGACTGCGCAGTGAGTATGACCTGTTGGATTCCAAAACCAAACTGGCTGAATGGAACGTCAAACTTGAACGGGCGGATTTTCTTCCGCAGGTGGGCGTATCTGTAGGTGGAACTTATCTGAACGGACTGCAGTTTATGGATAACAGGATCTTTGACAACCAGTTGAGCGTTATGGCGCTGGTAAACGTCAAGGTCCCCATTTTCCATGGTCTGGAAGGATATCATAAAGTGGCCGCCGCAAAGGCTGCATATGAGCAGAGTTCCTATGAACGCGATAATCTGTATGAGATGATGGAACTGGAAATCCTCAAATCATATAATGAATTGAACGAGGCCGCCATGGAGGCTGATGTTTATAGGAAAATGTTCCAATCTGCCGATGAATCATATAGGGTGGCGCAGGTGCGTTACAGTAAGGGAATGGAAAACCTGACTGATATGCTTACAGCTCAGGTTGAATGGCAGAATGCTTATGCGTTGATGATAGAGGCAAAACACAGTCTTGCTGTCAAGAAAATAGCTTGGCTCAAGGCAAATGGAATGCTCAACAAATAATATTTAATATGAGGTCTAAGATTTTATTGTTGGTTTGTACTGCCGCTATGGTATCCTGCGGTGTTGACAAGACTCAAAAACAAACACTGGTCAAGGTTTGTGAGACAGCCAGGTATGTAGAAGTACCTGCCGCAACATACGCGGCAAAAATAAGTGAGTCCAGCAAATCGAATCTGGCTTTCCGGGTAAGCGGAAAAATCGGGAAAATCTATGTCAGAAGCGGAGAACCGGTACGAGCCGGCCAATTGGTGGCAAAACTCGATGACCGTGACTACAAAATCCAATATAATGCCACTCTTGCCGAATATAATCAGGTGAAGGCGGAGATAGACAGGGTATTTGCCATGTACGAGGATAATGCCGTTTCCGAGAATGATTATGACAAGGCGCGGTATGGCTTGGAACAGATTTCCCAAAAACTGGAATACCATAAGAACCAGTTGAACGATTGTAATCTTTATGCTCCTATTACCGGTTATGTGGATAACGTTATGTTTTCGCAGGGAGAGACGGTGGCAGCGGGAGTACCTGTAATATCCATATTCGGCAATCAGAAACTTTCTGTAGAACTGAATGTTTCCTACCCGGATTATTGCCGGTTTGAAATCCTTGATTCTGCTTATGCAAGATTCACTTCAACCCCGAATCTGACTGTGCCTCTGGAAGGCGGTCTGATCAGCCGCAAAGCCAATGCAAACCAGCTCTACAGGTTGCAGTTCGATATCCCAGACAGGTACAGTTTTGTTACTCCCGGTATGACTGCTATGGTTACACTTACATTCAGACAGGATAACAGTAATATGAATCTTGTGCCAGTAAGTTCATTGCTACGCGACCGTGATGGCAGCGCAGTCTTTCTTTATGATGCAACAACCGGTACTGTCGGGTTGGAAAAGGTTGAAATTGTAAAAATTCTGAATGATGGCAATGCTGTGGTGTTGGGGCTGAAAAGAGGAGATATGGTCGTATCTGCCGGAGTAAATGCATTGCATGACGGACAGAAAGTCCGTAAGGTTGGAAAAACAGGTATTTCAAATCCGGGCGGACTATTATGATGAACGGCAATGTAGGCAAATGGTCTCTTGACAACAGAAAAATTGTTTCTCTGGTTGTTTTTATCCTATTGCTTGGCGGTATTTACGCATGCTTTAGTATTCCCAAGCTGGAGGATCCGGAGGTGCTTGTGCGTCAGGCACTTGTGGTGGGTGTCTATCCCGGAGCATCGGCATATCAGGTGGAACTTGAGGTGGCAGACCCGCTTGAAAAGAAAATAAGAGAGACTTCTGGTGTTGATTTCACAGAAACACGCTGCTATTCCGATATGTGCATAATAAAGGTTTCACTGCAGACTACTGTTCCGCAGGAAGACATAATGCAGACCTGGGATATCATGCGCCATAAAATTGAAGCGACTGGGCTGCCGCAGGGCGCAACAACCATGATATACGATGATTTTGGCGATGTTTACGGTATGTTCTACGCTATTACCGGCAGTGATTATACCTGCAAGGAACTGTCTGCATATGTGGATATGATCCGCCGGGAAGTGCAGAATGTTGAAGGAGTATCGCGGGTATCGGTATTCGGTACGTTCAAGGAGTGTATCAGAATCCAAATGAGGACTGACCGTCTTGCCAACCTGGATGTTCTTCCTGTAGAGGTAATACAGACGCTCAACGGACAGAATGCAACAATATATTCGGGGTATTTCCAAAGTGGCGGAAACCGTATCAGAGTTAGTGTTGATGACCGGTACCGCAGTGCTGAAGACATTGCCGGTCTGATTATTAAAGGACACGAGAAAGATCTGATAAGGCTTGGAGACATTGCGGATATTGTTCTGGAAGAGGATTATCCGGTCCGCGAATATATGGAAAGAAACGGTGTAAGGGCAATAGGACTCAGCATATCTCCAAACTCCGGAGTGGATATTGTAAAGGTAGGCAAAAGAGTTGAAAAGAAACTTGATGAAATACGCGCGGACAGATTGCCTGCAGGCATTGAAATAAACAGTGTTTTCAGCCAACCTGACAGAGTAACCATGGCTATGGACAATTTTATGCTCAATATGATTGCTTCTGTGGTTCTGGTTATATTGCTGCTTACATTTTCCATGGGTGTACGTCCGGCTATGGTGATAGGAATGTCTTTGGTAGTAATAATATTCGGCTCCATATTGTTCCTTTTCTATACAGGTGGAACGTTGCAGCGTGTGTCTTTAGGCGCTCTGATATTTTCAATGGGTATGCTTGTTGACAATGCGATAGTCATTGCAGACGGTGTATTGGTTGCCAAGGCTAACGGGGTGCCGCGTATGGAAGCTTTGACCCGGATTGGTGAAAATACCGGTTGGCCTTTGCTTGGAGCTACACTTATTGTGATATTGTCTTTTCTTCCCATATATTTAAGCCCCGATGTGACAGGCATATATATACACGATATGTTTATTGTGTTATGTGTATCGCTGCTGCTGTCCTGGATTCTGGCACTGACCCATGTCCCAATCATGGCAGACAGGCTGATTTATCCTTATCCTGTAAAGTCTGTGGAAAAGCAGCAGTCATCTGTATTGTATGTATGTCTTAAAAGAACGTTGTCTTTTTGTCTTTCACACAGATGTACGTCTGTGATCATTGTACTGTTTCTCCTGGCAGGAACAGGATATTGCGCACTGTATCTGCAACGTGCATTGTTCCCGGATATGGAGTATGACCAGCTGTATATGGAGTACAAACTGCCTGAGAACAGAAACTATACCCAGGTCAGCGCAGACCTTGATTCCATAAGTGCGTTTCTGAGGAAAAATCCTGATATTACAGACATAGTGAAATCTGTTGGTGGTACACCATCACGTTACAATCTTGTAAGAAGCATCCATTCTCCGTCACTTTCATATGGAGAACTGATAGTGGATTTCAAATCTTCCAAAGCTTTGAAAAACGATATCAACCGGCTTCAGGAAGAGGTCAGTGCCATGTTTCCTGATTCTTATGTCAAGTTCAAACGCTATAATCTGATGTTTATGCAGTATCCTATACAGCTCGGTATCATGGGCCCGGATCCCGTTGTTCTTGACAGTCTTGCCAGGAAGTGTCTGGACATATTCAATAGGAGCGGGGTATGCAGTAATGTTATAGATGAATGGGAACCCGATGTTCCGGCATTTGTAATAGGATACAATCAGGCATCGGCCCGTATGTCCGGAATGTCCAGAACAGAAGTGGGCACATCAATTCTGGCATCGACGGAAGGTTTGCCGGTGGGAACATTCTATGACGGTACAAAACCTATGTCCATATATGTGGATTGCGTTGGCAGCGATGGAGAAAAAATCAAAGACCTCAACAATGCTACCGTATTCGGACTGATGCCCGATTGGTCAAAAATTACCGCAGACAAAGGCCTTCTGGATGCTGTTTCAGGCTTATCGGGTTCAGTTACCGGTAACGAGCCTCTGTCACAGTTGTCTGACGGTATCAGGGTGGAATGGGAAAGCCCTGTAATATGCCGTTACAAAGGAGAACGTTGCAGATCCATATGCGCATCGCCGGTAGAAGGCAGTAGCGTAGAAAATTCCCGCCGCGCTGTTGAACGGGAACTGGAAAATATTGAATTTCCAGAGGGTTACCATATTATGTGGGGTGGGGAACGTCTGGCAGAGGATATGTCAATGAAAAACCTTTTCAGTAACTATCCGCTGGCCATATTGCTGATGCTTGTAATATTGCTTGCCCTGTTCAAGGATTACAAGTCTGTGGCAGTATTGGTCTTGTCTATTCCTGTAGTCTTTGTAGGAGCTGTCCCAGCAATAATCATATCCAAGACAACGTTCGGTTTCATTGCCGTTGTAAGTATATTGGGACTTGTAGGAATGATTCTGAAAAACGGAATAATACTTATTGACGAGATAAAAGTACAGGCGCAGACGGCAACAGATCTGAATCAGGCCCTGATAAATGCGTCCGTATCCAGAATGAGACCTGTTACTATGGCTGCATTCACCACTGTACTCGGTATGATACCGCTTCTTACCGATTCCATGTTCAAGTCAATGGCGGCATGTATTATTGGTGGTCTGCTGGTAGGTACCATAATTGTTTTGCTTATCATTCCTGTACTTTATTCTATATTTTTCAAAAAAGATTATGAGAATAAAAAATAGATTGCAATTTATTGTTCTGACCGTTCTGTTGTCTTTGACAGCAGGCTGCCGGAAAAACGACTGTTCCGATATTGCGCCGTCCGGCAATCTTGTCAATGTTGTCGGGTCCCAATATTTTGCAGGTTCCGATGATCTGAAGGATTTTTTGAAATCAAGAATCTCTATGGTGACCGGAACAGGAATTGCAGATCTGGTTATGGTTAAACTTTCTTCGGAACTTGCCAAACTTGAATTGAGAAACTATCTTGATGTGGGTGTCAATCCGGACAATTCATCAAAACTTGTATTTGAACTTCACCGTTTCACTTACAGAACCGTAAACTCATCAGGCAGTCCTATTGTGCTGTCAGGAACACTCCTGATGCCCAACAATACAGACAGTGAACGCCAGTACGAGATGGATCATGTGACTCTTTATAACGAGAGCATGATTTTCGGATCGGAATATTTCCCGATTAGAGGTATTGCAGGTTTCTGCCGTGTAGTATACAATTCTCTTGTAGTCTTTCCCGATTTGCAAGGCTATGGCAGCACATGCTCCATGCCTGCTGTTGATCTGGCATGTGTTAACGGACGGCAGTCGGTTGATTGTGAAATGGCGGCTCTTGAACTGATAAGACAGCGCGGAGTAACATTGAAGAAAGATTATGGAACATATCTTATGGGTGCATCAAGAGGAGGATTCGCTACCTTGTCAGCTCAAAAATATCTGGAAACTGAAGCTTCGGCATCGCTTTTGAAAGCTGTGAATCCCATTGGCAGTATCACTTCCAGTACTCCAACAGATTTGTCTGCTCTGCTGGATTATTACCTTAGTCTTGGCAAGACGGAGAATATGGTATTTGTATTGGCAATACTGAATGATCTGTATAATTCATCTCCAGACCTTTTCTCCGGTTATAAACTCCAGGATCTGTTTTCTGACAGATACAACGCAAGTGCGCTTAACGAACTTATATGCAGCAAGGAACTGACAATTGAAGAAACTCAGGATTTATGTGCCAAAAGCGGAATAGAGAGTATGTATCATGTTCTGAATGCTTCCATGTTCAACCCGGACAGTACGGTCAATACGTCAAGTCCGTTGTATCTTGCTATCCGTCATGCGGCAGAACGCAATAACCCATGCAGCGGCTGGACTCCTTCAATATGCAAATGTGTAATGATACATTCAGAGAATGACGATGTTGTCCCGTATTCAATTGCATACGATTCTTATCAGAAATTATCCCTTTATGACAGACTGGTTCCGAATGATAATGTCCTTTTCAAGACCAAGACAGTAAAAGGACATGTGCTGAATTCCATGATGGACCAAATATCGTTTGTTATGGAAAAAGATCCTGTTTCTTCATATTTTGAAGACTTATAACCTGTTTCTCCTATGAAAAAATTATTGATACCTGTACTGATAACCGTATTGTTTGCAGCTTGTTCCAAACCTGCTGAAATGATTACAGCCCATTCTTTTGAAGAACTCAAAGGAACTGTTATTGGAACATATCAGGGCGCATTAGTGGAGAAAATCCTCTCCTCTCATGCCGATGAGTGCGGGTACAAGGTTGAGTATCACACAGAGCCCGCTGCAATAATTCAGGGACTGAAAGACGGTTACATTGATCTGATGACTGTGCGTTTTCCTGAATTCAAGGCTTATATGCATTCCATTCCCGGATTGTATCTTGTTTGGGATTCCATTGTTGTTGATGACCAGCTTGTCTTTTTCAGCCTGAACAGCGATGAACTGAGAACGCAGTTCAACGAGTGGCTTGCATTACCTGAGACCCGGCAGATGATACAGGACTCAAGGGAATACTGGCTCAGACCTTATGGAGAACCGGATCCGGCTCCAAGAGATTATGATATTCCGACACAGGGTGAACCTATTCACGCTGCAAGCGGTTTTACTGTTGTGGGTACATCTTACATATCCAATGGAAAACCGGCTGGCGTAGATATGGATGTGCTGTACGGTTTTGCCAAATATGCAGGCCGGCCTGTCGAACTTCTGAATATGCCGTTGCTCAGTATTCTTGCAGCTGTCCAGACCGGGCAGATTGATATGGGTATATCAGGTTTTGCCAAGCAACCGGACATGAGTCAGAAAATGCTTTTTTCCGATCCGTACAACCAGGCTTCGCATGCTCTTGTAGGCTACAACGAAGAACTTGCCGTACAGCAGATGAAAGAAGCAGGATTGTATCAGGAGTCAAATTTCCTTACCGATCTGTATGATACTTTCCATCGCACGTTTATTGCAGAAAACCGTTGGAAAATGATTGCCCAAGGATTGTGGGTTACCATAAAAATTTCTTTTTACGCTCTTATCCTGGGGACACTGCTCGGTGCACTTATCTGTGCTATGCGCATGAGCCGCAGACGTATTGTTTCCGGTTTTGCAAAGGTGTATGTTGAAATTATGCGTGTAGTCCCCATATTGGTGTTCCTTATGATCATGTACTATGCGGTATGTGCTCCAATGGGAATAAACGGAGTGACTGTATCTATAATTGCTCTGTCCATGAGTATGGCCGCCTTTGTGGGAGAGGTGTTCCGCATGGCTATTCTTGGCGTTGACCGTGGCCAGCGCGAGGCCGGATATGCCTTAGGCTTTACCGCAAAACAGACGTTCTTCAATATTATTCTGCCACAGGCTGCCCGCAGTGCCCAATCCGTATATAATGGGCAGGTAATAGCAATGATCAAAGAAACATCCATAATAGGTTATATTGCGGTAATGGACCTGACAAAGGTTATGGATGTAATCCGTAGCCGTACGTTCGATGCTTTCTTCCCGTTTATTGCAGCGGCCGTGATATATTTTCTGATAACAGTTGTCTTTGTAAAACTGATAGGGTGGCTGCTTGATCTGACTTTACCCAAGAAAGGCAGCGATGTTGCTCCGCAGTTGCATATCCAATCTGTAAAGAAAACAAATGCGTTGCGTGGTGCTGGCAGTTCTGCCCCGGACAGGAAAGTTGTTCTTTCAATAACAAACCTGCGCAAAGTTTTTGACGGCAGGCTGGAAGTTCTGAAAAATATAACTACAGACATTCACCGTGGCGATGTAATTTCAATAATCGGTCCTTCAGGAACAGGGAAAAGTACATTTCTGCGCTGTCTCAACAGATTGGAAACACCTACGGAAGGCACAATACTGATGGATAGTGTTGCAGAAAGTGAAATGTGCCGTCACATGGGAATGGTGTTCCAGTCTTTCAACCTGTTTGAACACCTCACTGTACTGGAGAATATCTGTATAGGACCAATGAAACTGTTGCACAAAAGCCGTTCTGAGGCGGAGCGACGCGGAATGGAACTGCTTTCTGCCGTTGGTCTGGCCGGCAAGGCTACATATATGCCAAGCCAACTTTCCGGTGGACAGAAACAACGTGTTGCAATAGCCCGCTGTCTGTCTATGGATCCTGAGATTATACTGTTTGATGAACCGACATCGGCCCTTGACCCCACCATGATAAACGAGGTCCTTACCGTTATCCGTGAACTTGCCGCACGCGGCATGACCATGCTGATTGTTACGCACGAAATGAAATTTGCACGTAACGTAAGTAACCGTGTATTCTACATGGACCATGGCTTGATTTTTGAAGAGGGAACTCCGGAACAGATTTTTTCCAATCCGCAGCGTGAGGAAACCAAAAGCTTTATACAGGGTATCAGCAAGTTTGAATACCGCATAGTAAAAGATTACGATTATATAGAACTGAGCAACGGTCTTGAGCAGTTCCTGCTGCACCGTATGGCTCCACAATCTGTGTTTGACCATACAATGACAGTTGTTGAAGAGTTGCTCCAGTTGTTCCAAAGCGGCAAGGGTTGTGTGGATAGAGTTGAGGCCGGTGCCACACTTAAAGTGCAGTATATTGAACAGAATCAAATCACTGAAATAACATTGTGCTACCCGGATAAAATGCCTCCAATATTGTCTGATTCCGGTCGTGAAGATGATTTGAGCCTTGTGCTTCTGCGCGGTTACACCTCTATGCTTGAAGAGTCTGAAGGAAGTCTGTATGCAAAAGTCAATGTATGAACGCCCAATTCAAAAGAAGAATTATGACTGATAATAAATATTGTAGTGTTCCATAGATTTGAAATATGAAAATATCCTGTATTAAGACAACTGTGGCGGGAATGCTTTTTATGGCAGTATTCAGCAGTTGTGCCAATAGCAATGGTCAGGTCCGTGAACCTATAGTAGAGATTACATCGGGTTACATTGAAGGTGAGTATGAGAATAATGTGTACGCATTCAAAGGTATTCCGTATGCGCAGGCAGAGCGTTTCCTTGCCTCAAGGCCGGTGGACAGGTGGACCGATACGCTTGAGTGCTGTCAGTACGGCCCATGGGCAATACAGGGTGGCCGCGGCAATGACGAAAGTGGCAATTTTCTTATAAATGTCTGGTCCCAAGGACTTGAAGACGGTGCAAAACGCCCTATCATGGTGTGGATACACGGTGGCGGCTATTCTTCCGGGTCAGGCAATATGGCAGAGTATAACGATGGCGTAGCGCTTGCAAAAAAAGGTGTTGTGATTGCAACCCTGAACCATCGCCTTGATATAATGGGCTTTCTTGACCTGTCCGGTTTTGGTGGCAAGTGGAAAGAATGCCAGAATGCCGGTATGCTTGATATTGTGCGTGCTCTCGAGTGGATAAGGGACAATGCCGATGCCTTTGGTGGTGACAAGGATAATGTTACCATATTCGGAGAATCCGGCGGTGGCGGAAAGGTTGGTACACTCATGTGTATGCCTGCCGCCAAGGGCCTGTTCCACAAGGCTATCATTGAAAGCGGTGCCAAACTGAATGTTGTCAATGCCCAGTTGTCCGATACTCTTGCTAAGATGGTTGTAAAGGAACTTGGCCTTACAAAAGAGACTCTGGACCGCATTCAGACTATGCCATATGCACAGATTGCGCGTGCCGGAAACAAATGTGTGGCAGCACTGATGGGCCCGCGCACTCCGGGTTCAATCAAGATGTGGGGCTTTGTCCCGTCAGAGGGTACTGAATCTTTGCCAAAGCATGCCTATACACCCGGTTTCAGTGATTTGAGCAAGGATATTCCGCTGATTATCGGCTCTACGTTCAATGAACTTGACAGGACCTATTATGACAATAAGACTTTCACGCAGCAGCAGGGAATTGAAATTTTGAAGGATAAATATGGAGAAGAGAATCTGGACGGATTCCTGACCGCCTACCGCCAGGCTTATCCATATAAGGAGAAGGACGATATTCTCGATATGGTAGGTCTTGACTGCAACATACGCGCACAGTCCATATATGCTGCTGACTGGCAGTCTGCAAATGCCACAGCACCGGTCTATATGTTCCTGTTCAACTGGTATGCTCCCTCCGCTGACGGAGGCAAGGCATCGTCTTTCCATAGTCTTGAAATACCGTTTGTGTTCAATAACCCGGATCTGGAAAAATCAAATATCAGGCAAGGCGATGAGAATGCTCGCGTCCTGGCAGAGAAAATGAGTCAGGCTTGGGTCAATTTTGCCTATACAGGTAATCCGAATGCAAAGAGTATCAAGGGCCTCCCGAAATGGAAGCCATACACTAAGGAAAACGGCGCAACAATGATTTTTGACAACTGCTGCGAAATGCGCTACGGCCATGACCGTGCGTTGCAGGAACTGCTTTACAGATGTTTGAAATAAATTAGTAATGGTATTATGAAAGGGTTGATTACAGTGCTTTTATTGGTAGTATCCAATGTGTTCATGACATTTGCCTGGTATGGTAATCTGAAACTGCAGGAAATGAAAATCTCAACGGACTGGCCGCTTGTTCTGATTATTCTGGCATCGTGGGGAGTGGCTCTGTTTGAATACAGCTTTATGATACCGGCAAACAGGACAGGCTCCGACATTAACGGCGGACCATTCAATCTGATTCAGCTGAAAGTGATTCAGGAAGCAGTTTCCCTTACTGTATTTACGCTGATTGTTTCTTTGGTATTCAAGAGCCAGACCCTGCATTGGAATCACCTGGTATCTTTTCTGCTGATAGTACTTGCCGTATATTTTGCTTTTATGAAAACTGGAAAATGAAACTCCTTTCAGGGTTTCATAACTTGAGATTGATACCGCACATGAATGTGGCGCGCGGCATAGGATAACCGTAGTTAATCTGGTATTTCTGTGCAAGAAGGTTTTCTCCCCTTATCCAGAGACCTAATCCGTCCAGAATCTGATAATCTATTCCAGCATTCAGCAATGTGTAATTTTCTGTGCTGGATGTAACAGAACCGTCTGGATTGGCATCGTATTGCGAATACAGACCGCAAATCTGCTCAAGTTCCACATTTGCAGCCCATTTTCCGCAGTGGAACATGCCGCGTAACATCCCTTTGTACTGTGGAACTGAAATGACAGGATACTTCATATTTATCCAGCCGTGGTTTGTGCCGGCAGACCAGTGTTTGGCAATTTTCCATGTCAGGTTGAATTCAACGCCGTAGTTTTCTATGGCTCCGGTATTGATATTTTTCATCATGACAGTCTGTATCATGTTGTCTCCTTTAATGTAGAAAAGGTTGATTCCGTACTTGACAGCACCTGCATCCGGAGTATGGTTCCATGAAAGTTCAAAACTGTTGATACGTTCCGCGCGCAGACTGTCGTTCGATGGAGGGTACATGTACAATTCTTTGATGGTCGGGTTGCGGAATCCCTTTGCGTAAGAAAATTTCAATGTGCTGTATTCTGTTGGCCGAACGGCAATTCCTGCCTGCGGAATCCATTCATTTCCTAAAACAGAATGGTGGTCAAAACGGATGCCTGCAGAGATTGTCAGAATTGAACCTAAATTCTGGCTCATGTCAATGTATCCGGCAATCTGATCCATATATTCGTATGCGCTCTGTTTGCCGGGTGTATCCAGTACTGAACCGTCAATTCTTGACGTGTACCAGGTGTGTCCCAGAATGTGCTGGTATTCAAAGCCTGCGGTCAGTCTGTTTCCTGTGAACAGATTGAAGTTCTGATATACAGATATCCCGCTAAGATTGTCTTTTGACTGGAATAATCTTGATTGGGGAGTGTCAGTAGCGTTATCTTTGTAACCGTCGTTTATGGTATGACGGCCAAAAGACGCATATGCGCTTATTGAACCGTTTGTCCTGTTGTATTTGTTGTCTATTCCGGCCGAAACCATACCGCGGCGGATATTGCGGTCTGTTTCCAACATGGGTTGTTGGAGGGGACCCGGATATTCTGATTTGGTTCCTGAAACGTTTCCATGTGCATAGATATCCCAATTGTCGTTGAGACGGTAGGCAATTCGGGCATCGCCGCTGAATTGCTCGAACTCCATATTTGGTCTGTGGTTGTCCGAACGGGAATACTGACTGGCAAAGTTACAGGAAAAACGCTCCTGATTGATGTTTACGGAAGCATTGGCAACAACAGTCCCCCAACTGCCGGCACTCACACCGATATTTGCCGTAGTCCCGGGTGTATTGTTGCTTTTTGTCACAATATTGATAACTCCGCCCATGGCATTTGAACCGTAAAGGACACTTGCGGGGGAGTGGAGAACTTCTACACGTTCTGCAATAAGTGTCTGGTAACTGTCGCTTATGGGATGTCCGTACACACCGCTGAATTGCGGATGCCCGTCAACCATTATCAGTACCTGTGCCGTAGAACCGGAAAGACCTCTCATTGAAATATTGCCGGCTGAGCCGTTGCTTACTCCAAAGCCAAGCATTGATGTCTTGGTTACGAACATGTTTGGAACCAGAGACTCTATTGAGGATATCAGATTGGAGTTATGGCTCTGCTGTAATGTCTCCTTGTCAATAATGGTAACTGTATGCGGAAGGTAACGCACATCGGTTTCAGTGCGTGAACCGGTTATTACCACTTCTGGAATAGTGTCTGTAGTAACGGCCTTAACAATAGACGGCGCCAGCAGAGCCAGCGCCGCTATAATAAGTTTATGGTTCATTCAGTCATTTGTTCTTTTCAATCCAACGGCGTGCTGCAACAAATGCGTCAATTATCGGTGTTACATCGTCATTGGCGCGTTCTGCAGGGTAAGCGGCACACTGCCATGGGAAAATGGCGCGCTCGGGGTGCGGCATCATTGCAACGTGACGGCCGTCGGCGCTGGCAATACCTGCAACATTATAGTCTGATCCGTTAGGATTGGCTGGATATGCATTGTAACTGTAGCGTGCAATTACGTTGTACTCGTTTTCCGGCATAGGCAGTGAGAACTTGCCTTCTCCGTGGGCTACCCATATGCCAAGTTTGTTGCCTGCAAGACCGCTGAACATGACACTGTTGTTCTGAGGAATGTCAATACCAAGGAATGCAGATTCGAATTTGTGCGATGTGTTATGCAGCATCCGGCTCTTCTGCTCGTGCTCCGGGTTGATAAGTCCAAGCTCAATCATAAGCTGGCAACCGTTGCATACGCCAAGTGACAGCGTGTCTTTTCGTGCGTAGAATTTATCAAGAGCCTGTTTTGCCTTTGGATTGAACAGGAATGCGCCTGCCCATCCTTTGGCGCTGCCAAGAACGTCGGAATTTGAGAAACCGCCGCAGAAAACAATCATATTGATGTCTTCAAGTGTTTCACGACCGCTTACAAGGTCTGTCATTGTAACATCCTTCACATCGAAACCTGCCAACCAGAGTGTATAAGCCATTTCACGTTCTCCGTTTGTACCTTTCTCTCTGATAATGGCGGCTTTGACACCCGATGCTGTACGGCGGTCAGGATTGAGGCTGTTCTGGGCAAGTTTTCCTGTAAATTCTTTATTGAACTCGAACTTGATTGGCTGGCTCTTGTAGTTCTTGAAACGCTCCTGAGCCTGACCGTTCATTGACTGGCGGCTGTCAAGCAGGTAAGATGTTTCATACCAGATATCGCGCATCTTGTCTATGTCAATCTTGTAGGACTGGCCATCTTTCTTTATGGCAATGTAACGGTCGTTGCTCAGAACTGCAATCTGTGCATAACCTATGCCTGCTTCTTCCAGAATACCTTTTACACTGTCGAGCTTCTCTCTTGCAACCTGAACTACAATACCCGGGTTTTCTGCAAAGAGTGTCTTGACAATATCATCCTTTCCAAGTTCGTTCAGATTGACATTCAAGCCTCCCCATGTGTTGGCAAAACACATTTCAAGAAGGGTGGTGATAAGTCCGCCTGCAGAAATATCGTGGCCTGCAAGCAGATAACCGTTTTCAATCAGTTCCTGAACTGTATTGAACGCATCTTTGAAATATTCCGGATTTGTTATTGTAGGAACATCGCTGCCAACGCAGTCCTGTGTCTGAGCAAAAGCCGAACCTCCAAGTTTGAAGGTATCGAAACTGAAATCAATGTGAAGCAATGCACTTTCTTCCGTATTGCGGATAACAGGGGACAACACTTTTCTTACATCGCTTACCTGACCGCCGGCACTTACAATAACAGTACCCGGGCTGATAATCTTGTCTCCGTTTGGATATTTCTGTGTCATTGACAGTGAATCCTTACCTGTAGGAACGTTTATGCCAAGAGCAATACAGAAATCGGACAATGCCTTGACTCCTTTGTAAAGGCGTGCATCCTCGCCCTTCTGGGCGCGGCAAGGCCACATCCAGTTTGCACTGAGTGATACGCTCTTGAGTCCTTCTTCAAGCGGAGCGAAAAGAATGTTTGTCAAAGATTCAGCCACTGAAAGAACAGAACCTGCTGCAGGATCTGCAAGTGCTGCTGCAGGCGCGTGACCTATAGCAGTGGCAATACCTTTCTTTCCGCGGTAGTCAAGTGCTACAACACCGCAATCAGAAAGAGGCAATTGCAGCTCGCCCTGGCACTGCTGGCGTGCAATCTTTCCTGTAACCGAACGGTCAACCTTGTTGGTCAGCCAGTCCTTGCAGGCTACAGATTCAAGACGCAGAACCTGGGTCAAGTAATCTTCAAACTTTTCAGGGGCATATTTTACATCTTTATAATTGCGTTCAACAGTCTCGTCCACCATGTAGGTTTTGGGACTTGAACCGAACATTTGGCTTACTGCAAGGTCGAACGGACGGATACCGTCTCCCTGTTCAAAGGCAAAGCGGGCATCGCCTGTAGTCTGACCTACAACATACATAGGTGCACGTTCACGGTCTGCAATTTTCTGAACATGTTCAATATGCTTCTGGTCAATAAGCAGACCCATACGTTCCTGAGATTCATTGGCAATGATTTCCTTTGAAGAAAGGGTGGAGTCTCCGATAGGCAGTTTGGTCATATCAATAAGACCGCCGCATTCCTCTACAAGTTCAGACAGACAGTTTACGTGACCTGCCGAACCGTGGTCATGGATGGAAACTATAGGATTGACCTCTTCCTCGCAAAGGGCGCGTGTAACGTTGTATGCGCGTTTCTGCATTTCCGCATTTGCACGCTGTACTGCATTAAGTTCGATGCCCGATGAGTAACGGCCTGTCTCTACCGAAGAAACCGAACCGCCACCAAGACCTATGCGGTAGTTGTCTCCACCTACAACAACAATCTTGTTACCGGTCTGCGGTTCTCCTTTGAGGCAGTCACGTTCTGTTCCGTAACCAACACCGCCGGCCATCATGATAACTTTGTCGTAGCCGTATTTCTCGTTGTTCTCCTGATGCTCGAATGTGAGCAGGGAACCGCAGATAAGCGGCTGACCGAATTTGTTACCGAAATCACTGGCACCGTTGGATGCCTTGATAAGTATCTGTTCAGGAGTCTGATAAAGCCAGTTACGCTCTTTCATGCTCTTTTCCCATGTCTTGTCTTTGCTGTTGCGCGGGTATGATGTCATGTAAACTGCAGTACCTGCAATAGGCCATGAACCTTTACCGCCGCCCATACGGTCACGGATCTCACCGCCTGTACCGGTTGAAGCACCGTTGAACGGCTCAACCGTAGTAGGGAAGTTATGAGTCTCTGCCTTGAGAGAAATGACAGTCTGGATATCTTTT
Source organism: Bacteroidaceae bacterium (assembly GCA_024398715.1). Classification (GTDB taxonomy): domain Bacteria; phylum Bacteroidota; class Bacteroidia; order Bacteroidales; family Bacteroidaceae; genus Colenecus. The sequence goes on from JAKSIP010000002.1 coordinate 148,900, forward strand.
ATTACAAAGTAGTCCGATGTGGAGTGGTCCAGCGGAGCGAACTGTTCGGCTACAGGACCTTTTGCAAAAGCCACATTGTCTTTATATGCAGATATGATGCTGTTGCGGTTTTCCTGTGTAGTTTTCTTTATCAGGCTGAACAGAGAAGATTCCATCTCTTTGCCGTCAATGATGAACTTGCCGCCAAAGATTTTGTGACGGCAGTGCTCTGAGTTGATCTGGGCAAAACCGAACACCTCGGAGTCTGTAAGTTTACGCCCAAGTTCACCTTCAACCTTGTGCAGGTATTCAATCTCTTCTTTTGACAGAGCAAGACCCTCCTGCTCATTGTAGCTGTCAAGGTCTTCAATAAAGAGAATAGGCTGCGGCTTGATGTCAACTGTAAAGATTGTCTGGTCAATACCGTTGTACATTCTTTGCAGCATAGGATCGTATTCGGCCGTTTTCGATGCCACCTGAAAATACTCTTCAATACGCAGAATGCCCTCCAAACCCATATTCTGGGTTATTTCTACAGCATTTGTACTCCATGGAGTTATCATTTCACGACGAGGCCCTACAAAGAACCCTTCAAGTGCGCTTTCCTCCAGAAGAACGGCATCGCCGTAAAGCCATTCAAGCTTTTTTACATCTTCTGCACTAAGTTGGTTTTTGCTCTCTGTGGCAACAATTACGCCACTCTGGTTTTTAAAGAAAGATATCATTTTCAGTAAAATTATTTTCTTTTTGTAAGATCTCCCATTGCCTCAACATTCTTTCTGATCTCGTCAGAAGATATGTGCGCATTCTGCAGCGAACCGCTCAGATACTGCTGGTATGAAGGCATGTCAATCATACCGTGACCGCTCAGGTTGAACAGTATGACTTTCTGTTCTCCAGTCTTTTTACACTCGTTTGCTACGCGGATTGCAGTTGCTATGGCATGGGCTGATTCAGGTGCAGGAACAATGCCTTCCGAATTTGCAAACGTCATTGCAGCCTCGAAACTTTCCAGCTGGTTGATGTCAACACCTTTCATATAACCGTCCTTTGCAAGCTGGCTTACAACAGAACCTGCTCCGTGATAACGCAGACCTCCTGCATGGATGTTTGACGGACGGAAATCGTGTCCCAAAGTGTACATCGGTATGAGCGGGGTATAACCGGCCTCATCGCCATAGTCATATGTGAATATACCTTTTGTCAGTTTTGGACATGAGGTAGGCTCGGCTGCAAGGAATACAGTATCCTTATGTGTGCCGTCAAATACATGGCGCATGAAAGGAAATGCCAGACCGCTGAAGTTTGAACCGCCGCCAAAGCATGCAATTACGTAATCGGGATATTCTCCTGCCATTTCCATCTGTTTCTCAGCTTCAAGACCTATTACAGTCTGATGCAGGGATACAAAATTCAATGTGGAACCTAAAGTGTATTTGCAGTTTGGTGTCATTCGTGCAAGTTCCACAGCTTCTGAGATAGCGGTCCCAAGTGAACCGTTGTGGTTGGGAAACTGTGTAAGAATATCTTTTCCAGCACGGGTTGACATTGACGGTGATGGGGTTACCTGGGCACCGAAAATCTGCATCATGTTCTTGCGGTAAGGCTTCTGTTCAAATGTAATCTTTACCTGATATACGGCAGACTCCATACCGAACAGCTTTGCTGCGTAAGACATAGCTGTTCCCCATTGGCCTGCTCCGGTCTCTGTAGTAACGTTTGTTACACCTTCCTGTTTGCAGAAATAAGCCTGTGCAAGAGCGGAATTCAGTTTGTGTGATCCTACCGGACTTACACTTTCGTTCTTGAAATAGATATGTGCAGGGGTACCAAGAGCCTCTTCCAGTCCGTATGCGCGGACAAGCGGTGTGCTGCGGTAATAGGTATAATATTCACGGACCTTTTCAGGAATGTCAATCCAGGCGTCAGTCTGGTTGTATTCCTGCTTTACCAGCTCCTTAGCAAACAGAGGGTAAAGTTCCTCCTGTTTCAAAACTTCTCCGGTCTGCGGGTTGCGCATGGGAAGCGGTTTGTTTGGCATATCTGCCTGAATGTTATACCATTGTGCAGGTATTTCCTGTTCTGCTAAAAAATATCTTTTCTGTCTCATAATGAGTTTGTTTTATAAGTAATGCAATGTATAAAGTATAAAATAAAAAATCCGCCCTTATGTCTTGTTGTGGAGCGGATACAATGAAGATTATGTCATTTTTGCAAATGAAACTGAAAAGCCGCTCCGCGCCATCGCCAGGCCTGCCAATCATTATTCCAACGGAAAGTGAACATATTCTTGCTTGTGTCAAATCAAATTCTGTGTGCAAAGGTAATAAAATCTGTTGGAATAAATTGATAAAATTCAAAATAATTCATGATATTTCATTTAACTTTTATCTAACTTTATACTATCATTTGTAGAACGCGATGTCAGGGTGCAAATTCTGTAACAGAAGCGTGTTGCCAAAAGATGTACTAACCTTTTAATTAATTATAAATATGAAGAAACTATTTTTTGCAGTAGCAGCATTGTTCGTTGCTTCTGTTTCCTTTGCCCAAGGTTTTGGTGGAGGTATGGGTGAGTTCAAACCGGAAGATATGGCAAAGCGTAACGTTGACCGTCTGAAAGAGCAGCTCAAACTGACACAGGCACAGTCTGACTCTATTTACAAGATCTATCTTGTCCAGGCTCAGGATATGCAGAAACGTTTCGCTTCAATGCAGCAGGGTGGCGGTCAGGGCCAGATGCAGATGCCTTCAGAAGAAGAGATGCAGAAACAGCAGCAGGCACGTCAGGCTCAGGAGAATAAGATCAAGTCTTTCCTTACAGACGAGCAGAAAAAACAGTACGATGAAATGCAGGCTCAGCGCCGTCAGGGCGGTTTCGGTGGTCCTGGCATGGGTGGCCCCGGTATGGGTGGCCAGCGTCCTCAGGGTGCCCCTGGTATGGGTGGCCAGCGTCCTCAGGGTCAGCCTCAGGCCCGTCCTCAGGGTCAGCCCCAGAATGGTCCGCAGCAGGCAGCTCCTGCTCAGCAGAACGGTCGTCAGAGAAACCGTCGTTGACAATAACCTATAAGGAAAATGAGAGGAGGCCGACCAAAAAGTGATTTTTGGCCGGTTTCTTTGTGTATAGCGGTGTAGTCAGCTTCGCAGCAGGTGGCATAGACCATCTTCAGGACTCGCGCACTTTCGTGCGCTCGGCCCCTCCCAAGTTTCACTTCGTTCCACTTGGGCCCCTCCCCCTATACCTGTCCGGGGGTGGACAGGCCTTCAGATGGTCTATACCACCTGCATTTGCTTCGCTGACGCCTGTTTTGCAACTATATATTTCCTCAGATTGTGAGCCGTAGCTACAAGGCCAAACTCTACCTTGACTTTTCTGTTCGATTTCAGTTTGAAGGGCTTGAAGCCATGGTTCTGCTTTATGTCTCCGAAGACCGCCTCCGGTTCTATCGGACGATTGCTTCTGTGATATAGCCCCCTTTCACTGGTAAGAAGGCGTTTGGCTTCGGCTCTATATGCATTTACCTGATGATTCACCTCGATTGTCCTGCGGTCTGACATTCCCTTGTAGCACATCCCTCTCAAAGGGCATCCGGTGCAGTTCTGCGCCCTGTATCTGCTGACAGTGGACTCATATCCAAGATCTGATACTGATTTAACATCACCGATATGTTCCATGTGCTGGTTGTGTATGAAATTCAACCAAATGCGGTACGGGGCGCGGTTGGTACGGCAGGGGGCGGTTTTTCGTACGGAATGCGGTTCGCAGTGCGGTTGGTACGGCAGGAGGCGTTTTTTCGTACCGAATGTGCTTTGCAGTGCGGGGCGCGGTTGGTTGTAATATGCAATATACAAATGGATCATTTTCGGAGAAATTAATTCCCCTACTAAATTTCCACTGAGCCGTAGCTGAGCTGGCAGCAACCTTCGGAGGACGTGTCCACCCCCGGACACGGGCAGGGGGTGGGGCCCGTTGGATACGAGTTCTGCGAAGCAGGACGAAGGAGACAATGGGAGGGGCCGGAGTGAGCGAAGCGAACGGAGTTCCGACGAAGGTTGGCTGCCTGGCAGCTCGGAACAGTCACTGCAAAAATGAAAAGAGGATGACCTCTAAGTCCATCTGGACTTTTTGGTCGGCCCCTTCTTTTTTTATGCTCATTTGTAATCAAAGTCAAATATAATAAGTATCTTTGTGTTCGGTAATATGCACTTGTTATGAAAGACAGAATATTGCATGAGGGAGTTGTGAAACGGGTTCTGGATAACCAACTGATAGTTACTGTTCTCCAACAGTCTTCCTGTGATACCTGCCAGGCAAGGAACGCATGCAGAATATCAGAGACAAAGGAATGGGAAATAATTGTACCTGTAAACAAAGGCGTTTCTTATTCGGTGGGAGATTCCGTTTGTGTGTCCATGCAGGCTGGCCTTGGATTCAAAGCCGTGTGGCTCACGTTCGGATATCCGTTGCTGATAGTTCTCTTATGCGTGATACTTGTAAAATTGCTTGGAGGATCTGACCTGTTGGCAGTGGCGGTTTTGCTGGGAACTGAATTCTTGTGGTATGCAATACTGTTTCTTTTCAGGCGGAAATTGGAGAATAACTACAAATTTAAGATAGAGAATTGATTGGAATATGTCTGTAATCTGGATTTCATTGATAATATTGGCAGGAGTAGGGCTTGTTACATCTGTTGTGCTTTTTGTGGTTTCCAAGTTCTTTGTTGTGGAACAGGACCCAAGAATCGGACAGATAGAGAAACTGCTGCCCGGTGCCAATTGTGGAGGTTGCGGTTTTCCAGGGTGCAGTGCCTTTGCTGCTGCAGCCGTAGAGAAAGGTTCTCTGCAAGGTATGGCTTGCAATGCCTGTTCCTCAGAGAAACTTTCTGCTATTGCAGCTGTTCTTGGAAAAGAGGCAGTTCCTGTAGAACCTAAGGTTGCCGTACTGCGCTGTAACGGAACGTGCTCCAACCGTCCTGCTGTGGCAGTATATCAGGGAGTCCGGCGTTGTTCTGTTGCCAATATTGCGGGAGCCGGCGAATCTATGTGCAGTTATGGATGTTTTGGATTCGGAGATTGTGCTGCAGCCTGCAAGTTCGGCGCTGTAACTATTTGTCCTGAAACGGGAATAGCAACAATAGATCCTTGCAAATGTACGGGTTGCGGAGCTTGTGCTACTGCATGTCCGCGCGGTATCATTTCTCTGATGCCAAAGACAAAACCGGACAAACGCTATTGGGTGGCATGTTCCAATAAAGAAAAAGGAGCCATCGCAAAACGGTCTTGTGCTGTAGCCTGCATAGGTTGCGGCAAATGTGAAAAGGTCTGTTCTTTCGGTGCCATTTCCGTTACAGACAATCTTGCATTGATAGATCCTGCAAAATGTTTCCAGTGCGGCAAATGTCTGGATGAGTGTCCAACAAAAGCAATTCAGCGGTATGATATTCAAAACGTTTAGAAAAGGCGGCATAGAAGTCCCTGACAACAAGATGACCAAGGACAGACAGATAGAGCCGGTCCAGATTCCGGATATTGCTGTTTTCCCGTTATCCCAGCATATAGGTGCACCTGCTGTACCTTGCGTCCAGCCGGGTGACAAGGTGCTTGTGGGTACATTGATTGCCAAAGGAGAGTCTTTCATGTCTGCCAATATCCACAGCTCGATATGTGGCACAGTAAAGAAAATAGACAAAGCCCCGTGTTTGAACGGTGCGTATGCTCCTGCAATTTATATCGAGCGCGATAAGGAAAGGGAAGAAGAGTGGGAACCGGCAATAGACCGTTCAGAAACACTTGCAGACGAGTGCTCATTGTCTCCGCAGGAGATAATCGGCAAAATCAAGGATGCCGGTATTGTGGGACTTGGCGGAGCCTGTTTCCCTACCCATGTAAAAATGATGCCCCCAAAAGGTGCTGAACTTGATTCCCTTATTGTCAATGGTGTTGAATGTGAACCTTATCTGACCGCGGACCATTCCCTTATGCTTGCTCACAGTGCAGAGATTATTGCCGGTATCAGAATCATGATGAAAGCGCTTGGAGTAAGCAAATCCTATATAGGAATAGAAGCCAACAAGCCCGATGCCATAGCGCTGTTCAGAAAAGAACTGAAATCCTGCAAGAATATCAAGGTGGTTCCTCTCAAGAAGAAATATCCGCAGGGTGGTGAGAAACAGCTGATTGATGCCGTGCTGCATCGCCGTGTACCGAATCCTCCCGCTATTCCGGCAAATGTTGGAGTTGTGGTAGAGAATGTTGCCACTGTTTATGCAATATATCAGGCCGTACAGAAGAACCGTCCTCTGATTGACCGTGTGGTTACTGTCACCGGCAACAGTGTAGCCAGGCCTTCAAACTTTATTTCCAGACTTGGTATCAGCGTGAATCTTCTTATTGAAAATGCCGGCGGCATTCCTGAAGATACGGGAAAAATACTGCATGGCGGACCTATGATGGGTAAACCTATGCGTAATCTGGAGATTCCCATGACAAAAGGTACATCTGGAATTGTGCTTTTGCCGGAGACCGTTTCCACGCGTCAGCCGGAGCAGAACTGCATCCGGTGCGCTATGTGTGTGGAGGCCTGCCCAATGGGACTTGAACCTTATCTGCTGGCTCAGGCTGCAGCTGATTCAGATTGGGAAACTGCAGAAAAGGAAGGGATTATGACATGTATTGAATGCGGATGCTGCCAGTCAACCTGTCCTTCTTTCCGCCCGTTGCTTGACTGGGTCAGATATTCCAAGAATAAAGTTGGCGGCATTATCCGCCAGCGCAATATAAAGAAATAAAATGGACTTGAACAAACTTTCCATATCAACGGCTCCACATATACACAGGAATACCTATGTAAGAAAGAGCATGGCAATTGTAGTTATTGCTCTTTTGCCGGCGTTTGCGGTTGCCGTATGGCAATTCGGAGTAAGTGCGGTTATTGTGACCGCAGTTTCTGTATGTTCCTGCGTACTGTTTGAGTGGCTTGGATGCAAGTATCTGTTGAAGAAACCCTGCACGTTGGGCGATGGCTCTGCAATAGTGACAGGTCTTCTGCTTGCATTCAATCTGCCGTCTTCCATGCCTCTGTATCAGATTGTGACAGGCGCAGCCGTAGCGATAGGACTTGGCAAGCTGGTCTTTGGCGGTATTGGAAACAATCCGTTCAATCCGGCTTTGGTAGGACGTGTATTCATGCTTGTATCTTTCCCTACCAGAATGACATCGTGGCCTGCCGTAGGGCAGATGCTGGCATATACCGATGCCACAACATGCGCCACTCCTTTGTATTACGTAAAAGGTATGGTCCAGGGATACGGTGTCAATATGTCTGATCTTCCAACATTCTGGGATATGTTCTGGGGACGAATGCCAGGCTGTATTGGAGAAATCTCTGCCATAGCCCTGATTGCAGGTCTTGTCATTCTGCTTGTTACCAGAACAATAACATGGCATATCCCGGTTTCAATACTCGCTACCGTTGCAGTAATTGCAACCGCTTTGCACTTTGCCAGTCCTGATCTGTTCATAGCTCCGCAGTATCATCTTATGTGCGGAGGTCTGCTGTTGGGCTCATGTTTCATGGCGACAGACTATACAACATCTCCAATGACCCACAAGGGAATGGTAATCTATGGAATATGCATAGGGTTCATTACAATGGTGATACGTTTGTTCGGTTCCTATCCGGAGGGAATGTCTTTCGCTATTCTTATCATGAATGCGTTTGTTCCCCTTATAAACAGGGGCTGCCGTTCAAGACATTTTTCAAAAATTTAATACAGTCTGCTTATGAAGAAAGTGAAATCAGGTTTTTGGGGAATGTCGCTGAGTCTGACATTGATATCCGCCGTGGCGGCTGTTCTGCTTGGTAAAGTATTCGGCATCACAGACATTATAATCCAGGACATATCGGAAAAGAACAAATTGAGCGGTATATTGGATGTTGTGGCTCCGGATTGCACAGATTTTTCCGCATATACAATTTCTGAACCCGTCAATGCAGGCGGATCAAATGTCTATAATGTATATAATGCTGCAGACAGTACCCTGGCAGGTATAGCTGTCGAAAGCAGCGATAACGGTTTTGGCGGTGAACTTACCATACTGTTCGGTTTCAGTCCGGATTGGACAATTACCGGTTATAAGGTAATGAAACATTCTGAAACTCCGGGTCTGGGTGCACAGGTGGACCAGTGGTTCAAGAGTGGACCGGCGGTGGCATCGGGTACCGGAGGTTTCTCAGTCAAACGTAAGAGACCCGTTGAAAGTACACTGGTAGGCTCTGCTGTAGGCGGAAACCATAACATTATTGGTGCAAATATGTCCGCCCAAAGCGTATCCCTGTCAAAAGACGGCGGTACGATAGATGCAATAACGGCATCTACAATAACCAGCCGCGCGTTTATGCGCACTTTGAAAAAGGCATATACTGCTGCCAATCCCGGTGCTGCTGTTGATGCTGTTACCGATGCCACCACTTCTGCAACTTCGGTTGGCGCTGCCGATGCTTCGGCTGAACCCGAACTGACTTTTGTAAGAAGCAAACATTCCGGTAAACGCAAATAATCTGATCTGTATGAAAAAATATTTTGAAATATTCATAAACGGAGTAGTAAAGGAGAATCCTACATTTGTACTGCTTCTTGGAATGTGTCCAACACTGGCAACTACCACATCGGCCCTGAACGGTATGGGAATGGGACTTGCTACGATGTTCGTACTGATTTTTTCCAACCTGTTTATATCTCTGCTCAAGAATCTTATTCCAGATGGTGTACGTATTCCTTGCTATATAGTGGTTATCGCAACTTTTGTAACCATACTCCAAATGCTTATGCAGGCATATGTACCATCGCTTTACAGCACTCTGGGATTGTTCATTCCGCTGATTGTGGTCAATTGCATCATTCTTGGACGTGCCGAGGCTTTTGCAGCAAAACACAATCCTCTTGAATCATTGGTGGACGGCATAGGTACCGGACTCGGCTTTACATGCGCTTTGACTCTGCTGGGTCTTGTACGTGAGTTTCTTGGTAAGGGCTCTTTGTTCGGAAATGTAATCCTTCCTTCACAGATGAATATTCTTGTGTTCGTTCTTGCTCCCGGAGCATTTATCACACTGGGACTGCTTATTGCTGTTGTCAATTCAGTTAAGAATAAAAAAGATTAATCGGTATGGCATATTTCCTTATATTCATTTCGGCAATATTCGTAAACAATATAGTTCTGTCCCAGTTTTTGGGCATTTGTCCGTTCCTTGGAGTTTCCAAGAAAATTCCAACCGCATTAGGTATGGGAATTGCCGTATCTTTTGTACTCGTAATAGCTGTTGTAGCAACGTACCTTCTGCAACAATATGTTCTTGTTCCGCTGAATGTCGGGTTCCTTCAGACCATTCTGTTCATTCTTGTAATTGCCGGACTGGTGCAGATGCTGGAAATGATAATCAGAAAAATATCGCCGTCTTTGTATCAGGCGTTAGGCATATTCCTTCCGCTTATTACAACAAACTGCTGTGTTCTTGGCGTTTCCCTGTTGGTTGCCAATGGAACATACCAGGCTCAGGGCGCCCAATTGACGTTGCTTACTGGCGTTATCTACGCTTTTGCTACGGCTATCGGTTTTGCTTTGGCATTGGTGATATTTGCGGGAATCCGTGAACAGCTGGCTCGTGTCCAGATACCGCGTAACATGCAGGGTATGGCAATAGCCCTGATTACCGCCGGTCTGCTTGCTCTCGCTTTTATGGGATTCAATGGAGTCGATGCCGGCATTGCCGCTCTTCTCAAATAATTTTCAGAACAGAGCTCTCTCTTTGTAATACATGCCCGGAAAACGGTCTTGTATCTCAACTGTTTTCTGTTTGAAAATACCGTAGAAAGCACTTCCGGATCCGGTCATAGATGCGTACAAGGCACCGCTTGCATACAATTCCTCTTTGATGGAACGCAGGTCCGGATATGAGCGGTAAATGACTTCCTCAAAATCGTTGGACAGAATATTCTTCCACTCCTCAATAGGCTGCCGGACTGCATCCAACGGAGAAATTTCCGGTTTGTGAGGGGTGATACCGGCATACGCCTGTGCTGTTGAAATGCCAACTGCAGGCTTTACTATTACAATTGTATAGCCCGATAATGACAAATCCACCGGTTGCAGAATGTCTCCTTTACCGGTCGCGAAAACAGGTTTTGAATTTATGAAAAATGCACAATCCGCACCAAGCTGTGCTGCGTAACGCTGACGTGCCGATTCAGTAAGACGCAGACCGAAACGGCGGCTCAGAAGATTGATCATGCCGGCGGCATCGGAAGAACCTCCACCCATACCGGCCTGGGTTGGAATCTGCTTGTGAAGACGTATGCTCAATGGCGGTATTTCAAAGTCTTCTTTCATCAGATTGTATGCTTTTATTACCAGATTGTCCTGTTCGTTGCCCTCAATCCTGTTTCCTGTCATGATGAGACGCGTCTCTCTGTGAACGCATATGGAAAGGCTGTCCTGAATGTTGATGGGGTAGAACACCGTTTCAATATTGTGAAAACCGTCTGCTCTTTTTTCTGTTACGTTAAGACCTATGTTGATCTTAGCCTGTGGGTACTGTATCATAGTTATTTTGTTTAATAAGGTACAAAGTCAGACTGTTGGGGCATTCCAATACCTGTCATCGAATCCAAAGGATCGATAGGAGCCTGTGTATCAATGCTGGGGGCATTCCCGGAATTGTCACCGGATTTTTTCCTGTTCAATTTGGAAGAGATTGTCCGCGATTCCAGATTGTCAAACCTTGCATAGGTGCTTTGGAAAGCCAGTCTGACATCGCCTGTACTACCGTTACGGTGCTTTGCAATAATGATTTCTGCTACGCCGTGAAGGTCGTTGTGATAATTGTCCTCATATATCTTGTAATATTCCGGACGGTGAATCATACATACAATATCAGCATCCTGTTCAATTGAACCGGACTCACGCAAATCACTCAACTGCGGTCTTTTGCCATCGTAGCCTTCTCTGGACTCTACGTTACGGTTCAACTGGCTCAGTGCAATGACAGGTATGTTCAACTCCTTTGCAAGGGCTTTCAGGTTTCGAGATATGACACTGATTTCTTCCTGGCGGTTGCTGTTGCGCATACCGCTGTTCATAAGCTGCAGGTAGTCAATGATTATAAGCTGGATGTCATGTTCGCTTTTCAGTTTCAACGCCTTTGAACGCAACGAACCGATTGTAAGACCTTCTGTCTGGTCCAGATATACTGGAGCGTCTCTCAGCTGGCCTATTTTGGCATCGAGCATCTGCCACTCGAACTGTTGCAGATCCCCTTTGCGCAATTTTTCTGCGCCAATCTCGCAAACATTTGAAATCAAACGGTTTACCAACTGCACATTCTGCATTTCAAGAGAAAACATTGCAACCGGTATGCGGTTCCTGACTGCAATATTTGCAAGCATGGACAGAGAGAATGCCGTTTTTCCCATTGCCGGACGTGCGGCAATGATAATGAAATCGGACTTCTGCCAGCCGTTTGTCATCTCGTCCAGTTTGGTAAAACCTGTTGCCAGTCCGCTCATGCCTTCTTTCTGCTGGGACAGCTCTTCCAAACGTTTCATGGCACGGTCCAATACAGGATTTATATGCTCATAATCTTTCTTTGAACTGGTCTCCGCTATTTTGAACAGGGCACCCTGTGCATCCTGGATGGTTTCATTGATATCGCAGGTCTCGTCAAATGCGTTGGTCTGCAAATCTCCCGCAAGTGTAATCAGACGGCGCGCTTTTGATTTCTGCTGTATGATTGCGGCGTGGGATTCTATGTGTGCGGCCGATGCCACCTGACTTGCAAGTCTGGACAGATAACCTATACCGCCGGCTTCTTCAAGTTCTCCGTTTGAGCGCAAACGCTCCTTGACGGTAAGAATATCTATGGGCTCCTGCTTTGCAATCAAAGATTTGATGGCACCATAGATGAGCTGGTTCTTGCGTTCGTAGAATGATTCTTCGGAAAGGGTGTCGCTTACTTTATAATAGGCTTCCTCGTCCACCATCAGTGCACCCAGTACTGCCTCTTCCAGATCTGCGGCCTGGGGAGGCAGATGATTGAGCATTCCCATTGAATCCGGGTCTGCTACTGTTCTTGTTTTTTTCTTGTTAGTCTGTTCCATTGTTTTGCGGTGTAAAGGTAGTGTTTATGTTTCAATTATATCATGATATGCCGTTTTATTTTCAACACGTTTTCAACAAAAACAGCCAGTCACCGGTTTTGTCCGGCAGACTGGCTGTCTTATTCTATCCAAGCTGATTCTTTCAGAAATTGTCTGCGTGAACCTCAAAATAGGACTGAGGATGGTTGCATGTTGGACATACCTGCGGAGCTTTTGTGCCCACTACAATGTGACCGCAGTTACGGCACTCCCAGATTTTGACTTCTGATTTCTCAAAAACCTGTGCTGTCTCTATATTTTTGAGCAATGCGCGGTAACGTTCCTCGTGACGCTTCTCAATTGCGGCAACCAGGCGGAAACGTGCGGCAAGGCCCTTGAAACCCTCTTCTTCTGCAGTCTTTGCAAAATTCTCGTACATGTCTGTCCACTCAAAGTTCTCTCCTTCTGCGGCAGCAAGCAGGTTCTGTGGAGTGTCTCCAATTTCATTCAGTTCCTTGAACCAGAGCTTTGCATGTTCTTTTTCGTTGTTGGCTGTAGCTTCAAACAAAGCGGCAATCTGCTCGTAGCCTTCTTTCTTTGCAACAGATGCAAAATAGGTGTACTTGTTACGTGCCTGACTTTCTCCTGCAAATGCAGCCTGAAGATTCTTTTCAGTCTGTGTTCCTTTGTACTTGTTTTCCATAAATCTATATTTTTAAAAGTTTATGCGAATATATAAAATTATCTTGTATAAAAGTATTAACTTTGCAAATTAAAAAAAATAAAGTTTGTTAAACCGTAAAATAACAGATATATGAACATATTATACAGTTGGCTGAAAGAGTATGTTGACTTTGAACTGAGCCCTGAAAATGTGGCAGATGCGTTGACATCGGTCGGACTTGAAGTTGACGGGGTAGAAGAGATCCAGTCAATAAAGGGAGGCCTGAAAGGTATTGTTATCGGACAGGTACTGACATGCCAGCCGCATCCAAATTCGGACCATCTGCATATTACTACTGTTGACTTGGGACAGCAAACTCCCAGTCAGATTGTTTGCGGTGCTCCCAATGTTGCCGCCGGTCAGAAGGTACTTGTTGCAACACTTGGTGCTGTGATATATTCCGGAGATGATTCGTTTACCATCAAACCTTCTAAATTGCGCGGTGTAGAGTCTTTCGGAATGCTTTGCTCCGGTGCCGAACTTGGTCTGAACCAGGACAATTCCGGCATTATGGTTCTTCCGTCCGATGCCCCTGTAGGTACACCAGCCGCAGCATATTTCAATCTTGAAAGCGACTATGTGATAGAGGTGGACATCACACCTAACCATGCCGATGCCTGCTCACATTGGGGTGTAGCGCGTGACCTGTATGCATGGCTGCGCAGGAACGGCTACAAGACAGCATTGCACAAACCGCTTGTTGACTCATTCAAGGTTCAGAACAATGACCTGAAGATAGATGTTCAGGTGGAAAATACCCAGGCTTGTCCGCGTTATGCAGGTGTAAGCATTAAAGGTGTAACCGTAAAGGAAAGCCCTGAATGGCTCAAACGCAAACTCAATGCAATAGGTCTGCGTCCAATCAATAATATCGTAGATATCACCAACTTTATTGTCCATGCGGTTGGCCAGCCTCTGCACTGCTTTGATGCCGATAAAATCAAAGGCGGAAAGATTGTTGTCAAGACTATGCCGCAAGGTACAGAATTTGTAACTCTTGACGGGGTTGAACGCAAACTTTCAGACCGTGACCTTATGATATGCAATGCGCAGGAGCCTATGTGTATGGCCGGCGTGTTCGGCGGACTCGATTCAGGTACAACTGAAGAAACAAAGAACGTGTTCCTTGAAAGCGCCTATTTTGATCCTACTTGGGTGCGCAAGGCCGCACGCCGCCACCAGTTGAGTACAGATGCATCTTTCCGTTTTGAACGCGGAATAGATCCAAACGGCGTAATATTCTCCCTGAAATATGCCGCACTGCTTGTCCAGGAACTTGCCGGCGGAGAGATTTCAATGGAAATAGCCGATAATTATCCAAATCCTATTCAAAACTTCTGTGTGGATTACAACTTTGAATCTGCAAACAGACTGATAGGAAAGGATATTCCGAACGATATTGTAAAGAGTATCATTACCGATCTTGGAATTGGAATTGTAGAGGAAAGTGCCACTGACCTCAAACTTTCCGTTCCGCCTTTCCGTGTCGATGTCCAGCGCCAGTGCGATGTTGTGGAAGAGGTTCTGCGCATCTACGGCTACAACAATGTTGAATTCGGCCGTACATTCCAGGCCAGTCTTTCTGAACAGGGCCCGGATGACCGCAGCAACCGTATGCAGAATCTGATAGCCGGTCAGCTTATAGGCAGCGGTTTCTCAGAGATCCTGAACAATTCTCTTACACGTGCCGCTTACTATGACGGTCTTGAGAGTTACCCGTCAGACAAGCTTGTACGTCTTATGAACCCGCTAAGTTCTGATCTGAACGTTATGCGTCAGACACTGCTGTTCGGCGGTTTGGAGAGCATATCACACAATATCCGCCGTCAGGCTGCCAATCTTGCCATGTTCGAGTTTGGCAAATGCTATTACTTCAATGCTGCAATCAAGGCCGGCGATTCCGATGTCACCGAACGCGATAAGGAACATTCACGTCTGCGTGCCTACACTGAAGATATGCATCTTGGACTTTGGCTTACAGGAAATATGATCCAGTCCTCTTGGGCGCATGCGGACCAGAAGACAACAGTATATCAGCTCAAGGCATACGTTGAAAATATTTTTGAGCGTCTGGGACTTGAAAACGGTATGTATTCAATAGAGGAACAGGGTGCTGACATTTATTCATCGGCACTGGCTTATGTACTGCGTTCTGGCAAAACCGTTGCTCAGATTGGAGTTGTTTCCAAAGGTCTGTGCAAAGCTTTTGATATTGATCCAACTGTTTATTTTGCAGATATCAACTGGGATGTGCTTATGAAGGCAACACGCAAGGTGAGCGTATCGTACACCGAATTGCCCAAGTTCCCTGAGGTTCGCCGTGACCTGGCTCTGCTTGTTGATGCCAAGGTGACATTCCGTCAGATCCAGCAGGTTGCGTTAAAGGCTGAGTCCAAACTCATAAAGAGCGTTTCTCTGTTCGATGTCTATCAGGGAAAGAACCTTGAACCCGGCAAAAAAAGTTATGCCGTTTGCTTTATGCTGCAGGACCCCGAAGCCACACTTAACGACAAGACAATAGAGAAGTGCATGAACAAGGTTGTTACTGCTTTGCAGAAGGAATTGGATGCCGTTTTGAGATAAAAATAATATTAAAATAATACATATAAAATGGGAAGAGCATTTGAATTTAGAAAAGCTAGAAAGCTTAAACGTTGGGGAAACATGGCCCGTACATTCACCCGTCTGGGTAAACAGATTTCAATAGCTGTCAAGGCAGGCGGTCCGGATCCCGATACCAACTCAACTTTGCGTGCAATCATTGCAACCTGCAAGCACGAGAATATGCCAAAGGACAATATTGAGCGTGCCATAAAGAATGCAATGGGTAAGGATACCAAAGACTACAAGGAAATGAATTATGAGGGTTACGGTCCTTATGGTATTGCCATTTATGTAGAGACTCTGACAGATAATACAACACGTACCGTTGCCAATGTACGCGCCGTATTCAACAAACTTGGCGGAACACTGGGAACAAGCGGTAGTCTTGATTTCATGTTTACCCACAAATGCCAGTTCACAATTGCAGAGAAAGCCGATATGGCTATCGATGACCTGATTCTGGAACTGATTGACATGGGTATTGAAGAAGAGTATGACTACGATGAGGAGGAGAAGGAATATACTCTCTACGGTGATCCCAAGTCTTACGCAATGATTCAGAAGTATCTTGAGGAAAACGGTTACGAGGTCAAGGCAGCCGAGTTTACACGCATCCCTAACGATCTCAAGGATCTGAATCCTGAACAGCGTGAAACAATCGACAAGATTGTAGAGCGTCTTGAAGACGATGACGATGTTCAGAACGTTTATACAAATATGAAGCCTCTTGACGAGGAGTAATTCTGATAGGGTAGAACTGGCTGTGCAGCTGTTTAAGGAAGGGTACAGTTGCGCCCAGTCCGTAACGGCTGCCTTTGCCGATCTGTACGGCTTTACCCGCAGTCAGGCGTTGAAAATGTCGGCATCGTTCGGCGGAGGTATAGGACGCATGCGTTACGTGTGCGGAGCCGCCAGCGGAATGTTTATTCTGGCCGGTCTTGACTGCGGTACTGACATTGCCGCTGATACCGATGCCAAGGCTGCCAATTACAAGGTTGTGCAGCAGCTTGCTTCTGAGTTTGTGAAAGAGTGCGGTTCATTGGTCTGTGCAGATCTGCTTGGTCTTGACAGGCCGCTCATGCCGCTGGCATCGGCAGAAGGTTACAAGCCGGCGCCGCGTACCGAACAGTATTATCAGAAACGTCCTTGTGTAAAGACAGTAGAGATAGCGGCTGAAATTTTTGCGAATTATTTGGAAAATAAACAAAGTTTTATTTAATTTGTGACAAACTATTTATTAATTTAAATCTTATAACTATGTTAGTAGTACAGGTAGGCTTCTATGCCGGAGCTATTTGGAAGGCATTGGAAGGGCAGAACAGCTTAACTCAGAAAGAAATCAAGAAAATTGCCAAACTGAAAGACAAAGAATTTTATTTGGGACTTGGCTGGTTGTTGCGTGAAGACAAACTCAACATCAATCAGGAGTCTGATGTTGAAGAAATCTATTACTCTCTCAAGTAATATTGGGTTGGTCTTATAAAGTTATGTGCGGTCCGGACTTTTTTGTCCCGGACCGCAATTTTTTTAGCATTACTTAAAGAATACCTGAGTTCAAGCACGAAACGCAATCGGTGAGAAGAATTTGAGCCGGGCGGCTTTGCCGATTGTTTCTGACACGAAGATACAGTTTTTTTCAGAAACTGGATTCTTTGCATTCGCATACCTGATTAAGTTTTGTCAGATTCTGTTTCTTGTTCGGGTGAAAATGAGTAATTTTGTAAGTCTATCAAACAAAAATTATGAAGCGAATAACCCTCATCCTTCTGGCCGTCGTGGCCATCATTGCAGGCAGCGTGTCCTGCAGTAAGGTCAATGACATCGACAAGAGACTTACCCAGCTGGAACAGACCGTGTCGGACCTCAAGGCTCAGGTATTGGCCGGAGCCGTCATCACGTCTGTTGAGAAGACCGAGGGCGGCTGCACTTTCACCCTCTCCAACGGGCAGTCCTACATTGTCACGAACGGCAAGAACGGCACCGACGGTGAGGCTATCATCGCCGATGTCAAGATAGAGGATGATTTCGTCATCCTGACATTTAAGGACGGAGAGATTCTTTGCATTTCCTATCAGAACCCGCTGTCAATGGTGACTCTCAGCATCGTCCCGGACTATGATGACGGGACAGTCAAGGAACCGATGACCACGGAAGATATGGGAATGAAGAGCACCCATTTCTACCTCGATGTGGCTGTGACACCTTCGAAGTATGCGGAGATTCTGGCGGATACCGAAAAGTACATCCACAAGGCCGTCTTCTCACCTGTGAAGACCAAGAGTGATTTCGTCAACGCGTTCACCGTCAGTCCGACGAGCGTGACTTATATGGAGGGCGCCCCTGTTCCGTTCATGCAGACATCCTTCGACCTTGATTCCCTGACAGCGGCGGTTCTGCAAAGCTCGGCTTATACTGTCTCATACTCCATCGAGGACAAGGATGGAATACACGGCGCTGCAACGGCATTTGTTGCTGTTGCTGTTGCTGTCACGAATGGCAATATTTCAGATAATGCTACTATCAGTATTATTCCTGTCAAAACAGAAATTTATTGTAACTCCTGCGAGGCCAGATATACTATTGTTTGTAAAAATCCGGAGAGATATTACTACCAAAAGAAAGTGGAAAGAAACAGGGTATGGAATTTTGTAGAGGACGGGTCTTCCGATTTGTGGGAAGTGAAAGACAGTGCCGGGAATTATGTCCCTTTCTATGAAACCGAGGACGAGACTGAAATAAAATTCGTTTGCTCGGAATGTGGGGAGATAGTTGGGGAACTTCGACCAGATATTGCGGTTATGTTTGTCGATGCAGAAGTCAAATGTGATGCCTGTGGGACCCAGTATACTGTTCGTCATATAATAAATACTACCCAGGTAATACCAGCCTTTGTTACTAAAGAAATTTGGAAACTAACGAATAATAGTCAGTACTGGAAAGTTATGAACAGCGCTGGTGAAGAAGTCTCTTTCTATGAAAACTTGGGTCACCCTGACAAATATATGTATTTCATTTGCACGGAATGTGGAGCAACAGTTGGAAAGTTTAATGGTATAGATTTCAAGTAGGAATAAACCCTCTGAAACATTAAACCGAAAGCACTTGCAAATTGCAGGTGCTTTTTTGATACCTATTCCAACAGACCCAGCCACTACAACCAACGGTTCAGTCGAAAAACAGTGGGGCAAAGCTCCCGAGATTACTATTGTCAAGTTTACCAGGTTTGCTATCAGAATGGTTTGGCTATCTGAATACCGCTAAATACCGCTAGGGCTGTGTATACCAAATGAGTCGTTGGTAGTTGTTCTACCAATCCAGCAGCCAGAAGTACTTGCAACGGGTATTTTCATGCTGGATTGGCAAAGAATCAGCCTGTTTTGGCCATTTTTCGTGCCAATAGTGCATAAAAATAGGCCCTGTGTGGTATTATGACTGCTGGATTGGCAATCAAGGAGAAATTGTTTTCAAAAAGAGCCATGGAGCGACAGTCCGCACAGCATTTTTAGGAATCGAGAATTGACCACTGAACCGAAGTTCGTTCAGAAACGGCGGCAAAAGGCTGCAGGTCAGAGTGTTGGGCAATTGTGTCTACTTCCGGAAATCAAAATGCCCGATTTTGTTTGAAAATGTCTACTTTTGTAAAGTCAAATCAACGGAAAAGAGTGCATCTGTGCACTTTCGAAAATATTATTAACTAAAAAATCTTTTCCGTGTCCACTCTGGACGGCCGCTGCAATTTTTTTAGTGTTGCTTCTGAAAAAGTCAGATATTTTTGTTTTGATTTCGAGAAAAAGTCATAAATTTACCGTCGAATACTAAAGAAAAAGTCAAATTATGCTTAAGAGAAAGATCCAGACGGTAATCCACGAATACCTGACATCAGATTCCAACAAGGTGCTGGTGATTGACGGTGCCAGGCAGATAGGGAAGTCCTATATCATACGCTACGAAGGGGAAAGATTATTCTCTAACTACATCGAGCTCAATATGGTTGAAGACAAGAAGGCTGACAGGATCTTCGAGAATGTCAAAGATATCCAGGACTTCTACTTCAAGGTCAGTCTGGTCGCGGGCAACAAGATGCACCGGAAAGAGGATACATTGATATTCATTGATGAGATTCAGGCTTATCCGGATCTGTTGACACTGCTGAAGTTCCTCAAAGATGACGATAAGTACACCTATATTGTCAGCGGCTCCCAGTTGGGGATTGCGCTGAACGAGACTCTTTCCAAGCCTGGCGGAAGGATGCGGAAGGTAAGGATGTACCCGATGGATTTTGAGGAGTTTCTTTGGGCGAACGGGGTCGGTGAGGATGCAATCAGCACGATTGCCAGCCATTTCCAAGCGCGCGAAGCCTTGGATGAGGGCAGCCACAATTACATCATGGACCTGTTCCGGAAGTATCTCCTGGTCGGTGGCCTGCCCGATGCAGTTAATACTTTCATATCCACCAGAAACCTCGTCGAAGTCCGGAAGGTGCATGAGGAAATCCACTCCCTTTACAAAGAAGACTGCTCGCAATATGACAAGGAACACAAACTCGTCATAAGAAGGGTGTATGACCTGATTCCATCCAATCTTGAAAATAAGAAGAAAAGGGTCCAGATCAACGATATTTCCGGCAAGCGCGGCAAGTGCACAGCCGATTATAAGGAAGAGTTCGAATACGTGATCAATTCCGGTATCGGTCTTGAAGTCAAAGCCATTTCCAATCCGAGGTTCCCTCTGGCCGACTCCGAGAAGAAGAGCCTTCTGAAGCTATATTTGAACGATGTCGGACTGCTTACCAACATATTGTTCCGATATAATGCGAAGGCTGTTCTGGACGACCTACCGAGCATCAATCTCGGCTCTGTATATGAAAATGTCGTCGCTTCTGAACTTTCTGCACACGGATACACGCTGTGTTATTATGACAGCAAGAAAAATGGTGAAGTTGACTTCCTGGTTGACAACTACGACACTCTGTCCACAATGCCTGTGGAAGTCAAATCCGGTAAGGATTCAAGTGAGCACAGTTCTTTGGACAAGTTCCTGGCGACACCGGATTATCATATCCAGAATGCGCTGGTGCTGGACAATAAAAGGGAAATAAGGCAGGATGGGAAGACAACCTACATGCCGGTTTACTACATTATGTTCCTGCAACCATCGACTCCTGATGCAGTCATAATCTGATGTATTCCCAGACCCATACGGCTTTGCCGATTGTTTCTGACACGAAGATACAGTTTTTTTCAGAAACTGGACTTTTTCCATCCAAATACCGATGTAAGTTTTCACCCCAAAGTGATTGCAGTTTGAAAAACATTTTGTAATTTTGAATATGTTTATGGCAACGCATACCTCCAATAACAGTCTCTTCTGGTCCGCCTCTATTCAGGAGGGGGGGTATTTAATTGCCTTTCAATCAGCGATTTAGCATTATCTAATAACGAAATCTGTCGTCCAGGATTCAACCTTGAGCCCCGGACGGATTCTTTGTGCATATAACTCAAAAAAAGAACAAAAAAAATATAGGATGAAGCAAGACATCAAAAGCAAAGAACCACAGGAGCGACAGTCGTACGTTCCTGCCAGCCTGAAGGTGATAGAAATTACCTCTCAAGGCATCCTGTGCGGCAGCGGTAATTACCCGTCACCGTATCCCGGAACTCCATGGACACCGGTCCAGTAACAATCAAAACGGAAAGAAGAAGATGAAAAAAACTCTAACAGCAATCTCAGCTCTCGCCGTTATGATTGGCCTGAGCACATCCTGCCAGAAGG
>JAKSIP010000020.1 GCA_024398715.1 Bacteroidaceae bacterium
ACGAATTAAATTGGGAATAAGATGGGATTCAAGGTTAGAGGCTATAAGCGTGAAGCAGACAGATTTAAGCGGGTTGGGCATCAAGACATCAAAGGATGCGAAGCAGGTGCTGGACAGGGTGGCGAAGTACTACTATGTGAAGTATCTGCCACTGATGCCAGAGGCTATCAAGAACGCCAAGAATGCTGACACGAATCCTGAGAACTATATGCCGGAGCCACTTAAAACAAAAGTGTATCTGCTGGCGCAGGCGCTGTACGACAGGATAGGGAAGCCGCAGTTTGATAAATTTATGGCGGCGCTACCTAAGCTGGAACAAGAGATGTTGAAGAATAAGAAATAAACGTAAATTATTAATATACAAACAATTTTTAGTTATGAAACAGTCCGGTAAAAAACGAAAACCGGAGACAGACTAAAAATTTTCTCAAAAATAGTCTAGTCTCCGTGCTTACCTCTGTCTCGGAATTCGGTTCTTCCCGGGCCGGCCGTACGGTAAAAGTAAAAATTAAAGCGGATTCCTGACACGATAGAGAATTTTGCTTAACTTTGCACCGCTTTAACAAATATAGTATGAAAACATTTTCCAAATATTTTGCTTTTTTTGTATTGTTGTTTTCTGCCCTTGAAATTCAGGGAGCGGAGCAATATGATACCATCAATGTGGAGATAGCACTCTGCAAATCCAAGTATTATTCCGGCACACCCGGAGATTGGTATTTTGAGATGTACGATGGTGAAGCCAATGGCTGGTATTTTGACATATTTGCTCCTGAAACCGGTCTGGAAGACGGTAAGACATATTCATCCAATAATGATGATATGGATCTTTGGTACACATTTTATGAACCGAAAGATGATTTCAATGACTATGCCGATTCTGCATGGTTTACCAAGACTGTTACGGAAAGCGGTTATACTATCAGTGCCGGAATGTTGACCAGGAGTGGTTCAGTCTATCAACTGGCTTACGTGTATGATTCTACAAGAGTATCGGAAACGGTAGATATTGAGGCATCGGGTCTCAGGTTATTCCACAGAGACTGGGTCAATTATTCTGTTTTCAAAGTGCATAATGACACTATGGATATTAATCTGAGTCTGTACACTGACCACGAACTTGGTGCGGGAACATACACTGCCGGTGACTATCTGGACTGCGATTACAGTTATCTGATTCTGCCGGGTCAGGACAGGATGTATATTATTGACGGAAGCATTACTGTTACCGATAACGCTGGAACTGTAACTTTGACCGGTTGGGTTAGAGGAACAGACTGGGTGAAATACAATCTGAATCTGACAGGCAAGACCGGCGGTCTGATGATGGACGAGACTGAAAGACAGTTCAATGTCACATTTGCCCATAATGATATGGATGTCTCCAAAGATGGTAAGAAATGCAGTATTTATGTTCTGGATAAGGATTTTCGCTGCATGGAACTGACCCTTTTTGCAGATAAGGATTCAACGCGTATTCCTGCAGGCACATATCCCATTTCCAATACCCGTGAAATAGGAACTGCCTTGAAGTCCGATGGTTATGTGGATGACGAATACACTTGTTGCTTTGTCGGCGAGTCCACATTGGATTATATCTGCAATTACGATGCCATCTGGTTTCTTGAGAGCGGCTCTGTTACCATTGTGTATGACGAGTATGGAAAAATGAATGTATATGTTACCGGTCTGAACTCTTACGGTTGCAGCGTTTCTGCAAATGTTGTATATACAAAGCTAGAGCCCAAATCAACGGAGAACATAACGGCAGACAATCTGGGTATCAGCGATGCCTATTACGATGCGTTGGGTATTTTTGCTTATAGCGCTTGGAATAGTGAATACAGTTTGTATGTTTATGCTTTTTCTGACACTCCTGCAGGCATCTTTACTCAAGATGATCTTTATATGGATGAATTTTATAAAGCTGACGGAACAGATATAGATATTATTGAATGTGAACTGATAGCAACAAAAGAAGGCAAGAATCTTGGACTTACCGGTTGGATACTGGGCTCTGATACTGTCAAGTATATATTGGATATATCCGGATATGAAGGAAGTATGGAATACGATACCAACAGTGATTTTTCCGCATCATTCCAGCTGGACAGCATCCTGGTTGATTCCGAGAGCAATTTAAGGTCTGTCTTTGTGATGAATGAAAAGGGACAGGGTATTGACATGTTCCTCTTTGCTGATGGTGCCGGAAAGTCAATTCCTGCCGGAACGTATCTGATAAATGATACCAATGACCCATTCACTGTCAATGCATCTGTAGGTTTCAAATACGGAATGATATTCCCGTCTTATGTATATTGGATTGAAGATGGCAATGTTTCTTATTGGTTCATGACAGACGGTACGGTTACAGTTGACCGGAATGGAAATATTGAAGTCAATGCAACCAATTCATACGGCAAGTCTGTGCATGTTACAATATCACGTACACCAACAGGTCTTGACAATGTATCGGGTAGTGAAAACGGAGTGAGAAAGGTTTTTGAAAACGGACGTTTCATTATATATACTGAAAACGGCACTTTCAACCTTGGCGGTGGAACTGAAGAATAAAGTTTTTTGAAATAAATATGAAATCAGATTTATTCCAGAAGAACGGCAGCAGTATTTTGCTGCCGTTCTGTCTTGTAGCTGTTCTTTTCCTTTTGTGGGGAATAGCGAACAATATGACAGACACTCTGCTGTCTGCCTTCAAGAGAATCATGAGTATGACCGATGCGCAGACATCGCTTATACAGTTTGCGTTCTATGGCGCATATTTCTGTTTTGCCCTGCCGGCTGCAATTTTCATACAGCGCTGCAGCTATAAGGCCGGCGTAGTGTTGGGCCTGTGTCTGTACGCAGCGGGTGCCATTCTGTTTTTCCCTGCAAGCAAGGTGGCCAGCTATACCTTTTATCTGGTTGCTATATATATTCTTGCCGGCGGATGTTCAATTCTTGAGACTACCGCCAATCCGTATATCATGGCTATGGGCAGCCCCCAGACAGCTACCCGCCGTCTGAATGTAGCCCAGTCTTTCAACCCGCTGGGTTCCATTACCGGTATTCTGCTCAGTCAGTTCTTTATTCTGTCAGAGTTGTCCTCTGCCGATGCCGCAGACCGTGCGGCAATGACGGCAAGTGACCTGGAACAGATGCAGGCTCATGAATTGGGTGCCGTCACCGGTACGTATATGACGGTGGGCTTTGTGCTGATTGCCATTATGATTGTGATGCTCTGTGTCAAAATGCCGGAAGGAAGCGATGGTGGTGCACAGATCAGAATAGGGGAGTCTTTCCGCCGACTGTGGAGCAGGCGTGTGTATCGCGGTGGCGTGATAGCTCAGTTCTTCTATGTTGGAGCACAGATAGGCGTATGGTCTTTCACTATCCGTATTGTGATGCAGGAACTTGGCATTCTTGAAAAACAGGCTGCCACAATTTATCTTGTCTCAATTATCTGTTTCTGCATTTCAAGATTTGTATTTACATGGCTCATGAAATTCTACAAGCCGTCAAAACTGCTTTTGGTTGCAAGCGTAGGGGCAATTGTAGCATGTATAGTTGTTGTTCTTGGTGCGGGAAGCGGTTATGTAATGATTGTTGCGCTTGTATTTGTAAGTGTGTTCATGTCTTTGATGTTTCCTACAATTTACGGTATTGCCCTTTGCGATGCCGGACAGGATACCAAGATAGGTGCCAGCGGTCTTATTATGGCTATTCTTGGCGGTGCGCTGCTTACCCCGCTGCAGGGTATTGTAAGTGACCGTTGCGGAGTTTATGTTTCTTATATTGTGCCCATGGTCTGCTTTGCAGTGGTTCTCTGGTACGCCTGGAATTGCAGCAAGGAGGAAAATAAATATTTGCAGAGATGAAACACCGTGTATTTGTAAGCGGCTGCTATGATATGTTGCACAGCGGTCATGTAGCGTTCTTCAAGGAGGCATCGTCTTACGGTGACCTTTATGTGGGAATAGGGTCCGATGCCACCATTATGGAACTCAAGGGCCGTAAGACCATCTATTCGGAGCAGGAACGTCTGTATATGGTCAAATCTATCCGTTATGTAACCGATGCCTGCATAAATACGGGTCATGGCATGATGGATTTTGTAGAGTCCGTTGAGCGTTTCAAACCGGACCGTTTTGTTGTGAACAGTGACGGAAGCAGTCCTGTCAAACAGCAGTTCTGTGCCGAACGCGGCATTGAATATATTGTCTTGGAGCGCATTCCTGAACAGGGACTGTCTGCAAGGAGCACTACCGCTCTGCGCAAGACAGAGTGCATGCTGCCAACGCGTGTTGATCTGGCGGGAACGTGGATTGACCAGCCGTATGTATCAAAGTACTGTCCGGGATGGGCAATAACCCTGTCTCTTGAACCTACTTTCCCTATTGTTGAACGCTGCGGACTTTCAACGTCCACACGCAACATGATTAAGAAAATATGGCCGTATCAGCTGCCTGATATGGATCCTGAGATGCTGGCCAAACTGTGTTTCTGCTTTGAGAACGAGCCCGGCCGACAGTCTCACGTAAGCGGTGCGCAGGATTCTATTGGTATCTGCATGCCTGGTCTGGTGCGCCACTACTATGACAACTACTTCTGGCCGTGCCGCATTGAGTCCTGCAATGACCCCAAAGTGCTTGACTGGCTTGAACAGCACCTTGTAATGGTTATGCTCTCTCCGCGTCCTGACGGTTTGAGCGTAGTCAAGGGTAATGTGTTCGGCGCCGAAGCCGGTGGAGAAGGCCCATCACTGCCAAAGGAACAGCTTGTTCCTATGGTACGCGCTTTGACCGTTGCTGCAGCTGATTGCTGGGACGCCATACTTGCCATGGATCTGGAACGCACTGCGGCTGCGTACAATGCAAGTTTCCAAGCCCAGATTGCAATGTTCCCCGGTATGGTTACACCGCTTGTCCAGCAGGCTATTGACAAGTATCTGCCCGTAACATTGGGCATCAAAATGTTTGGTGCCGGTGGTGGCGGCTGTATGTGTCTTCTTGTAGCCGATGCCGCCGCTTTCTGCGCGTCGCACCCTGAGTCAGTGCGCCTCAAGGTCCGCCGCCAGAACAACTGATTCAGGATTATTCCTGGATGGGGGAGTACTTGGGAACCAGAAGGTGCATGAGCATCCAACCGATAAGGTAGCACAGACCGCATACGCAGAATACAATGAAGTAACCTGCAGGTTTGCCTGTGAATCCCATGAATTCCATTGCGGGGCGAACGTACTCAGCACCTGCCGCAAGCAGGTCTTTTGTCATTTCCACTTCTTTTCCGTCAACCAGTGCAGTGCCGCTGGCATACACGAACAGCAGACCGGACAGCTTGTTGAATATGAAACAGCTTATACCGCCGGCCATACCGCCTATGCCCGTAACTGTGGCAATGGTGCTGCGCGGGAACATGTCGCTGACGGAACTGAATACGTTTGCGCTCCAAGACTGGTGTGCGGCACCGGCAATACCTACAATGATTACCGGGAACCAGAATGATATGCTGCCAAGAGGCTGTGCAAACAGTGTGAGCAGCGGGAAGAATGCGAATATGAGCATTGATTTCATGCGGCTGTCAAACGGATGCATTCCTTTCTTTTCCACAAAGTATGTGGGCAGGTAACCGCCGATGATTGAAAACAGGCATATGAAGTATATCACGAATATTCCCCATTTGCCCTGCGGAGAGTCTGATGTGTATCCATATACGGAACTCAGATAGACCGGCATCCAGAACAGGAAGAACCACCATGCACCGTCGCTGAAGAATTTGCCGGCTGCAAAGGCCCATGTCTGGCGGAATGTGAAACATTTGAAGAATCCTATTGATTTTTCACTCTTTGAAACGGTTGCGGCAGCGTTACCGCCAACGGCGTTTTCAGCGCTGTCATCTGACTGGATGTAAGCCAGTTCGTCTTTGCTTACGCGTTTGCTTTCTGCCGGTTTGTCATACAGGAAAAGCCAGATAACCATCCAGATGAAACCAAGCGCACCTATTACTATGAAAGCCCATTCCCAACCGAATGCTTTTGCAAGGGGCGGAATGCAGAGCGGAGCTATCAGTGCACCTATCTGTGCTCCTGAATTATAGAGGCTTGTAGCAAATGCGCGGTCTTTCTTTGGAAAATATTCTGCAATAACCTTGTTGGCTGCGGGGAAGTTGCCGCTTTCACCTACTGCAAGAATGAAGCGGGCTCCTATGAACAGCCACATGCTGACAGTGGATATGGCAAGTGCTATGTTGCCGCTTGCTTCTATCATGGCGGCTTTGCTGCTTACCTCCGGGACAAACCATTGTGTAATTGCACCGCAGAAAGCATGTGCGCATGCTCCGAATGACCATATGGCAATAGCCCACATGTAGCCCTTGCGTGTGCCAAGGCGGTCAACCACGCGCCCTACAAACAGCATGGCGCAGGCATACAGCAGCGAAAACCAACCGGTGATATTCCCGTATGTGGCATCGTTCCAATGAAATTCCGGGGCAATGAAATCATTATAGGTTAATGATAGTACCTGACGGTCCAGGTAATTGACTGTTGTTGCAAAGAACAACATTACGCACATGGTCCAGCGGAAACCTGTACCCAGTGTCTGTCTTTTGTTTTCTGTCATAAGAGTGTTTGTTATTTTTTGTTTGATTATTCGGAGTAGTAAACGCGTTTTACGCGTGGCGATATGCCGGTCAGAATCTCGTACGGAATGGTTCCCAGTTTGTCTGACAGAACGGTGACAGGCAGGTTGGGACCGAATATCTCCACAACATCGCCCTCGTTGCAACTTATGTCTGTAACGTCTATCAGTGCCACATCCATGCAGATATTCCCTACATATTCCGCTTTCTGTCCGTTTACCAGGCAGTAGCAGTTCCGGTTTCCGAGATGGCGGTTAAGTCCGTCTGCGTACCCTATTGGGATAGCCGCTATGGTCGATGCCTTTTTTAGAGTTCCCTTGCGTGAGTATCCTACCGTCTCTGTGCGTTTCAGATGCCTGATCTGCAGAATGCGGGTCTTGAGCGTGGATACAGTATGCAATGTGCGGTTGTCTATCGGGTCAATGCCGTAAAGACCCAGTCCAAGACGTACCATATCGAAGTGGTATTCCGGAAAACGCTCAATTCCGGCTGAGTTGCATATGTGACGTATTATCTTGTGCTTGAATGCGGCCTGCAGCATGTCTGCCATCTCTGTGTAGAGTGCGGCCTGCTGCCTTGTAAATTCGTCAAACATGGGGTTGTCGCTTCCTACAAAGTGGGAGAACATGGAAATGGGCATTACAGAACTCTGATGGGTCAGAATGTTTATGAGCTGCTCCATGTCTTCTTTCTGGAATCCCAGACGGTGCATGCCCGTATCGAACTTGATGTGAATGGGGAAACGGGTTACGCCCTCGTGCTGTGCGGCTTTTATTATCTCGTTCAGAACCTTGAAATTGTAGATTTCCGGCTCCAGCTTGTTGTCAATCATGGTCTTGTACGATGTGCTCTCCGGATTCATGATCATTATGTTGCTGGTTATGCCCGCGCGGCGCAGTTCGCGGCCCTCGTCCGCAACGGCAACCGCCATATAGTCAACACGGCACTCCTGCAGCTTTTTTGCTATGTCAATTGAACCGGCACCGTAGGCATCGGCTTTAACCATGCATACTATGCGCGTTCCCGGTTTGAGCTTGTCCCTGTACCAGTTCAGGTTGTCTGCCATTGCCTGTATGTTGACTTCCAGAATAGTCTCGTGAACCTTCTGCTCAAGACGCTCCGTTATGTTGTCGAATTCGAATATGCGGGCTCCTTTCAGAAGAATTGTTTCCTGGTGCATTGTTTCAAGCTCTCCTGAACGTATGAATTCTTCTGTATTTTCAAAGAATCTGGCGTTGGGTATCGTTATGAAATTCTTGAACTGGCTGATTGCCGGCCCGATACCTATGAAACGTGTTATCCCATGCCCGTTCTGAGCACTCTTGACATTTATCAGCTGGTCCACTTTCTTGTAAAGTGCACGCCATGACATACCGGTCTGCAGTACATCGGACAGGATAAGGGTGTATTTGGGGGCGATATCTTTCTGCGGCAGCCGGAACATGTGGTCAAGGGCTATGCCAAGAGACGTAAGGTCCGAGTTGTAGGTGTCGTTTATTATTGTGTTGCCGTTTTTCCCTTCTTTGATTTCAAGACGCATGGCTACGGATTCAAGCGATGCCATATTGCTGCGGATATCGTCCGGAGGCATCATAAGATACAGCGATACTGCAAGAACCTGCAGAGAGTTGTCTATTGAAGCCTGGTCTGTGAAGGGTATTGTGTAGTAGTTGTCGAATCCCAGATATTTGTAGCGTATGGTTGTTGAACCGTGTTCCCTGTCTATTGTCTCTTTGTATATGAACAGCGGCTTTTCAGGATTGGTGCGTGACCATGCAATCTCTCTTGCCGTTACAACACTGCGGTTGACGCATTCCTGCAAGAGTTCGTTGTCTGCATTGTATATTATTACATCGCACTCACGGAACAGTTTGAGTTTTTCAAGACATTTTTCCTGGAGCGATGAGAAGTTCTCCTGATGGGCTTCTCCGATATTTGTTATTACGCCTATTGTGGGTTTGATTATCTGCCACAACTCGTCCATTTCTCCGGGTTTGGAGATTCCTGCCTCAATAAGCGCAAGTCCGGTTTCCTGATTGATTCTCCAGATTGACAGCGGAACACCTATCTGTGAATTGTAACTGCGCGGTGAGCGTGTTATCCTGAATCTGTTTTCAAGTACGTGGTACAGCCACTCTTTTACTATTGTCTTTCCGTTACTGCCTGTTATTCCCACCACCGGAATACTGAATGAACTCCTGTGCCATGCCGCCAGTTTCTGCAATGCGGCAAGTGTGTTGCTGACAATTATGAAATTTGCATTGGTGTAATGTTCTATGTTGGCCGGCAGTGCTGTTACAACAAAGTTGCATACGCCTTTATCATATAGCTGAGATACATATTTTTCTCCTGAATCGTGTGTTCCCTCAAGGGCAAAAAAAATGGATTGCTGCGGAAAAAACAATGATCTTGAATCTGTCAGAATCCAAGAGACAATGCTGTCATTGTTACCGTAACGCTTTCCTCCGATAGCTTGGGAAATCTGGTCAATACTGTATTCCATCGTTTTTTATTTAATATTCCAAATATACACCTTTATTTTGTAAAAACGCACCATAAAAGAGCTTTTTTATGTACTTTTGCCGCATAAACAATTAATGAAACAATATGAGACATTTTACCAGTGTGTTTGATCTGCCGGATATGAAAGATGCGTTGCGTCAGGCATTCGAGATTAAGAAAGAACGTTTCAAATATGTGGAGCTGGGACGTAACAAGACCCTGCTTATGATATTCTTCAATTCCAGTCTGCGTACACGTTTGAGCACACAGAAGGCTGCCATGAATCTTGGCATGAATGTTATTGTTCTTGATGTGAACCAGGGTGCATGGAAACTCGAAACCGAACGCGGTGTGATTATGGACGGTGACAAACCGGAACATCTGCTTGAGGCAGTTCCTGTAATGGGCTGTTACTGCGATGTGATAGGCGTGCGTTCTTTTGCCCGTTTTGAAAGCAAGCAGGATGACTATACGGAAAAGATTCTTAACCAGTTCATAAAATATTCAGGACGTCCGGTCTTCTCTATGGAGGCCGCAACAGGACACCCGCTGCAGAGTTTCGCTGACTGGATTACAATAGAGGAACATAAGACTGTTGAGCGCCCAAAGGTTGTAATGAGCTGGGCCCCGCATCCAAAGGCTCTGCCGCAGGCTGTGCCTAACTCATTTGCACAGTGGATGGTTGCAGCCGGCTATGATGTTGTTATCACACAACCGCACGGATATGAACTTGATCCAAAGTTTACCAAGGGGGCTACAATAGAATATGACCAGATGAAGGCGTTTGAAGGTGCCGATTTTGTCTATGGCAAGAACTGGTCCGTATGTGAGGATGCCCATTACGGCCAGGTACTGAATATGGACCGTACATGGACAATAGGTGAGCGCCAGATGGCCGTAACAAACAATGCGTTCTTTATGCACTGTCTGCCGGTGCGCCGTAATATGATTGTTACTGACGATGTGATAGAAGGCCCCCGTTCGTTGGTTATTCCGGAGGCCGCAAACCGTGAAATATCTGCTACTGTAGTTCTGAAGCAGATTCTTGAATCTCTGTAAAAAATGTGAAACAGTGCTTTAGGCGGGGCGGGTCTGACCCTCTCCGCTGATAAGCCATTTGTATGTGGTTATCTCTTCAAGAGCCATAGGTCCGCGGGCATGCATTTTCTGTGTGCTGATGCCTATTTCCGCACCCAGTCCGAACTGTGCACCGTCTGTGAATGCGGTTGATACGTTGTGATATACGCAGGCGGCATCAACTGTCTGCTGGAATATCTGTGCGCGCTGTGCATTTTCCGTTACAATACATTCGCTGTGCTTTGATGTGTAGCGGCGGATGTGCTGCAGGGCTGCGTCAAAACTGTCAACCGTTTTTATTGACATTCTGTAGTCAAGATACTCGTGACCGAAACTGTTTTCCGTTGCGTGTTCCAGAAGGGCGGCAGGGTAGTTGCCTTCAAGTGCGGCGTAGCTTTCGCTGTCGGCCTCGATTACAACGTTCTTCTCTGCCAGTCTTGAACAGAGTGCAGCAATGTCGCCCAGACGGCTCTTCTCTATTACCAGACTGTCCATGGCGTTGCAAACGCTCACGCGGCGTGTCTTGGCGTTGAATATTATGTCAGTTCCTTTCTTAAGGTCTGCGTATGTGTCGAAATATGTGTGGCATACTCCTGCACCTGTTTCAATGACAGGTATCATGGAGTTTTCCCTGACGGCTTTTATCAGTCTTGAACTTCCACGCGGAATAAGCAGGTCAACGTAACCTACTGCGTGCATAAGCTCGTCTGCAGCCTCGTGACCGGCCGGAAGCAGTTCTACTGCGTCTTTGTCTATACCGCATTCTTCAAGTACGCGGCGTATCATGTCAACAACGGCACGGTTGGTGGTGAAAGCGTCGCTTCCGCCTTTGAGAACGCAGGCGTTGTGGGTCTTGAGGCATAGCGAGAATACGTCAAAACTTACGTTTGGACGGGCTTCGTATATGATTCCTATTACTCCGAAAGGAACGCGTACACGGCGTATTGTCATGCCGTTGGGGCGCACGCGGCTGTCAATCTGTCTGCCTACTGGACATTCAAGACCTGCAACGGCGCGCATGTCGCCTGCAATGCCTTCCAAACGTGCTTTTGTGAGCTTGAGACGGTCATACAGCGGACTTGCCGGATCCATTTTTGCAAGATCAGCGGCATTGGCTTCAAGAATCATGTCCGCATTGTCCAATGTAGCCTGTGCCACTGCAAGCAGAGCCTTGTCTATAGTCTTGTTGTCTGTAGCGGCCAGACTGATACTGGCGTTCTGTACACGCTGGAGCAATTGGGTTATCATATCTGTTTTGTTTTAGGCAGGAATTTTGTGAACACTGTATTTTCTGCGTTGTAAAGCAGGTTTATCAGGATATTCTCTTTTTTGCCGTTGGCAATATAGACAGGAATGCCCTGCTGTGCCAAGTGGCGTGCGTTGACCATTTTTGACTGCATGCCTCCGCGGCCAAGCGATGAGCGGATTTCTGAAATGCAGTCTGAATAATCCTGTTCGAGATTGATCTCGGGAATCACGCGGGCATCGGCAAGACCCGGATCCTTGTCGTATATTCCATCCACGTTGGTCAGAATTATCAGAAGGTCAGCGTTCATCATCTCCGATACAAGAACGGAAAGCTCGTCGTTGTCAGTGAACATGAGTTCTTTGATGGCTACCACATCGTTCTCGTTTATTACCGGAATAACGCCCGATGCCAGCATTGTGTCCATGCAGCGCTTCTGGTTTGCCATCAGTTCCGGCTGCTCAAAGTTTTCCTTGGTGGTCAGAATCTGGCCGGAGACAATGCCGTATTCCTTGAAGAAACGGTAGTAGTGCTCAATAAGTTTTGCCTGTCCTACAGCAGCCTGCAACTGCTTGTTCTGCACGCTGTCCATGTCCAGGTTGTTTAGTTCCGCACGACCGGCAGCCACTGCACCCGATGTTACCAGCATGACTTCCATACCTTTTGCGTGGAGCTCCGATAACTGGTCAACAATGGCGGACATGCGTGTTATGTCCAGATTCCCGTCTTTCTTTGAAAGTACGTTGCTGCCTACTTTGACTACTATCCGTTTATATTCCATTATTGCTTTCTTCTTGTATTATTGCTGTGGCACGTTCAAAATCTTCCTGGAAAACCATTACCTGCGGCAGACCTGCAAATGTTGAGTATGATGACATTACGGCGCCGAGAGTGTTGTTCTGCACCATGGCCGGAATGCCGCACGCCTGCAGTTTGTTACATACAAGCTCCACCTCAAAAAGGTCTGCGGTGAATACTGCAACCAGTTTTCTTTTGTCTGTTTCCATAGCTGTATTGTATTGGGCTTATACCAGATGTCTTATGTTTTCAGTGCGGTCGCCCGGCAACATGTCAATGACAGGAATCTCTATCATTGTGTAGCAGCCCGGTTTCTGAAGCATGGCGGCACGTGCCATATTTACAAGTATCTGGGCTGTAAGCGCAGGGTTGTTTATCTTCATGTTGAACTCGAACAGCTGGTTCTGTGTGCAGCCGCTTACACCTTTGCGTGTAAGGTTGACTCCGTGTCCCATGTCTTT
This sequence comes from Bacteroidaceae bacterium, assembly GCA_024398715.1. GTDB lineage: Bacteria > Bacteroidota > Bacteroidia > Bacteroidales > Bacteroidaceae > Colenecus. Next base: position 12,721 of record JAKSIP010000020.1, read on the forward strand.
GAGGGCATCAACGCTCTCAACCTGCATTACGTGGGTCTCGTCGTTGACAAAGTACGGGTCATTCTTGATGGCGGCAGAAACCTGCTTGAAATCATAACCGTCTTCCAGCTCGATGTAAACCATACGGCGGTGCAGTCCTGTGCCGATAGGAATAGTCATGGACAATGCTGCTTTGACACCCTTGATTGCCTTGACAGCAACCGTGTGTCCCATTGACATGCCCGGACCAAAGTTGGTGTATGTTATGCCTTTGGGTGCCATGCTCTGCATGAGGGCGCGTACAATGGAGTCCGAACCCGGATCCCAGCCTGCTGAAATGACGCTTACCTTGCCTGCCTTTTTTGCTATGGCATCAAGGCGTGAGCGGGTATCGGCAATCTGTGTGTGAATGTCAAAACTGTCAACAGTGTTGATACCGTTTTCCAGCATCTGTGCTGCGTATTCTTCTGCCTTGCGGCTTGGAACGGCAAGAATGGCAACATCTACCTTGCCCAGTTCCTTTATGTTGTCCGTAACTTTGTACGGGGTTAATTCCAACGGAATGTTCTCAGGAACAGACCGGCGTACAACACCTGCAATCTCAAAGTCCTGAGCTGCCTCAAGAGCGTCCAGAACAAAGTGTCCTATATTGCCGTAACCTACTATTGCGGCACGAATCTTACTCATTTGCGTATTGGTTTGAAAATTTGCTGCGAAATTAGTGAAAAGTATAAAAATTGTCAACTCAAAAAAGCGGAATCTGGATTGATACTCCGAATTTTATAGAAAAAATGTCCGGTTTGAAACAGAATTTGGTATTTGACTCGTAACCGTTTTCTTTTCCGTTGTCAAGATGTGATATTCTTGAGTATTCAAAACCGAGTGCATCCAGATTGACCTCGAACATCATTATCTTTGAAATGGCAATGGCAAGGCCCGGAGAAAAGAACAGTGCTGTATTGAAAGATTTTATGTTGTTGGATACGGGAACATATTTGTTTTCGTTGAGGTCATATTCCTGAGTCTGTATTGAACCGCTGCCTCCGCCAACTCCCAAATAGCATCCAAGGATAATTGCAAAGCGGCGGCTGTCGGCTATGGGATTGTAATGGTAATAGGCAATGCGACCCGAGTACTGTTCTGTGGTTTCTTTGCTTTTCTGTATGTTGTCTCCGTTTTCCAGGTCAATACCCAGACCTGTGAAGCGGGGCATGTTGGTGGCATCGGTCATCCTGCTTTCGTAGCCGAACTGTATTCCTACGGAATTGTTGTGGCGGAATGTGTAAAACAGTTGGGGTGTTAGAGAAAGGGAGCGGATTTGTCCGTTGTATCTGGTGTCTGAGTATATTGATGAAAAATCGTTATCTTTCTGATTGGTGTATGCAAACTTGATACCTATGGACAGATTGCCTTGAGGCATGAATATCACTCCGTCTCCTTCTGTTCCGCGGTTGTATGTTTTTGCAGTGACATTCTCATGACTCACCAACTGCTTTTCATTGGCGCAAAGACCGGATGCAGGAACCAGGAACAGAAAAATAAAACATTTCAAGACAAATCCTGAGACTGTCTGGTGGCTTTTGTTTGAAGTTGCTGTGTTCATAATAGTTTTCTTTTTACACAAAGTTATGTATTTTTTGTAAAACAATCCTGTTTTTTTGTATGTTTGCTGAAACTAAATTGTAAGACTATGGCTGAAAACATCAACAATGCTACGTATATAACCCATGTATCTTCTGTCAGTTCCGGAAGTTCGGCTCTGATGCTGTTTGAACAGAGCCTTGACCAGGCTCCTGAAATCAACAGGAATGTGCTGTTCAGGATTCTCAATGATAACAAGGATACGGAGTATGGCCGCAAATACGGTTTTTCTGATATACATTCGGTAGAGGAGTATCGCAGAAGGGTTCCCGTAATAATATACGATAATATTGCAGAGAGTCTGGAACGTATGCGTGACGGTGCAAAGAATGTGCTGACCTCTTATGCGTTCAATCATATGAATACAACATCGGGTACTGTCGGAAACCCTAAACTTGTTCCCTTGACCCAGCAGCAGGCTCAGGTTTATCAGATATACAACTTTATGATTCCCCAGGCTGTAATAAACAGGAATGTTGACGAACAGTGGATGTACGGCAGGGCATTCTGTACTGCAGAAGGTAGTGCGAAAACTATGGAAAGCGGCATTTCCGTGGGGTGCGCTTCTTCCAAGATGGCGGAGTATATCAAGGGTGGCGTTTCTGCTGCAGATACTATTCTCAGAACACTGTACACATCGCCATGGGAGGCTACAAATCCTGTTCCGGGTGATAACAACAAATATGTCCATGCGCGTTTTGCTCTTATGGACGGTCACATCTCAGGCATAATTACCGGCTTCTACAGTCATCTGGTGCTGTATTTCAAGTATATCTCCGATAATTATGAACTGCTGATTGGCGATATTGAAAAAGGTACTATCTCTACCGATATTGAACTTTCTGATTCTGTCAGGCAGTCTCTGCTTGCCAAAATAGACCCTATGCCTGAGCGTGCAGCGCAGTTGCGCGAAATATTCAGGAACGGTAGCGAGGGTGTCAAGTGGGTTTCTCTGGTATGGCCGGACCTGAAATATATCAGCGGAGTAGGTGCAGACGGCTTTTCCATGTATGACAGGATTATCAAGGAGAATTATCTTGACGTTTCCAGTGGCGTGAAACATTTCTATAGTGGAATTGCGGCATCGGAAGGCTTGTGGAGTGTTGTCATGAAACCTGATTGTCCTGACAGTGTCATGATTCCGCAGAGTGCGTTCTTTGAGTTCCAGCCTGTTGAGGAGGGTGACGATTTTTCCAGGATTGTGTCTATGGACCAGCTTGAGGTAGGCCGTGTGTACGAGATTATCGTTACCAACATGTGCGGCTTTTACCGTTACCGTACAAGCGATGCCGTCAAGGTTACCGGTTTTATGGGCAGGTCTCCATTGGTCCAGTTTATGTACCGTGTCAACAAGACTATCAATCTTGTGGCTGAAAAAACTACTGAGAAGGCTTTGCAATGGGCTATTGAAAATACCTGTAATGAATTGGGTATCGATCTGGCGGATTTCAGCGTTTATGCGGATCCTGCGGAGACTCCGGGCCAGTATGTATTCCTTATTGAACCCCGAAATACCGTTTCCGGTTTTGATATGAAACTTTTGGAGTCTGTCCTTACCCGTTATATGTATCAGGCAAACCCGTCATATGAGCGTGCTGTGCAGAAGGAACGTATCATGCCTTTGAAGGCAATGTTCCTGCAACCGGAAACCAGTTTGCTGTATAGGGATATGATGACATACAAGGGTGCATCACAGAGCCAGTTGAAACCGGTGCATATCATTTCCAACGAACTCCAGCGCAAATTCTTCTTCAGCCTTCTGCAGGACTGACCCGTTACGGGTTAGCGTACGTTGTCTATGATGTAGCATAAGACGGCGTCCTGCATTGCACGGGCTTTGCTTGCTCCAATGTAGTTCTGGTTCATTATGCAGAATGCAGCCATGCGTCCGTTGCGCATCCGGATGTATCCTGCCAGTGTGCTCGCAACGCTGAGTGATCCTGTCTTGGCATGGACACGGCCGGTGTATCCGGCACCGCTCATCCTGTTCTTCAGTGTTCCGTCAGTGCCGTTGACGGGCAGAGCGGGGTACAGATGGTCAAAAATCTTTGGTTTGTTGTATGCATACTGCAAAAGTCCTACCAACTGGCGCGGAGAAATGAAATTTACGTTGCTTAATCCGCTACCGTCTTTTATTGCGTATGTTCCTTCTTCAAAATCCAGTCCGCGCGCCAGTTCCTTTTCCGGAATTACGGCCTGTCCCCATGACAGGTGTTTCCTGTTAAGGGTGTTGGCGGCTGTGTTGAAAAGCATGCATTCGGCGTAGAGATTGCGGCTGTCTTTCAGCATGGGGTACAGGATGGAATCGAATGGGGTAGTGTACTGGTAATATAATTCCGCCTGTGGGCTGATAATCTCGAGACTGCCGGGAACAGTGTCCGTGGCAAGCTCAGCGAACTGGTATTTGCCGCTGCATTCAACTCCGTTCGATTTCAAACGCTCCATGAATATCTGCATGAACATGTCCTGACTGGAAAACAGGTTCATTTCTTTCATTGAACGGCTGTTTACGTTTCCGTCAATCACAATGGTGTTCATGTTCTGCATCCATTTGCGCGATATCCTGGCGGTGCTTGCAGAATCGGCCGGCACTGTTACACTGTTGTTCTCAATTTTATAGTAACTGCTGCCGGGTTCTATTCTGACTTTTGCAGGGCTGCCTGAAAAAGTTGGGGAAACGTATGCCGTTACCTTTCCCTGATTGACAATGAGCGGCGATACGTAGGGCTGGAATGCGAACTGGGCATCGTCCCACCACCATCCCGGACCGAAATATACTGAATCCATGGCGCTGACATCGGCGTATACGGTTCCCGTTATCTTGCTTAGACGCAGCTCACGGATAATGTTGTCCAGATTGCTGACAGAGAGGGTTGGGTCAAATCCGCCTACTATGTACATGTCTCCCTGCAGAATGTTCCTGTGATTGCTGTCCTGCAGCAGCCTGCCGTTTATCCAGAACTGTGTTTTGAAAGGTTTGTCCTGCTCAAGATCCAGAGTGCTTATTGTTGTAAGGAGCTTCTGGCACGATGCCGGCTGGCACATGATGTTGGGCTCTTGCTCATATATGATTGAATTGTTATCCAGGTCATAAACATAAATGCCTACGCGACTGCCTCTGGGCATTTTTTCGTGGACTATGGCGTCTATTGCCAGAACGGTCTCTTTTTCCGGTTTCTGTTTTTTCTTTGCCTGCAACGGCAGATTCCATACTGCAAGCAGGAGGACAAGGAGCAACGGGAATATTCTTTGTAAGCAATGATGGTGTTTCATACTTACAAAAATAGTCTTTTTTTTGAATAAGGCTATTGGATTTGGCAGATTTTTTGGCAGGTGAGCCATGCGGTCATGGTAACTCCCATGATACCGTGAAGATTGATGTTCTGTCCTGTCAGATAGAGATTTTCTACCGGTGTGCGGACAGAAAGCATTGTCTTTTCCAGTTCACTGCTTTTTTTAACTATACCGAAAGCGCTTCCCTGCGGTGTTCCGGTATAATCTGTCCAAGTGAGAGGGGTGCTTGTGCTGTAGCTTTCAATGCATTCGGAAAAATCTGCGTTCTCTTTTGTCTGTATGTGGGGAGAAACGAGACTGATCAGTTCTTTTGCTTTTCTTTCCTTGAACTCAAGATAATCAGGTCCGCGGTGTCCGACTGTTGTTCCTGCCCATTTTTCCACCATATTCCAGGACATTGGGGCAAGCAGGTCTATGTTGCTGCAGAATGAGCTTGTAAGGCAGGGACGGAAAGATACCATTGCTCTGTCCGATATGCTGCTGTCCTGGCAGGCACTCCATGGAGACGAGTTTCTGAATATGAACAGGTTGGAATTGAGATACGGAACGGATTCCTGTTTGAGTCTGATGTTTACGGTGAACATGCCAAGACTTTTGTCCAGGTTTTCTATTCTGCGTCTGTATATGTTCCTGATTACTCCCGGCTGGTCTATCAGATCCAATGTAACACTGGGAGCAATGTCCGATATTACCAGATCTGCCGGATAAAATTCCTGATTGGACGTTGTTACCCCTGTTGCGATGCCGTTCCGGGTGTTTATGCCTGTAACCTGCCTGTTGCAGCAGATTGTGCCCCCCATTGAACGTATATCCTGTGCCAGACTGTCTGCTATCAGACTTCCTGGACCGTCCAGACGCCATGCACTTTCTATGTAACTGTTGAAAATCTCTGCAAAAACAAAGAAAGGCAAATCGTTGTTGGTGAGGTCTATCTTTGAGCCGCTTGCACCTATCACATCTATCAGAAGCCTGTCTTTAAAAATGGTTTGCAGAACCTGCAGTGTGCTCTGGGTATAGAGAGGATTGTCAAATGTCCTGCTTCCGTCGGCAAAGTTTGACATTACGGCAGCTGCCGTTTCCCGGATGAGCCCGGCAAACCTGAGCAGTGATTCTCTTTCCGATGGAAACTGAATTGCCAATTTTTCTGCAAATTGCTTGTGCCCGTTTGCATGGACATAACTGTTGCCGTCAATGATTATCCTGTCAAAACATTCTTTGTTCAACCTGTGCCATGGCAGGTGCAGCAGGTTGAGATATTTGAAACGGTCGTATAACGACTGTCCCTGTTCAAGTCCGCCTACGTAATGGAACCCTGTGTCGAACAACTCTCCGTTGCGGCAGAAGCTCTGCAAGGCGCCGCCAACAGTGCGGTGCTTTTCAAGTACGGTTACCTGAAATCCGTTTTTTGCCAGAATGTACGCGGTTTCCAGACCTCCCAATCCGGCGCCTGCCACAACAACTTTTTTCATAGACTCTTCAAGGTTGCCTTGAGCTGTGTTACAGGTTCGCCTTGAATATCCAATGTGAAAACAAGACTGAAAACTGTTTCTTCTGTCGGGTCCGGCACCAGTTCGGCATCAATCTGAAAAGCGGTTCCCAATTCAGGCGTGACCGGTTTTATGTACCGGCATTTTCTGATTTCTGCTATTGTGAGATTTTTCCCTGTCTGCTGGCAAGCCCAGTCTGTTGCCATCTGTATGATATATACGCCGGGAAGCATGGGCTTCCCAGGAAAATGGCCTGCAAATATCGGATTGGCGTAATCAATGGTGACGGTATCGCCTTTTAATGTATAAGGAGTACGGTTCATGACTTGTCCAATGATATTTTCATTTTGAGACTTGCCACCTGTGTCCCGTCGTCGGTGCGGCAACTGGCCGATATTGCCGTTACTCTGTCAACAACAGCTGTTATTGCAATATCAGTGTCCAGCGTCTGGCCTGCAACTGGGATGCGTGAAAGGACAAAGTCTTTTATTTCTCCAATGTAACCCGGATAAACCCTCCCCTCAATGCGCAAGGTGCTTTCTCCTACAAATGCGGCGACGGACTGCGCTATGTGTTCAATGATTCCGGGAACACTGAACGTTACGGTTCCGCTTTCCGTTACGCAGCATAGGGGAGATTCTTCAGGTATGGCAAAACGGCTGGTACATTTGTCCTGGCAAAGTATTTCCACGCTGTCAACCATTACAAACGGTTCCCTTTGCGGAATGAACTGAAGCGCGTCTGTCATTCTGATACAGTCTGTTAGAGTTTGCTCTGAATGTAGCCGTACAGGTCTCCCAGTGTTGCTACCTGTTTGATTTCTGCAACTTCTGTCTTGATAGAGAAGGTGTCTTCTATAATGGCAATGAGATCTATTATGCTTAAACTGTCGAGTTTGAGTGTTGTTTTGATGTTGGCATCGGGTGTCAGCAAAGACTCTTCAATTTCAAACTCTTCTGCAAGTGAAACATTAACCTTTTCTTTAATTTCTTCTAATGTCATTTTCTGATATTTTTTATGTTTAACGATTCTTGATTATCAATGTGGAATTTGTACCTCCGAATCCGAACGAATTGGACAGGAACATATCGAATTTGGTTTCCAGACGTTCGGTAGGAATATTCAGGAGTGCGGTGTCCTGATCGGGATTCTCAAAGTTCAGACTTGGGGCTATGAAGCCGTTTTTCATCATTATGATTGAATATATGGCCTCGCTGGCGCCTGCCATCCACATTTCGTGCCCGGTCTGACCCTTTGTGGAGGATACAGGAGGCATGTCCTTTCCGAACACTTCTGCAATTGCAAGCGCTTCGTTCTTGTCTCCTACAGGGGTCGATGTTGCGTGCGCGTTTATGTAACCTATCTGACTGGGGTCGATGCCGCTGTTTTTGAAACAGTTGCGCAATGATTGGGCGGGACCTGCCACATTTGGTGTGGAAATGTGGTCTCCGTTTGATGAGAATCCATACCCTACAACCTCTGCAATGATGTTTGCGCCGCGTTTCAGTGCCGATTCCTCACTCTCAAGTATCAATGTTGCAGCGCCTCCGCTTGGAACAAGACCGTCTCTGTCACGGTCAAACGGGCGTGATGCCTTTTCTGGCTCGTTTTCTCTGATGGAGAATGCGCCGATGCCGTCAAAACTGCCTACCACATATTTGTTTATTTCCTGTGCTCCACCGCATACTATGCATTCTTCCAGTCCTTCCTTTATAAGAAGGTATCCCAGACCTATGGCATGGGAGCCGCTGGCGCATGCTGCGGAAACGGTCATGTTGATGCCTCTCAGTTTGAAAAGGCAGCTCAGGTTCATGGTTACCGTTGAGTTCATTGATTTGAAAATTGCTCCCGAACCGCAGCGGAGTGTGTCTCCTTTTTCTACCATTGTGCATATTGACTGGTAGGTAGGTTCTGCTGTGGAATCTCCTCCGTACAGAATGCCTACGGAATTCTTTTCAAGATATTCCATGTTGATTCCGGCCATTTTGAGGGCCTGGTCCGTGGCAACATATGCGTATGCACCATGGGTTGGAAGAAATGCACGCTGTGATCTGGAAAGAATACTTTTCAAATCCGGTTCCGGCACATAACCTGTAAGTGCGGAACGATATCCCATAGCTTTGCGCTCAGGGTCAAAAACTATACCGGATTTTCCATTCCATAAAGAGTCTTTCACGCTGTCCAAATCGGTTCCCAGGCATGAATAGATACCCATTCCGGTAATGACTACTTTTCTGCTCATTGTGTTATGACTACTCTTAATGTCTGGCAAATTTACAAACTATTTTGTTAATTGTCAAATTTATTGATGAAATAAGTCTATGTTTTGTCAGAGATATATGTATAACTGATATGTATGTTCTTTTTTTGTGAAATTCCACTTTTTTGAACCTTGAAAATTAAGTTTATTTATTAAAAATCCGTCTATTGTCTGAGTTTTTGTATGATTGTGTATAAATATACAAAATATTAAAATTTTCAGTTTGATAAATTTGATTTTATGTAGCAAAATGTTATTGATTTGTAATGCAACCGTTGCAAAATATGCTGCTGCGGTTGTATTTGATGACAAAATGTTACTTTTGAATACTTTGTATGCTTGTTGGAATAAAAATTCAAAAAAATCCGTGCAATTATATATTATGTATGCAAATTTTGTATAACTTTGCAACCGCAATTGGAAATTAATTGAATTTTTAATATAAAGTTTTACGCAAATGACTGCTAATCAGTATGTAGAAGAATTTATGGCGAACCTTATCGCCAAGAATCCGGGTGAAAAGGAATTCCACCAGGCAGTAAAAGAGGTTGTAGAGAGCGTTGCTCCTTACATTGTTGAAAGCCCGCAGCTCATGAAAATGAAAATCATGGAGCGTATCGTTGAGCCGGAAAGAATCATCATGTTCCGTGTTCCATGGGTTAACGATGCCGGTGAGGTTTGTATCAACAAGGGTTATCGTGTTCAGATGAACAGTGCCATTGGCCCGTACAAAGGCGGTATCCGTTTCCACTCAAGCGTAAACCTGAGCATTCTCAAATTCCTTGCATTCGAGCAGACATTCAAGAACAGTCTTACCACACTTCCTATGGGCGGCGGTAAAGGCGGTTCAGACTTCAGCCCGCGCGGCAAGTCAGATATGGAAGTTATGCGTTTCTGCCAGAGCTTCATGAACGAATTGTTCCGTCATATCGGTCCTGATACAGACGTTCCTGCAGGAGATATAGGTGTTGGCGGTCGTGAAGTAGGATATATGTTCGGCCAATACAAGAAGCTCCGCGATGAGTTTACAGGTACATTCACAGGTAAAGGCCGCAGCTTTGGCGGTTCTATCATGCGTCCTGAGGCTACTGGTTACGGTGCTTGCTACTTTGGTCAGGCTATGCTTGCAACACGCGGTGAGTCTTACCAGGGCAAGACTGTATGTATTTCAGGTTCAGGTAACGTTGCCCAGTATGCTTGCAAGAAGGCTCGTGAACTTGGTGCAAAGGTTGTTACTATGTCAGATTCAAACGGCTTTATCTATGATCCTGAGGGAATTGACGAGGCTAAGTGGAACTATATCTTCAATCTGAAGAACGTTAAGCGTGGCCGTATCAAAGAGTACGTATCACAGTATCCTAATGCACAGTACTTCGAGGGTCAGCGTCCTTGGGGTATCAAGTGCGATATCGCAATGCCGTGTGCAACTCAGAACGAGTTGAACGGTGAGCAGGCAAAGGAATTGCTCAAGAATGGTTGCAAGTGCGTTGTTGAAGGTGCAAACATGCCTACAACTCCAGATGCAATCGCAGCATTCCAGGCTGCCAAGATCCTTTACTCTCCCGGTAAGGCTTCAAATGCCGGCGGTGTTGCTACATCTGGCCTTGAAATGACTCAGAACTCTATGCGTCTTGGCTGGACTGCCAAAGAAGTTGACGAGCGTCTGCACGATATTATGACCGGTATCCACGAAATGTGCGTCAAGTATGGTACAGAAGAGGACGGTTATATCAACTACGTTAAGGGTGCAAACATTGGCGGTTTCATGAAAGTTGCCGATGCTATGCTTGCCCAGGGTATTGTCTGAAAAAATATTCTGTAATATAAAAGGGGACTGCAAGATATTGCAATCCCCTTTTTTTGTATATTTGCCAAACATGAAAAAATAGTCATTATGGAACAACCTTTGGAACTTTTGCGTTCAAATGTCAACCTGCAACGGTCTCACATATTCATGAAATTCCGAATTAGGGAAATTCTGCTTGTGTGCAGCAGCTATGACGGTTATATATTGGAAGAGGACGGACATCTGGACTCCCAGATACGCCGTGAATATATGGAACTCAATATGAGTAACCCGCCGCATATTACGCATGTTACAACCACGGCCCAGGCTCTTGAACTGATTGAAAACGGTAAGCATTTTGACTTTGTACTTACAATGTTCAATGTTGGGGAACCCAATGTGTTTCTTTTTTCGAAAATGGTGAAGGAACTTGATCCGCAGATGCCGGTAGTTCTGCTTACAGCCTTTTCAAAGGAGGTCTATCACCAGCTTGACGAGAATGATACCACTTATATTGACAATATTTTCTGCTGGCATGGCAATGCCGAACTGATTATTGCCATCATCAAACTTATGGAGGACTATATGAACTCCGAAAGCGATATTCTTGAAGGTGGGGTGCAGTGTATTCTTCTGGCTGAGGACTCAATCCGTTTCTATTCCAGCTATCTGCCTGAACTGTACCGTATTATACTGCAGCAGAACAGCGGCTTTTTGCAGGATGCCTATAACGAACAGCAAATGCTGAGCCGCAAACGTTCCAGACCCAAGGTCCTGCTTGCAACCAATTACAGCGATGCCCGTGCCTATTACGAGAAATATAAAAAGAATCTGCTTGGAGTAATCAGCGATATCGGCATGGTTGAGCACCAGGGAGATTCTATTGATACGGAAATAAGCGATGCCGGCCTTCAGTTCTGCACGTATATTAAGGAGCAGACCAAATGGATGCCTGTCATTCTGCAGTCCAGCCAGCTTGCGCTCAAGACCAAGGCCCTGGATCTTGGGGCCGGTTTTATTGCAAAAAATTCCAAGACTCTGCTGGAAGAACTGAGAAACGTTATTCTCAGTGAGTTCGGTTTTGGCGATTTTATTTTCCGTAACGCGGAAACCAAAAAGGAAATAGGCCGTGCCAAAGACCTTTTTACCATGCAGCAGATGCTGAGCACGATAGGTGATGATATGTTTGAGAATTACACCCAGCAGATGAAGTTCTCCAAATGGCTTTATGCCCGCGGTCTTTTCCCTCTTGCCAAAGTCCTGCGTAATATTGACAGCAGCTATTTTGCCAGTGCAAAAGAACATAAGAATGCTCTTATCAGCATGATACAGGATTACAGAACTATTCTGGGGCAGGGTATTCTGGTTCCTTTTGATCCTGAGACGTATAGCGATACCATTGCCTTTTCCAGAATAGGGCAGGGATCCATTGGCGGCAAGGCCCGCGGACTTGCTTTTATGAATACGCTTCTGTCCGGCCATGAATTTTATCTGAAATATCCTGATGTCCGTATCTCAATACCGCGATGCGTTGTAATTGCCACGGATTATTTTGACAGTTTTATTGAGATGAACGGTCTCAATTATATAATACAGAGTGATTTGTCTGACGATGCCATCCTTGCTGAATTTATCAGCAGTGAGATGCCGCCCGAACTTCTTTCCCAACTCAAAGTGCTGGTGCAGACCTGTAGCAGGCCTTTGGCAGTCCGTTCGTCTTCCAAACTTGAAGATTCCCATTATCAGCCGTTTGCAGGTGTGTATTCCACTTATATGATACCGAATACCCAGGACTCTGACCAGATGCTGCGTTTGCTGGTACGTGCCATAAAGAGTGTTTACGCCTCAACATATTTTGCCAGTTCCAAGGCTTATATCCAGACTACTGAGAATGTTCTGTCTGAAGAAAAGATGGCTGTTATCATCCAAGAGGTGTGCGGAACAGAGTATAACGGATATTTCTTCCCGACAATGAGCGGTGTGGCCCGGAGCTGCAATCTGTATCCAATTGAAAATGAACAGAGTGGAGACGGGGTGTGCAACCTGGTTATGGGATTGGGCAAAGCGGTTGTGGATGGTATGCGTTCTCTGCGCTTCTGTCCGCTCTATCCGGATAGGGCTTTGCAGACATCGACTGCGGAACTTGCAGTCCGGGATGCGCAGACAGAGGTTATGGCTCTGGACCTGAATCCTGAATCTTTCAAGCAGTCCACAGACGATGCCGTAAATCTGCGTGCAATTCCAATCTCAGAACTTGAACAGTGTCCTGACTGTAAATATACATGTTCGTACTACGATTATACGAACAATATGATAACTGAGACCCAAGGATTCAATCCAGTTTTCAGACTTATCACTTTCAACCGTATCCTTAAGTACGATGCTTTCCCGCTGGCAAAAATCCTGCAGGATATTCTCAAAATAGGAGAACAGGAAATGCATTGTCCTGTGGAGATTGAGTTTGCTGTCAATATGGACGTGGCTCACGGTCAGCAGTATAAATTCGATTTTTTGCAGATACGCCCTATTGTGCGTTATCAGAATTCTGTAAGCAAGGCTGCATGGGAACAGATGAATACTGCCGATGCGCTTGTTTATTCGGTATCGGCATTGGGAGTGGGACAGATGAACGATATCAGGCATATTGTCTATATCAAACCGGATTGCTTCTCCAGTCTGGAAACTGAAAGGATAGCAGATGAACTGCAACAGTTCAACGGCCTCCTCAAGGAACAGAAAGCTGACTATATTCTGATAGGAGCAGGCCGCTGGGGCTCTTCTGACCCGAATCTCGGTGTTCCTGTGCGCTGGGAACATATATCCCAGGCCCGTGTCATCGTTGAACAGGCACTGCCTGATTATAACATCGAATTCAGTCAGGGTACACATTTCTTCCAGAATGTGACATCGCTTGGAATAGGGTATATGTCTGTTGGCAATATGAATTCTGAAAGTTATGTCGATTATGGTGCTCTTGCTGATATGCATACGGTCTTTGACGGCAAGTATTTGCGATGCGTTGATACGGAACAGCCTCTTGTTGTGTGTGTGGACGGTGTCAATTGCAAGGGAATCGTGAAAAAAAGTTAGTCATTTCACTAAAAAAAATGGCATCGGCGTGATAAGAAAAAAAAGAAAATTTGTAAATTTGCCGTTTGGAAAAAGGGGAATAAACCCCATGAGAAAACTTAATATTAACTGATTTATGAAAATTGGTACAACCAAGGAGTTAAAGAATCACGAATACCGTGTCGGTATTACTCCTGACAATGTGTTAGGATTTGTGTCCAATGGGCACACAGTTTTTGTTGAAAAAGGTGCCGGTCTGGGTGCCGGTTTCGAAGACAAGGACTATAAGGCGGCGGGCGCGACAATTCTTGATACTCCACTTGAGGTTTTCAATACCTGCGATATGATTATCAAGGTTAAGGAACCTGAGCCATGTGAATACCAGTATTTGCGTAAAAACCAGATTCTGTTTACATATCTGCATCTTGCACCTAATCCTGAACTTGCAAAGGCTCTTATGAAATCGGGTGTAAAGGCCGTTGCTTTTGAGACTATTACAGATAATCTTGGCAATTTGCCTTGTCTGCGTCCTATGAGCCAGATAGCAGGCCGTCTTTCCATTCAGGAGGGAGCCAAGTATATAGAGCGCAGTTTTGGCGGTCGTGGAATTCTGCTTGGAGGTGTTCCGGGTGTTGAACGCGGAAAGATTGTAATTATAGGTGGTGGTATCGCAGGTACTTATGCTGCAAAAGCTGCAGTCGGCATCGATGCTGAGGTTACTCTGCTTGATGTAAATCTGAACCGTCTTGCATATCTTGAAGATATATTCGGTGCCAGTGTTACAACAATGTACTCAACAGAAGCCAACATACGTAAGGCTCTTTCACAGGCAGATCTTGTAATCGGTTCTGTTCTTATTCCAGGTGGCAGAACACCTAAACTTGTTCGCAGGGAGCATCTTCCGCTTATGAAAAAAGGTGCAGTGATTGTTGATATCGCAATTGACCAGGGCGGTTGCTGCGAGTCAAGCCATGTAACAACCCACGATGACCCTGTATTCATTGAAGAGGGTGTTGTTCACTACTGCGTTGGCAATATGCCGGGCGCTGTTCCTTACACAAGTACTGTTGCTCTTGCAAACTCTACGTTCCGTTATAGTCTTGCCATGGCTGATCTCGGTTTGGAAGAAGCTGTACGCCGTGATTCGGGACTTGCAAAAGGTCTCAATATCTATAAGGGAATGTGTACAAACCTGAACGTTTCAAAAGCTCTGGAACTTGAGTTTGTTGATCCGTTGGAGGCAATTGAAAAGTAATTGATAATAGAATATATACAGCCGGCAGGAGGTTAACCGCTTATCTGCTGGCTGTTTTTTTAATGACAGGTATGGTTCAGGTTATTTTATTGTCGGGAGGTTCCGGAAAAAGATTATGGCCGTTGTCCAACGGTGCCCGCAGCAAGCAGTTTCTTCAGTTTTTATCGTGTCCGTCCGGTGGACGTGAGTCAATGCTGCAGCGTGTTATCCGTCAGATAAAGGAGTCCAGTCTGGATTGTGATATTACTGTTGCTGCGAATGACCAGCAACGCGATATGCTTATCAACCAGCTTGGTGACAGCGTGAATGTTGTACTTGAACCTTCACGCAGACATACTTTCCCTGCCATAGTCCTGTCATGTACGGATCTGTTGCTCAATAAAGGCTGCAGTAAAGACAGTGTGGTTGTTGTTCTTCCGTGTGATCCTTATACCGATGCCGGCTATTTTGAGGTTATCAAGCAGATGGCAAGTGCTGCGGAACGCGGTTTGGCTGATTTGATATATATGGGTGTGAAGCCTACCGAACCGTCAGACAAGTATGGTTATATTTTCCCCGATGATACTTCCGCCCAGTTGGCTGAAAATGTTTTGCGGGTAAAGAATTTTACTGAGAAGCCTTCTGTTACGGATGCAGAAAAGTTTATTGCGAATGGTGCCTTTTGGAACAGCGGCGTGTTTGCTTTCCGCCTTGGTTACATTATTGATATTGTAGAGCAGAGGTATCTCAAAGTGAAGGACTTTGCTGAACTCCGGTCCCGTTATTCCGAACTTCCCAACATCAGTTTCGATTACGAGATTGCAGAACGTACCCGGAATGCTGCCATGGTCCCGTTTAATGGTAATTGGCAGGATGTGGGAACGTGGAATATACTCTCTTCCATTATGCCGGACCGTACTATCGGTAATGTCCATCTTGGAACCCAATGCAGTAATGTACATATCATTAACGAACTCTCTGTTCCTATTTACTGTGACGGTATGACCGATACCATTGTAGCTGCCGGGCCGGACGGTATTCTGGTTTCAGCCAAATCTGCAAGCGATACTGTAAAACAGCATGTTGACCAGTTGGTTGACCGTCCGATGTACGAGGAACGCCGTTGGGGAACGTACCGCGTTCTTGACCGCACATCAGGTTCGGACGGAATGCAGTCTCTGACTAAAAATCTTTTCCTGAGACCCGGATGTAACATCAGTTATCAGTTGCATCACCATCGTCAGGAGGTATGGACTTTTGTTGATGGCATCGGGCGTCTGCGTCTTGATGACGAGGAACGTATTGTGCGTGCGGGCGATGTAATCCATATCCAGCGTGAACAGAAACATGGTCTCAAGGCAATTACTCCGTTGACGTTTATCGAGGTCCAGATTGGTACTGATCTTGTTGAAGAAGATATTGTGCGTTTGGAAATGAACTGGTAAGGTTGCAAATATTGCAAAGTATATGTAACTTTGCGGTGCAATTCTTTAATAATGATTTCAGAAGAAAAGGCAAAACAGAATATCAGGGAACTTCTTGAGTATATCGGAGAGGATCCTGACCGTGAAGGTCTGAAAGAGACCCCCGACCGTATCCTGCGCATGTGCGCGGAGATTTTCCGTGGATACAATCCCGATGAGAAACCTGTTATTACAACATTCCCCAATGGACAGGACGGCATTATCTACGATAATATGGTTGTGGATAACGGTACTTTCTATTCTACTTGTGAACATCATTGCCGTACTTTTTTCGGTGAATACTGGTTTGCATATATACCAAATCCTAAAGGACGCATCTTAGGCCTTTCCAAGATTGGTCGTGCTGTTGATTATTGCGCTGCACGTCTGCAGGTTCAGGAACGTCTGGTGCACGATGTGGTTGAAATGCTGACTCAGGCATTGGGCCCTCAAAATCCACCGCTCGGCATGGCTCTTATGATGCGTGCGCGCCATATGTGCAAAGAAGGTCGCGGTGCCCGCAAACCGGGTGTTATGACTGCCACATATCTTACCGGCGCTTTCCGCAACAATGCACAAACCCGCAACGAGTTTATGTCATATATCGCTATGAGCGATATATGACATAAACGTCTATACCTTTGAAATGGGGAGTACCCCGAGCCCCCTCGTTGCTCCGCAACGGCTCACGTTCGTTCGCATCGCCTTCCTTTGAAACGGGGAGTACCCCGAGCCCCCTCGTTGCTCCGCAACGGCTCACGTTCGTTCGCATCGGCGGTTATTTGCGTGAGGTGGAGTAAAGCTTGTTGTATGCACGCTGGTATTTTTTTGCGTACAGATTGTGCTGCTCAAGAGTGCTTGAGAATACGTGAGATCCGTCAAAATTGCTGTTTGCACACATGTAATAGTAGTTGTGGTGCGTATAATTCAGTACGGCATCGATTACGTTGATGTTTACAAAACGTATGGGACCGGGTGGCAGTCCGCGATGTATGTATGTGTTGTATGGGGATTTTATTTCAAGATGTTTTTGAAGAACTCTTGTGGGACGTGGCCCAGGCACAATAAACAGAACTGTTGGACAAGCCTGCAGGGCAATGTTCTTGCGCAGTCTGTTAAGGTAGAGACCTGCAATAACAGGCCATTCTTTTGAAAGACTGCTTTCTTCCTGAACTATTGAGGCAAGGGTGACTACCTGGTCCGGTGTAAGGTTTATGTCTTCTGCCTTTCCAACCCTCTCGGGCGTCCAAAAACGGGCATTCTCCCTTTGTAACCTTGTAAAGAGTTCGTCCAGGGTGCATGACCAGTACATCTGGTACGTGTTCGGTATTATAAGGGAATAGACAGTCTCAGGTGTGCAACCATATTTCTTGAGAAAGGAGGCACTGCGCATTGCGCTGTCAACGGTTATTGAATCCAAAAGCAACTGCCTGGATAATTGCTGGGCCATCTGGCTGATTGTGCGGCAACTGTTTATGAGTACGTTTACCGGTTGCTGGTTTCCAAGTTTCAATGAATTGAATAATGTACGGGCGTTCTGCTCCCTGATAACGTACAGACCTGCCGGAAATGTGCTTTTGACAGAATCCGAACGTTTCCGGTTGTCAAGCCCAGTCAGTATTCTGAGACCGAAAACCCTGCAATTGTTCTGCTTTAATGAATCAATTACGGATTGGCGTGTGTCTGAGCACCTTATGTATAAATTGTATTTGTCTGTTCGGTAATCCCTGTTGATTGGGGTAAAGAAAATGGAGTAGAAGGCAATGGCAATAACTGCAATTGCCAATACGGCAACAGCGCTTATCAATGCCAGTTTCTTCTTTGTAATGTGCATTTCTTTCTGCTGTTTGTCCCAAATTCAGCTCTTAATTTGTCTCAGTTTCTGGAAGATTTTCTTTCCTCGTTGCGAAAGTACATTATTTTTGGGAACTGTAAATGTGTTCTATCCGAAAATGTGTCGTTTTGCAACAATTTCTTGTTCTACCGCGGGTTTTGGATGGCGGTGGTGTGCGTTTTGGCGTTAATTTGGGAACCACCGCAAGGCGCGGATTGGCGCACCCTGCCCACAACCACTTCTGAGCGGGGTTGCAACAGCATTCATTTTCGATGGTGGGCAAAAATGCCGTGAAATGGGAACCACCGCGGGTTTTGGATGGCGGTGGTGTGCGTTTTGGCGTTAATTTGGGAACCACCGCAAGG
>JAKSIP010000021.1 GCA_024398715.1 Bacteroidaceae bacterium
CAGTCGAGGTTTGTGGCGCTCCAATCCTCTTCGCTTCCTTGTTCTACATTACCGTAATTGCTAAGACCGAATACTCCGGTTGGACTTGCGCAGATGATGCTCTGCTCTTTGACCGCAATGACTTTCGTAATAGGGGCCACATACTTTTTGATTTCTTCCTTATTCATGATTTGGCTGAAAGAATTTAATTTGACAGTGCAACAGCACTATCGGATGCAAAGTTATACATTCTTTTGAAATTGCAAAAAAAGTGTTATTTTTGCAGACGTATGGAGAGTACGGAACCGTTCGACATAAGGGAAAAACAATACGCATCACTGTCCGACAAGGAGATGGACAATGCGTTGCGTCCGCTGCAGTTCGATGATTTTGCCGGGCAGTCCAAGGTTGTGGAGAATCTCAGGATTTTTGTACAGGCTGCAAGAATGAGAGGCGAACCTTTGGACCACACTCTTCTGCACGGTCCTCCAGGCCTTGGAAAAACCACCCTGAGCAATATCATTGCCAACGAACTTGGAGTCGGATTCAAGCTTACATCCGGTCCCGTTCTGGACAAGCCGGGAGATCTGGCCGGCCTGCTTACGTCTCTTGAGCCGCGCGATGTCCTGTTCATTGATGAGATTCACCGTCTGTCTCCAGTTGTTGAAGAATATCTCTATTCAGCAATGGAAGACTACCGTATTGACATAATGATAGACAAGGGTGCATCGGCACGCAGTATCCAGATTGACCTTAATCCGTTTACCCTTATAGGAGCCACAACCCGCAGCGGACTGCTTACTGCACCGTTACGGGCCCGTTTCGGCATAAACATGCACCTTGAGTATTACGATGTTGACACGCTCAAAAACATTGTTCTGCGTTCAACACATATTCTGGGTATTTCATGTACAGAGCAGGCAGCACACGTGATTGCCATGAGAAGCCGCGGAACGCCGCGTATTGCCAACGCTCTGGTGCGCCGCGTACGAGATTTTGCACAGGTTAAGGGCTCAGGAAAAATTACAGAAGATATTGCCCGCATTGCACTTGAGGCATTGAATATAGACAAATACGGACTTGATTCAATAGATAACAGGATTCTTTCCACCATCATTGACAAATTTGGTGGAGGACCAGTGGGACTGAACACCATTGCCACCGCTATCAGCGAGGATCCCGGCACCCTTGAAGATGTCTATGAGCCGTACCTTATTCAAGAGGGATTCATAAAACGCACACCGCGCGGAAGAGAGGTTACCGACCTGGCATACAGGCATCTGGGCCGGACACGCTTTGGTGTATCCAGCCCTGATTTATTTGAATAGCATAAATAATGCAGACTGTTCGATTACGCTCTGCTCTCCGGTCTCCATATTCTTGACTGAGACCGTACCCTGCTCCATTTCCTGACTTCCGATAATGGCAACAAAGCGCACACCACGCGCATTTGCGTATGACATCTGCTTTTTCATTTTTGCATTATCAGGATAAAGTTCGCCACTTATACCCTGTGAGCGCAACTGAGCAAGCAGTTTCAGACTGCATGCAGACTCCTGCTCACCCAAATTGAGAAACAGAATGGAAATACTGCCGGTTGCGTCTTGCGGATATAGATCCAGCTGGTTCAGGACATCGTATATACGGTCTGCACCAAAGCTGATGCCAACGCCGGATACACCGGGCATGCCGAATATTCCTGTAAGGTTGTCATAACGGCCACCGCCGCTAATGCTGCCTATTTCAACATCAAGGGCTTTAACCTCGAATATTGCTCCGGTATAATAGTTCAGACCACGGGCAAGCGTAAGATCCAATTCCAGATTGTTCTTCAGAGAGAAATTCTTTATCGCATTGAAAATGAACCTGCATTCCTCTACACCCTTTGTTCCGATTTCGGAAGCACTGAGCATGGATTCAATAGTCTGCAGTTTCTGTTCATTTGAACCGGAGAGAGTAAGAATGGGTTCAAGTTTGGCCACGGCACCGGCGTCAATGCCGTGTTCCATGAGTTCAGCCTTGACCGCATCAAGCCCTATCTTGTCCAGTTTGTCAATAGCAACCGTTATATCTGTTATCTTGTCCGGACAACCGATTGTCTCAGCAATACCGGCAAGAATCTTGCGGTTGTTCATCTTTATGGAGACGTTTATGCGGAACGAGCTGAAAACCATGTCTATCATCTGGATTATTTCAACCTCGTTCATAAGTGAGTCACTTCCTACAAGGTCGGCATCGCACTGATAGAATTCACGGTAACGCCCTTTCTGCGGACGGTCGGCACGCCATACCGGCTGAATCTGGTAACGCTTGAAAGGGAATGCAATCTCTTCCCTGTGCATTACTACAAAGCGGGCGAACGGAACTGTAAGGTCATAACGCAAGCCCTTCTCACAGAATTTGGATGCAAGATGCAGCGCATTGCGTGAAAGCAGTTCCTCATCAGTAATACCTTTGAAATAGTCTCCGGAATTCTGTATCTTGAAAAGAAGTTTATCTCCTTCCTCCCCATATTTGCCCATCAGTGTTGAGAGATTCTCCATGCTTGGGGTCTCTATCTGGCTGTATCCGAACAACTGGAAAACCTTGCGGATTGTTGAAAAAATATAGTTTCTTCTTGCCATCTCCTGTGGCATGAAATCTCTGGTGCCCTTTGGAATAGAAGGTGTCTGTGCCATTATTTTTTTTGGTGTATTAATTACTTATATGTTACAAATCATTCTCTGCGACCCATAAAAATGAGTATATAGTATATCAGGGTTGCCAGAGACGATATGGCGGCAACCACATAGGTATATGCGGCAGAGCGCAAAGCTTTTTCAGCAACCGGAGCATCTGCACGCGATACGATTCCGGTTTTGCCCAACCAGTTCAAAGCTCTTTGGGATGCGTTCAGTTCAACCGGAAGGGTTATGAAACTGAACAACGTGGTAACTGCAAAAAGACAGATACCGGCAAGCAGGATACCGGGGACCAGTTCAATCAGAATAATGCCAGCCAACAGGACCCATGAAAGCAACCGGGAAGAGAAACTTACTATGGGAACCAGTTTGGATCGCATTGTCAAAGGCTGATAGCCCATGGCATGCTGCAAAGCATGACCGGTTTCATGGGCGGCAACCGCAGCCGCAGTTACATTACTCCCGTTATAGACATCGCTGCTCAGGCTTATTGTTTTTGTAGTAGGGTCATAATGGTCTGTAAGAAGACCGTCAATACATTTTATCCGGACACCGGTAACGCCGTTCTGTGAAAGCATCAGTTCCGCAACATCCTTACCGCGCAAACCATGGGAAATACCCACTTTTGATGCATCTGACATTATCTTGTTCAACCTGCGCTGAACAAGATAACTTACAAGAGCAACAGCTATAAAAACAATCCAATAATAATTCATAATTGCTTCTTATTTATTTTCCTGTCCTGCTTCCTGCCTAACAGATTCTTTTCACGTTTCAGTTTCGCCTCGCACTTGGAACATATTCCATACAGATGCAACGTATGGTACAATGGCTTGAAATGCTTGGGTTCCAACAGTTTCAGGCTCTCTGCAATATATGTATCGCGGACTTCTGTCATTTTGCCGCATTCACTGCAGATGAGATGAATATGAGGCTCGATAAAATATGCCCTCTCATATTCAGGCGGCACGGTACATCTGTGACAGACAACAAGCCCGGCTTTTTCAAACAGATCCAACGTATTGTAAACAGTAGCCCTGCTGACACGGAATTTCCGTTCTTCGTTCAACATCATCTGAAGTTTTTCGTTAGTAAAGTGACCGTTGATGGAATAAATGGTACTCAGAATCTCAAAACGTTCAGAAGTTTCCCTATGACCGTGCAAAGATAGATATTCCGAAAGAATTCTCTTAACTTCTTCTCTCTTATTCTTGTCTTTCGTCTCCATTTTTACACTATTTAAAGATTGACAACCCTATTTCCAAGCTGTCTGGTAAGCTGCACACGTACAGAAAGGAGATTCTTATAATCAATCTGGATCTGTTCCATTTCCTGATCGGACAAAGAACCGTCTTCCATCTGTTTTGCAAGTTCCTTTATCTTATATTGGACAACCGCATACTTGTACTCTGTCATAAGGTATTGTGTAAGATCAAACAGTTTCTGCTGATTGGTATCAATATCAGAACCCGGTTCGAACATATACGTATCCTGCAGAAGATCCGCAACAGTCTTGCTGATAACATTGTCAGGACAGGACATAAAGAACCGTTCTGCCATAAAACCCGGAGCGGAACTGTTTTCCTTGAACAATTCCAGCATATTGCGATAGACAGGATGAAGCAGTTCAAGATTATCTACAAGAAGAGACTGTACAATAAACTCTCCCACCGTAAGTGGATAATCGGGTTGTCCGTTGAAACAGGTTTTGCAGACAATATCGGAACCGTTATGTACCAGAAGCTGCATAAGCTGGCGTTCTTTTGACACAATTCCAGCCTCACGTCCCCTAAGCAAGGTCCGCACTCTGTTGCGAAGTTCCTCTATGGGTGTATTTTCCTTTTCATCCTGCTGCAGCGTTACGGCGTTATTCTGCTGCATTTTCTCCACCTTCTGCTTGTCCAGTGCCTCTCTGCGTAATTTATTGACCTCCTGAATAAGCAGAGATTCCTGCACATCGAGACGCGAGCTGCACATTTTGATATACACGGAGCGGGTTATGGAGTCTTCTATTACGCTTATGCTGTTGACTATGTCTTTGATTAGGGATACTTTTCTGATAGGGTCTCCATCTGACTCTTTCAGCAACAGGTCTGTCTTGAAACGGATAAAATCCGTCTGATTGTTTGCAACATATCTCTGGAATGCGTCGGCACCGAATTTCTGGGCATAACTGTCCGGGTCCTCTCCGTCAGGCAAAAGCAGGACATGAATATTCATACCCTCAGCCAGAAGCATATCGATACCGCGCAACGATGCCTTTATTCCGGCACTGTCTCCATCGTACAGCACAGTAATATTCTTTGTAAACCGGCGAATGAGACGTATCTGCTCAGTTGTAAGACTTGTACCACTGCTGGCAACAACGTTCTCCACACCGGCCTGATGCATGGAAATCACATCCATATAACCTTCTACCAGATAGCAGCACTCACACTTGGATATGGCGTGGGTAGCCTGATACAGCCCGTACAGTTCACGCCTTTTGGAATATATGGCAGACTCGGGTGAATTGACATATTTTGCTGCTTTGGCATCGGATTGCATAATACGGCCTCCGAAAGCGGCAACCTTACCCGCCAAAGAAAAGACAGGATAGATAACCCTGCCGCGGAAACGGTCATAAAGGGATTTGTCCTGTTCACGCTCAAGTACAAGCCCGGTATCAATAAGATACTGCCTGTTATATCCCGCCTGTGTGGCAGCTTTTGCCAAGGCATCCGATACATCGGGAGAATAGCCCAACTGGAATTTTTCTATTATACTGTCCTGCAGTCCACGGGAACGCAGATAGCGCAATGCAACACTTCCCGGCAGATTTTTCTTGAAGAAATCAAGCGCATAGGCATTTGCCGCATACAAAGACTCACGCACAGACTGTTCCGAGCGCTCTTTTTCCGTAAGTTCCTTTTTAGGAATGGGAATTCCGTATTTGCGGCCCAACCATTCCACTGCATCAGTAAAAGAGAGCTGTTCATGCTCCATGAGAAAATGGATTACATTTCCGCCCTTGCCGCAACTGAAACAATGACATATGCCACGCGCCGGCGATACGCTGAAACTTGGTGTCTTTTCATTATGGAACGGGCATAGCCCAACATAATTGGCACCACGCTTGCGCAAAGAGACAAAATCCGAGACCACCTCTACAATATCGGCAGCATCAAGAACTCTTTCTATTACAGACTGTTCTATCATATACTCTGCGAAGTTAGCAAATTATACGGATATTACAGACTTGTTTATTTGCAAAAAAAGAGTGAATTTTGCATTACAATTTTAAGAATACGCAAATGGATTACGCTACCGCAATAAAAGAGATAAAGAACAGGCTGCGGCTTTGCATGAACGGAGCCGCCGCTGCAGATATGCGTTCACACGGCATAGAATATCACCTGAACTTTGGTGTAACGGCAGTTGAGCTGAAAAGAATTGCCGCGGAATACGGAAAAGATTGCGGCCTGGCTTGCGCCCTTTGGAAAGAAAACATAAGGGAATGCAGAATACTTGCCACCATGCTGATGCCTCCGGCAGAAATGGACAACCAGTTAGCAGACTTGTGGCTGGAAAACGTACAGTTTCCCGATTTGGCCGAACAGTTCTCCTTCAACCTTCTTAAAAATACAGATTTTGCCGGAGAACTGGCCTTCCGCTGGATTGCCGGACAAAATGATATGGGACAATACTGCGGTTACCTGATATTGGCAAATCTGGTACGCAGCAAGGGACAGATGAGCCCAAGATACAGAGACGAACTGACGGACCAGGCACACACAGACCTCAGCAGCAGTTGCGTATCGGTACGCACTGCCGCGCAAAGGATTCTGGAAATTCTTACAGATCAACCTTGATTTCCTGATTGGGCAGAATATACAGAGTCCTGAGTCCCAGTTCCTTCTTTATTCTGCGCATTGCGGCATAAGCATCCTCGTAATAGAGGAAATCACCTACCGTGCACAACCAGCTTGGAGATTTGAAATAGCAGTAAACCGGCATCTCCTTGCCGTAGCGCTGTTTGAGAACCTGCTCGTAATACTGGGCACGCGTTCTGGAGGAACGGTCGTTGCCGCCCTGATACACCTGAACCCTGTAACCGCGGACTTTGATCTGAGTGGTTAATGAAGGATTGAAATAATTCCCTATCAGAGAATCAAGTCTCAAATCACGGTTAACCACAATTGTTCCCTTACCCTCTACTTTATCTTCCAGAACATGGACCAGTGTCACAGGTTTGTCCTGTGCACCGGCTATGTTCATAATATTCATGAAGACAACGACAAGTAATATGATCTTCAATTGCCTCATTATGTGTATGTTTATTATTTCCAAGCGTCAATAATGCCCTTGAAGTCAGCAGCCTTCAGAGATGCGCCGCCAATCAGACCGCCATCAACATCGGGTTTTGCAAACAGTTCTTTGGCATTTGAAGGTTTGCAGCTGCCACCGTAAAGGATTGTACAGTCATCAGCAACCTGTTTGCCATATTTGTCAGCAACCAGTGAACGGATGAAAGCATGGATGTCTTCTGCCTGCTCAGGAGTTGCTGTAAGACCTGTTCCAATAGCCCAAACCGGTTCGTAAGCAAGAATAATCTTACCAAAGTCTTCTGCTGAAAGGTTGAAGAGTGAACCTTCAAGCTGAGCCTTTACAACCTGGTTCTGCTGGTTAGCAAGACGTTCTTCCTTAACCTCGCCAATGCAGAAGATTGGAATAAGGTTGTTGGCAAGTGCAAGCTGAACCTTCTCTTTAAGGATTTCAGCAGTCTCGTGATAGTAAGCTCTGCGCTCAGAGTGGCCAAGGATGCAATATTTTGCACCTGTTGAGGCTACCATAGATGCTGAAACCTCTCCTGTATAAGCACCCGATTCCTTATCTGCGCAGTTCTCTGCACCGATACCGATAATATTCTGATCAACCAGAGGAGTAACGCTTGCAAGGTGAATAAAAGGTGTGCAAACTATTACGCCGCAATTGGGTTTGTCAGAATCACAAAGAGCCTTAATCTCTTTAACAAGTTCAATACCTTCCTGGAGATTCTTGTTCATCTTCCAGTTTCCAGCTACAATTTTCTTTCTCATTTCTTTATAAATTAAATAACTAATACCAATAAGTTAAATTATCAACAAACATTTATTTTACATAACGCCGGTAAACAACAATCCCTATGTTTATCAGCGCTATCACCATAAAAGGCACCATCATGCAAAGCAGCAGT
Organism: Bacteroidaceae bacterium; assembly: GCA_024398715.1. Taxonomy (GTDB): domain Bacteria; phylum Bacteroidota; class Bacteroidia; order Bacteroidales; family Bacteroidaceae; genus Colenecus. Next base: position 7,876 of record JAKSIP010000021.1, read on the forward strand.
ATGAGCCATACCGGGAAAGGACTTTCTCTGTCGGCATGCAACAGATTGGTCTGTTCCAAAGGAGCGACCAGCACTTTATCGTCAGGAATGTCAGAACTGCTGAACTTGGACATTATACGCCCGTTGTGCAGAATAACCAGTCCGGGATTGGAACGTATCATAGTCTTGAGTTCCACATCGTCTGAAAACAGGAATTCAACATACGGGTCAACCTCCTGACTCCATTGTTCAACCATTCTGGTACCGGACGATGTAACCACTACAAACCTGTACTCAAAATATTTTGCGTATTCCACCAGATCTGACAGAAGGTCAAAGTTTGTATAGTCAAACTCTTCCAGATAAGGGGAAACCAGCATTACAGTATATCCGGGACGTTCCAGAAAATCCTTTGTACAATCCTGACCGTTGCTGTCAGACAACCAGAAATTGACATAATCCTGGGCAGGACGGTCAATAACATTGGTCTTTAGATTGGTTCCCTCCTTGTAAGGGCGGAAATCAAGCAACGGCAAATGGTTTACATTGTAGATTGAATAGGTTACAATCAGTATCATGGTCACCCAGGATACCAGACCATCCGTAAGCGATGTCACAAACGGCAGAATTCTGCGTTTGTTTATGAACATCAGCAGCGCCATGGCAAGCAGAATAACGTTTTTGGTAAATGTCTGCCAGTTTGTAAGCGTAACCACATCGCCAAAGCAGCCGCAGTCTGACACAGGGTCAGTAAGCGCAACATACAATGTGAATGGTGAAAACACAGCCATTATTACAAGCAGAGACAATGTAGTCCCTGACTTGTAAATACCAAGAAACAGATAAACGCCTATAATAAACTCCACAACTGCCAGTGCACATGCAAGCATGATAAGAGACTGGTTCGTTGAAAAGAATCCCTCCGCCCCGAACGCAACCAGATAATCATGAAACTTGATTGACGTACCTACGGGGTCTGAAGCCTTGACAAAACCGGAAAAAACGAATACAAATGCAGTAATGAGCCTGAACAGGTTAATACTGACAGTATAGAATTTCTGCCTCTTACGTTTACCGTTCATCCTTCTGCTGCAGTTTTATCAGCGCAAAAACAGAGTAGTTTATTATATCCATATAGTTTGAAGGAGCACCTTCCGATGCAATTGTCGCACCGTTGTTGTCTTCAATTTCCTTTATACGGTTCAATTTTGTAAGGATAAGATCCGTGTAAGATGTGATACGCATCTCTTTCCATGCCTCGTTATAGTCATGATTCTTGCGTTTGAGCAGTTCAAGAGATTCCGATGCGTATTTGTTATACAGATTCAAAGCCTGGTCTGAATCTATATCCACAACATCGGAAAAGCCCTTTTCATACTGGATCAGTGCCATAATGCTGTAGTTGACAAGACCTGTAAACTCGGAACTGATGTCATCTTCTACCATAGGTATGTTTCCCATTTCCAGATTACGGATTCGCTTTGCCTTGATGTAAAGCTGGTCTGTAAGAGAGGTAGGACGCATTATCCGCCATGATGCACCATAGTCTTTCAATTTGTTCCTGTACATTTCCCTGCATTTGGAAATCACTGCTGCAAAACTGACGTTTGTAGCCTCAAACTTGAGATTGTTATCCTGGCACATCTGACACATAACGGCAAATTCTTTTTGTGGTGCAAAATTAAACAAATCAATGATTAATAGCAAGAAAATGACTACGAAATGAAAGATAAGTCAAACACTCTGTTTCTTCTGGCCCGCTGTCCCTGAGCCAGAAGCGCATTCTCTGGAAGAGACAGTTCAGGATCATCGGCAACTATCCGGCATGCCAGTTCTCTTACCGTCTGAATAATCTGCGCATCTTTGGTAATGTTTGCTATCTTCAGGTCAAATGCTATTCCGCTTTGCTGCGTACCCTCAAGATCTCCGGGGCCGCGCAGCTTGAGGTCAGCCTCAGCTATTTCAAATCCGTCTGTTGTTGCGGTCATGATTTCCATCCTTGAACGGGCGATGTCTGTCAGTTTCACTCCAGTAACAAGAATGCAATATGACTGGTCCGCACCGCGGCCTACACGTCCGCGCAGCTGATGCAGCTGGGACAATCCGAACCGTTCGGCATTCTCAATGACCATAACACTGGCGTTGGGAACATCCACACCGACTTCTATCACCGTGGTCGCCACCAGAATCCGGCTCTCTCCGCTTTTGAACATCTGCATCTGGGCATCCTTATCGGCGGGTTTCATTTTACCGTGTACCATACTGACCTTGAAACGGGCAAAACGTTCACAAAGGAAAGCGTAACCGTCTTCAAGGTTTTTCAGATCTGATTTTTCGCTCTCGGTAATCAAAGGAAAAACAAAATAGATCTGACGTCCCTTATCAAGTTCCCGGTCAACAAAAGCATACAGCTCGTTATAGTTCCTGTCATACCTGTGCAGAGTCATAACGGGTTTGCGGCCAGGCGGAAGTTCATCTATCTGGGATACGTCAAGGTCTCCGTACAGAGTCATGGCCAGCGTACGCGGAATAGGAGTGGCTGTCATTACCAGGATATGCGGAGGGGTTGTGTTTTTTGTCCACATTCTGGAACGCTGTTCAACGCCGAACCTGTGCTGCTCGTCAATCACTACCATACCGAGACGGTAAAAGTTGACATTTTCCTCCAATACGGCATGCGTGCTGACCAGAATATGCACACTGCCGTCTGCAAGTTCCGCCAGAATCCGTTCCCTGCGTTTTCCCTTTATACTTCCGGTCAATAGTTCCACGTGGAGCCCAAGGCCGTCCAGATAACCGTTAAGGTTGGAAAAATGCTGTTCTGCAAGTATTTCAGTAGGTGCCATAAGACAAGCCTGGAAACCGTTGTCGGCAGCAATCAGCATTGTCATAAGTGCCACCATTGTCTTGCCGCTGCCCACATCGCCCTGGAGCAGCCGGTTCATCTGTGCTCCGGTGCATGTATCGTACCTTATTTCCTTTATTACCCTTTTCTGGGCATTTGTAAGCTGGTACGGCAGATTGTGGCTGTAGAAATCATTGAAGAAATCTCCTACCTTGTCAAATACAAAGCCTTTCAGCTTGCGCTTGCGTTCGCTTGTATAACGGGCAATATTCAGCTGTATCTGGAACAGTTCTTCAAATTTGAGCCTGTACTGTGCGTTCTTCAAGCGCACATTGTCCGTAGGAAAATGTATTGTACGTATTGCAGCATCATACGGCATAAGCCCGTAACGTGCAACAATCCACTGCGGCAAAGTCTCCGGGAAGGGTTCCGCAACCATGCCCAACAGAGTTTCCATCAGTTTTGACACCGCCCTGGAGTTCAAGCCGGATTTCTTCATCTTTTCAGTAGTGGAATAACTGGGGCAAAGACCCATGGAAGAGAGTTCCACCTTGTCGGCAGGGTCAATATCGGGATGTGAAATGTTTATTCTTCCACCAAACACGGACGGTTTGCCGAATACCACATACTCCACACCGGGTTTCAATCTTTCAAGCACATACTTTATGCCCTTGAACCATACAAGATCTATCACACCGGTATCGTCAGAAAAATGCGCGACCAGCCTGTGTGCGCGCTGGACTCCTATCTCCTCAAAAGAAAGAATGGTTCCGCAAAGTTGGATATATGGCATATCGCCATGGACCTGACAGATTGGATAAACCTTACTGCGGTCAACGTATTTGTACGGATAAAACTCAATAAGATCCTTGAAAGTAAAAATCTTGAGTTCTTCTCCAAGCAGTTTTGAACGTGCCGGTCCCACTCCGGGCAGGTACTTTATATCACGCTCAAAAAAACTCTGCATGACAAAGGAGTGTTAGAACTGCATTGCCTGCAGTATATTGTCAGACAGTCCCTTACTCTTGAGAACAGAAATTATAGCGGCGGCAAACAGATGGGAACAGCCAGGGCCTTTACCTGTTATGATATTTCCAGCCTGTTCAACCTTGCCTCCGGTAAAGTTCACATTATTGAATCCGTTTTCACAGCCAGGATATACGGTTGCATTCTTCCCTTCAAGAAGTCCCAAAGATGCAAGAATGGTAGGAGCCGCACAAATTGCCGCAATCCAAATGCCTTTCCTATTGGCCTGCAACAGCAAATCTGCCAAAGGGGCAAATTTTGCAAGATTGCCTGTTCCCGGTACTCCGCCGGGAAGAACCAGCATATCGGCATCGGAAAAGTCGGTATCGGCAAAAAGCATATCAGCCTTAACCGGAACATTGTGGGCACACGTAACAACAGGATTTCCTGTTACTGAAACGGTCGTAACCGGAATATCCGCCCGGCGTAACATATCAACCGGAGTCAGAGCCTCTATGGTTTCAAAACCATCTGCAAGAAATAAATATACCATATTGTCAAATTATTTGTGTCTGAAATAATAGGTTATTGTACCCATCTGGTTATCCGGACCGGGTACTGTATTGAAATGGGTTGCAAGAGCAGCCTGCTCGGCAGCATTGCATAAAGCAGCGTTTGCCGTATTGCTGCGCGGATTTATGGATGTACGGACTACCCTACCGCTGGGATCCACTTCTATTGTCACCACAACGCGACCTTCCTCGTCAGAACCGCTGTAAACCGGACGCACCAGCCCACCGTCGCCTATGGAACGGCCGTTCAGGTCAACCCTTGGAGAAAAGCCACCTGTTCCCTCAAGCTTGCCCTGATACAATTCATTACCCAACGCACTTCCAACAACGGCATCGGCACCTACTGTCTGTTGGGATTCCTGAGGCTCCGTTGCCTGGCTCTCTCCAAACAGATTAGCCATAAGCATCTGTGCCTGGGCGGCAGCCGAACGGGCAATGGAATCACGTCTGTCCACCATATCCTGCACCGTTTCCGTCTTTTGGGTTTCCTCTCCGGTTTCTATGTTTAGAGATTCTTCAATATCCTGCGCCACAAGCGGATCTGCAACTGTCTCATCTACCGGAGCGGTATATTGCTGCGGAGCATCCTGAGCCGGGGCCGCAACCTCCGTGTAGTCATAGGTTTCAAGCAGATTTCCCATACTGCCCATCATAACGGCAACGCCGGCTTCTTCCTGAGGCAAAGGATAATTGATTCCCATCAGCAACAGGAATACAAGCAGCAGAACCGCCACGCCGCCTGCTACGGATGCCGATACCACATCAACCTTTTTTACCTGTGTTGTCTGAACCGCCATAAGAAGAATCAGTTTTTATCAGGTCTTCGGGTTGCCAGAACCATCTTGAAATGATTCTCGTTGGCAATGTTCAGTACCTTGACAATTTCTTTGTATGGAATGCTTTCGTCCGCGTACAGCGCCACATAGATTTCGGGTTCCTTTTCCTGACACTCTTTAAGGAATACCGTGAGTTCATGAAAATAGATGGGCATCTCGTCATCGGTACCGAAAGCGGCATAGTAGTTCAAATCCTTGTCAATGATTATTCTGGCCATAGGACTTGCCTGAGTCTGCGTGGCACCCTGCGGTAACAGCACCTTGATGGCGTTAGGGGTTACCATGGTAGAAGTAATCATAAAGAATATCAGCAACAGGAATATGATGTCCGTCATGGAGGACATGCTGAATTCCGGCTTTATCTTGTTTTTCCTTTTCAACATAATCTGTTACTGGTTTTTCAAGCTTTCAGCAGACTCAGTGAATTCCATAATGACAGACTCCATACTGTTTGTCATGGAATCCATACGGGCAACCAGATAATTGTATGCAAACAGGGCGGCAATACCTACAATCAGACCGCCAACAGTGGTGACCATGGCCTCGTATATACCGCTTGAAAGGAGAGATACATCAATATTGTTGCCGGCATTGGCCATCTGCCAGAATGCCTGGACCATACCAAGAACGGTTCCAAGAAATCCTATCATTGGAGCGGCACTGGCAATTGTTGACATGGCAGACAAACCTTTTTCAAGTTTGGCAATCTCAATATTGGCGGCATTTTCCATTCCGGTCTGCATTTCATTTCTGGAACGGTCCATCAATGCTATACCACGCTGGACAATAGCACTCAACGGAGTGTTTACGGCGTTGCAGTAAGACTGTGCGGCATGCACATCGTCGCTTCTGATAAAATCAGAGATGCGTTCCAGAAAGCCCTCATCGTCTTTGGAAACTTTTCTGAAAGCTCTGAGTCTTTCACAGAAAATATAGATGGCCAGAATGAACAGAGCGGCAAGAATCAGCATTATCCAACCACCCTTGCATGCCATATCAAACAAGGAAATCTTATCCACTCCTCTGTCAATCTCTGTAACGGCTGCCACTCCGGCCTCGCCGCCAAGTGTTTGTGCCAATTGTGCTTGCAGTAACATTGTATTGTTGTTTTATCTGTTTGTAATATTATTTGTCAGAATGGGCCTGACAGCATTTCTTATATTCCCTGACAGTCTTTTCCATGCCAAGATAAAGGGCATCGCATACAAGAGCATGTCCTATTGAACACTCATCAATCCAGGGAATGTTTCTACATAAGAATTCAAGATTGTCAAGACTCAGATCGTGACCGGCATTCAAACCGAGTCCACACTGGCGTGCAGCCTGCGCAGCCTCAATGAACGGGGCTATTGCAGCATCGGGATCGGGGCTGTACATTCTGGCATACGGCTCGGTGTAAAGTTCCACACGGTCTGCCATACACATGGCTGCACCGCGCACCATTTCAACGCTGGCATCAACAAAAACAGATGCCCTTATTCCGGCATTATGCAGTTCCTTTATTATTCCGATAAGAAAATCCCTGTTTTCAACCGTATCCCAACCATGATTGGAAGTAAGCTGGTCAGGCGAATCAGGGACAAGCGTAACCTGCGCGGGCTTTACTTCCGTAACCAGTTCCATAAACGGCCGGGACGGATAACCTTCAATGTTGAATTCCGTAGTCAGAATCTTTTTGAGTTCCAAAACATCCGTACGGCGCACATGACGTTCGTCCGGACGCGGATGCACAGTTATGCCGTCCGCACCGAATTTTTCGCAATCGGATGCAACTTTCAGAAGATTGGGATTATTCCCACCACGAGCGTTACGTAAGGTAGCAATCTTATTGATATTTACACTTAATTTTGCCATTTGTTTGATACTGACAAACCTAATTATTAACTTTGCAAGCACCAAAGATAGTTATTTTTATTGTTCATTCATATTAAAATATCCAAAAAATTGGTTTAGGAATATGAGATTTGCATTATTCGGTAAAAGCGGTCAAGAGGTTCTGTCCCAAGGAGAAAAGGATCTTCTGGAATGCCTGGCCTCTTACAAAGACGAGTTGCTGATTGAGAGCGGTTACCTCAATCTTATACGTCAGAGCCTTGGACATGATTATAAACCTGCAGGTGAAATATGTGACAGGGACTTCAGTGCCGATTTTGCGTTAAGCATTGGCGGAGACGGAACATTTCTGCGGACCGCCGGTCAGGTTGCCCACAAAAACATTCCTATCCTTGGCATAAACCGGGGGCGTCTGGGTTTTCTTGCATATATCCCATCCGACCATGCGGCCGCCGCAATCAGAACAATCCATGACGGTACATACCAGATTGTAGGACGCAACCTGCTTGAACTCGGTATGGATTCGGTTTCAGAAGATATACCCCGCTATGCTCTTAATGACATTTCCGTGCTTAAACATGACATGTCCTCCATGATTTCCATCAACACAAAGGTTAACGGACAGCATTTGGTCACTTACATGGCAGACGGTCTGGTAGTTTCCACCCCTACGGGTTCTACCGCATACTCATTAAGCATTGGCGGAGCCATAATAGATCCTGCAACCAACGTAATAGAACTTACACCTGTAGCACCGCACAATCTTTCAATGCGGCCTATAGTCCTGCAGGACAGCAGCGTTATAACAATCAATGTCAACAGCCGCAGCCACAAATTCCTTATTTCAGTGGATGGGCACAGTTTCAGCGCATCAGAGGAGCAAAGTATTACAATACGCCGCGCTCCGTACCAGATACGCACTGTACAGCCCAAAGGTTCGGACTTCTTTACCGCATTGAGAGAAAAAATGAACTGGGGTGTTGACCAGAGGCTGTAAGAACCTGTTACTGAAAAATATTCAACAAAAAGTTTGGAGTTAGAAAAAAAGGTTTTACCTTTGCACCCGCTAATTATAAAATTGTACTAAAATGTATTTAGACAAAGAAAAGAAACAAGAAATCTTTGGACAGTACGGAAAGTCTAACACTGATACCGGCTCAGCAGAGAGTCAGATAGCATTGTTCTCATACCGTATTTCCCATTTGACGGAACATCTTAAAGAGAACCGTAAGGATTATAACACTGAAAGGGCTCTTACACAGTTGGTAGGAAAACGCCGCGCTTTGCTTGACTATCTCAAGTCACGTGACATTGAGCGTTACCGTGCAATTGTCAAGGCTTTGAATTTGCGTAAGTAATTCACTTACCTGAGTGTTTGAAAAAAATGAGGCCGGCCAAAATCAATTTTTGGCCGGCCTCTCATTTTTGTCATATACACCGGATTATTTGTTCAACTGATAATAATGCATGAACGCAGTCTGGATATCTTCCAACCGGTCTTTATCAAGTCCTGTTTCTTCTACCAGAGAAATAGTCTGATACAGAACACTCAATGCATCTTTCAGGCTGGCACGCACACTGCCTCGTTTCCTGGCACTCAGTTTTTCATACCAACGCAGATACTCAACCTGACTGTCTGCCATTGACAATGCAATCTCATTGCATCTTTCCGGGTAACCAAGCATACGGAAACAATCTGCCAGATCCAGACTGAATCCCACATAATCATAGGCAAGAACCTCTTCAGGGAAAGCCTTGTCAATCTTGTTGACAATATCCAGCGCCTTATCGTTCTTACCCTCCTGAATAAGCTGGTTGGCCAGCTGGACATATGTACGGCGATGGGTATTGCACATACGGCGGCATGTTTCATCAAGATAAACACCCGGTTCAAGACCGCCCAAGTCAAAATCCATAAGATTGCTGTACATTTTCTCAGTATCCATTACAAATTCATAACGCGGATCTGAAACGTATCCCAGTTTCACAAAATCGAATGGAGATATGCGGTATGCCAATCCTTCAAGAATAAAGTGTCTTCCAAGATTCAGACAACTGCTCTGACCTACTGTTGTGGCAATATACAACGGACGTTCCCAATTACAGTTGGCAATCATATCCAGCATCATAATCTCGCTTTTGAGCAGACCGCGTTTGCCTTTGAGGGAGATAACCATCTGATCAGGCAATTTGTCCAGAGTTTCCTGCTCTGTTGCGCCCAAATACTCTTTAGGAATGTACATGCCTGAACGCAGAATGGCCTTCTTGTCCAAATCCACATATATGGTATCTGTCGGGATTCTGTTGTATTTCTTAATCCAATAGTTCAGGATCTGTTTGATTTCAAAGGATTTATATATTTTGGCCACTGCATCGGGATCTCCTTTGGCACTCTTGAGCAACTGGGCCTTTCCGTCAGGAAGGACGTAAACATAATCGTTGGTTCCGCTTTCATAGTCAATACGCTCAAAATCTATAGGTACAGACGGAGACAGATATGCCGGACGTTTCATCTGGTCAATATACCAGTCTGTCTGCAGATAGCTCAGGTTGCATACGCGCGTATCGGTACGGAAGCCTTCCGTTTCATGGCTGTACCACAACGGGAAGGTATCGTTATCGCCATTTGTGAATATTACAGGATAACCCTCCTTTGGGAGTGACTTAAGGTAATTCTTGCCGAAATCACGGCATGTATAACGGCCGCTGCGGTCATGGTCATCCCATGTCTGGCTTACCATCTGAACGGGTACAATCAGTCCCAGCACTATTGCAATTATTGATGAATAACGCTGGTCTTTGATGTATCTGCCCAGAATCTGAGCCAAAGCAAACACGCCAAGACCTATCCATATTGCAAACGCATAGAATGAGCCTGCATACGCGTAGTCACGTTCACGCGGCTGTTCCGGAGTCTGGTTCAGATACAGAACAATTGCAAGTCCGGTCATAAAGAACAGACAGAATACTATACCTGCGCTTTTCTTTCCCTCCTGACCGCGGCGCCACTGCCAGAGAAGACCAAGAAGACCAAGAACCAACGGCATACAATAGAATACGTTGTGTCCCTTACCCCTGAAGGATTCAGGCAGATAATGCTGGTTTCCAAGACGCATGCTGTCCAGGAAATTGAAACCGGTAATCCAGTTTCCGTTCTCTATCTCCCCATAGCCCTGAATATCGTTCTGACGGCCGGCAAAGTTCCACATAAAGTAGCGCCAGTACATGAAATTGACCTGATAAGAGAAGAAGAACCTGATATTGTCCCACATGGTAGGAATCTTTACCTTGATTTTCTCTCCATGATTGTCATAATCAACCATACGGCCTTTTACACCTCCAAGCCAAGTCTCGTATTCTTTCTTATGTGATTCGCTGTAAATACGCGGGAAAAGCATATTCTGGGCATATACATATTCCTCTTTGTTGTTTACAACATAATAACGGTCCTTTTCATCTGCCGATGCCTTCTCCTTGCGTCCCCATACCTTTCCGGTTATCCTGGTCTTTGGAGAATAGCCCTCTTTTGTTCTCTCCCACTGTACCTGGGAGTTGTATGTCTGTCCGTAGAACAGCGGACGTGAGCCGTACTGCTCTCTTGCAAGATATTCACCGAGGGTGAACACATCTTCCGGTGAGTTCTGGTCCATAGGAGGATTGGCAGTAGAACGTATAACGATTACAGCATATGATGAATAGCCTATTGTTATCATCATTATGCATATCATCATTGTGTTCAGCAGTCTTGCCTTAGGCTTGAACTTTTCATCTATCCTGTTTCCAAGCAGATACCAGGAGAGAATAGCAAGAATAATGATGCCTAGAACAACGCCACCGGCAGTATGTCCGTAGAAAGGCATACCGGTAAGGGCTATCGTAAGAATGAAAGAGAGATACATAGGAACCGTACGTTCAGCCCTGTACGTTTCATAAACAGACCATACAATCGATGCCACCAGCAATACAAGGTATACAACCAGTCCTGAATTGAACGGCATCTTGAATCCGTTTACAAACATCAATTCAAACCAACCGCCAACTTTGACAATTCCAGGAACAATTCCGTACAGCACTGCTGCAATTATCAGTCCTGACAATGTTATCCAGCCGATAACACCCCATGTAGTGATATTGTCGTACCGTTTGAAATAATATACCAGCACAATTGCGGTGATACACAGCAGGTTCAGCAGATGGACACCTACGGATATTCCTATTATGTATGCTATAAGCACCAGCCATTTGTCGCTGTGAGGCTGGTCAGCACTCTCTTCCCAGCGCAAGATAAGCCAGAAAGTGATAGCTGTACAGAACGATGAATATGCATAAACCTCGCCCTCTACCGCACTGAACCAGAAGGTATCGCTCCATGTATAGGCAAGTGCACCTACAGCACCCGCACCCATTATCATGAGAGTCTGCCACTTTGTAGGATCATTTACCGGAGCAACAAGTTTTTTTGCTATGGCTGTGATTGTCCAGAACAGGAACAGTATGCACAATGCACTGAGCAATGCGGACATTATGTTGACCATGACAGCCACATGAGAGGCATCGCTTGCAAAATGGGAAAATAGATTGGCGGTAAGCATAAAGAAAGGAGCTCCTGGCGGGTGACCCACTTCCATCTTATAGCCTGTTGTAATGAATTCCGGGCAATCCCAGAAGCTTGCTGTAGGCTCAATTGTCATGCAATAGGTAAACGCCGCTATGGCAAATATTACCCAGCCTACAATCTTATTGATCTTTCTGTATTCCATATCTGCAAATATACATATATTACAAGTCCTGACCTATATCAGAACGGAAATATTTTTTTTCAAAATTTATATTGCCGGCACCGCGGAAAGACTTTTCCAAAGCATCCTGCCTGTTGCTTCCATAAGAACTTACTGCAATGACACGACCTCCCGCCGTAACTACATTTCCTGCTGTATCAAGTTTGGTTCCTGCGTGGAACACAACACTGTCCTTGTCAGTAACGTTTTCTATGCCGCTGATGACAAATCCCTTTTCGTAGTGCTCCGGGTAACCGCCCGATACCAGCATTACACATACGGCGCTGCGGTCATCAAACTCAACCTTGCATTTATCCAGCGTACCGTCCGCAATACCCTGGAACAGGTCAACGATATCGCTCTTGAGTCGCAGCATTACCGTTTCAGTTTCAGGATCTCCCATACGGACATTGTACTCTATGACTTTAGGATTGCCGTCAACGTTTATAAGACCAAAGAAGATGAATCCTTTGTAGTCAAGCCCTTCTGAATAAATTCCTTCCACTGTAGGACGTATTATACGGTCTTCCACTTTCCGCATCCATTCTTCTGTTGCAAAAGGAACCGGAGAAACAGAGCCCATGCCGCCTGTATTGAGTCCGGTATCATGCTCTCCGATGCGCTTGTAATCTTTGGCCTCCGGCAGAATCTGATAATTCTTTCCATCTGTCAATACAAATACGGAGCACTCTATACCGCTCATAAACTCTTCAATGATGACGCGGGCGCTGGCATCGCCGAACATTCCGTCAAACATCTCTCTAAGTTCCCTGACAGCCTGGTCAAAATCGTTCAGAATGAGAACGCCTTTACCGGCACAAAGACCGTCGGCTTTCAGAACGTACGGAGCCTTAAGTGTTTTAAGGAATTCAACGGCAAGGTCAAAACTGTCTTTTGTAAATGTTCTGTATGCAGCTGTAGGTATTCCATGACGCATCATGAACTGTTTTGCATAGTCCTTGCTGCCTTCAAGCTGTGCTGCCTGTGCGCTCGGGCCTATTACGCATATATCCTTTGTCTGCGCATCATTTTTGAAAAAGTCATAGATTCCGTTTACCAGAGGATCTTCCGGCCCTACAACCACCATGTCTATTCTGTTTTCCAGAACGAATTTCTTTATTGACTCAAAATCATTTACCTTGATGTCAACGTTCTGGCCCACTTTACCTGTTCCGCCATTACCCGGAGCAATGAAAAGTTTACTGACCTTTGGACTCTGGGCAATCTTCCACGCCAATGCGTGCTCGCGACCACCGCTTCCTAATAGTAAGATTTGCATATTGTTATTCATTTGTTGTTCTTTCTTTACGTTTGTGCTGACGCAATACTGACATATCATCGCCAATACGTGTAAGGGCAGATGATTTGGGTTTGTCCTCACGCTGCAGACGGTCATCCCTACGCTGCGGACGTTCATTCCTGTGCTGCGGACGGTCGCCACGGCGTCCTGGACGGTCATGACGGTCATCCCTACGCTGCGGACGGTCATTCCGGCGGTCAAAGCGCTCTCCACGGCGCTCTATTTTATTCTCTTGCGTTTCTGACGCTTTCTCTTCCATTGCAGCACGCTGGCGCAGTGTCTGGCCGCGACGTCCTTCTGCAGATTTGTGGCTTAATGATTCTCCGCGTTCACGGAAATCCGAATATTTTCCTGCAAAGATTTCATATTTGCGCAGTTCACATGGCAACTGGCCGTTGAAAAGAGGTATTTTGGCGGACGGTTTCAGACCTATACTGTCAAAACACTCATAATGGTAACTGATAACCCAAGCGGAATTCCCTTTGAACGCATTCTTGAACCGTTCTCCTATTACCTTATACAGTTCGGTAACATCCGGGCCTCCGATTCGCTCGCCATAAGGCGGATTGGTAACAATGATTGACGGATTTTCCGGTTGTCTGAAATCTTTGATATCGGCTTTTTCAAAGATGATTGTATCTGCAAGACCTGCTGCCTTGGCATTGCGTTTTGCAATACCGATAGCCTTTCCGTCAATATCGTAACCGTATATTTTACAGCTGCATTCTTTCTCCATAGAGTCGTCATTGTAGATTGACTCAAACAGGTCCTTGTCAAAATCTTTCCACTTTTCAAATGCAAACTGGGTACGGAACAGACCGGGAGCGATGCCGCGGGCAATCAGAGCCGCTTCTATGGGTAAGGTTCCGGAACCGCACATGGGGTCTATAAAATCTGTTTCTCCGTGCCACCCCGTAAGTAAAATCATACCAGCCGCAAGCACCTCGTTCAAAGGCGCTTCCACCTGCTCCTGACGGTATCCGCGACGATGCAGTGAATCTCCTGAACTGTCAAGGGACAACGTGCATTCATTATGTGAAATGTGGATATGTATCGTAATATCGGGATTTGCAACACTCACATTAGGACGACGGTCATACCGCTGGCGGAAAAAATCCGCAATGGCATCCTTTACGCGGTAAGCAACAAACTTTGAGTGGTTGAAATCTTCTGAATTGACTACTGCATCGACAGCAAAAGTGGAGTCAACCGTAAGATAACGTTCCCAGTTGTAGGCCTTGCAGACTTCATAGACCATGTCGGCCGAATCAGCCTCAAAAGTATAGAAAGGAACCAGAACGCGTATTGCTGTGCGCAAATGGAAATTGGCCTTGTAGAGCATTGCCTTGTCTCCCGTAAAGGAGACCATGCGGTTGCCTTCTTCAATATCATGGGCACCAAGTGCTCTCAATTCTTCTGCAAGGACACATTCAAGTCCCTGGAATGTCTTTGCTACTATTTTGAATTCATCCATAGTATCAGGAATATTATTTTTTCTGTAAAACTTTTGTTCCGGCAGGTATGTCTTCGGTTATCCAGATGTTACCACCGATAACAGCTCCTTTGCCAATGGTAATCCTACCCAGAATGGAAGAGTTGCTGTATATTATCACATCGTCTTCTATTATAGGATGACGGGCTATGCCTTTGATGGGATTGCCGTTTTCATCAAGAGGGAAACTCTTTGCTCCAAGCGTAACACCCTGATAGAGTTTTACGTTATTGCCTATAATGGAGGTGGCACCGATAACGACTCCGGTACCGTGGTCAATGCAGAAATAACTGCCGATTGTCGCACCGGGATGGATATCTATTCCGGTCTCGCTGTGTGCCTGTTCCGTTATCATGCGCGGAATGATTGGAACTCCCAACAGAAGCAATTCGTGGGCAATCCGATAATTGGTTATTGCCTTGATATCAGGATAACAGCAAATTACCTCGCCCATGTTGATTGCAGCAGGGTCACCATTATATGTGGCGCGCACATCGGTAGCCAGTATCTGACGCAGTGAAGGAAGTTTTTCTATGAACTTCCACGCAAGTTCTTTCCCGCGCTTGGAGCAGTCTGAGGCATCGTCTCCACTGAAACACAAACCGGCGGCAATCTGTTTAGAGAGTTTGCTGCCAAGTTCCTCAAGGGCGATACCCATATGGAAACTCATGTTTACACTGTTGACCTGGGATGCCCCATAATATCCGGGAAACAGAATAGAGCGTGTAATGTCAATTATCTGGGACAGCTCGTTTTCCGATGGGAAAGGATCCCCGTCCCTATGGTTATGGAACAGCGCCTGGTAGGAATCAGGGTCTGACAGACGGTTTACTGTTTTGTTAAGAATGTCGGTAGTTCTCATAATTTGAATGCAGCCTTTATTCTGTCAACATAGTCAAGTTTCTCCCATGTGAAAAGTTCAACCTGAAGAGTTCTTGAATTGTTGTTTTTATCGGAGAATTCTTTTGTTACGGTCATGGGATTGCGGCCTACATGTCCGTACGCCGCAGTCTCGCTATATATAGGAGAATTCAGTTTCAGCCTTTTTTCAATAGCTTTGGGGCGCAGATCGAACAGATCCTTGACAACGGCAGACAAGGCTCCGTCTGTCATGTCAATATTCTTCTTTCCGAACGTATTGACATTGACACTTACGGGTTCAGCCACGCCAATAGCATACGATATCTGGACCAGGGCTTCTGAACAGATGCCGGCAGCCACCAGATTCTTTGCAATATGACGTGCCGCATAGGCGGCGCTGCGGTCCACTTTACTTGGGTCTTTGCCGCTGAAGGCTCCGCCTCCATGGGCACCGCGACCACCATACGTATCTACAATGATTTTGCGGCCTGTCAGTCCTGTATCGCCGTCA
The DNA here is from genome assembly GCA_024398715.1 of Bacteroidaceae bacterium. Taxonomy (GTDB): domain Bacteria; phylum Bacteroidota; class Bacteroidia; order Bacteroidales; family Bacteroidaceae; genus Colenecus. Next base: position 23,849 of record JAKSIP010000021.1, read on the forward strand.
GGTCCACCGATTACAAACTTTCCGGTCGGATTCACATAATATTTGATGCCGCCTGAGAACAGGTCCTTTATCTTTTGTGACTGCAGAGAAGCTATCACACGCGGAATAAGAATCTGCAGCACATCCTTGCGGATTGTCTGCTGCATTGCCGCATCATCGCCGGGTATAAAGTCATCGTGCTGCGTTGAAACGACAATAGTGTCTATAGCAACCGGTTCTCCGTTATCCGAATATGCAATCGTTACCTGGGATTTTGCGTCGGGACGCAGATATGTCATCAGTTTGCCTTCATGGCGTATCTCTGCAAGACAACGGACTATTGACTGTGCAAGATACAGTGGCAAAGGCATATAAGTATCTGTCTCGTCCGTAGCATAGCCGAACATCATTCCCTGATCTCCGGCGCCCTGTTCCATTTCTTCCTTCCGTGCTACTCCACGCAGTATGTCAGGACTCTGCGCATGCAGAAAGTTGTACAGTGAACAGCTGTTATTGTCAAAATTATATTCCGGCTTGGTATACCCTATTCTTTCTATCGTCTTGCGTACAATGCAATCCGCATCAATTTGTGCGGTAGATGTAATCTCTCCTGACAACACTACCTTATTGGTCGTAACCAGTGTTTCACATGCAACTTTTGAAGAGGAGTCAAATGCCAGATAATTGTCAAGCACCGCATCTGATATCTGATCAGCCACCTTGTCCGGGTGTCCCTCTGACACTGCCTCCGATGTAAATAAATATGCCATATTCTTTATTGATTTTCTTTTTTTCTTTTTGTTCTGCGCAGCCGCTTTTGCAGCAAGGAACTGCTCATATCTCTTTTCCAGATAATTGTCTGCCATATTCCGGATTAATCTGCTTTAACGGTTCAAGCACAAAAGGACGCTCATTGATATGCGGATGAGGTATTGTAAGTTTTTTGCTTGAACATTTCAAATCCCCATATAAAAGGATATCAATATCAATTGTCCGGTCCGAATAGTGTCCGTCTGCAGATTTGGTTTGCCTGCCCAGCTGCTGTTCTATCTGACAGGTGGTCTCAAGAAGCTGCTGCGGAGAGAGTTCCGTTTCAATGGCTATTACCATGTTCAGGAACATGTTCCTGCTTTCAAAACCCATCGGCTCACTTTCTACAATATCGGAAAAACGGATTACCTTCCCGGCTTTCTGACCTATCAGGTTGATTGCCTGACCAAGAATGACTTCTCTGTTTCCTATATTTGAGCCCAGACCCAGATATGATATTACCATCACTTTATCAACATGGCATCGCCATAAGTACCGAATCTGTATCCTTCCTTAATAGCTGCCTTGTAAGCCTCCATTACATATTCATACCCGCCGAACGCACACTCGTGCATAAGCTGTATTGACTCAGGCAGATGGAAATTGGTAACCATGCTGCTTGCAACGGTAAAGTTGTAGGAAGGGAAAATAAATTTGTTTGTCCAGCCCTCAAAAGGTTTGATCAGGCCATTTGTCCCTACAACGGTTTCAAGAGCACGCATTACAGAAGTTCCTATTGCACAAATGCGTTTGTTGTTGTTCTGCGCATTATTGACCAGATCCACACATTCCTGGTTGATGAACATCTGTTCGGATTCCATTTTATGCTTTGTAAGATCTTCAACGTCTATTACACGGAAATTGCTCAATCCGCAGTGGACGGTAAGGAATGCTGCATCAACACCTTTGATCTCCATACGTTTCATCAGTTCGCGGCTGAAATGCAAACCAGCAGACGGGACTGTTACAGCACCCTCGTTGCGCGCAAATATCGTCTGGAAACGTTCAGTATCCTCAGGTACCACTTTTCTCTTGATAAACGATGGAAGAGGCGGTTCTCCAAGAGCATAAAGGGCACGTTTGAATTCATCATGATCTCCGTCATAAAGGAAACGCAACACACGGCCGCGGCTTGTGGTATTGTCAATAACCTCTGCAATCATTGAATTGTCTTCTCCAAAATAGAGTTTGTTGCCAATTCTGATTTTGCGCGCCGGATCAACCTGCACATCCCACAACAGGTTCTCCTCTTTCAGTTCACGGATAAGAAAAACCTCTATGCAAGCACCTGTCTTTTCTTTGTTTCCATACAGACGTGCGGGGAACACACGTGTGTCATTGAATACAAAAAGGTCCTTGTCATCAAAATAATTCAGAATATTCTTGAATACATCGTGAGTAATCTGACCTGACTTACGGTCAAGAACCATAAGTTTGGACTCATCTCTGTTCTCTGCGGGGAAAAGAGCTATACTCTCCTCTGGCAGTTTGAATTTGAATTGCGATAATTTCATTGCACTGTCGTTATGCTGTTTTCTATTGTTTGATTTTCCAACCAAGTTTCAAAATCTGACGGATTCAGGCAATCCTGCACCGTAACATTGCCCACACGGGTTCTTCTCAGTGCCGTAAGGTGGGCCCCGCTGTCAAGCGCCTGTCCGATATCACGTGCCAAAGCCCTGATATATGTACCTTTGCTACACACTACCCTTATTGTGATATGAGGCATACAATAATCCAACAGTTCAATCTGGTCAATCTGCAGGATTTTGGGTTTCAGTTCTACCTCAACTCCGTTTCTGGCGGCATCGTATGCGCGTTTTCCGTCAACCTTACAGGCAGAATACTGTGGTGGTATCTGCTCTATTCTTCCAACAAAACACCTTAATACGTTCTCTACCAATTCTTTTGTTATATGATCCGTAGGATAGGTCTTGTCTATGGGATGTTCCAGATCAAAGGAGGGAGTGGTTGCTCCAAGACAAAGTGTAGCCACATACTCTTTTGTCTGGTACTGCAGTTTCTCTATATCTTTTGTAGCACGCCCCGTACAGACAACAAGTACCCCTGTTGCCAGCGGATCAAGTGTTCCGGCATGTCCAACCTTAAGCTTTTTCACACCCAGTTTATGACACAACTGCCAACGGACCCTTCCTACTACCTGAAAAGAGGTCAAACCGTACGGTTTGTCAAAACATAATATTTCTCCAGCCTGGAAATCCACTGTAATTAAAGTAATATCAAGGTAAGCAGACCGGCTATGAAACAATAAATACCGAAATATATCAGTTTGCCGCGGCGAACCACGGATATCATCCATTTACATGCCACGCAACCTGCCAGAAAAGCAGAAATGAAACCTGCAAGCAAAACGCCTGTTGCGTAATCCGCCTGCGGTACATTGGCAGAGAACAGGTCTTTGAAATCCAACAGCGCTTCTCCCAGAATAGGAGGGATAACCATCAGAAAGGAGAATTGGGCCAAACTTTCTTTTCTGTTTCCCAACAGCAGACCGGTTGCTATCGTTGAACCGGATCTTGATAATCCGGGCAGGACAGCCAAGGCCTGCGCAACACCTATTGCAAAAGCATGGAGTATACTGATGTTTTCTTTCGGCTGCGGCTTGCAATAGTAGGAGAAAGACAGCAGAGCAGCGGTAACCAGCAGACATATTCCAACCACGGTGGTACCGCTCCCGAAAACACTGTCCACATAATCTTTAAAGAACAACCCTACAATTCCTACCGGAATCATGGAAATCACAATGTTGAAAGCATATTTTGTACCGGTATTCAGTCCTGCAAAACTTTTCCACGACTGACGGGCAAACAGATCCTTGAATATCCACACAATCTCTTTCCACAGAATCACAACGGTACTTAAAACGGTGGCTACATGGACCAGCACCGTAAAGGAAAGATTCTGCTCGGCATCAATACCGAAAAGATGAGACGCTATGGCAAGATGGCCGCTGCTGCTGATAGGCAGATATTCCGTAAAACCCTGAAGAAGCCCTAACAGAACAGATTCCAGATAACCCATGATTTATTCTTCATTTTTGGATTTATACATGATTGCAACTATAACGGTAACAAATCCGACAAGAGTTACCACAGGAGCCACAACTATTCTGCGTGCAGAAAAAATATCGGGCTCAAACATAGTCTCTGTCGAACCTGGGCCGCTCATCAGAAGGAAACCGATGAGAATAATGACAACACCTGCAAGTGTAAGTATGAAATTCATTTTTCCGAATGCAAAGTTTTTTCTATCCATTTCAGTATATTATAATATGCGTTAAATACAAAACAGTTCTCCTGATTTCATGCGCAGGAACTTGTTTACCGAGCACAATGTGCATATACAGGTAATGACAAGTCCCATAGCAAGCACCACGGCAAAAACCGGGAACAGCAAACCTGGAGACATCAGTGTGCTGACTGTAGGCTCCCAACGTGAAGCCACAGTCATGACTGCATATATGACTACACATGCCAGAATTGCGGAGATAACACCCACAAGCATATTCCTGCGTAAGAACGGGCGCCTGATGAAAGACCATTTTGCTCCTACAAGTTTCATTGAATAAAGCAGAAAACGCTGCGCATACACAGTCAGTTTGATTGTATTGTTAATCAATGAGAAAGAGACCAAAGACATAAGTACGGCAACGGCAACAAGCAATAGCAGTATTTTATTCAGGTTGCTGCCAACCATACTCACCAGCTGTTTCTGATAATTGATTTTATAGACCTGATGCTCTTTGGTAAGGGATTCCTCTATCATTGCAAGACTGTCCGTATTTGCATAATCGGAAACCAGCCTTATGTTGTAAGAGGCATAAAAAGGATTGTAATCAAGAAAGTCCTGAGGATTGACACCTAAAGACTCAGTCATTGTTTCCAGAGCCTTTTCCTTGGAAATATATTCAATATACCGGCAATAGCCTGTTTTTTTGAGTTTGTTCTCAAGACTAGTACGGTCCTGGGCGGATACTCCTTCCGAAAGAACAATTTCCACCACCGTATTTTCTTTAATGGAACGCGATATATGGTCAGCGCCCAAAAGGATGAAAGCAAATGTACCCACAAGCAGCAATACCAGTCCGGTACTGATACAGGAAGTAATGAACAACAGGTCAATATTACGTTTCTTATTCACTTATCCTACTCTGTTTTTGAAAACATACAAAACTGAACTCACTCTATTTTTGTCTTTGATGGATTTCAACATGAAAATGGTTCCCATTATAAAACCGCGCAGACAATGAAAGCGTTTGCCGCGGTTTCTCTCGGAAAGGATGGAAATGTAGAAAACATCAAAAGGCATGCTCTTTTTATACATAAGCGTAAAACCGAGCTGGGACGCAAACCTTTGGAAAGTTTTGGGAGAAAAATGCCACAAATGGCGCGGCAAATCCCAAGCTGCCCAATATTCCTTATAATATTCCGCGTCAAACGAGTTTGCGTTGGGCATAGCCACAAACAGAAGACCGTTTCTTGTCATAACGCGCTTCAACTGGAGCAGCAGAAGTTTGGGATTCTCAAAATGTTCAAGGACATGCCACATTGTCACAGCATCCGCACAACGGTGCGGGAGGTCAGTCAAATCCTCAATAGGCCTCATATTATGGCAGAAATGCTCTTTTGAGTAAATACGCTCACGTTCATGTCTTTCAAAAGAATAGACATTCCAGCCATGCTGGACCATCACATTGGAAAAGAATCCGGTTTTGGCTCCGAAATTTACCAAAGTTCCGTTGAAAAGGCCGGTAAACGAGTGTACATACCAATACTTTCTGCGTAACATGAAATTACGCACAAGACAATAGAGATTATCCGTAAAACTTTTGGGTCTGTGTCCAAGAAGAAGTTTGCGGTCAACTTTGTCATAATCCCTGATATTGTCCGCAATCTGAGAAACATCGGTCATAAGAAAGCCGCACTTATGACACTTGTATACCGTAAATTCCTTTTTGCTTACTACAAAATCAGTACTGTGAAATGCAGGTGTAACATTTACAGAATGACATACAGGGCAATAGCGTTTTACGCAACTATAATCTTGAACAACATTATCTTCCATACAGAAAGCCGGGATCAACTTCGCGTTGCAAATTTACAACCGCGCGGCACGGGTTTGCAAATAAATTAAAGATAATTAACACTCCAGCTGCTGTGCAAATGTCCACATGACAATTCCTGCAGAAACGGACACGTTAAGAGAATGTTTTGTACCATATTGCGGTATTTCCAGCGCCATATGGCTGGCATCCACAATCTCCTGTCTGACTCCCTTGACCTCGTTTCCGAAAATAATGACGTAACCGCAATCAGGCTCGGCTACAAACTTGTCAAGTTTGATACTGTTCATGACCTGCTCAACAGAAACTATTCTGTAACCGTCTCTCTTGTACCGTTCTATTGCCGGCATAAGATCTTTGCAATATTCCCAATCAACGCTGAGTTCAGCGCCCAACGCGGTCTTGTGGATCTCAACCGGCTGGTTTTCAGGAGTGGCAGTAATGCCTCCAAGCAAAACCTTCTCCATTCTGAACGCATCGGCGGTCCTGAATACAGAACCAACGTTATAAAGACTGCGTACATCGTCCAAAGCAACGACCACTTTAAGCTTTTCAGACTGTTTGAATGCCTCAACAGAGATTCTGTTCAATTCCTTAACTGTCAGTTTTTTCATTTATTCCAAGATTTGCACGGAACTGGGATGGCGTAACACCTACCTCCTGTTTGAATACTGTACTGAAATACTGGCTCTCGGTAAAACCTACATCCATTGCAATGGTAAATACAGAGCGGTCTGTTTTTGAAAGCATCTCCTTGGCCCGCTCTATCCTTACC
>JAKSIP010000022.1 GCA_024398715.1 Bacteroidaceae bacterium
CCGGGGACCTCATGATTATGAATCATGCGCTCTAACCAGCTGAGCTATCCCGCCAAAACCTTATTTGCGGGTGCAAAATTAATATAATCTTTTAATTCGTGCAAACTCATGGCATTTTTTTTTAAAAATAAAAAAAGGTGACCAAACCGATCACCTTTCTAATTTGCTTTTTCTTGTGAAATTATCCTTCGTGGATAGCTTCCTGAGGACATACACTTGCGCATGTTCCGCAATCAACGCACTTGTCAGGGTCAATTGAATATTTGTCACCTGCTGAAATAGCCTCAGATGGGCACTCATCAATACATGTGCCACAAGCAATACAATCGTCACTAATTACGTAAGCCATAATGATATTTGTTTATTTTTGTTGCAAAGATAACTGATTTGTGGTGTATGTCAAAATAATCTTTCTAAAAATTCGTTATTTTAGTTACGTGATTCCAATGACAGGAATGAAAAGGATTATACCTATAATATTATTATGCTGTTTCAGCATTACGGTTCTGGCGCAGGATAAGGTTATGCTCAGACCGTATATAGACCAGCGGAAATGGCATTGGGGCTTTTCCGTCGGGCTGAATACCCAATTCCTGTCAATAAACAATAATGGTGCGGTATATACTCCGGCATCGGGTTCCGCTTCTGAAGAATGGTATGCACAGACTCAGAGCTACGCTCCCGGATTTACAGTTGGAGTATTGGGAGCTTTGCGAGTTACCGATTTTCTGGAATTGCGCCTGGTTCCTACTCTTTATTTTGGTGAAAAAACGGTAGGATTCAAAGAACAGACCCAGGGAACCAAAGCTACTCAGATAATCAAATCCACTTATGTGGCTGTTCCGCTTGAACTGAAAATTTCCGGACCTAGATGGAACAATAACAGGGCATACGGAATGGTGGGCTTGTCTCCACTTGTGGATCTTACTGTCAAGAAAGATAAGGAACTTCTGATGAACAGATTCGATTGTATGATTGAGCTCGGATTCGGAACGGAGTTCTATTTTTCTTTCTTCAAACTTATTCCTGAGCTCAAGTTCTGCCTGGGACTGGCGGATATGATAAACCGCAAACGTACAGATCTGAAAGATCCGGATATGCTCAAATACACCCAGTCTGTAGGTAGCGCATACAACAGGATGGTTGCTCTTACCCTTTATTTCGAATAGGGAAGAAAAACTCAGATAAAGCGTTCAAGAAGAAAAACGGTAAGACAGCATATAACCGATACATCGAACAGCCCGGCACCGCTCCATGCAGCCGCAATCCCTACTATCAGGGCGGAAAGACCCGATATGGGATTCTGTGTTGCCTCTATTATTGCTGGAAATGTCATTACAGCCAGAGTTACGTAAGGTACATAGTACAGGAAAGACTGTATGAATCTGTTTTTTATCTGCCGGCGTATGAGTACCAGCGGCAATAACCTTACGGCATACGTTACAAGGGCCATTATGAGTATGTAGATAAAATTACTCCGCATTGTCTTCTCTCTGTGCTTGTGGATGTACAATGGCGGCAATTGCCGATATGGCAACGGTGAGTACAATTGTTTTTGTTCCCGATGAGATGCTGCTTAATGAGGGCAGATAATGCGCGGCTGCACTTAATGCGAAACATATTGCAATAAGGTATGCAATGACCCTGTTGGTGCGTGCCGGTGGTACAATGACAGCAATGAACATTCCGAACAGGGCTACGCTGAAAGCACTTGCCAGGTTAGCCGGCATAATATTGCCTGCAATGCAACCCAAAGTTGTTCCTATTGCCCATAACGGAGCCGATGCCAATGTTGCTCCATATGAATACTCCGGTCTGAGATATCCCGGGCGTGCTATTGCCAGTGCAAACAGTTCGTCTGTTATGGAGTAAGCCATGCAGGTCCTGTGAATTACCGATGTATCCGGAGACATGCGCTGGCTCATTGAGCAGCTCATAAGCATATAACGGGCGTTTACAACAAATGTCATGACGGCCATTTCCAGATATGATGCTCCTGCTCCGATCAGCGTAAAACCTGCATATTCTCCTGCCGATGCCAGGCAGAGAATACTTGCAAAGAAACTTTGCGTTCCGTTAATGCCTACGTTGCTTGCAGCTATGCCAAGGGAAAAAGAAACGGCCAAATAGCCCAGACCTATTGGAATCCCGTTGCGGAATCCGCGTTTGAATAGATCAAAAGTGCTGGCATCTGTCTGGTTGGTATTCATTTCTGAACCGTTTTAATCGGGTGCAAAGGTACTGAAAATAGATGTGGCGCAAAAATTGTTGGTGCAAAAATTTTGTGGAGTGAAAATATTATGTACCTTTGCACCCGCTTTGGCCCCAATCGCTGTCAGGGAAAGAGTAACCTGGTATGTTGCGGCTGACAATTAATAACTTAGATTTATTATAAAATGGATTTAATCAAAGTAGCAGAGCAGGCTTTTGCAACAGGTAATGAGAATAAATTCCCTGAATTCAAAGCCGGTGACACTGTAACAGTTGCTTATCGCATCACTGAGGGTAACAAAGAGCGTATCCAGCTTTATCGTGGTGTAGTTATCAAAATCTGCGGTCATGCAGAGAACCGTCGTTTTACAGTAAGAAAGATGTCCGGTACTGTAGGCGTTGAGCGTATTTTCCCAATCAGTTCACCTGCAATTGACAGTATTGAAGTAAATAAGATTGGTAAAGTCCGTCGTGCAAAATTGTATTATCTGCGTGGACTTACTGGTAAGAAGGCCCGTATTCAGGAAAAAAAGGTTAACAATTGACATTATACTGGAAACAGTTGGAAAAAAGGTGGCTATCGGTTTAGCCACCTTTTTTTATTTGTTTTTTTTTAGAAAAGAATTTGCTTTTTTGGAATTGTTTACTTTTCTTTGCCAAAAGGAGAACTTAAAACTAACGACTATGTTAAATCAGAATCTAAATTCAAAAAAGGAAGTTTTTGAGTATGAGCTCAATTCTACATCGTTGGTTATGATATGGGATGCTATTTCTACTGCTCCCGGTTTGGAATCATGGTTTGCAGACAGTGTAACCGTAAAAGGTAAGTCTTACACTTTTTCATGGGGAAAACACGAATCGCGTACTGCGGATTTGATCAATTGCCGCCAGTTTACTTATGTCCGGTTCCATTGGCTTGATTCATCGCCCGGAACATATTTTGAACTGCGCATACTGCGCAATGAACTTACTGGTTCCTATGCTTTGGAAATAACCGATTTCTTGGATGATGCGGATGTTGAGGATGTTCAAAGTCTATGGAATGCTGCAATAGATACATTGCATCGCAAAGGTTTGTAGTCTTTAACTTTTTTTTCTATAAAAGATAAGGCGTTTTTTTGCTTAATTCTTTGTAATTTTGCGGCGTATTATGCCCAATAGTGCGGCATGTGTTGGAGTGCGCCCCAAAAGACTTGACATATTTATTCTGAAAAGTTTTCTGCTTCTACTTGCCGGAACCTTTTTTATATGCCTGTTCATATTGATTATGAACATTTTGTGGCGTTATGTCGAAGACTTGGTAGGGAAGGGCTTGAGTGTTGGAGTAATAACAAAGTTTTTTTATTATTCGGCATTGACTCTGGTGCCTACGGCGTTGCCTCTTGCAGTATTGCTGGCATCGCTTATTACATTTGGCAATTTTGGAGAAAACTATGAACTGATTGCCATGAAAACAGCCGGCATATCGCTGCTGAGAGTTATGAGACCTTTGACAATCCTATGTGTCATTATGGCGGGGGTCTCTTTTTATTTCCAGAACTATACAGTGCCGAATGCAACCAAGCATCTTTATTCATTGGCCTATTCGATGCAACAGAAATCTCCGGAACTTGATATTCCCGAGGGTGAATTCTATGATAGGATTTCCGGCTATAATCTCTATGTAAAGAAGAAGGATTCCGGAACCGGAATGTTGTACGGCGTTACAATTTATGACCTGAGCCACGGCTTTGACGATATTCATGTCATTGTGGCGGATTCCGGAAAACTTGCTACTACTGCAGATCAGAAACATCTGTATTTGCATCTTTACTCCGGTGAACAGTTTGAGAATCTGCAGAAACAGCAGTTTGACCGTTCGGACGTTCCTTACAGACGTGAATCTTTTATGGAAAAACATCTGCTTATAAAATTCAATTCTGGTTTTGATCTGGTAGATGCGGAACTTATGAGCAGTCAGGCTGGAAGCAAGAACATGTCTCAGATAAAGCACTCGATAGATTCCCTTTCGGCAAGGCAGGACCAGCAGGGACTCGGTAATCTGGATTCGTACAAATCATCTGGCCTTGGAACATATAAGTTGTCAAAAGAAGATTCCGCCAGGTTGGGCGCATCTCTTTTGACATATATCAACATTGACAGTCTGTATCTGACATCGACCAGAACCGAACAGCTTGATTACAGAAAGAAAGCCCTGGATAAAATCAGTTCCCAGCAGAGCGAATTCTCTCTGAAAAGCATAAACATGTTCAACACTGACCGTATAATAAGAAAACATTGGATAGAGTGGATGAAGAAAATCTCTCTTTCAATATCTATCCTGATATTCTTCTTCATAGGTGCTCCATTGGGTGCCATTATCCGTAAAGGAGGTCTTGGTGTTCCGGTGATTGTTTCTGTTCTTACATTCATTCTCTTCTATATTACGTCCATCTCCGGAGAAAAGATGTTCCGTGAAGGTGAATGGAATATGATGGGGTGCTGGCTCAGTACAATAATCCTGTTCCCGTTAAGCGCATTCTTTACAATCCAGGCAAACAGGGATTCTACAGTGTTCCAATGGGATGCCTACAAGGAATTCTTCCGCTACTGGTTCGGCGGCAGAACCAGAAGGAATATCCAGTGCAAAGAGGTAATCATAGAAGAACCCGATGCTGTCGGTTGCGCAAACATGCTTGGTGACCTGCTGGCCCAGATTGATGTTTACAGGAAGGAAACCAGGTGGACTGTAAAACACCCCAATTATTATACATTGTTCTTTAAGGATTATGTCAACGAATCTCTTGCCAATGTATCTTCTTATCTTGAATGGGTAGTCAATGAATTGGGAAACAGCCGTAATGCCGTAATACTGGATTTGATAAATCAGATGCCTGTTTTGAAAGTTTTTGGCATGTCTGCTCCTTTCAAGAGCAAAATTGTGAATAGAATTATTGGAATTTTATTACCTTTGGGCGTTCTTTTCAGAATTAGAGCTTTATTGTTTGAAAAATATGTAATATCTTCTCTTGATACTATACAGAAAGTGTCCGGAAGATTGATTGAATATTTGCAAACTGGAAAAATAACACAATAAATATACTAATATGGGACAATTGTCAGACAGAATCAATCGACTTGCAGCATCGGCTACTTTTGCTATGGCTCAGAAAAGTGCCGAATTGTCTGCTAAAGGTGTTGATGTAGTGAATATGAGTGTAGGTGAGCCGGATTTCAATACTCCGGATTATGTCAAACAGGCTGCAAAAAAAGCAATTGACGATAATTTCTCACGCTATTCTCCTGTTCCAGGTTATCTGTCATTAAGAAAAGCCATTGTGGAAAAACTTAAGAAAGAGAACGGACTTTCCTATACGGAATCCCAGATTCTTGTTTCCACCGGTGCAAAACAGGCTATCTGTAATGCTCTGATGGCTCTTGTGGGTCAAGGCGACGAGGTTATTCTTCCTTCTCCATGCTGGGTAAGCTATCCGGAAATGGTAAAGCTTGCCGATGGAACTCCCGTAGTAGTCAAATCTACCATCGGGCAGGATTTCAAAATTACAGCCGATCAGCTTGAAGCTGCTATAACTCCCAAGACCAAGGCTGTTATGCTTTGCTCTCCTTCAAATCCTACAGGTTCTGTATATTCAAAAGAGGAGTTGGCTTCCCTTGCAAAAGTTATTGCAAAACATCCCGATATTTATGTTATCTCTGATGAGATTTATGAGCATATCAATTTTATAGGTGCCCATTATTCTCTGGCGCAGTTCCCGGAAATCTTTGACCGTGTAATTGTTGTGAACGGAGTTTCCAAGGCTTATGCAATGACCGGTTGGCGTATCGGTTTCATTGCCGGTGCCGAATGGATTATCAAAGCCTGCAACAAGTTACAGGGACAATATACAAGCGGCACATGTTCTGTTGCACAGAAAGCTGCCGAGGCTGCATTCTCAGGCCCTCAGGAAGATGTTGAAGCTATGCGTGTGGTATTCCAGCGCCGTAGGGATCTGATAGTTGAACTTGCGCGCAAAGTTCCGGGATTTGAAGTGAACAACCCTCAGGGTGCTTTCTATCTTTTCCCTAAAATAGATTCCTATTTCGGTAAAAAATATCAGGATAGGGTAATCAACAATGCGGAAGATCTGGCAATGTTCCTGTTGGAAATCGGACATGTTGCAACCGTTGGCGGTACTGCTTTCGGCTCTCCTGAATGTATCCGCTTCAGCTATGCTACTAGCGATGAAAATATCCGTGAAGCATTCAAGCGTGTAACAAACGCTTTGGCTTTGCTCAAATGATCCGTCCGTCTCTAAGGCGGATGGTCCTGTCTGCCTTGGAGGCCAGACTTTCGTCATGGGTGATTATTACGAACGTCTGTCCAAGTTCTTCTCTCAGTTTGAAGAACAGATTGTGAAGCTCACTCCGGTTCCCGCTGTCCAGGCTTCCGGACGGTTCGTCGGCCAGTATGATTTGAGGATTGTTCATCAGAGCTCTTGCAACTGCAATACGCTGGTTTTCTCCTCCTGACATTTCTGCAGGCTTGTTGCCTGCTTTTCCCTGCAAATTAAGAATTCCCAGAATCTGCATTGCGCGCTTTTCGGATTCCGATTTGCTGCAATCTCCAATCAGTGCCGGCATCATAATGTTTTCCAATGCTGTAAATTCCGGCAACAATTCGTGAAACTGGAATACGAATCCTATGTTCCTGTTTCTGAACATGGCTGTTTCTTTCCCGCTGAATCCCGCAATGTCTGTGCCGTTATAGATAACCTGCCCTGTGTCTGGCTTGTCCAGTCCTCCCATAATATGAAGAAGGGTGCTTTTCCCTGCACCTGAAGGCCCGGTGATGCTGACAATTTCTCCTTTTTCTATAGTGAGGTCAATCCCTTTCAAAACCCTGGTACCTTCAAAACTTTTGGTGATTCCTTTCAGTTTTATTAAATGCATGATGTTCTTAAAGGTTAAGAAGATAATTGATTGTATATTGCGCAAGATAAATGCCGAATGTTGCAGGTATGTAACTGATTGAACCGATAACCGGTGTGCTGTCAGACTGTCCGACAGGCTCCTGGCTGCTGAAAACAACTTTCAGATTACGACAGATTTCATTGTTGTTGACAGCTCTCCTTACAGCTTTGCTCAAGCCGTCATGGTGGGTCTTGTCCAATGTGGTAATCATAACCTTCTCTGCAAGAGTGCGCTTGCCGGCCCCCATACTGGATATTATAGGAATGTTGGAACTGAATGCATATCTGATCAGTTCGGCTTTTGTCTGTACACTGTCAATTGCGTCAATAATAATATCCGCCGGATTGTTGCCGATAAGTCCCGCAACATCTTCCGGTTTGATGAATCTGTCAATGGCAGTAATATGCACATCAGGATTTATGTCAGTCAGACGCTGCTCCATAACGGCCGTCTTTGAGCGTCCGATGGTGGAATGGAGGGCAATAATCTGTCTGTTTATATTTCCTTCTTCAACAATATCTCCATCAACAATAACAACGCTCCCAACGCCGGACCGTACTACAAGTTCGGCGGCATAACCTCCAACTCCTCCTATTCCCACAATCATAACGCATTTTGAGGAAAGCTGCCTGATATTCTCCGCCCCCAAAATAAGTTCCATTCTTTGGAATATGCTATGTTCTGCAGTCATATTGTGGCAATTAGTAAATTATTAAGTGCAAAAATAATAAGTTTTATAAAAAAAATAAGTAATTTTGCGCCTTCAAAAACAAATATATTAAAATTTAAATCTTAAAAAGAGATGCGGGTAGCAATTGTTGGAGCCAGCGGCGCAGTAGGTCAGGAATTTTTGCGTGTACTGGACGAACGTAATTTTCCAATTGACGAGTTAGTACTTTTCGGTTCATCACGCAGTGCTGGATCAAGTTTCAAGTTTCGTGGAAAAGATATAGTAGTCAAACAGTTGCAGCACAACGATGATTTCAAGGGAATCGACGTTGCTTTCGTTTCTGCAGGCGGAAGTACCTCTGAAGAATTTGCAGAGACAATCACAAAACATGGTTGTATCATGATAGACAACTCAAGCGCTTTCAGAATGGACCCTCAGGTTCCGTTGGTAGTGCCTGAGGTTAACCCTGAAGATGCTCTTGTACGTCCAAAAGGTATAATTGCCAATCCAAACTGCTCTACAATTATGATGATTGTTGCCCTTAAGGCATTGAATGACCTGTCTCCAGTAAAAAATGTTCAGGTTTCTACATATCAGGCAGCAAGCGGTGCAGGTGCCGCTGCAATGGCAGAACTGACCGAGCAATACCGTCAGGCACTTGCAGGCGAACCTGTTACAGTCAACAAATTCGCATATCAGCTTGCCTATAATCTTATTCCGCATATTGACGTTTTCAAGGAAAGCGGTTACACAAAGGAAGAGGAAAAAATGTTCTATGAAACACGCAAAATGTTTCATAACAATATAAACGTCAGCGCAACATGTGTACGTGTACCTGCTTTGCGCTGTCATTCAGAAGCCATCTGGGCAGAGACTGAACAGCCGTTGGATATTGAAACCGTACGCAATGCATTTGCAAACGGCAAGGGACTTGTTCTTATGGACGATCCTTCAAAGAAAGAATATCCTATGCCGTTGTTCCTGTCCGGTAAGGATCCCGTATATGTTGGCCGTGTCCGCAAGGATATTGCAAACCCCAATGTAACGGTTTTCTGGGTTGTAGGAGACCAGATAAAGAAAGGCGCAGCTCTTAATGCGGTTCAGATTGCAGAATATCTGATAGAACAGGGAGTAGTAAAGTGACACAGTCCGGTAAGGAGAGCTGGGCTGATGCCTTTGTAAATTATTTGGTGCAAAGTGATTGCTATGTAAAAAAATAGTTGTACCTTTGCAAGCCGAAATTTTTGAAATTTGTATAACAATAAATAAATCAACAAAATGCCAACAATTCAACAATTAGTGCGCAAGGGTCGCCAGGTGCTGGAGGATAAGAGTAAGTCTCCGGCTTTGGATTCTTGTCCACAAAGAAGAGGTGTCTGTGTAAGGGTTTACACAACTACACCTAAAAAGCCTAACTCAGCTATGAGAAAGGTGGCTCGTGTTCGTTTAACAAATCAGAAAGAGGTCAACTCTTACATCCCTGGCGAGGGTCACAACCTGCAGGAGCACTCAATCGTACTTGTACGTGGTGGTCGTGTAAAGGATCTTCCGGGTGTTCGTTATCACATTGTACGTGGTACATTGGATACAGCAGGTGTAAGCGGTCGTCTCCAGAGACGCTCAAAGTACGGAGCCAAACGTCCTAAAGCCGGTAAATAAATTAGTAATTCAGGTTTGAGATTGATAGGTTGAGTAAATGTCCGGATGCGGATGTTGAAGATTTCTACAAGTCACAGCCCAAAAACAATTTGAACAATGAGAAAAGCAAAACCAAAAAAACGTATTATCCTTCCGGATCCAGTGTTCGGAGAGGTTGCCGTTACAAAGTTTGTAAACCATCTTATGTACGATGGTAAGAAGAATACCTCTTTTGAGATATTCTATGAGTCTCTTGACAAGGTTAAAGCCAAACTTCCCAACGAGGAGATGAGTGCTCTTGAGATTTGGAAGAAGGCACTTGATAATGTAACTCCCCAGGTAGAGGTAAAGTCACGCCGTATCGGTGGTGCAACTTTCCAGGTTCCTACTGAAATCCGTCCGGATCGTAAGGAGTCCATTTCTATGAAGAATCTTATTGGCTATGCACGTAAACGCGGTGGCAAATCAATGTCAGACAAACTGTCTGCAGAAATTGTTGACGCATTCAACAGCACCGGTGGCGCATTCAAACGTAAGGAAGATATGCATCGTATGGCCGAGGCTAACCGTGCTTTTGCACATTTCAGATTCTAATACCAGTTATTCCTAGATAAATGTCAGATCAAGATTTAAAGTTTACGAGAAATATCGGTATCATGGCTCACATTGATGCCGGTAAGACTACTACTTCAGAGCGTATTCTCTATTACACCGGTCTTACCCATAAGATTGGTGAAGTTCACGATGGTTCCGCTACCATGGACTGGATGGTTCAGGAGCAGGAGCGTGGTATCACTATCACATCGGCTGCTGTTACCACTCATTGGAAATGGCAGGACAAGACCTATAAGTTCAATTTGATTGACACTCCGGGTCACGTGGACTTTACAGCAGAAGTTGAACGTTCTTTGCGTGTGCTCGATGGTGCTATTGCAGTATTCTGTGCAGTAGGTGGTGTACAACCGCAGTCAGAGACTGTTTGGCGTCAGGCTGACAAGTACAAGGTACCAAGACTTGGCTACGTCAATAAAATGGACCGTTCAGGTGCCGATTTCTATAGCGTAGTATCACAGATGCGTGAGATTCTTAGGGCCAATGCAGTTCCTATTACATTGCCTATCGGTAGCGAAGAGTCTTTCGTTGGTGCCGTTGACCTTATCAAGATGAAAGCCATTTATTGGCGCGATGAATCTCTCGGCGCACAGTATACAGTAGAGGATATTCCTGCTGATATGGTTTCCGATGCCGAGGCATATCGTGATAAAATGCTTGAAGCCGCTTCTGATTTTGATGATGAGATGATGGAGAAGTATCTTACAGATCCGTCAACAATCACAGAGCAGGAAATACTCAATGCATTGCGCAAAGGTACTCTCTGTATGGGTCTTGTACCTGTTGTCTGCGGTTCATCTTTCAAAAACAAAGGCGTACAACCGCTTCTGGACTATGTGTGCGCATTCCTTCCTTCTCCGCTTGACAGCGAGGGTGTGGAAGGTACCGTTCCCGGTACAGATCAGGTTGAACTCCGTAAACCTTCTTCTGAGGAAAAAACAGCCGGTCTTGCATTCAAGATAGCAGTTGACCCATTCGTTGGTCGTCTGATTTTTGTACGCTGCTATTCCGGTTCAATCAAGACAGGCAGTTATATCTATAATTCCCGTTCAGGCAAAAAAGAACGTATCAGCCGTCTGTTCCAGATGTATTCAAAGAAACAGATTCAGGTTGATGAAATCAGTGCAGGTGATATAGGTGCAGTAATTGCACTCAAGGATATCCGTACAGGTGATACCCTCTGCGATGAGACAGCACCTATTACATTGGAGTCTATGGACTTCCCGGATCCTGTAATCAGCATCGCCGTTGAGCCTAAGACTCAGAAAGATATGGCTAAACTTGGCGAAGGCCTTGCAAGACTTGCCGAGGAAGATCCTACATTTACAGTCAAGTCAGACGAAGAACTTGGCCAGACCATTATTTCAGGTATGGGTGAGCTTCATCTTGATATTATTGTTGACCGTCTGCGCCGTGAATTCGGTGTAGAGTGTAATCAGGGTCGTCCGCAGGTTAATTACAAGGAATCCATTACAAGACCTGTCCAGCTCAGAGAAGAGTACAAGAAACAGACCGGTGGTAAAGGACACTACGCTTGTATTGTTGTTGAGGTCGGTCCTGCCGATCCGGATTGGACTCAGGGTGGTCTTCAGTTTGTTGACGCCACCAAGGGTGAGGCTCTTCCAAAGACATTCCTTCCTGCTATCGAGAAAGGCTTTACCAACGCCATGAAGAACGGTGTTCTTATGGGTGCTGCAGTAGAGACTCTCAAAGTAACAGTGCTTGACGGTAAGTACCATCCGGTAGATTCAGATGCAATGTCCTTTGAGGTCTGCGCATCACAGGCATTCAAGAATGCTTGTGTCAAGGCTGGTCCTGTTCTTATGGAGCCTATCATGAGTCTTGAAGTTGTTACTCCTGAAGAGAGTACCGGTGATGTTATTGGAGACCTTAACAAACGTCGTGGCCAGGTTGAAGGTATGGAAACAAACCACTCCGGAGCCAAGGTTGTCAAGGCACATGTTCCATTGTCAGAAATGTTCGGTTATGTAACTGCATTGCGTACCATCACTTCCGGCCGTGCAACATCTTCAATGTCTTATGAAAAGCATGAAGCTGTTTCTACAACAATCGCCAAGAAAGTTGTTGAGGAACACGGAGGTGCAGTTAATTTATTGTAAGTGTGTGAACGGATGCCCGGATAGCAAATGACTCTTATCCGGACATCCAATATTTTTTTAATTATAAACTAATTTATTATGAGTCAAAAAATCAGAATCAAACTTGAATCTTACGATCACAATCTGGTTGACAAATCAGCAGAGAAGATTGTAAAAACAGTAAAGGCTACCGGTGCAATTGTAAGTGGTCCGATTCCTCTCCCAACTCACAAGCGTATCTTCACCGTTAACCGCTCTACTTTCGTAAACAAGAAATCACGTGAGCAGTTCCAGCTTTCCGCCTACAAGCGTTTGATTGACATCTATTCTTCAACCGCAAAGACTGTAGACGCACTTATGAAACTTGAGTTGCCCAGTGGTGTTGTAGTAATGATTAAAGTTTGATTCACTATTATTTAAATTTTTATTGAAATGCCAGGATTATTAGGAAAAAAGATCGGTATGACATCGGTCTTTGGTGCTGATGGGAAAAATGTTCCATGCACCGTTATTGAAGTTGGTCCTTGCGTAGTTACCCAGATCAAGAATCTTGAGAAGGATGGTTATGAAGCTGTTCAGCTTGGCTATGAAGAAGCTAAGGAAAAGAATACAACCGCTCCTTTGATGGGTCATTTCAAAAAAGCTGGTGTAGCTCCACAGAGACACTTGGCCGAGTTCAAAGATTTTGACGGTACTCTCAATCTGGGAGATGTTATTACCGTTGAGTTGTTCAATGATGCCACTTTCGTTGATGTTGTAGCAATATCAAAAGGACACGGCTATCAGGGTGTTGTTAAGAGACATGGTTTTAATGGTGTAGGCCAGCAGACCCATGGTCAGCACAACCGCGGTCGTAAGCCGGGTTCTATTGGTGCTTGTTCTTACCCTGCAAAAGTATTCAAAGGTATGCGCATGGCAGGTCACATGGGCAATGAGAGAGTTACAGTTCAAAATCTTCAGGTTTTGAAGGTTATTCCGGAGCATAATCTCCTTCTTATCAAGGGCTCTATTCCGGGTTATAAAGGTTCAATTGTTTCAGTTCTTAAGTAATGGAAATCAGTGTATTAAACATTAAGGGTGAGGATACCGGCAAAAAGGTAACCTTGAATGACTCAATCTTTGCTATTGAGCCCAATGATCATGCCATTTACTTGGATGTAAAACAGTTTATGGCTAACAACCGTCAGGGAACTCACAAATCAAAGGAGAGAAGTGAGATCTCAGGTTCTACAAAGAAACTTGGCCGTCAGAAAGGTGGTGGTGGAGCACGTCGTGGTGACATCAACTCACCGGTATTGGTTGGCGGTGCAAGAGTATTCGGCCCTAAACCTCGTGATTACAGTTTCAAACTCAATAAGAAGGTAAAACAGCTTGCTCGCCGTTCTGCTCTTACTTATAAGGCTCAGGATAACAAGATTCTTGTCATTGAAGACTTCAATTTGGATGCTCCAAAGACAAAAGAATTTGTTAATATCTTAAATAATCTTAAAGTATGTGACAAAAGTTCACTTTTTGTATTGCCAAACAGCAATAAAAATGTATCTTTGTCGGCTCGAAATTTGAAGGGTACCCAAGTTGTATCTGCTGCATTGGTAAACACTTACGCAATCCTTGCTGCCGATACTTTGGTTATTTCTGAAGGTAGTCTTCAGATTATTAATGAAATTTTAAACAAGGAGGCATAAATAATGGGATGCATAATTAAACCGTTGGTTACAGAGAAAATGAACGCTGCAACCGAAAAAATGTCTAACAGATTCGGTTTTGTTGTACTTCCAAAGGCCAACAAACTCGAGATCAAAAAAGAGGTTGAAGAATTGTATAACGTTACTGTTCTTGATGTTAACACTACCAACTATATGGGCAAGAACAAGTCACGTTACACCCGTAAAGGTTTTACAAAAGGCCGCTCAAATGCTTACAAGAAGGCTGTTGTAACACTCAAAGAGGGTGAAACTATAGATTTTTATAGCAACATTTAATAATAATGGCAGTACGTAAATTTAAACCCGCAACTCCGGGTCAGAGACACAAGATTATTGGTACTTTCCAAGAAATTACTGCAACAGTACCAGAAAAATCTCTTGTTTTCGGAAAGCTGTCAACCGGTGGTCGTAACAACCAGGGTAAAATGACAGCCCGTTACATCGGTGGCGGACACAAACAGAAGTTCCGTATCATCGATTTCAAGAGAAACAAAGATGGAGTTCCTGCAACAGTCAAGACAATTGAGTATGATCCTAACCGTTCTGCTCGTATTGCTCTTCTGTTTTATGCAGATGGTGAAAAGAGATATATCATTGCGCCTAACGGATTGGAAGTTGGTGCAACTGTTATGTCCGGTTCCAATGCAGCACCAGAGGTTGGCAATGCATTGCAGTTGAAGGATATCCCTGTTGGTACAGTTATCCATAATATCGAACTCCGCCCTGGTCAGGGTGCGGCTCTTGTTCGTTCAGCAGGTAACTTTGCACAGTTGACTTCTAAAGAAGGCGATTACTGTGTTATCAAACTTCCTTCAGGCGAGGTCCGCAGAATTTTGTCCGCTTGTAAAGCTACTGTAGGTAGTGTAGGTAACTCAGATCATGGTCTTGAACATAGTGGTAAGGCAGGCCGCTCACGTTGGTTGGGTCGTCGTCCTCATAACCGTGGTGTTGTAATGAACCCTGTTGATCACCCGATGGGTGGTGGTGAAGGTCGTGCATCCGGTGGTCATCCACGTTCACGTAAGGGCTTGTATGCTAAGGGTCTTAAGACTAGAACACCTAAGAAGAGCTCGTCAAAGTATATTATTGAAAGAGCTAACAGTAAGTAACAATTTAACCTAAGTAGATTTATATGAGTCGTTCATTGAAAAAAGGTCCGTTCATTTACAAGAAATTGGAGGACAAAGTACTGGCCATGAATGCAAGTGGCAAGAAGACCGTAGTGAAAACTTGGGCAAGAGCTTCTATGATTTCTCCTGACTTTGTAGGTCATACCATAGCAGTTCATAATGGTAATAAGTTTATTCCGGTATATATTACAGAGAACATGGTAGGTCACAGACTTGGTGAGTTTGCACTGACACGTACTTTCCGTGGTCACTCCGGTAACAGGAAGTAAATTGCATTTATCTCAGAAATAAATAAAATAAGATAATGGGAAAAAGAAAACATTTGGCAGCACAACAGCGTAAAGAGGCCCAAAAGTCTTTATACTTTGCAAAGCTGAACGAGGTTCCTTCATCACCACGCAAGATGCGTTATGTGGTTGATATGATTCGCGGTATGGAGGTTAACCGTGCTTTGGGTACACTGCGTTTTTCAAATAAAGCTGCTTCTAAAGATGTAGAGAAGGTATTGCGCTCCGCTATTGCCAATTGGGAGCAGAAAAATGAGCGCAAAGCTGAGGCCGGAGAATTGTTCGTATCATCAGTTTCTGTTGATTGCGGTGCATCTCTTAAAAGATTGAGACCGGCTCCACAGGGTAGAGGTTATCGTATCCGTAAACGTTCAAACCATATTACTTTGTTCGTTGAGGCTAAACCTGTTGCTTCTAATAATAATGACAATCAAGAGTAAGAAACATGGGACAGAAAATTAATCCAATTAGTAACAGATTAGGTATAATCAGAGGTTGGGATTCAAGCTGGTTCGAGAAATACGATGAACGTATTGTTGAGGACTTTGAAATCCGCAAATATCTCAATACCCGCCTTGCAAAAGCAAGCGTTTCTAAAATTGTCATAGAGCGTACTCTCAAGCTTGTCACAATTACAGTATGTACCCAGCGTCCAGGTATGATTATCGGCAAGGGCGGTACTGAAGTTGACAACTTGAAACAGGAGTTGAAGAAGGTAACCGATAAAGAGGTTCAGATCAATATTATTGAGGTTAAGAAACCTGAACTTGACGCAGTTCTTGTTGCTAACAACATTGCCCGTCAGGTAGAAGGTAAAATTGCTTACCGTCGTGCTATCAAGAACGCAATTGCCAATACAATGCGTATGGGTGCCGAGGGTATCAAGGTTCAGATCTCCGGACGTTTGAATGGTGCTGAAATGGCCCGTTCAGAGATGTATAAGGAAGGACGTACTCCTCTCCATACATTCCGTGCAGACATTGACTATTGTGAGGCAGTTGCCAATACAAAAGTTGGAGCACAGGGTATTAAGGTATGGATCTGCCGTGGTGAGGTATATGAAAAGAGAGATCTTGCTCCAAACTTTACACAGAGCAAAGAAACTTCTCATGGTGCTGGTGAGAGAGGCGGTAAACCTTTCAAAAAGAGAAATAAAGGCAATCGTCAGTGATTGTAATTGGTAAACTGTAAAGTAAATAGAAATTATGTTACAGCCTAAAAGGACTAAATACAGAAGAATGCAGAAAGGTCGTTGCAAGGGTAACGCTCAGCGTGGAAACCAGCTTGCATTTGGCTCTTTCGGTATCAAGTCTATGGAGACCTGCTGGTTGACCGGTAGGCAGATAGAGGCAGCACGTGTTGCTGTTACACGTTACATGCAGCGCCAGGGTCAGATTTGGATCCGCGTATTCCCGGACAAACCTATTACCAAGAAGCCTTTGGATGTACGTATGGGTAAAGGTAAAGGTGATGTTGAAGGTTACGTATTTCCTTTGACTCCAGGTCGTATTATTATCGAGGCAGAAGGCGTTCCGTTTGCAGTAGCAAAAGAAGCTCTTCGTCTTGCAGCACAGAAACTGCCTGTTACAACAAAACTGGTAGTTCGTCGCGATTATGATTTTAAAAATGAATAATTGATTTAGAACCACTTTGTTATGAAAAATGCCGAAATTAAAGAGTTGTCAACAGCAGAGTTGATAGAGCGCAGAGATGCTGAGGCCGCAAGTTATAAAATGTTGGTTTTGAATCATGCAATCTCTCCTATTGCAAATCCTTCAGAGATTACCAAGCAGCGTAAGACCATTGCAAGGATGAATACTGAAATCAGGAAGAGAGAACTTAATAAATAAGATTTTCGCATGAATACAAGAAATTTGCGCAAAGAGCGTCAGGGTGTTGTAATCAGCAACAAAATGGATAAGACAGTTGTAGTTCTTTCCGTATTCAAAGAGAAACACCCTATTTATGGTAAGTTTGTCCGCAAGACAAAGAAGTACCATGCTCACGACGAGAACAATGAGTGCGGTATTGGCGATACAATCCGCATCATGGAAACCCGTCCTCTGAGTAAGACTAAGAGATGGAGATTAGTAGAAATCGTTGAAAAGGCTAAGTAATTATGATACAAGCAGAATCTAGACTGACAGTATGTGATAACAGTGGTGCCAAAGAGTGCCTCTGTATCCGTGTATTGGGCGGAACCGGTAAGCGTTACGCCACAGTGGGCGATACTATTGTAGTAGCAGTGCAGAATGTGCTCCCTTCAAGTGAACTCAAGAAGGGTGCTGTTTCCAAGGCTTTGGTAGTTCGCACAAAGAAAGAGATTCGTCGTGCCGATGGTTCATACATCCGCTTTGACGACAATGCTTGCGTATTACTTGCTAATACCGGTGAAATTAGAGGTAGCCGTATTTTCGGTCCTGTAGCCCGCGAGTTGCGTGCTGTGAACATGAAGGTTGTATCTCTTGCACCGGAAGTACTTTAATTATTTAAAAGTTACAGTAATGAGTAAGTTACATATTAAGAAAAACGATACCGTATATGTTAATGCCGGTAACGACAAAGGCAAAACGGGTAAGGTACTTAAAGTTCTTGTTGATGAGCAGCGTGCCATTGTAGAAGGTGTTAATTTTGTTTCAAAAAACACCAAGCCAAGTGCCAAGAATCCTCAGGGTGGTATCATCAAGCAGGAGGCACCTATTCACATTTCAAACCTCAATGTTGTTGATCCTAAGACAGGTGCTCCGACACGTATCGGTCGCCGTCGCAACGATGATGGTAAATTAGTTCGTTATTCTAAAAAATCAGGAGAGGAGATTAAGTAATGGCTAACACTGCAAGTCTTAAAAAAGAGTATGCCGAGCGCATTGCTCCGGCTTTGATGGAGAAATTCCATTATTCTTCTTCAATGCAGGTTCCTGTTCTGAAGAAGATAGTTATTAATCAGGGTTTAGGTAAATTGGCTATTGCCGATAAGAAGATTATTGATACAGCTATTAACGAGTTGACTACTATTACCGGTCAGAAAGCTGTTGCTACCGTTTCCAAAAAGGATATAGCAAACTTCAAGCTGCGTAAGAAAATGCCTATCGGCGTTATGGTTACATTGCGTAGAGAGCGTATGTACGAGTTCCTTGAGAGACTCGTTCGCGTTGCCCTTCCGCGTATCCGTGACTTCAAGGGTATTGAAAGCAAGTTTGACGGTATGGGTAACTATTCTCTGGGTATCCAGGAGCAGATTATCTTCCCGGAAATCAACATTGATAGCATTTCACAGATTTTGGGTATGAACATCACCTTTGTTACTTCTGCTCCTACAGACGAGGAAGGTTATGCATTGCTCAAGGAGTTCGGTTTACCTTTTAAAACAGATAAAAACTAAGCACTATGGCTAAAGAATCAATGAAGGCTCGTGAAGTGAAAAGAGCTAAGATGGCTGCCAGGTATGCAAAGAAACGTGCTGCCCTTAAGGAAATTGTACGTACTGGAGAATATGAGGCCGCATACGAAGCTGCTCAGAAACTTCAGGATTTACCTTACAACTCAAATCCTATCCGTTTGCACAACCGTTGCAAACTGACCGGACGTCCAAAAGGTTACATGCGTATGTTTGGTCTTTCACGTATCCAGTTCCGTGAGATGGCTTCACAAGGCCTTATCCCGGGTGTACGCAAGGCCAGCTGGTAATTTTATACTGAAAAGTGAGTGTTAATTAAATATTGTCAGGAAAGACCTGATCAATTTAAAGTAAACTATTATGACAGATCCTATTGCAGATTATCTGACGAGGTTGCGCAATGCCATTCAGGCAAAGCAGAGAGTTGTTGAAATTCCAGCCTCGAATCTCAAAAAAGAGATTACAAAGATTCTTTTTGAGAAGGGTTACATCTTGAACTACAAGTTTGTAGAAGATGGACCTCAGGGTACTATTAAGGTAGCCCTTAAGTACGATGCAACCGGTCGTAACAACGCAATCAAGAAACTTATCAGAGTTTCTACTCCTGGTTTGCGTAAGTATACCGGTTATCGTGAAATGCCGAGAGTTATTAATGGACTGGGTATTGCTATTGTATCCACATCCAAAGGTGTTATGACAGATAAAGAAGCTTCTGCCGAGAAGATTGGCGGTGAGGTTCTTTGTTATGTATATTAATAGGAGGAACAGACTATGTCAAGAATTGGAAAGTTACCTATTCAGATTCCTGCAGGCGTTACAGTTGCCTTTCAGGATGGCGTTGTTTCTGTAAAAGGTCCCAAGGGTTCCCTTTCACAGAAAATCGATCCTTCTATTTCCGTAAAGATTGAAAATGGTTCTCTTACTTTCGAGGAGAATCAGGAGTTTTTGCAGGATGACCCGAAACAGCGTCATGCATTCCATGGTTTGTACCGTGCATTGGTTAACAACATGGTTATTGGCGTATCAACCGGTTTCAAGGCAGAACTTGAAGTTGTTGGTGTCGGTTACCGTGTATCCAACCAGGGTAATGTAATTACTTTCGAGTTGTTGCATTCCCACTCAATTGTTCTTGTATTGCCTGCAGAACTTAAAGTTGAGACAAAGACAGAGCGTAACAAGAATCCGCTCATTACTCTTGAGTGTTGTGATAAACAGCTTCTTGGTCAGGTTTGTGCCAAGATCCGTTCATTCCGTAAACCTGAACCTTATAAGGGCAAGGGTATCAAGTTTGTTGGCGAAGTTCTGCGTCGCAAGTCTGGTAAATCGGCTGCTGCTAAGTAATAACATCTAAAACGTTGTATTATGTCAGTTAAATCAGAAAGACGAATCAAGATAAAATTTCGCGTACGTAATAAAATCTCCGGAACAGCGGAGCGCCCGCGTTTGACTGTATTCCGCAGCAATAAGCAGATTTATGCTCAGGTAATTGACGATTTGAGCGGTAAAACTCTTGCTTCTGCATCTTCTCTCGGTATTGAAAAAATGCCTAAGAAGGAACAGGCTGCAAAAGTTGGAGAACTCATTGCCAAGAATGCTCAGGAAGCAGGTATTACAGCAGTGGTATTTGACCGTAACGGTTTCTTGTATCACGGTAGAGTTAAAGAATTGGCAGATGCTGCCCGTAAAGGTGGTCTTAATTTCTAAAATGCAATTACAATGACTAACAGAGTAAAAGTTTCAAACGATATAGAGTTGAAGGACCGCCTTGTTGCAATCAACCGTGTAACAAAGGTTACCAAGGGTGGCCGTACTTTTAGTTTTGCAGCTATCGTAGTTGTTGGCGATGGTAAAGGTGTAGTTGGAATTGGTCTTGGTAAGGCCAGTGAGGTTACAGCTGCCATTGCAAAAGGCGTAGAGGCTGCCAAGAAAGAGTTAATTAAAGTTCCAGTGCTGAATGGTACAATTCCACATGAGCAGACTTCTCACTTTGGTGGTTCTGAAGTTTTCCTCAAGCCGGCAGCTCCTGGTACCGGTGTTGTAGCCGGTGGTGCTATGCGTGCTGTACTGGATAGCGTAGGTATTACAGATGTCCTTGCAAAATCAAAGGGCTCATCCAACCCTCACAATCTTGTAAAAGCTACTCTTAAAGCTTTGTCAGAGATTCGTGATGCCCGTATGGTTGCTCAGGATAGAGGTATCAATCTTAGCAGAGTGTTTAATGGTTAATTCAGGAAACTGTTATGGCAAAAATTAAAGTAAAATTGACTAAGAGCCGTATAGGTTCTCCAATTGATCAGAAGAGAACTTTGGATGCTCTGGGATTCCATAAACTTAACAGTGTTATTGAAGTTGAGGATACCCCATCAATTAGAGGTATGATTAATAAGGTTAGCCATCTGGTTACCATAATTGATTAAAAAACTAAAGGTATGAAGTTAAATACATTGAAACCCGCTGACGGTTCTATAAAAAACCGCAAGAGAATCGGTCGCGGACCAGGTTCTGGTCTTGGCGGTACCTCTACAAGAGGTAGCAAAGGTGCCAAGTCCCGTTCCGGTTATTCAAGAAAAATTGGTTTTGAAGGCGGACAGATGCCTCTTCAGCGTCTTGTTCCTAAATTCGGTTTCAAAAACATTAACCACGTAGAATATAAAGCAATCAATCTTGATACTATTCAGGAAATGATTTCTGCCGCTAATCTTGAAAAGGTTACTGTTGCAGATTTTGTAGCTGCAGGTTATGTTTCATCAAATCAGTTGGTAAAAGTTCTTGGTCGCGGTAAATTGACATCAAAGGCTACAATTGAAGCAAATGCTTTCTCACAGAGTGCAATTGCAGCAATCGAGGCTGTTGGAGGTTCCGCAGTTAAATTGTAAATCTCATGAGCGAGAATATATTGAAATACATCATCATCGGAGTTGTTGTTCTTTTGGTTGCCTATGTTGTAGCTAAAAACTGGGATACATTGAAGAACATTTCCAAGATTGAAGATCTCAGAAAGAGAATACTTACAACGGTTCTGTTTATTGCAGTTTACCGTTTGGGTAGTCATATCTTGCTTCCCGGTGTAGATGCAACAATGCTTGCCAACCTGAAGTCACAGACCAGTACCGGTCTGTTGTCTTTGTTGGATATGTTCTCCGGAGGTGCTTTCTCAAATGCGTCAATTTTTGCATTAGGTATTATGCCGTATATCTCTGCTTCTATTGTTCTGCAACTTCTGACTATAGCTGTTCCAAGCTTTCAGAAGCTTCAGAAAGAAGGAGAGAGCGGTAGAATGAAAATCAACCAGTATACCCGTTATCTTACATTGGTGATTCTTGTTCTGCAGGCTCCTGCTTACCTTGCAAATCTTAAGCATACTATGGGCCCTGGTATCAACCCACCGGTTGATTGGACAACATTCATTGTAACATCTACTATTATTCTTGCTGCCGGCAGTTCATTCATACTCTGGTTAGGTGAGAGAATAACAGACAAAGGTATAGGTAACGGTGTATCTTTCATCATCATGGTAGGTATCATCGCCAGATTCCCGGCTGCATTTATCCAGGAGTTGACATCGCGTATGTCTTCTATCGGTGCTGCAGGTGGCGGTTTGGTTATGTTCCTGTTTGAGATTGTTGTTTTACTGTTGGTAACAGCAGGAACAATTATGCTTGTCCAGGGTGTACGTCGTGTTCCGGTCCAGTACGCTAAACGCGTTGAGGGCGGAAGACAGTTTGGTGGTGCACGTCAGTATATACCCCTTAAGGTTAATGCTGCTAACGTGATGCCTATTATTTTTGCGCAGGCTATCATGTTTATCCCTATTCAGATTTTAGGTACCAATGTCCAGAACCTTTCAGGTTTTGCATTGAAACTGATGGATATGAATAGCTGGGTATACAATGTTATCTATGCTGTTCTGATTATAGTATTTACATTGTTCTACACTGCAATTACTATCAATCCCCAGCAGATGGCAGATGATATGAAACGTAATAATGGTTTTATTCCGGGCATCAAGCCGGGCAAACCGACTGCCGACTACATCGACCAGATTATGTCACGTATTACATGGCCGGGAGCATTGTTCCTTACAATTGTTGCTGTTATGCCTGCATTTGCAAGAATGTTTGGTGTAAATGATCAGTTTGCACAGTTCTTTGGCGGTACTTCACTTATCATTCTGGTTGGTGTTGTGCTGGATACTTTGCAGCAGATTGAAAGTCATCTTCTGATGCGTCATTATGATGGTCTTCTCAAGACCGGACGCATTAAGGGACGTAATATGTAATTGATATATTGATGATATATCTTAAGACCGAAGAAGAAGTTGAATTGCTGCAAGCGGCGAATGAGCTTGTGGGAAAGACACTCGGAGAAATTGCAAAATTGATCAAGCCGGGTGTAACAACCAGGCAGCTTGATAAGATTGCAGACGAGTTTATCCGTGACAACGGTGCAATACCTGTATTCAAGGGCTTTCCTAATCAGGATGGAGTTCCGTTCCCTGCAGCAATCTGTACTTCGGTTAACGACATGGTGGTTCATGGTATTCCGAATGATGAGCCTTTGAAAGACGGTGATATTGTTTCGGTTGACTGTGGAACATTGTTGAATGGGTTTTGTGGTGATTCAGCATATACTTTTCCTGTAGGACAAGTATCGGCAGATGTTATGAAACTGCTGAAAACTACTAAAGAATCTCTTTATCTGGGTATACAGAATGCTGTTGCCGGTAAGAGACTCGGGGATATAGGGTATGCTGTTCAGAATCATTGCGAATCTAACGGATATGGAGTTGTTAGAGAATTTGTAGGTCATGGTGTCGGTCGCGAAATGCACGAGGATCCTATGGTTTGCAACTATGGCCGTAGGGGCTGTGGTACAATGCTGAAGAAAGGATTGTGTATTGCGATTGAGCCTATGATTACTATGGGAGATTACCATTTGAAGTTCCATGATGACGGTTGGGGTGTAAGCACAAGAGATGCTAAGCCTGCAGCCCATTTTGAACATTCAATTGCGGTGTATCCCGGAAAAGCTAAGATTCTCTCCACATTCCAGTATGTTGAAGAGGTTTTGGGAGATATTATTTGATTTATTATATGTCTAAACAGTCTGCTATAGAACAGGACGGAACAATAGTTGAGGCATTGTCCAATGCAATGTTCCGCATTAAACTTGAGAACGGACACGAAATTACCGGTCATATTTCCGGTAAGATGAGAATGCATTACATTAGAATACTGCCCGGTGACAAAGTACGTGTGGAGATGTCTCCTTACGATTTGACAAAGGGTAGAATTGTGTTCAGATACAAATAAAACTAAAGAATATGAAAGTTAGAGTTTCTCTGAAAAAACGCTCTGCTGACTGCAAAATTGTACGCAGAAAAGGACGTTTGTATGTTATTAATAAAAAGAACCCTAAGATGAAAATGCGTCAGGGTTAACTTAGTTGAGTGTAATTTAAAAAATCAATATGGCAATAAGAATCGCTGGAGTAGACATCCCTCAGAATAAAAGGGGTGAGATTGCACTGACCTACATATTTGGTATTGGTCGCAGTAGCGCTAACCGGATATTGGCTAAGGCCGGTGTTGACAAAGACATCAAAGCCAAGGATTGGACTGACGATATGGCAGCAAAGATCCGTGAGGTGATTGGTGCAGAGTATAAAGTAGAAGGCGACCTCCGCAGTGAGGTTCAGTTAAACATCAAGCGACTAATGGATATAGGTTGCTACCGTGGTATCCGTCATCGTAATGGTTTACCGGTTCGTGGTCAGAGTACTAAGAATAACGCCCGTACACGCAAGGGTCGCAAGAAGACTGTTGCAAATAAGAAAAAAGCTACTAAATAATTGAATCATGGCAAAGAAAACCGTATCAACTAAAAAGAGAAACGTGAAGGTTGACGCAATGGGTCAGCTTCATGTACATTCATCTTTCAACAACGTTATTGTTACATTGGCTAACAGTGATGGTCAGGTTATTTCCTGGTCATCTGCAGGAAAGATGGGTTTCCGTGGTTCTAAGAAGAATACTCCGTATGCAGCCCAGATGGCAGCTGAGGATTGTTCAAAGATAGCTTTTGATTTAGGCCTCAGAAAAGTCAAGGCTTATGTTAAAGGTCCGGGAAATGGACGTGAGTCTGCTATCCGCGCCGTGAATACAGCCGGAATTGAAGTAACAGAGATTATTGATGTGACTCCGCTGCCACATAATGGTTGCCGTCCACCAAAAAGAAGAAGAGTCTAATTTTTAAATCTTTAGAGTAAAATGGCTAGATATACTGGACCTAAAACCAAGATTGCCCGTAAGATTGGTGAACCCATTTATGGTGCTGATAAATATTTTGAAAAGAAAAAATATGCTCCGGGACAGCACGGCAACAACCGTCGCCGCAAATCAAGCGAGTATGGTGTTATGCTTTTGGAAAAACAGAAAGCAAAATACACATACGGTGTTCTTGAGAAACAGTTCCGTAACATGTTTGCAAAAGCTGCTGCCGCTCCCGGCATTACCGGTGTAAACCTGCTTCAGTCTCTTGAATCCCGTTTGGACAATGTTGTATTCCGTCTTGGCTTGGCAGTAAGCCGTGCAGCTGCACGTCAGTTGGTTCTTCACCGTCACATCGTTGTTGATGGTAAGGTTATCAACATTGCTTCTTATCAGGTTAAACCGGGTCAGATTGTAGGTGTTCGCGAAAAATCAAAATCTCTTGAAGTTATTGATTCAGCTCTTGCAGGTTTCAACCACAGCAAGTATGCTTGGATTGAGTGGGATGAGTCTTCAAAATCAGGTAAGTTCCTTCACAAACCTGAAAGAGAGGATATTCCTGAGAACATTAAGGAACAACTTATAGTTGAATTGTATTCTAAATAATAAATCGTAGTTCATGGCAATATTAGCATTTCAAAAACCCGAAAAGATCTTAATGGTCGAATCAACTGAGAATTATGGTAAGTTTGAATTCCGTCCATTGGAGCCTGGTTTCGGTATAACTATCGGAAACGCTCTTCGCCGTGTATTGCTGTCATCTCTCGAGGGCTTTGCAATCAATACTATCAAGATAGATGGTGTTGATCATGAATTTGCAACTGTTCCAGGTGTCATGGAAGATGTAACAAACATCATCCTTAATCTGAAGCAGGTCCGCTTCAAGAAGATTGTTGACGATGCAACCACAGAGAAGATTGTTGTCAAAGTTGAGAATACTACAGAGTTCAAAGCCGGAGATTTGGGAAAGGCTTTGCAGAACTTTGAAGTTTTGAACCCGGAACTTGTTATTTGCCGTTTGGACCAGAGCGCATCTTTCAAAATGGAGATTTCCATCAATAAAGGTCGCGGTTATGTTCCATCGGAAGAGAATAAAGAGTATTGCACTGATGTCAATACAATTCCTATCGATTCAATATACACACCTATCAGGAACGTAAAATACTTTATTGAGCCTTACCGCGTTGAGCAGAAGACAGACTTTGACAAGCTTGTTCTTGAAATCTCTACAGATGGTTCTATACATCCGAAAGATGCAATGCGTGAAGCTGCCAAGATTCTTATCTATCATTTGATGCTGTTCTCTGACGATAAGATCTCTATGGAGAGTATTGATCTTGACGGTAATGAAGAATTTGACGAGGAAGTATTGCACATGCGCCAACTCTTGAAGACCAAGCTTGCCGATATGAATCTCTCTGTACGCGCCTTGAATTGTCTTAAGGCCGCAGAAGTTGAGACATTAGGTGAACTTGTTCAGTTCAACAAGGTTGATTTGCTTAAGTTCCGTAACTTTGGTAAGAAGACTCTTACTGAGTTGGAAAACTTGTTGGAAGAACTTAACTTGTCTTTTGGTGCTGATATTTCAAGATATAAATTAGATAAAGAATAAAAATGAGACATAATAAGAAATTCAATCATTTGAGTCGTACAGCTTCTCACAGAAGTGCAATGTTGGCCAATATGACAATCTCTCTTATCATGCATAAGAGAATTACAACAACATTGGCAAAGGCAAAGGCTCTTAGAGTATATGCAGAACCGATTATCAATAAGGCAAAGCAGGATAATACCCATTCACGTAGAATCGTGTTCAGCTATCTGCAGAACAAGGAGGCAGTTACAGAGTTGTTCAAGAACATCTCTCAGAAGATTGCTGAGCGTGAGGGCGGTTACTTGCGTATTATCAAACTTGGTATCCGTAAGAGCGATGCTACAGAAATGGCTTTCATTGAGTTTGTAGATTACGATGAGAACATGGCAAAGACAGCCAAGAAGGCCAAGACACGCCGTTCACGCAAGTCTGCAGCCAAAGCAGAGGCTGCTCCTGCACAGGAAGTTGTAGAAGAGGCTCCGACTGCTGAAGAAGCTCCTAAAGCAGAATAACAATCCGCTTATATAAAAAGCAGGGTGGCTCGTAAAAGTCACCCTGCTTTTTTATTGTTTGTACCGTTAATCCCCTAGAGCCTGTTTGAGATCTGCTATTATATCGTTGACATCTTCAATGCCGACAGACAGACGCATCAGGTCAGGAGCGATGCCGGCTGCGAGCAGTTGCTCATCGCTCATCTGACGGTGTGTATGGCTTGCAGGGTGGAGTATGCAGGAGCGGGCATCGGCTACATGTGTAACAATTGCAATGAATTCAAGACTGTCCATGAATCTGATGGCATCGGTCTTTGTTCCTTTAATACCGAATGACATGACGCCACAACTGCCGTTTGGCAGATATTTCTGGGCAAGATCATAATACTTGCTGCTTTTAAGCCCCGGATAGCTTACCCAGGCTACTTTCGGATTGTTCTCCAGCCACTGTGCTACAGTAAGAGCGTTGCTGCAGTGGCGTGGCATGCGTACATGCAGGGATTCCAGACCCAGATTCAATAGGAAAGAGTTGAATGGTGACGGAATTGAGCCCAAATCACGCATCAGCTGCGATGTCATCTTGGTAATATATGCCAGTTTCCCGAACTTCTTTGTATATACTATGCCGTGATAAGATTCATCGGGAGTTGTGAGCCCGGGGAAACGGTCTGCATGTGCGTCCCAGTCAAAGTTTCCGCTATCAACCACTACGCCGCCTACAGAAGTGGCGTGCCCATCCATATATTTGGTTGTAGAGTGAGTGACAATGTCGGCACCCCATGCAATAGGGTTGCAATTGATTGGGGTGGCGAATGTGTTGTCAACTATCAATGGCACTCCATGATTATGTGCTATGCGTGCGAATTTTTCAATATCCAGAACCTCGCATCCCGGATTTGATATGGTTTCACCGAACAGACATCTTGTATTTGGACGGAAGGCTTTTGAAATTGTTTCTTCGTCATCATTCTGGTTAATAAAGGTAACATCAATGCCTTGTT
Organism: Bacteroidaceae bacterium; assembly: GCA_024398715.1. Taxonomy (GTDB): domain Bacteria; phylum Bacteroidota; class Bacteroidia; order Bacteroidales; family Bacteroidaceae; genus Colenecus. Next base: position 28,055 of record JAKSIP010000022.1, read on the forward strand.
TTTTCATTGTTGTGCCGAACATGTTGAAAGTTCCCCCATAAACTGTAGAGGCGCAAACAATGTGACTGCCTGTTTCACATATATTGAATACGGCAAAATAATTGGCTGCCTGACCCGACGATGTCAAAATTGCTGCAATTCCGCCTTCAAGTGCGGCGATTTTATTTGCAACACAATCATTTGTGGGATTCTGCAGCCTTGTATAGAAGTATCCTTCTTTATTCAGATCGAACAGTTGGCCCATCTCATCGCTGCTGTCATATTTGAATGTTGTACTCTGAAAGATAGGCAAAACTCTGGGCTCGCCACTTTTTGGATTCCACCCTGATTGCACGCAGATGGTATTTTTTCCGTATTTTTTATCCATATTTCAAGGGTTTTGAAAAAATTTCAACAAAAATAGAAAAAAATATTGGAAAATGTTTTGTGGGTATGAAAAAAGGGTGTACCTTTGCACCGCTTTTGAAAAACAAAGCACACGATCATTGAAATATTGATACAAACAAGCAAGTAGTACGAGACGGGTACCATG
>JAKSIP010000023.1 GCA_024398715.1 Bacteroidaceae bacterium
AATGGATAAACGTGCACAGATGAAATGTGCATTGCGTAAAGCTACCGAACAAGGCTTGGCCGCAGGTCGCGCCCAAGGGCTGGCACAAGGCTTGGCCGAAGGGCGTGCAAAAATAATTGAAATGGCCAGAAATTTTAAGAAAGCAGGTTCAGACATTGAGCTGATTAGCCAGTGTACAGGTCTTTCAGTAGAAGAAATCAACGCACTTTGACGTGTCACACCACATATACACTCCAGTCGGTCTTCATTGGCGGCTGGAGTTTTCTATTATTATACGGGACGATGTTGGGAAATGTGGGGAATGACAGCACGGTCCCGGCAAGAATATATTTGGATATATGCGGTAGAGGGCCCTCAACACCCGCTTTGAGGTGAGCGGGAAGGGTCCGAAGGTTAGAATCGCAGAGCGCGAAAAGTTTGCTTTTCAAAGCGATGCAAGGCTAACCTTTGGAAGGGACGAGCAGTTAGTCAGCGTAGCGCGCTAACTGCGAGCGTCCGAAAGCGCATATATCCAGAATCAGGCGGTGAGCTGAAGGTTGTGATCAAGGGCAGACTTGCGCAGATTGAGGATTGCGTAGCGCATGCGGCCAAGAGCGGTATTGATGGAAATGCCAAGAATATCGGCAATCTCCTTGAAACTCAGGTCCTGATAGTAACGCATATAAAGGACCTCGCGCTGACTTGCTGGAAGTGTCTCAATAAGCGCGCGAACATCGCGAACAATCTGGTCAGAAACCATACGGTCTTCAATATTGTCTTCCATCAGGCTGGAACCGGCAAAGAGGTCAACCGGGCTGGCATCGTTGGAAACAACATTATCGCTGCTGTTCTGACGGTAATAGTCAATAATCAGATTATGGGCAATACGGCTCAACCATGCACCGAACTTTCCGGTGTCGGTATATGCACCGCGTTTGATTGTAGTTATGGCTTTGACAAAGGTATCCTGGAACAGGTCTCTTGCCAAATCAGTATTGCGCACTACATAATTGATGTATGCGTACAATTTATCTTTATATCTGTCTATCAGGATGTCAAATGCCTCTGCATTACCCTCCGTATAAAGAGCAACCAACTGGTTATCGCTCTTCTCTGCTAATATGTCCATTTAATAAAATGAATTGGTTCGGAGTAGCTTTCTAATCTATAGGCACTTGAATTTTTGAGTTATTACGGGTGCAAATATAAATCAAGAAAATATATGCGCCAAACAAAATTGCAAAAAAAGTTTAAAATATGGCTGATTTTATCACAAATCGGGTGTTCAGCAGGCTTAAAACGGACATTACCAGCTTAAAAACGGGCATTTTCAGCCTTGAAACCACATAAAAAGGCTTTGATATCCATAGTTTTCTTACCTGCAGGTTGCAAGGAAAGTATGCTTATCCATCCGTTTCCAGTAGCCACGTACATGTAATTCCTGTAATTGGTCACTATTGTTCCGGCGGAAACTGAAGCGGCAACAGTAGCAGTAGCAGAACCAGAACCAGTAGCAGAACCAGCAGAACCAGAACAGGCAGCACTATCCACAACAGCACTATCCACAACAGCACTATCCACAACAGCACTATCCACAACAGCACCATCCACAACAGCGGTAGCCAATATCTTTATTTCCTGCTCAGCGCCATTGTCAAAATGCATAACCGCGTAGGCGGCAGGATAAGGTGCAAGACCGCGCACAAAGTTATGGATCTGCACTGCACTTTTGTTCCAGTCAATAAGACGGGTCTCTTTGAATATCTTTGGTGCAGGAGCGGGTTCTATACCGGCAGCAATCATATCGTCCTGACTGCGCAATGCGGATGGGTCAATACCCTTTTCTATCAGTGCCAGAGTCTCAATTATGACATCGGAACCAACAAGCATAAGCTTGTCATGCAGAGTCTCAAAATTATCCTGCGGCATAATTGCAACAGTGCGCTGCATGATAATATTTCCGGTATCTATTTCGTGTTTGAGGAAGAACGTGGTCACACCGGTCTCTTTCTCTCCGTTTATCAGAGCCCAGTTTATAGGAGCGGCACCACGATAACGCGGCAAAAGCGATGCGTGCAGATTGAACGTGCCAAGACGCGGCATATTCCAAACAGACTCAGGCAACATGCGGAAAGCCACAACAATCTGCAAATCGGCATTGTAACTGCGCAACTCTTCTATAAACTCCCGTGCCTTGAGATTTTCCGGCTGCAGTACAGGCAGATTGTGTTTGAGCGCCATCTCCTTTACCGCACTGGGCTGCAACGTATTACCGTGGCGGCCTACGGGTTTGTCAGGCATGGTAACAACAGCAACTACATTCGCACCGCTCTCCACAAGTTTGTCCAGAGCATATGCCGCAAAATCAGGTGTTCCTAAAAATATTATCCTTAATGCCATAATCTGAATTCAAAAAATCTATCTTTCCAACCAGTCAGGATGTAATGAACGGGGTTCGCTACTCTTCAGAGAATTCAAGCAAGAGATCACGATACACGCTCAGCATCTTTGACTTTGAGATATAACCCACATAGACGCCGTTTTCATTTTCAACCGGCAGGTTCCAGGCCTTTGTCTTGTCAAATTTTTCCATAACAACCTCCATTGTGTCATTCACGGACAAACGTACAGGAGGATCAGTCATAAAATCCTGCACAGTAAAACGCGTGTACAGTTCAGGACGGAAAATGACATTTCTTACGCTATCCATCTGAATAATACCAATCAGATGGTTGTTCAGATTCAGAACGGGGAAAACGTTGCGGTTGGATTTTGATATTATTGTAACAAGATGTCCAAGATCCATATCGGGCGATACGGTTTTCATATCTCTTTCAATTACCTTTTCCATACTCATGAAAAGCAGCACAGCCTGGTCCTTATCGTGAGTCATAAGTTCACCCTTGCGCGCCAGACGCATTGAATAGATGCTGTGCGGCTGGAACAGACGGATTGTGAGATAAGAAATGATAGAGACCATCATAAGCGGCAGAAACATGGAATATCCGCCAGTCAGTTCGGCAATAAGGAATATTCCGGTAAGGGGGGCATGCATAACACCGCTCATAAGACCAGCCATTCCGAATAGCGCAAAATTCTCTACCGGGATAACCGCATCGGGATTAAGCCATACAACTGTCTTGGTGAACACGAACCCTACAAGACAGCCCAAAAAGAGAGACGGAGCAAATATACCGCCGCAACCGCCGCCTGAATTTGTAGCAACCGATGCCAACACCTTCAGCAGAATAATCATTACAAAATAAATAAGCATATGATCATTCAGATTCTGCGCAGAAAGCAGATTGTCAATAGTATCGTATCCTTCGCCGTACAATTCCGGGAAAAGGTAAATCAGGACACTCAGACAGATTGCGCCGAAAGCGAATTTTACGTAATAATTGCCGGCGTATGCCAATGCCCGTTCCAGCTTATTCATTGTCCATGAAAAATATAGAGAAACCAATCCGCATACAACACCAAGAAGCAGTACGTAGGGAATACGCTCAAGCGCAAATGGGACGGGAGCAATATAATTGAACATTGCATCGGTTCCGGAAATGATATAGCTGACTGTTGCACTGGTAACAGAAGAGAGTAAAAGCGGCAGCAGCGAGCCCATACTCATATCAAGCATCAGGACTTCCAGCACAAAAACAACTCCTGCAATTGGAGCCTTGAATATTCCTGCAATGGCACCGGCAGCACCGCAGCCAATAAGAAGCATAAGCGTTTTGTGCTCCATTTTGAACATGGAACCCACATTTGAGCCTATTGCCGAGCCTGTCAGAACAATAGGAGACTCAGCTCCTACCGATCCGCCCAATCCGATTGTAATTGCACTGGCAACCACACTGGACCACATGTTGTGCGCCCTGATACGTCCCTGACGTTTTGACAACGCATATAGAATCTTTGTCACACCATGACCGATGTCATCCTTCACCACATATTTGATGAACAGTCCTGACAGCAGAATACCCATTACAGGGAAAACCAGATACAGCCAACTGCTCTCCGTATTGTCAATAAGGTGCAGCACAAGTGTATGGAGATGCTCAATTGTCCATTTCAGAACAAGAGCCGCCAATGCGGTCAGAGCGCCAACAATAAGACTCAGAAGAAGTATGAACTGTCTGTCACTGATATGGGACGAACGCCATACCAGAAAACGGTTAAAAGCGGAAGCTTTTGTCTGTGGCTGTACAATATCCATGATTATTCACGAATTACCTTAACCTGATTGTCGTTTCCAAGTTTGATTATGCCAGATGCCTTATGCTCGGAATTGTCATTCTGACGGTATTTGACAACATAATCCACAGCCTTGACAATTTCCGGATCTATCTGCGCAAAGTTCTTTGCCGACGGCTGTCCGCTGATATTGGCCGATGTGCTCACAACTGCACCGCGCATACGGAAACACAAATCCTTTGAAAAATCCTCAGCAGTGACGCGTATGCCGATACTGCCGTCTTCTGCAATAAGTTTGGGAGCAACATTACGGGCCTTGTCATATATTATGGTGAGCGGTTTGTCTGACATATCTATCAAATCGTATGCCAATGTGGGGACAGATTCCACATAATACTCAAGCTTTGAGAAAGAATCAACCAGACACAGCATGGATTTGGCATCGTCTCTCTGTTTGATAGCAAAAATACGTTCAACCGCCTGCTCATTGGAGGCATCACAGCCCAAGCCCCAGATTGTATCAGTGGGATAAAGGATTACGCCACCGCGGCGCATAACCTCAACGGCCTGTTTGATATCTTCTGCGTACTCTTTCATTTCAAAAAATATATTAGAATTCGCTTGTAAAATGGAATTTGATATGCTTGAAATCAATCTGTGCCATCTGCAGCACATATCCGCTGTCGGCCAGGAATACATCCCTGCCCTCTTTGTCAAGTGCCATGAACTGGTGTTTGCGCATCTTGAACTGGGCAAGTTCTTCCTTGTCATCGCTCTCAATCCAGCACGCCTTGTACAGACTGATAGGTTCCCAACGGCAAGAGGCGTTATACTCATGTTCCAAGCGGTACTGGATGACTTCAAACTGGAGCTGTCCCACAGTACCTATTATTTTGCGTCCGTTGAACTGATTTACAAACATCTGCGCCACACCCTCGCCCATAAGCTGTTCCAAGCCCTTGGCAAGCTGTTTTGCACGCATAGGATCAGCATTGTCAATATATTTGAACATCTCCGGAGAGAAACTTGGCAAGCCCTTGAAATGCAGAACCTCTCCCTCTGTCAGCGTATCGCCGATACGGAAGTTTCCGGTATCCGGCAAACCTATTATATCGCCGGGATAAGCCTCTTCAATGGTACTCTTGCGCTGTGCCATGAACTGTGTGGGAGATGAAAAGCGCAGTGTCTTGTCCAGACGTACATGATAATACGGATTGTTGCGGACAAACTTTCCCGAACATATCTTGCAGAAAGCAACGCACGAGCGGTGGTTCGGGTCGATATTTGCCGTAATCTTGAAAATGAAACCGGTAAATTTGGGATTCTCCGGTTCAACCATACGTTCCTCTGCCTGTGTAGGACGCGGACTCGGTGCAATCTGGACAAAACAGTCAAGAAGTTCCTTGACACCAAAGTTATTCAGAGCCGAACCAAAGAAAACGGGCGCAACCTGGGCATCGAGATATGCCTGACGGCTGAACGGTTCATAAACGCCGTCTATCAGTTCAAGGTCCGTACGCAGTTTCTTTGCAAGATCGGCACCAATCTGGTCTTCAAGTTCAGTAGTATTTATGTCAACCTCTACCTTTTCCGTAACAAACTGCTTGCTTGGGGAATAAAGGTCAAGTTTCTGTTCATAGATATTGTACACACCGCGGAAACGGGCACCCTTTTCAATAGGCCAGCTTAGCGGACGAACATGAATCTGCAGTTCCTCTTCAAGTTCATCAAGAAGGTCAAACGGATCATTACCCTCGCGGTCCATCTTATTCACATACACAATGACCGGGGTTTTGCGCATGCGGCACACTGTCATAAGCTTGCGGGTCTGCTGCTCAACGCCTTTTGCTGAGTCAATAACAATGATGACACTGTCAACAGCAGTCAGCGTACGGAATGTATCCTCGGCAAAATCCTGGTGACCTGGAGTATCCAATATATTGATTTTGTAGCCATTGTAATCAAACTCCATAACAGATGTGGTAACGGAAATACCACGCTGTTTTTCTATATCCATCCAGTCCGATGTGGCCGTTTTCTTTATCTTGTTGGATTTAACCGCCCCGGCTACCTGTATCTGACCGCCAAACAAAAGCAGTTTCTCGGTAAGTGTAGTCTTTCCGGCATCAGGGTGCGATACTATTGCAAACGTCCGTCTTCTATTAATTTCCTCCATCTTTCTTTACTCAAATATCCTATTATTCCAATTCATCAAAATCAAGTTCACCGCTTTCATACTGCACAAAATATCCGGCAAGCATTGAAAGCATACCGCCAATTGCATCTATCACTTTCTGTGTCTGGTCTGAAATTTTCCTTTTCTGCAGTTTGAGCAGCCATATTTCATACAAAAAATCAAGACCGCTCTCAATTTCGCTGCAATCTTTTTTTCCGCTTTTGCCACGGAATTCAACAATAAAAGGCAATGCCTTGTAATACTTTTCCTTATACTGTTCCATAGCCTCCAGCTCAAGCAAACGTTTGTGAAGTTCTGTAATTTCCTGCAGAATGCTGTTGTTGATGCCTAAATGGCCTGTTTCAGTAACACCCTCAAGGCGCATCATATCGGCCAGTCCGCTATACCACTCTCTCCATGCTGTCACAGTACTTTGTGGAAGAGCGGCACCTGCCAGCACTTTTGTTGCCAATGCATCGGCATCAAGTTGCGCTCCGCGCAAAAGATCCTCAACCTGCCACATGTACAGCAGATATTCAATGATATTTTTCTTTCTTAGTTGTCTGGAAACAATCATATTCTGAACAATGTGTATATTAGCCATGCTCCGGCACCCACTATAAGAAGTATGCCGAACCATGTGTTGATTGTACGTATCTGTTTCAAATCAAATCTGTTACGTATTTTGTTTATTACATACGTCAATAACATCCACCAGCAGAAATCACCGGTCAGGACACTCAGCAAGCCTAAATAGAATGACTGTGAGTCTGCAGTTCCTGGCGTAAAGGCGAAAGCGGCAAATAAAGTCAGGTAAAAAATTATTACCAGCGGATTCGCTATCGCAATCAGAAAACCGGTACCGATGTAATATTTGACGGTATTCTCATCGAATCTGATGGTCTGGACATCTTTTTTGAACGGGTTGTTTACAACTGTCACAATACCGAACACAGACAAAATCACACAGCCTGCCAGATTCAGCATAAGCGCAACAGTCTGATTTTCAAGCCAGGACACAACCAAACCCACACCTATTGCGGCAAGCGTAGCATATATGATATCGCTTATTCCTATGCCTATTCCGGTAAAAAGACCGGCACGCTGTCCGCGCCCGTTAAGAGTTCTTTTCATGACAAGAAAGGCAGATGGTCCCAAAGGCATTGCTGCAAGAGCTCCAATCAGAAAGCCCTTAATACAAAGCAAAAACAATATTCCAACTGCCATATGTTATCAATCTTCAATATAAACTTCTACGGAGGCGACACGCATTCCGTCCATTTTTGTAATAGTAAACTTAATGTTATTGCATTCAAGCACCTCGTACTCGACAGGGAAATCTCCCTTGATTTCCAGCAAGAGTCCTGCCAACGTATCGGCATCGCCTTCAACATTCGCAAAATCCTCCGGGTTCTGACCGGAAAGACGGTAAAAATCAGTCAGCGGAGTCTTGCCGTCAAACTGGAATTTATGGGGAGCCAGTTTCTTGAAATATCTGGTATCCGTATCGTCATACTCGTCATTTATCTCTCCCAGAATCTCTTCAATCACATCTTCCAGCGTAACAAGTCCCTCCGTACCGCCGAATTCATCCACTACTATTGCTATGTGAATGCGGTTTGACTGGAAATCGTGAAGCAAATCGTCAAGACGGCGTGTATCAGGCACAAAGAAGGCCGGTCTGATAAGTGTCTGCCAACGGAAATGCTCATTCTTGTCAATATGCGGAAGAAGGTCTTTGATATACAGTATGCCGCGGATATCATCGCTTGAATGGGAATAGACCGGAATTCTGGAATACACATTCTCCGCAACACTTTCCATAACCTCTTTGAAAGAAGAGTGTATGTCAAGCATACCCATATCCATACGCGATGTCATAATGTCTGCAACTGTCTCTTCTCCGAACTTGATAATACCCTCAAGCATCTGGTGTTCTTCTTTGATTTCTTTCTTGTCCGTCAGTTCAAGAGCCGTTTCAAGATCGTCCACAGAAACATCGTAGTCCTGTCTTTTTACAAAATGATCCGCAACAAAAGAAGATTTCATCAGAAGAGACGCCACTGGCCAGAATATTTTCTGGAAGATATTCATGACAGGAGCCGCCCTACGGCTGAATCTGAGAGGATTTCCGGAAGCATAAAGCTTAGGAGCTATTTCTCCGAACAGCAGAAGCAGAAATGTAAGAACAACTGTAAGAACGACAAATTCCAGCCACTGGGCTCCGAAAGAGAGTATGGTTGAAAAGAATATGTCAAACAGCATGATTATTGCAACATTCACAAAATTGTTTGCAATAAGTATTGTGGCAAGCAGACGCTGGTTATCTGCCAGCATACGTGAAACAAGCATATCGTTGACATGCTCCTTTTCTTCAATTTTCTTGAGATCATTGGGAGAAAGAGAGAAAAAGGCTATTTCCGATGCCGACACGAATCCGCTTACCAAAAGCAACAGCAGTGCTGTTACCAAAGCGATAACAGCACCTGCGTTGAGTGTCTCAAAACTGACCAGGGGTAAAACCCCGGCAGTAACATTTTCCAATAATAAAAAAGTTTCGATAATCCTGATTTTTAATTATTAAAAAGGCAGTGCATCATTGCTGTCACTATTCTGAGACATACCGTCCGCCTGCATCGGTTGCGGTTGCGGCTGGGCAGGACCAGGGACTGCCGCACTCGGAGTTGCGGACTGGGCGGAACCTGCACCGCGTGGCGTAAGCATCTCCATTGTATCCACATGGATTTCCGTTCTGTAATGCTTTACTCCATTCTGATCATCGTACGATGTTCCGCGAAGACTTCCTTCTATATAAAGTCTGTCTCCCTTGTGAACATACTTTTCTACTGTTTCGGCCAATCCTCTCCAAAAGACAAGATTGTGCCACTCAGTTCTCTCTGGTACTTGTGTTCCATTGGGTAAAGTACGTGCTCTTTCCGATGTAGCCAAAGCAACGCGTGCTACACACAAGTTTTTGTCCGGATATTTCACTTCCGGATCACGGCCTACATTGCCGATCAAAATCACTTTGTTAACTGACATAATGTATTAGGTTTTTAAATTCACTACAAATATACTCAGAAAAAAGCTGTTTTCTAACAAAGTCATAAAAAAAAGATAAATTATTTTGCAATCAGGTCAAAATTGTCTACATTTGCACTCCGATTTGTAAAACGTAAATAAAGCAATTATGACAAAAGCGGAAATTGTTAACGAAATTTCTAAGAAGACAGGATTGGAGAAGGCTGATGTCTATGCATGTGTGGAAGGATTTACACTTGCCATCAAGAACTCTCTTCAAAGTGGAGAAAACGTTTATATAAGAGGATTCGGCAGTTTCATTCTTAAGAAAAGAGCAAAGAAAGCTGCACGTAACATCAGCAAAATGGTTACAATCACTGTACCGGAGCACAATATTCCTGCATTCAAACCGGCAAAGATTTTTGCAGATGCTGTCAGAAACGAAAAGAAGTAATAAACTTTATTAATATTTTTAAGCTATGCCAAGCGGAAAGAAGAAAAAAAGACATAAGATGTCTACTCACAAACGTAAAAAAAGACTGAGAAAGAACAGACACAAGAGCAAGTAATTTCTAGTCTCGGTAAAAAGCAAACTTATTGGAAATTGGAACATGATACAATTACAATAGGTTTGTTTTTTTATAATCGCAGCCCCTTTTTATACTGATGAACAGCGAACTCATTATCAATGCGGAACAGTCAAAGATCTCTTTGGCAATAACCCAGGACGGCTCTCTTGTTGAACTCCAGCAGGAAAACCGCACCGAATCTTTCACAATAGGCAACATCTACTGGGGAAAGATAAAACGTGTAATGCCCAGTCTCAATGCATGTTTTGTAAGCATAGGTTCCGAAAAAGAGGCTTTTCTGCATTTTGACGATCTTGGAGAAAACTTTTATCTGATCAACGATTACGCAAAACAGGTTATCAGCAACCGCAAGCGCTACATTCCGTTCAACAAATGGGATTTTTCCAAGAAGATCAAAAGCACATCAAGGATTACAAAGGGAGACGTCCCCAAAATTGAACCCGGAGACCAGATTCTGGTTCAGATAAGCAAGGAGGCAATCTCTACCAAAGGGCCAAGGTTGACAGGAGACATAAGTTTCGCCGGCCGCTACCTTGTCCTTATTCCATTCGGAGAAAAGATTGCCGTATCCACAAAAATAGAAGACCCTGCAGAACGTGCAAGATTGAAACAGCTGTTTCAAAGCATAAAGCCAAAAAACATTGGTCTGATTGTGCGTACCGCAGCCCAGAACAAGCGTGTTGCCGAGCTTGATGCCGAACTCAGTGCCCTTTACCGCAGTTGGGAGGACAGCATGGAACAGCTTCATGCCAACAACACCTGTCCGCTGATGGTCCACGAAGAATCAAGCCGCGTAATAGCCATGCTCAGAGACCTTCTTGACTCTTCCTATCAGGCCATCCACGTCAATGACCAGAACATTTACAAGCAGATAAGGGAATACCTGTCAGACATTGCTCCTGAATCTAAAGATATTGTATCTCTCTACCACGGCACACTGCCCATATTTGACAATTTCGGAATAACAAAACAGATCAAAGGGCTGTTTGGAAAAGTGATATCGTACAAAGGCGGCGCTTACATCATAATTGAACATACGGAAGCGCTTCACGTAATCGATGTCAACAGCGGGCATCGCCTGAAATCAGGCGGCAAAGAAGAGCAGGCGCTTGAAGTGAACATGGGTGCCGCTGCCGAAATAGCCCGTCAGATGGTACTGCGCGATATGGGCGGAATCATCGTTATTGACTTTATTGACATGGATAACGGCGAGGACCGCACAAAACTTTTTGACTACATGGTCCAGTGCATGCAGAACGACCGGGCAAAGCACACCATTCTGCCATTGTCAAAATTCGGTCTGATGCAGATAACACGTCAGCGTGTGCGTCCCGTTCTGGATGTTCCTGTTGACGAAAGCTGCCCCGTATGTCATGGGAAAGGCTCCATAGGCCCGTCCATACTTACAACCGATGTTCTTGAACAGAAGATTGAATATCTCACATCCGTATTGGGACATAAAAAATTCATTCTTTACGTACATCCTTACATATACGCATATATCAAACGCGGATTCCCGTCTCTGAAAACCGTATGGAAATTCCGTTATTCCCATGGTATGCGTATTGTTCCCGATCAGAGCCTTGCCGTCATGGAATACCGCTTTGTCACTCCAGGCAACCGTCTGATAGATCTGACCCAGCCGTCCGAACTTGTCTGACAGCGCATGGAGTCAGCGGAGACGGAGAACCGTTCCCACCATAATAGGATTGTTGCCGGAAATATTATTACGGCGCATAAGAGGTTTCAGACGGACACCATGCTGTTGTGCAATCTGCCATAAAGACTCATCTTCAACAACCTGATGGGTTCGCAGGTCCTTGCGCGATACACGTGCTTTCTTTTTCTCAAGAAAAATGATCTCACCACCCATCAGTTCAAAGTCCCTGCTCAACTCATTGAAATGTCTCAAATTAAGTTTAGGGATTCCGTATTCCTTGCTCAACATGCGCAACGTTGTTCCCGGATTCAGTCTTACACATTCACGTCCGTTGATAAGAATAGAGTTGTGGGGAACATATCCCAACAGATTGCGCAGAACAAGAATTCCCGCTGCGCCGCCTATTGCCTGCGCAGCAGAAACATTCTTTTTCTTATTTCCTGAAGAACTGAGAACAGAGTAACTGCCTCCCCTGTCAAACTGATCAAGATTGTACGTTTCAATAAGATTGATGAGTTGTTCCGCATATTTGGGCGCGGTAGCATATCCGGCAGCCTTCAAACCCTTTGCCCACCCTTTATAGTCTGTTGTGGAAAGGTTGAACAAAGAACTGTAACGTTTGTTTTCCAAGAGAAAGAGAGAATGGTCATTGTAAGACTCAAGAACGGTATTATATTTGCGGAAGCACTCCCCTGCCACATCGTCATCGGCATAGACACGGGCTCCGGTCCATGTTGTATGACACTTTATACCGAAATGGTTATTCGATGCCGCAGCAAGATTGCTTCTTCCGGCTGCAGATTCAAGCAGACCCTGGGCAAGCGTAATACTGGCAGGAATCTTATATTGGTTCATTTGGGCAATTGCCACATCCTTGTAATTATTGATATAGTTTACATAATTGGCGTTAAGTGTCTGGCTTTCAGCATAAACCGTCATTATTACCAATAGCATGAATGCTACAATTCCCTTATACCTGAACATCTTGTATTACAAATTAATTTCCGCAAAAATAGCACATTTTCACAACAAAATTGCATTTGTCACACAAATCTTACTGACATATTGGCAGAATATTGTATTGGCAAAATATTTGCTATGGAATATATGATAGAACAAACAATTACAGATGAAACAGTCAAAAAGTAAAAAAGATAAAATGCAACAGGATGTAAATCAGACTGCAACAGAACAGAAGCAGGAACAGGAACAGGTTAACGGACAGAATGACGGACAGGTTCAGGAAAACGAGCCTGAGCTTACTGTGGAAGAAAAATTGAACCTGGAACTGGAAAAAAGTCAGGAAAAAATAAAAGATCTGGAAAACCAGATGCTCTACAAGGCTGCAGAGTTTGACAACTACCGCAAACGCACCATAAAAGAGAGAGCAGAACTGATAAAGAACGCATGTGCAGACGTGGTGACATCGCTGTTACCCGTTGTAGATGATTTTGAGCGTGCCATTGATGCAGAAAAAAAGAACTCATCTGACAATGCGTCACTTGTTGAAGGAATGGAATTGGTTTACAGGAATCTGATGCACGCACTCACAGAGCGCGGTTTAAAGGTTATTGACACAAAAGATCAGGATTTCAATACGGATATGCACGAGGCCATCGCCATGGTTCCGGCACCGGCACCCGAACTCAAGGGCAAAATTCTTGATTGCACAAGAAAAGGATATTTGTTAAACGACAAAGTATTACGCTTTGCACAGGTTGTTGTTGCACAATAATTTAACTTGAAAAACAATGGCAGAGAAAAGAGATTACTACGAGGTGCTTGGAGTTGCAAAGAGTGCAACAGCCGACGAGATAAAGAAAGCTTACAAGAAGAAAGCCATACAATACCATCCTGACCGCAATCCTGGAGATAAGGAAGCAGAGGAAAAGTTCAAAGAGGCTGCCGAGGCTTACAGTGTGCTGAGCGATGAGAACAAGCGTGCACGCTATGACCAGTTCGGATTTGAAGGTCTGAACGGTCCTGCCGGTGGAAGCGGTTTTGGCGGAGGCGGATTCAGCATGGACATCAACGACATATTCAGCGCATTCGGCGATATATTCGGAGGCGGCGGATTCGGAGACTTTTTCGGTGGTCGCGGCCGTGGCGGTAACGGCGGCGGAGAGCGCAAGTTCCGCGGTTCTGATGTCCGCATAAAGGTATCTCTTACGCTGAACGAAATAAACAGCGGCGTAACCAAGAAATTCAAAGTCAAGAAACAGGTGCAGTGTACACACTGTCACGGCACAGGTGCCGCAGACGGAAGTGCTGCAGAGACTTGTCCCGATTGTCATGGAAGCGGCCGCGTAATACGCCAGACACAGAGCATATTCGGTATGATGCAGTCTCAGACCACATGTCCACGTTGCGGCGGCGAAGGCAAAATCATTAAAAACAAATGCCCGTTCTGCGGTGGCGAAGGTATTGTGAATGGTGAAGAAATCATTGAGGCACAGATTCCGGCAGGTGTAGCAGAAGGAATGCAGGTTGTTGTAAACGGCAAGGGAAATGCAGGACGTCACAACGGTTATTCCGGAGACCTGCTGATCATTATCGGCGAGCAGCCCCACGAAGAACTGATAAGAGACGAGAACGATCTTGTATACAATCTTGTACTGACCGTACCTCAGGCAACCCTTGGAGACACAGTACAGATTCCTACTCTTGACGGGAATGTGAAAGTCAAGATTGAACCCGGTACGCAACCGGGCAAAATGCTGCGGTTGCGGGATAAGGGTATATCAGTTCTGCATACCAACCGCCATGGAGACCTGATTGTCAACATAAGCGTATATATTCCTGAAACATTGTCAAAAGACGAAAAACAGGCATTTGAAAAGATGCGTTCATCTGACAATTTTGCTCCGTCAGTATCAATTAAGGAAAAACTTAAAAAGAAATTCCGCAGTTGTTTCGAATAGGACTGCTGAACCGTAGGATATGACATACGAACAGGCTACTGAATACCTTTTTACACAGGCTCCGTTATTTCAGAATATCGGAGCCGGTGCTTATAAGGAAGGTCTTGAAAACTCCCTTGCCCTTGACCGTCATTTCGGGCATCCGCATACAAAATTCAAAACCGTCCATGTTGCCGGAACTAACGGTAAAGGAAGCACCAGCCACACTTTGGCCGCTATTCTGCAGGATGCAGGATACAAAGTGGGGCTTTACACATCTCCTCACCTGGTAGATTTCAGAGAACGCATACGCGTAAACGGAGAACCGATAAGCCGTGAGGCAGTAGTCAGTTTTGTTGTTGACCACAAAGATTTCTTTGAACCGCTCCATCCCTCTTTCTTTGAGCTTGCCACTGCCATGGCATTCAACTGGTTTGCACAGCAGGGCGTGGACATTGCAGTAATAGAAGTGGGACTGGGCGGACGTCTGGACTGCACAAACATAATTACACCGATACTGTCCGTAATAACAAATATCGGCTTTGACCACATGGCATTTTTAGGTAACACACTTGCCGCCATTGCCAGTGAAAAAGCAGGAATAATAAAACCGGGCGTGCCTGTTGTAATTGGCGAGACCAGTGCAGAGACAGCTCCTGTTTTCAAAGCTAAAGCCCGTCAGGAAAATGCTCCGATAACATTTGCCGATGCCGACCCTGTCATCTCGGGCAGCGTCTGGAAAGACGGATTTCTTATGCACACTACCCGGGACGGCCACATCTACAAAGGACAACTGGGCGGAGAATGCCAGAAACTGAATGCCAACACCATTCTGACAGTTGTTTACAAGTTGCAGCAGATTGGTCTTGACATAAGTACCTCCAGCATTGGGCAAGGTTTTGAAAACGTATGCACTATGACAGGTCTTATGGGGCGTTGGCAAACGGTATGCACCGCACCGCTGACAATATGTGACACGGCGCATAACTCTCACGGGTTCAAGCACATAGTAAGGCATTTGCAACACATTATGCAGAATCCGGAATTCGGGACAATGCGTATCGTTTTCGGAATGGTCAACGACAAGGACATCAGCACCGTACTTTCCATGCTTCCCAAAAATGCTGTCTATTACTTTACCCAGGCAAGTGTCAAACGGGCCTTGCCGGTCAATGAACTGGTTGCACAGGCAAAACAGTACAACCTGAACGGGAACACTTATCCCGATGTGGAAAGTGCCGCAAAGGCAGCACTGGAGGCATCGGCCAAAAACGATATGATATATATTGGAGGCAGTTCCTTTATTGTTGCCGACTATCTTTCAGAATCAAAAACAGAACAAAATGACAATAAATAGCCTGATCTCAAAATTGAAAAGTGACTCGTTTGCAGCAATGCTCTACAATCTGGCCGTTGCCTTATGTGTTTCTTTTCTATGCAGATTACTGTTTCTGTTCACCAATCTCTCTTACTACCCGGACCTGACATTTTCCCGTCTGCTGCTCATATTTGCGGGCGGAATACGTTTTGACATATCAGCATTGCTGTATCTTATGTCTCTCTATGTTCTGCTTATGGCTATTCCGTTCCGTTTCACAACAAATGGATTGTACGGGAAAATTGCCAAAACCATATGGACAGTCATGATTGTACTGATAGTATTTGCCAATTGTGCGGACTGCATATATTTCAAGTTTACCGGTACACGTACCACAGCGGGTATTTTTACTGAATTTGCGGAAGACGGCAATATTGCAAGCATTATTTTCAGAAGTCTTTTCCAGTACTGGTACGTGACAATAGCCGGATTTGCAATGATGTATGGTGCCGTAAAAGCATATTACACACCTACGCAACCAACTGACATACACAGTCTTACAACGTTTTACCTGACAAGGTTTGCAGCATTTGTCCTGTTTGTTTATCTGGCTGTTTGCGGCATAAGGGGCGGATTTACCATGACAATCAGACCTATCAACATGAACATTGCCCAGTTATATGTCCAGAAGCCGCTTGAAACTGCAATTGTGCTGAACACCCCGTTCTCTGTCATTCGGACTACCGGTCACAAGCCTGCACAGGATCCGCAGTTCTACACAGACAGCGATGAACTGGAAAAAATTTACACTCCAGTTGTACGGCCAGCACTTGAAGAGAACAAAGAGTTCAAGTCTATGAATGTTGTGGTTCTGATTATGGAAAGTTTCAGTGCAGAATTCCTTGGGCATTACACTCCATTTCTGGATTCGCTATCAACACAGGGTCTTACGTTTGAATACAGCATTGCCAACGGACGCAAGTCAATAGATGCCATGCCGTCTGTACTGGCATCAATTCCACGTATTCACGACCCATATATTCTTACCGTTTATGCCAACAACAAGATTAATTCGCTGGCAAGCTGTCTGAACAAAAAAGGCTATACAACAGCATTCTACCATGGTGCACCCAACGGTTCCATGGGATTCGACGCCTTTGCTTCTACGGCCGGATTCCAACGCTATTACGGCATGGACGAATATGGCAACAAAGCGGATTTTGACGGATACTGGGCAATATGGGACCACAAATTTCTGCAGTTCTACGCAAAATCAATGTCAACACTGGAGCAACCGTTCATGACCAGTTGTTTTACTGCGACCAGTCACCATCCTTTCCAGATACCCGCAGAATATAAGGACATATTTCCCGAAAGCGGTATCCATCCGTTGCATAAATGCATCCGTTATTCGGACAATGCCCTGCGTCTTTTCTTTGAGACAGCAAGCAGACAGGAGTGGTATGACAACACATTGTTTGTAATCACGGCAGACCACACCAACGCACTCACCAGCCCTGAATTCAACAACGATGCCGGTCTGTACCGTGTTCCTATCATATTCTACACTCCTGGCGGAGAACTGCGTGGCAGAAAGAAAGGAGTTGCCGCGCAGATTGACATCATGCCTACCATACTGGGCTATCTGAACTATGACCTGCCGTACGTTGCATTCGGCCAGAATCTGCTTGACAGTACAAACATGGACCGCGGCACACTGACAGACAACAACAATACAATCCAATGGTTCCAGGACAGCATTATGTACTGTTTCAACTCTTCTGAATGCAAAGCCGTCTATAACCTTACGGACGATGCCACCCTGTCAACAAATCTTATAGAACAGAGTGACACAACAAAAATAGCAGCCATACGCAAACGTATGACTGCCATTGTCCAGCAATATTACAACCGCATGAGTCAGAACGACCTTACGGTTGAATAATATCAGCAATAGTAATATTTCTTTACAATCTCTGCCATCAGGCCCGGTTTGCGGTCAAGCTCCGCGCGGAGGGATGCATCGTCAAAAGACTTGAGAGTTTCAATGGTAGAGTCAATCACAGCAGGATCGAACACGCCCTGTTCCTCATATACGGAGCGCTGTGCGGCAAGACATGCGGCACTTGCAACACATGAATCAGGCAACTGCGCAAGAGTCTTGAGACGGTCAGCATTCTCTGCCTTGTGGATATTCACATCAACATATGTCTTTTCTGCAATTTCAAGACCGTTCTTCATTTCAAGACCGTGGCGGCATGCAACGCAAAGACTTGCAAGCAACTGGTAGATATCGGCCGAACAGTCGCTTGAGCGCATCTCTACAGTCTGTTTGATTGAGAAATCCTGATCAGGCAGTTTTTCCGCAGTATTTATCTGGTTGTACATGCTTTTCTTTGATGTCCAGCCAAGCGGAACACGTACCAGCACGGAGCGGTTGCGGTCACCCCAGCAGACATTGGTAGGAGCCTCCTGGTGCGGTACCAGACGGAAATACGATGTAGGATTCTTGTTGCCGAACGATGTGATGGACGGAGCCAGTTCCATCATTCCGGCAATGGCGCGGCGCGCAATATCAGACAACTGGCCGTTCTCTGCAACCATCATATTCTTACCGTCCTTGACAATACGCATGTGGATGTGCAATCCGGAACCGGCCTTGCCCACAGTGATTTTGGGAGCAAAGCTGACATCGTAACCGTATTCATTACCAAGATTGCGGATAATCCATTTTGCAAGCATAAGCTGGTCTGCAGCCTCTACAACATCGGTTGGAAGGAACTCTATTTCATTCTGTTCGTAAATGCGGCCGTCCTGGCAGAAATTGCCCACCTCAGAATGACCGTACTTGATAGTACAACCTGCAATCATACAGTAAAGCATGCACTCCGTACGGAAATCATTGAATTTTGCAAAAGGAGCAGACTCATGATAACCCTTCTGGTCAACAGCAGGATAAAGTGATGTCTGTTCATCAAGCGGAACAGACACATAATACTCAAGCTCACCCATGGCCTGATATTCCATGCCGGTAGTCTTGACAAACGCCTGTTTTGCCTTGAAGAGAGTATATTCAGGAGAACGCTCAACACGGTTTCCGCTCTTGTCAAAGAATGCGCACAGGAAACTTACCGTAGGAATCTGTGCAAACGGATCAAGGAAAGCCGTACAGATACGTGGAATCACATACAGATCGCTGTTTCCTGCCTCAATGAACGGGAACAGGCTTGAACCGTCAACACGTTCGCCGGCTGTAAGGATTGAAACAAGATACTCATGACTGTAAAGGACAAAATTGAGAGTCTTGAGTCTGCCATCGGCAGCAGGATACATAAAGTTTACCATCTTTATGTCATTGTCTTCAATAAACCTGATGATATCTGACTGCAGCAGTTCATCTTTAGGTTTACCGATAACTGCATAAAGAGGTTTGTTAAAATTCAGTTCGCTCATAATATTTCAGTTTAATATTTTATACATATCTTTCTCTGTAACAACAAGATCCATGCGTTTGTCGTGTGGTTCTACAGGCACGCTTTCCACAATCATCCGGCTGAAACATACTCCGGCCGTAAAACTTTCCGCATGCTTTTCCAGCAGATGGTCATAATAGCCTTTACCATACCCTATCCGCGCTCCGGCGGCATCGAAAGCAAGTCCGGGAGCTACAATAAAACCAACGTTGCCCGTCCATGCCTGCCCAACAGGCTCCATTACTCCAAAACTACCGTCCACAAGACCCTGAGGACCGCAATAACGGCGCAGTTCCAATTCAGACGGACCAGTAACAACAGGCAGAAGCACAGTCTTTCCATTCTGGAAACACTTTTCAATCAAAGGTCTCAGATCCACCTCTCCATCCAGGGGCCAGAAGAACAGGATAACACTTGAATCTGCAAACCTGGGCAGTTTTTCCAGATTGCTGCAAATAGCCTCCGATGCAGTTTTCACATACTCTGCAGGCAGTTTCTTGCGCAAATCCTTAATCCATATTCTAAGTTCCCGCTTTGTCATATACCCCGTCAAAACGCACAGCTTGAAACTGCACAACGTTGAATAATGCAAAAATAGTGTTAATCGGAAAATAGTTGCGTAAAAAAAAGCACTTTTTTTAGGATAAATGCGTATCTTTGAACCCGAATTATAAAGTATACAATAAAACACTTCTCTATGTTGTTGTTCGCAAGAGGTTCAAAAACCGATGTCATCACTCCGGCACAGGTCAAAGAAATACTCACACAGACTTTTGACAAACTGGGATACAAACGGCGGGTGTTGGCATTACCGCCTGATTATACCCGCGCAAACTCATACGCAGGTCCAATCACACAGATGGCATACCAATATTTTGGAGAACGCATGACAGATATCATGCCGGCATTGGGTACGCATGTTCCAATGACAGACCAGGAACTTGATGCCATGTTCGGCGGCATCCCCCACTCCCTGTTCCGCGTTCACGACTGGCGCAACGATGTAGTCACAGTAGGCACCGTTCCCGCAGAATATGTTGCACAGCAATCCGAGGGGCGCATAAATGAGCCCTGGACCGCACAGGTAAACAAACTGTTGCTGGATCCCGGTTTTGACCTGATCCTTTCCATAGGCCAGGTTGTTCCGCACGAGGTTATCGGTATGGCCAACTACAACAAGAACATCTTTGTTGGTGTAGGCGGAGCCAAAGGCATCAATCTGAGCCATTATCTTGGAGCCACATACGGAATGGAACGCATCATGGGACGGGCAGACACACCCGTGCGCCGCGTTCTTGAATACGCCTCAACACATTTCACAAATAATCTGCCGATTATCTACATACAGACCGTCCTGTCCAAAGACAGCAACGGAAAAATGGTGTTGCGCGGACTGTTCATAGGCGATGACTTTGAATGTTTCGAACGCGCCGCAAAACTCTCTCTGGAGACCAATTTCATAATGGTTGGAAAACCCATAAAGAAATGTATTGTATATCTTGACCCGGCAGAGTTCAAAAGCACATGGCTGGGTAACAAAAGCATATACCGCACACGCATGGCTCTTGCCGACGGTGCAGAACTGATTGTGCTTGCTCCCGCGCTGCGCGAGTTCGGAGAAGACCCGGAGATAGACCGTCTGATACGCAAATACGGTTACAAAGGTACTCCTGCCACACTTGAGGCCGTGAACAGCAATGCAGACCTGCGCGCCAACCTTGGTGCCGCCGCCCATCTGATACACGGATCAAGCGAGGGGCGCTTTACCATAACCTATTGCCCCGGCCCTGCCGTCAGTCAGAAAGAGATTGAAAGCGTAGGTTTCAAATACGGGAATCTTGACGCCATAATGGCTGAATACAATATTGCAAACCTTAAAGACGGCTGGAACACAAAGTCCAACGGAGAGGAATTCTATTACATTTCCAATCCTGCACTGGGACTTTGGGCCCATCCTGACCGTTTCAAAGACTGATATCCGTTCCTGATACATTGTAACAATGAAAATAGTAGCCGATAATAAAATACCGTTCCTTGCAGGAGCACTTGAACCCTATGCAGACGTAGTCTATCTGCCTGGCAGCGAAACAACCCCGCAGGTTGTTGCCGATGCCGATGCCATCATTACCCGCACCCGCACCATCTGCAACGAGAACCTGTTAAAGGGTTCCAATGTCAAAATGATTGCAACTGCAACCATAGGTTTTGACCACATCGACACCGCATGGTGCAATGCCAACGGCATTGGATGGACCAACGCTCCAGGCTGCAACTCATGGTCAGTGCAGCAATACATTGCAAGTCTTCTTGTAAACCTTGCACAGACATTCGGTTTTGACTGCAAAGATAAAACGTTAGGAGTAATCGGAGTGGGCAATGTAGGAAGCAAGGTTGCACGCATTGCAGAACTCTTAGGTTTCAAAGTCCTGTTGAACGATCCTCCACGTGCTGCCAAAGAAGGTTCTGCCGGTTTCACCTCATTAGAGACTCTGCTTGAAAAGTCTGACATAATAACATGCCATGTACCGTTGCAGAAAGACGGTCCGTATGCCACATACCACATGTTTAACAAGGAACGTATTGCAAAGTTGCGTGCAGACCAGTTCCTTATCAACTCATCGCGCGGAGCGGTTGTTGACAACGCCGCACTTAAAGAGGCTCTCAAAGCAAAGAGCATTGCTGGAGCATCGCTCGATGTATGGGAAAATGAGCCCAATATAGACACAGAGCTTATGGACCTGCTGTTCACCGCCACACCTCACATTGCAGGATACTCTCTTGACGGCAAGGCAAACGGTACAACAATGAGTGTCCAGGCCATTGCACGCAAATTCAACCTGCCCTGCAAAGAGTGGCACGTTACAGACATTCCGCTGCCTGCCCAGGATGTTGAATTTACAATAGATGTCACCGGCAAAACGGCATCGGAAATAATTCAAGAGGCAATTCTCTACACATACAACATAAAGAACGACGACGCACATCTGCGCGCATCGGTTTCAACATTCGAAAAACAGCGTTCAGACTACCCCGTCCGCCGCGAATTTCCAGCATTCACCGTAACACTTGACGGTGCACTCACACCGGAACTGATTGAGCAGTGCGTAGAGATATTAGAAGAGATAGGATTTAATGTAGAATAATATTACACTTTATAAACATGAAACAAAAGTCTGACATCGGCCTGATA
This sequence comes from Bacteroidaceae bacterium, assembly GCA_024398715.1. Lineage (GTDB taxonomy): Bacteria > Bacteroidota > Bacteroidia > Bacteroidales > Bacteroidaceae > Colenecus. The sequence continues at coordinate 22,502 of JAKSIP010000023.1, forward strand.
GGTCTTGCAGTTATGGGTGAAAACCTGGTTCTCAATATGGAAAGCAAAGGCTTTCAAGTAAGCGTATTCAACCGTACCGTTGAAAAGGTTGACAATTTCATCAACGGCCGCGGCAAAGGAAAGAACATAATAGGTGCACACTCACTTGAAGAACTTGTTGACTCACTGGAGAGCCCACGCAAAGTCATGCTTATGGTTAAGGCAGGCAGTGCTGTCGATGACTTTATAGAGAAACTCATTCCGCTTCTTTCACCGGGCGATGTCATCATTGACGGTGGCAACACACACTTCCCAGACACCAACCGCCGTACAGCATATCTGGAAAGCAAAGGTCTGCTCTACATCGGTACTGGCGTGTCCGGAGGTGAGGAAGGTGCGCTGCGCGGTCCGAGCCTTATGCCTGGCGGCAGTGTAGCTGCATGGCCAATTGTCAAGCCCATTTTCCAGAAGATTTGTGCTCAGGTAGCCGACGGTCCATGCTGCGACTGGGTTGGACAGAACGGTGCCGGCCATTTTGTAAAGATGGTTCACAACGGTATTGAATATGGAGATATGCAGCTTATCTGCGAATGCTACCAGATTATGAAAGATCTGCTTGGCATGAGCAATCAGGAAATGAACCAGACCTTTGCAGAATGGAACAAGGGAGACCTTGACAGTTACCTTATAGAGATTACACGCGATATTCTTGGATACAAAGACCCTGCCAACGGAGAGGCTGTTGTTGACAAGATTCTTGATACAGCCGGTCAGAAAGGTACCGGAAAGTGGACAGCCATTGCCGCCCTTGACCACGGCATTCCTCTTACACTGATTGGCGAGGCCGTATTTGCACGCTGTCTTTCCGCGCAGAAAGAGGAGCGTGTCAACGCTTCAAAGATTCTTGCCGGTCCAAAGCCCGCAATTTTCCAGGGTGACAAGGCTGCGTTCCTTGAAGACCTGCGCCGCGCGCTGTTTGCCGCAAAGATTATCAGCTACGCACAGGGTTATGCTCTTATGCGCGCCGCTGCAAAAGAGTACGGTTGGGATTTGAACTACGGCGGCATAGCCCTTATGTGGCGCGGCGGCTGCATTATACGTTCCGTATTCCTTGGCAAGATCAAAGATGCTTTCACAGCCAATCCGGCCCTTGAGAACCTTATGCTTGACGCTTACTTCTGCCAGAAACTGAAAGAAGCACAGAGCGGATGGCGCAACGTAATTTCAACAGTTGTTCTGAACGGCATTCCCGCTCCAACGCTCAGCGCCGCACTCAACTACTATGACGGTTACCGTGCAGAACGCCTGCCGGCCAACCTGTTGCAGGCTCAGCGCGATTTCTTTGGTGCACACACCTACGAACGCGTTGATGCTCCGCGCGGAGAGTTTTTCCACACCAACTGGACCGGTCACGGTGGCGATACTGTCAGCACCGCCTACCTTGCATAAGCATTCCAGCTGTACGTATTTGGATATATGCGTTATCAGACGCTCGCAGTTAGCGCTTCGCTGACTAACTGCTCGTCCCTCCCGTTCACCACAAAACGGTTGTTGAGGGTCTTCTAACGCATATATCCATTAACGCCCCGACTCTATCTGGTCCATAAAATATCTGCTAGACAAAACTTTAATTCGGCTCGGAAAAAGTAATTTCTTGCGTCCTATTATCCATTGATTCTATGATGGCTAGAGATTCCAGCTTATATCCCCTCGTACGGAT
>JAKSIP010000024.1 GCA_024398715.1 Bacteroidaceae bacterium
TTTCCCGCCTATTTGCGAAGGTTGATTTGCCGTTGCCGTTCGAACCCCGCTCACAAGCCCTTCTGGCGGTGGTTTCATTGCTAAGCTCATTTTACCCTTCGCTTTTTGGGCCTGTTTTGCGAAGGTTGATTTGCCGTTGCCGTTCGAACCCCGCTCACAGGCCCTTCTGGCGGTGGTTTCATTGCTAGACTCATTTCACCCTTCGCGTTTTGGGCCTGTTTTGCGAAGGTTGAAGCGATTTTCCTTGCCATCCTTCGCATTTTCCCGCCTATTTGCGAAGGTTGATTTGCCGTTGCCGTTCGAACCCCGCTCACAGGCCCTTCTGGCGGTGGTTTCATTGCTAGACTCATTTCACCCTTCGCGTTTTGGGCCTGTTTTGCGAAGGTTGAAGCGATTTTCCTTGCCACCCTTCGCAAATTGCGGGGTTTTTGCGAAGGTTTGTATATTATGCTGGGTGGCGGAACATTATATTTCAGTATCAGACAACAAAGTTCAGTATCAACTCAGTATCAACTTTAGATGAGAAATGCCCCTCAGACAACTGAGAGGCATTTTAGAGCGGTGCGTAAGGGACTCGAACCCTTGACCTCCGCCGTGACAGGGCGGCGTTCTAACCAGCTGGACTAACGCACCTTGGCTGAATTGCGGTGCAAAGGTATGCGTATTTTTGCATATCTGCAAATGTTTTAGTAGTTTTTTTTCAAAATTTTTTGAAAAAAAACTGCATCGGAATAAGTGTCACATGTCCATACCCAATCTTTAAGTATTCCGGCTTCTGTGTAATTGTGTGATACAAAAAGATTTGTGCAAACAATGTTGCTTCTGAGTATTATTGAATGCAGTTCGTGCAGCCTGAGAAATTTTTTTGAATATTCTTCAAGCAGATCCAACGCGTGGCTGCTGTATCCGTTGCCCTGGTGTTCCTGCTGTATGGCCAGACCTATTTCTGCTCGTTTGTGCAGCATGTCAATGTCCGTCAGATCTGCTGTGCCTACAGCAACAGAATCAGCCTTGCGGCAAATGATGAATCTTACCTGGCGGCTGAATAGCAGATCATGGCTGGATTCTTCTATATATTTTTCAAGCTGTTTTTTTGAATATGGTTCAATGTTGCTTGAAACGGGCCATAGCGATGTGTCGTTTTCCAGTCTGTATAGAAACCCGATATCGCATGGTTCCGGTGCCCTCATTATAATAAGATTGTCCTGCAGTATCATATCATTCCAAAATTGTTCCGTTATGAAGAAGTATGAACGGGGAGCCGTTGTTGCTGTTGTATGTACCCAATGACAGGGCTTTTGATTTGCCTGAATATAATGTGCTGATTATATCTGAATATGAAAACAGATCAGTACTGAATATTATGTGATTGTATTTTTTAGTGTCAATATCTGTCAGTATGCCTCCATTGACGAATAACTCGGGGTAATTTGTGGGTATATATTTCACATACTCAAAATATGGATTGAAGGAAAGAATCTGCGATATGACATGACTTTCAGTTTCTGTACATACAATAACAACTCCCAGCTTTTGGGTGTTTTTTTTGAGTACATGCAGACTTTGAAGTATGTTGTTGTTTATGAATGTCATTACTCCTTTTGCAAAGATTGTCATGTATATGGCGGCTGACAATATGTGATTGTATCCCTTGTAATGTTTTCTGTAAAAAATAATCATGGCGTCATAGAATGTTTTCACATATCTGTATGACGATTTTGATGTACTCTCACCTTTATAGTGTAATATTCTGACGGGCAGATACCAGTTCTGGAATCCGGATTTCAGTATTCTGTATGAAAGGTCGATGTCTTCTCCGTACATAAAGTATGTGGTATCGAATCCGTTCAGTTGCAAAGCAAGGTCCTTGCGCATGAAAAGGCATGCCCCTGATATGACATCAATCCTGTTCTGTTTTTCCTTATCAAGGAATTTCATGTAATACCTGCCGAATATTCTTGATTTTGGAAACAGGGATTGCAAACCGCTCATTTTGCAGAATGATACAAAAGGTGATGGAAGAGCCCGTCTGGATTCCGGCGCAAATTCGCCGTTTGCCCCAATCATGCAGGCACCTGCCGCTCCGGCTTTAGGATGTTTCCTTAAAAATGCGGCCATTGTATCCAGAACATTGTCTCCAATGATTGTATCAGGATTCAGAAATAGAACGAAATCTCCCTTTGCCTGTTCCAAAGCAAGGTTGTTGGCTTTGGCAAACCCAAGATTCTCCTGATTGGCAATAATTTTTATATCGGATGGCAGTTGCCGTTTAAGGTAATCAACGGATTCATCTGCAGACGCATTGTCAACTATGATGATTTCAACGGAATCACTGCAGTTGCTCTGGAGAACGGACCGTACGGTCTGTTCAACAAAGTATCTTACATTGTAGTTGACAATAATGACGCTTATCATCCTATGCTGTTATTCAAGGTCTTTTCTTACGCTGTTTTCAGTAGGGTATGTGTATAACATGCAAACAAATGCTATTATTGCACAATACCTGCCTATCTGACTGCCTGCAACATAGTACATGATTATGCTTGCCAGAAGAATAAAGTCGCAGGCTCCCAAACGTAATACTGCCCATTTCCAGTATGCTGTGTATTGTTCTGTCTGGTCTTCTATTGAAAGAATATGTTCAGAAACTTTTTTTATTCCTGTGATTGAAAGCGGAATAAGTGAAAGAGTTAACAGTATCAGAGCAACATGTATTACATACAGCGTTGAAGATTCGGGCATTTTGCCTTTTGGCAGTATTCCAAGTGCAAAAAGGGATATTATCAGTGCAATACTGATGTATTGTGCAATATGCACTGTTCTGAGTTTTTTGACAAGATCTTTTATATCCATATTTATTCCATTTTAGTACGGTTGACGATAGAACGCCCCAATGACAGTTCGTCTGCATATTCAAGACTGTTACCAACTGCAATTCCGCGTGCAATTACGCTGAGTCTCACATTTGTTCCTGACAACTGTCTGGAAATGAAAAAAGCGGTTGTATCTCCTTCCATAGTAGGGCTTAAGGCAAATATGACTTCCGAAAATTCTCCGGATTTCACTCTGTCAATGAGTGAGGCAATTTCCAGGTCTGCAGGACCGATGCCGTCCATAGGAGAAATTACTCCTCCCAGAATGTGATACAGCCCGTTGTATTGCATTGTGTTCTCAATAGCCATTACATCAAGTATGTTTTCCACTACGCAAAGTTTGGTGCGGTCTCTTGATGAATCCTGGCATATGGAACAGACATCTGTATCTGAAATGTTGTGGCACACCGTGCAGTAGTGAATGTCCTGTTTTAATGTTGTAAGCAATTTCCCAAAGTTTTCAACGTGACTGTCTTCCTGACGAAGAAGATGCAAAACAAGTCTTAGGGCTGTTTTTCGTCCTATCCCAGGCAGACTTGCAAATGCGTCAACTGCGGCTTCCAATACTGAAGAACTGAACGGGCGGTTTATCATATCTTACCTCTTACCATCTGATTTTTTTACGCATTCAAAGCGTATCAACCAACAAATATAGTAACTTTGTCAAAAATACACAATCAGATATGAATATTAAAAGCGCACAATTTGTAATTAGTAATTCCGATTGCAGAAAATGTCCCGCAGACGGTAAACCGGAGTATGCCCTTATAGGACGGTCCAATGTGGGAAAATCTTCTCTCATAAACATGATTACCAACCAGCCCAAATTGGCCATGACATCGGCTACACCCGGTAAAACGCTTTTAATCAATCATTTTGTCATCAATAATGAATGGTATCTGGTGGATTTGCCAGGTTACGGTTACGCAAAGAGAAGCAGGGACCAGCAGGAAAAACTTGAAAATCTTATTTCGGGATATATACTTGAAAGACAGGAAATGACTGCTCTTTTTGTTTTGATTGACAGCCGTCTGAAACCTCAGAAGATCGATATTGAGTTTATAGAATGGCTGGGAGAGAACGGGGTTCCTTTTGCTGTTATTTTCACTAAAGCGGACAAACTGGGCAAGACTGCTCTGGAAAATAACGTCAATGTTTTTCTGGAAACCTTGAAAGAACAATGGGAAGAACTTCCTCCATATTTCATATCGTCCAGCCAGACCGGTATGGGACGTGCTGAAATTCTTGATTGGATTGAATCTGTCAATAAAAGTCTCAAAGGCTGAGCCGGAACATTTCTTCCATCAGTTTCAAATCAGGATTGTCTTTTCTCATAGCATCCAGTTGTTCTTTTGGAGAGAGCAATCTTTCTGAATGTATCTGATTCTGGATTTCGATACTCATGGAAAGCTGTGGCCCGAAAATGGCATGCAGCTCGGACAGTATTTTGTCTGATATCTCTGAAATGGAGTCGCGAGCCATAGAACTCAGTACCGGAATTACAATACTGTCCGGACCTGTTATTAGAGGCTTGGAATTGAGCATGCGGTTGAATAGCGCAACTTTGTCCGATGCAATCTTTTGGGTTATATCCTGCCAATGGAAGTCCAGCATTTCCGGATTCAACGGCTTGTATACTGCAATCTGTCCGTTGTTTTCTATAGAAGGACTTTGTGTCTTGCTTCCCGGTGCCGTTGCCACTGTTGCTGTTGCACCCGTTTTGCTGTTGTTGCCGCTGATTGATACAAACAGATTGGCTGTATTCCTGACCGTTACTGCCGGTTCAGGCTTTTGTTCGGGCTGCTTGAAACGGTATGCTACCCGTTGTTGCGTATCTGCAGGCTTGTCCTGTTCCTGGGTTACTGCCTCTTGGCGTTGCTCTTTATTGAATATTGGTTGGATTACTTGTGTAGGGCAAAGCCCGTCTCCCGGGGCGTCGGGCTCTGAAACTGCTTGGGCCAGCTGAATCAGTGTCAGTTCCACAAGCAGACGGCGATTCTTTGAAGATTTGTAGTTCAAATCGCAGTCGCAACAGAGTTTGATGGCTTTATACAGGTACTTTGGGGTTACTTTTGCGGCTTGTGCGGCATAGCGCTTTTTCATTTCTGCGCTTGTCTCAATCAGATTTACTGTGGCTTGGTCTATACTCATCAGCAAATTGCGGAAATGACGCATAAGACCTGCAATGAATATTCCAGGCTCAAATCCTTTTCCAATGATATTGTCAAGAAGAACAAGACTCTGTGGTATGTTCTGATTTACAAGCAGATCTGTCATCTGAAGATAGTTTTCAGTATCGATAACGTTCAGATGTTCTATAGTCTGGGCATAGGTTATGTTGTTATGCGTGAAACTTGCTACCTGGTCAAAGATGGACAGGGCATCGCGCATACCGCCGTCGGCCTTTTCGGCAATTACATTGAGAGCTTCCGGCTGATATGATATATTCTCTTTTTCTGCCACATACCTCAGGTGTTCTGCAATATCCTGATTGGTGATGCGCTGGAAATCATATACCTGGCAACGTGACAGTATGGTTGGAATTATTTTTTGCTTTTCTGTTGTTGCAAGAATGAATATTGCATACTTTGGCGGTTCTTCAAGAGTCTTGAGAAAAGCGTTGAATGCGGCGGTAGAAAGCATGTGCACCTCGTCAATGACATATACCTTATATGTTCCGCTCATGGGTGGAATCTGAACCTGTTCCGTAAGCTGACGTATGTCATCAACAGAATTGTTGCTTGCCGCGTCCAACTCAAAAACATTGTATGAACGCAACTCGTTATTGAAAGTCCGGCAGGATTCGCACTCACCGCATGCCTCTCCATTTTCGGTCAGGTGCTGGCAGTTGATTGTTTTGGCAAAAATTCTGGCGCATGTTGTTTTCCCTACGCCGCGCGGACCGCAAAACAGGTATGAGTGGGCCAATTTGCCTGACTGGATGGCGTTCTTAAGGGTTGCGGTAAGCCATTTCTGACCCACTACCGACTCAAATGTAGCCGGCCTGTATTTTCTTGCGGAAACAATATAATCTGTTGCACCCATTGTTTGAAATATTGAGGTTTATGAATTCATGTTCATCAGAAATTCAGCATTGTCTCTGGTTTTTTCAATCTGGTCCTTGATAAGTTCCATAGCTTCAACGGGATTCATATCGGCAATCCGTTTGCTGCGCAGAATCCACATTTTGTTCAATGTGTTCTCGTCAAGCAACAGGTCGTCTCTACGCGTACTGGAAGCATTGAGATTGACTGCAGGGAATATGCGCTTGTTGCTCAGTGTGCGGTCAAGCTGGAGCTCCATATTGCCGGTTCCCTTGAATTCCTCAAAAATAACCTCGTCCATCTTGGATCCGGTATCAATAAGGGCTGTGGCGATTATGGTAAGTGAGCCTCCGTTTTCAATGTTTCGGGCTGCTCCGAAGAAACGTTTCGGTTTCTGGAGAGCATTGGCATCAACACCGCCGGACAATACTTTTCCCGATGCAGGTGCAACGGTATTGTATGCACGTGCCAGGCGGGTTATTGAATCAAGGAAGATAACTACATCGTGTCCGCACTCCACCATCCGTTTTGCTTTTTCAATGACAATTCCGGCAATTTTCACGTGACGTTCGGCCGGTTCGTCAAAAGTGGATGCAATTACTTCTGCTTTCACGCTGCGTGCCATATCTGTTACCTCTTCCGGACGTTCGTCAATCAGAAGCATAATCATATAAACTTCAGGATGATTTTCTGCTATGGCATTTGCTATGTCTTTAAGAAGTATGGTCTTACCGGTCTTTGGCTGGGCTACAATCAGACCGCGCTGTCCTTTTCCAATAGGAGAGAACAAATCGACAATGCGTGCCGATACGTTATCGTAGTTTCCTTTGCAGAGTGTGAACTTCTGGTCGGGGAACAGCGGGGTGAGATGCTCAAACGGTATTCTGTCTCTGGCAACAGCGGGGTCAAGACCGTTCACTCTGTTGACTTTTACAAGGGGGAAGAATTTTTCGCCTTCACGTGGCGGGCGTATTATACCTTCAACAACGTCTCCTGTTTTCAGACCGTATAATTTTATCTGGCTTTGCGATACATAAATATCGTCCGGAGATGAAAGGTAATTGTAGTCTGAAGAACGCAGAAAACCGTAGTTGTCAGGCATGATTTCAAGAACACCCTCTCCTTTGAGAATTTCTCCGAAATCGTAGTTGCGCTCAGATTCTTTCCTTTGGTTTTTATTGTTGTTTTCTACCTTGTTCTGCTGTTCTTTCTTTACAACAGGTTCGTTGCTGTATTGTTCCCTTGCGGGCTGGCTGTTTTCACGGCTGTCAATTGCCGGCTGTTCTGTTTCTGTCTGATTCTGATTTGCCTCAGGAATATCCTGATTGGACTTGGACTGGTTATCGGGATTTTTGCGTTCCTTGCGCTGTTGCTCTTTCTGTTTTGCCGCAGAGACAGGCAGGTAATCTGTAAGAGAATTGCTGCGTTTGGTTTTCTGTTCGGTAGCCTGTTGCTGTACCGCCGGTTTTTCCTGCTCTGCTGGTGCAGTATTTACCTGGGTTTCTGTATCCGGCATGTTTGGTTTTGTACCGCGGACGCGACGCCTGGTTGCTGGCTTGTCTGTCTGTTCCGTACTTTTTTCCGGTTTGGATTCCTGTATCTGTTCCTGTTCCGTTTTTTGTTTTTGAACTGTTGTTGCTGAGACTTTTTCTACAGGTCTGGTGTGTCTGGTTCTGATTTTCTTGTCTTGAGGCTTTTCAGCGGATTTTGCGGCGGCTGCTGCAATTGCCTGCTGGTCAATGATAGCGTAGACAAGGTTGTCTTTAGTGAAAGTTTTTGCTGAACGGATTCCAAGTCCTGAAGCTATTGTAATAAGCTCCTCCATGGATTTCTCACGCAATTCCAAAATATTATACATAAAATACTGTAAGGTTTGTGCCAAAAAAGGCCAAAAGTTTATGATGAGATAGAAAGACTCACCGGAATTGGTGGGTCCCTAAGAGTACTGCAAAGATAGATGTTTTTTTTGAAAAAACGAATATCAGACAAAAAAAGTTTGGAATATCAATTTTTCAAGGCGCTTCCAATAGCTGCTGCCGATTCTTCGATCGATGCCACCATATGTCCGTTACGGATCTGGGCATCGTCTTCTGGAAGACCTTTCGGTTGGATGGGCTTGTGGATAGTAATGCTCATCCGATGGCATTGAAGGTACCATCTGCCTTTGGGTAAAACATTGTATGCCCCGTTTATTGTAACAGGGAGTAACGGCAGATGCAGTTCTTCTGCAAGAGAAAAGGCTCCTTTCTTGAAACGCCCCAATGTACCGTCTTTTGTGCGTGTCCCTTCTGGAAAGATTGTTACTGACATTCCGTTTACCAATGCTTTTCTTGCTGCTGTCATACCGCCTGCAGCATCTTTTCTGGATGTACGGTCTATGAATATATGTCCGCACATTTTGCATGCAAAACCAACAAACGGTACTTTCAGTATCTCTTTTTTTATCATCCATTTGAAACGGATACCTATGAATCCGTAAATAAGGAACGTATCAAGAATGCTCTGGTGATTGGGTATGATTACATAAGATTGTCCTTTCTGGATATTTTCCCTTCCGTAAACCTTTACCGGTAACAGGCATACAAGACATATGGCGCGTGACCAAAGCATACCCGGGTAATAACCCCAAAAGGATTTGCTTCCCAAAAGACTTCCTATTATGGTTGTCAGAGCGGTAAGAATTGTAAGAACCAGTGCAATAGGAAGTACTACAATAAGCTGATAGATGTAATATAGCAGTTTCATATTATTCGAATTTTACTCTTTGTCCGCAGTAATCGGTGTCCAATACGCCGCAATTGTTTATTATGTTTCCGTTTACAATTGTGTATTTTACTTTCCAGTCAAATCTGTGTCCGGTAAACGGAGACCATTTGCATATGCTTGGCAGATTCGTTCCGTCTGCCGTAAAACTCTCTTTTGCTACCAGAACAAGGTCTGCAAAGTATCCGGGTTCAATATATCCGCGTTTCTGTATCCCGAAAAGGGTGGCCGGATTATGTGCCATCTTATAGGCTATTTGGGTGATTGTAATGTAACCCAGGTCCATGAGTTCCAGCATTACGTTAAGGGAGTAGGGCAGAACAGGCATTCCCGATGCCGCTGTGAGTGCTCCTCCCTGTTTTTCACTCCATAAATGCGGGGCGTGGTCCGTACCAACAACATCGCACTTGTCTGTTGGAAGAGCAGTGCGCAGGGCTTTTCTGCACTCTTCTCCCTTTATGGCTGGATTGCATTTTATTGCTCCGTGTGTTGCCGTCATGTCCCTGCCGGTAAAGAAAAGGTGGTGCGGACAGAATTCGGCTGTAATCTTCTTGCTCTTGTCAAGAGGTTTGTCTTCAAACAGTCCCAACTCTTTGTCAGTTGAAATGTGCATTACATGCAATCTGGCATTATTGTTGTCTGCAAGCTCAATTGCAGTGGCAGTGGAACTGTAGCAGGCGTCTATGGAACGTATCAGGTGGTGATACTCTACAGATGGTTCACCGCCGCACTCTTTTCTGTAGCGTTCAATATTGCGCTCAATAATCTGCTGGTTTTCGCAATGTGCCGCAATTATTGCGGGTGATGCCGAAAACAGTCTGTTCAGATTCTCTTTCCCGTCAACAAGCATGTTGCCTGTGCTTGAACCCATAAAAAGTTTTACACCGCAAGCCTGTCCGGGTTGCAGTTTCTCTATTTGGGCTATGTTGTCATTGGTGGCGCCAAGGTAGAACGAATAGTTGACAAGACAGTTGTCCGATGCATAACTGAATTTGTCTTCCAAAGCCTGCAAGGTAGTTGTCTGAGGCTTTGTGTTTGGCATGTCGAATATTGTGGTAACGCCTCCCAATGCCGCCAGGCGTGACTCGCTTGCCATAGTGGCCTTGTGTGTAAGTCCGGGATCACGAAAGTGTACGTGATCGTCAATGATGCCAGGCAGTAGATACATGCCTGTGGCATCGATGGTGCAGTCTGCAACGGTATCTGTGCAGCCAATGCTTTGGATGATGCTGTCTTTTACAAGAACAGAGGCTTTTCTGATAGAGCCTCTGTTAACTATGCTTGCATTTCTGATAAGGATTGTTCCCATTTATTCAACAGCTTTCGGCTTTGGATATTTCTTGAACCAGCTTGAAATTTTCAAACGGATAACACCAAAGAGCGCCTCGCTGAAAATTCCACCACTCATTTTGGATGTTCCAAGTTCTCTGTTTACAAAAATAACCGGAACTTCTTTTATCTTGAATCCGCACTTGTATGTTGTGAATTTCATTTCAATCTGAAATGCGTAACCTTTGAAATGAATCTTGTCAAGGTCTATTGTTTCAAGTACTCTGCGGCTGTAACATTTGAAACCTGCGGTTGAGTCACGCAACGGAAGCCCGGTAATGAACTGGACATAGCGGGATGCGAAATAACTCATAAGAACGCGTCCCATTGGCCAGTTGACAACATTCACACCGCTTACATAGCGTGAGCCTATTGCCAAATCATATCCGTCTTCTTTGCAAGCCTTGAGCAGACGCGGCAAGTCATTCGGATTGTGGGAAAAGTCCGCATCCATTTCAAATATGTAGTCATATCCGTGTCCAATGCACCATTTGAATCCAGTAATGTATGCTGTCCCAAGTCCCAGCTTTCCTTTGCGTTCAACAATAAACAGCCGGTTCCCGAATTCGCTTTTCTGAAGCTCCTTTACAATATCGGCAGTCCCGTCAGGAGAACCATCGTCAATGACAAGTATATGGAACTCCTCCTGAAGGGAAAATACAGCACGGATTATATTCTCAATATTCTCCTTTTCGTTGTATGTCGGGATAATTATTATGTTCTTATATTCCATACTGCGAATATACAATATTATTTCCTTTTGGAACTCTTTTTTGATTTCTTTTTGGAAGACTTTTTAATAATCAGGAACAATCCTGCGCCTAGAACAATGACAATAATGACTACTGTAGATACACTGAGACTGTCTCCCTTGACTTGTGACCACATATCCATAAGGGCTTCGGTGCGGTCTCCGGCATCGTGCATCATGGCACAGTTCTCTATTGTTTTCTTGTCAGGATACTGTACGGAGTTCACTTTTACGCTTTCTGCACCCGGACCAAAGAAATAACTCAGGTCAATAGACTCTTCCAGGTCTTCTTCTATTTTGCTTTCGAGGATTTCCGGGGTAGCAACGGCACTTACATATCCTATGTAATCCATATTGCGCATTGCGTTCTCAGGCATGCACATAAAGTTGATGAAGTAGCGCGCGGCTTCAACGTTCTGTGCGTATTTCGGTATTACCCATCCGTCGAACCAGATGTTGCTGCCTTCTTTCGGTACGGTGTATGCCAGATGGGTTTCTTCTCCTATTTCGTCAAGTGCCCACATGGCATCGCCGCTCCATGTCAGGTTTACCCATGCCTTCTCCTGGGCCATGCGCTCCTTGCCAAAGTCAACTTCCCAGCCGTTGAAATTGCTCTTTGCCTTTGAAATGGTGTCAAGAAACATCTGTATTGAAGCAGGAGTGTAGTCATTCATGACCTGACTTATGGTCATAAGACCTTTTTTTATAACATCCTGTTTGAGGTAGAGCATAACGGAGCAATATACATCGTGAAAGGCGTCTTTCATCAGAATCTTGTCCGTGAATTTGGGATTCCACAGGATACCCCATGTGTTGGCTTCCTCTTCCGTAACGTATTTGGTGTTGTACAGGATACCTGTTGTGCCCCACATGTAACCTATGGCATAGTTCCTTCCTTCTCTGATACCGGATGTTACCTCTTCCAGCAAACCGTTGATAAACGGTGATATGTTCCGGGTGTAGTCCGGTGTTGAACCGAAATCCCGGTCAATTGGAAGGAGCAGGTCTTTTTTGAGCATTCTTTCAATTATGTAGTCAGAAGGACATACAACATCGTAGTCCTCTTTACCTATCTCAATCTTTGTCAGCATAATCTCGTTAATGTCAAACAGCTGGTAACTGACTTCAACCTTTTTCCCTGTTTCCTGGAAATACCATTCTTCAAATTCGTCAAGAAGGTCCTCGTCAATGTAATCAGCCCAGTTGTAAACCTTAAGAATCTCACTGCGGTCCTGTGCTGTAGCATTGGCTGAAACAAAACACATTGCCATAACGGCAATAATTGCTGAGAAAAGCTTTTTCATCTAAGTGGAATAAAAATTGATTAGTTATACATTGAAAAATTGAAAACTTGATTTCTTTTTGTCTGCGCGCAGATTTCCTATTATGAGAAGAACCATAAGAACTATCACTACAATAGAAGATATGGCGCGTAATTCCGGGGTAAGACCGCCTTTGCGGGCATCGGAATAAATATATGTTGACAAGGTCTCAAGACCGTTGTTGCCCTTTGTGAATACCGATACTGCAAAATCGTCGATAGACAGCACAAAAGAGAGCATGAATCCTGAAACCATGCCGGTTCTGATTTCCGGTATGACCACTTTGCGGAATGCCTGGAACGGAGTGGCTCCAAGATCCAGAGCAGCCTCGTAAACATTGTTGTTCATCTGCTTGAGGCGGGGCATTACACTCAGAACCACATATGGAGTGCAGAATGTAACGTGTGCAAGTATGATAGTTGCATATCCCTGGGTTATACCAAGACTTACGAATAGCAGAAACAATGAAATACCGGTAATGATATCCGGATTTATCATCGGTATGTCATTAGCAAATGTAATGGCCTGACGCCAGCGCCCGCGCAGATTATGCAATCCCACTGCCGCAAAACTGCCAAGTATGGTTGCTATGCCCGATGCCGCTACGGCTATGATTATCGTATTCAGTGCCGCACGTCCAATGTCATCGGCATTCTGACCTGTACCGTTGAACAGTGATACATACAGATCAAGAGAGAAACCCTTCCAGTTACCAATTGATTTTGAGTTGGTAAAAGAGTATATGACTACAATTGCAATAGGCGCATAGATGGCAAGAAGCAGAATGTAGAGATATATTCTTGAAATAATATTGATTTTTGTCTTGTTTTTCATACTCTTTCCTTAGAAACCTGTTTCCTGTTCTTCCTGAGATCCTTTCTTGCGTTCAATCATCAGACTCAGATAAATGATGATCAGCATAATCAGAGACAATGCCGCGCCAAAGTTCATTTTGTCCGTAATCATGATATTCTCCTGTATGATTGAACCGAACAGTCTCTTGTTGTTCAGCGTGAGAATTTCAGATATGGCAAAAGTTGATATTGCCGGCAGGAATACCATCATTATTCCGCTTGTTATTCCAGGTACTGAAAGGGGTAGGATAACGCGGCTTATGAGTTGGCTTATTGTAGCTCCCAGATCCTGGGCGGCTTCTATCAGTGCCGGGTCAATTTTGACAATGCTGTTGTAGATAGGAAATATCATGAACGGCAGAAAATCGTATGTCAGACCGAACAGAAGCGCTCCCTCGCCAAGTTGCAGATGCAGGAAATCAAAAAGTGCCACTGTTGCAAGGGAACGGATAAGCACATTGACAAACATAGGCAGAACAAAAAGCATAATCAGTATTCTGCTCTTGCTTACATTCATTCTTGACAGGAAGAATGCTGCTGGGTATGCAATCAGTATGCATATGCATGTTACTACCGATGCCACAACAATGGAGTATATGAAAGTATTCAGTATTTCTGTTTGGGTAAAGAACTTTACAAAATGTTTCAAAGTAAAATTCCCGTTATAGTCAAAAAATGAATACAAACCTATCAGCACCAATGGTGCCACTACGAATACCAACAGGAAGAACATATATGGCAGAACCCAGTTGGAGCGTTTGTTTTTGCGCAGACTGAAAGGTATCTTCATTATGCTTTCTCTATTTTGATTTTGTCGGGATAGAATTTTATTCCCACGTTGTCTCCGTCGTCCCAGACCTCGGTTGTGTCAACATAGAGTATATTCCCGTTGTCTGTAGTGACTGTCAGGTGATAATGGTCTCCCTTGTAAAGAATGAACGTTATCTCGCCTCCCAAAGCTCCGTCTTCCTTGTAGTCCATCAGCTCAATCTCATCAAATCCGATGGTGGCTCTGATTGCTGTGCCGGGCTCGATGTCATTGTTTTCTTTGCATTCGACAGCTGCGCCGAAAAGCTCAACAGAGGTGGAAGACAGCATCTGTCCCTCGATAACGTTGCTGACAATTGGCTTTTTCATTACCTGAATATCGAAAGGCTTGACTATCAGACTGACTTCAGAACCTGTTTCAAAAGCATTGTAGTCCTGAACTAGCAGTTCATAACCGTTTTCCGTTTCAACGGCCATCTCATAGTGAACGCCTTTGAAGATACAGCTTGTAACCCTGCCGTTTATCATGGCGTTGTCATTGCGGTTCATTATGTAAATGTCTTCAGGACGGATCACAACGTCAACCTGCTCGTTTTCAGCAAAACCCACATCAACGCAGTCAAAGTCCCGACCCATGAAACTGACAAGTTTGTCTTTTTTCATAATGCCGTTCAGAATGTTGCTTTCTCCAATGAAATCTGCAACAAACGGATTTACCGGTTCATTGTATATATCAACAGGAGTTCCTATCTGCTGGACAACTCCATCGCGCATGACTACAATGGTATCGCTCAGTGTAAGTGCCTCTTCCTGATCATGCGTTACGTAGATGAATGTTATGCCAAGGTCTTTGTGCATCTGTTTCAGTTCAAGCTGCATGTCCTTGCGCATTTTCAGGTCAAGTGCTGCAAGCGGCTCGTCCAGAAGAAGTACCTTGGGCTTGTTGATAATGGCACGTGCAATTGCCACACGCTGCTGCTGACCTCCGGAGAGGGAGTTGACATCGCGTTCCTCGTAATCTGTAAGACCAACAATTTTCAGTACACGTTTTACCTCTTTTTCGATTGTGTCTTCCGGTGTCTTTTTCAGTTTGAGACCGAAAGCTATATTTTCGTAAACGTTAAGATGTGGAAAAAGAGCGTAGCGCTGGAACACGGTGTTCATTGGGCGCTGGTGTGGCGGAATGTTGTTGATGCATTTGCCGTCAAGTATTATTTCTCCCTGATCTGCCAGATGGAATCCTGCAAGCAATTTGAGCAATGTGGTCTTTCCGCATCCGGAAGGCCCCAGAATTGTTACAAACTCACCCTTCTTAATAAAAAGACTTACATTATTCAATACGTTTTTATTTCCAAATGATTTGGATATGTTCCGTACTTGAATAATGTAAGTCTCTTTGTTGCTCTCGCCTGCAACCGGTGCAGGATTGTCTGCTGCTACAGGATGACCTGCTGCTGCAGGATTGTCTGCTGCACCCAGAGGAACAAATGGATTGCTTTCTGCCATCATCTTAACGTTGTTGATATTGTTGATTATTACTTTATTGCTACCTGTTTTTTGTTTTCGCGTAGCGGGATGCAAAGGTATTTAATAATTGGAAAAACAATGCATTTTTTGCATATTTTTTTTTAGTTTTGCGGTACAAATTATTACAGTGGAATGTTGAAGATTGAATTAGGGCGTCCTGCAGATGAAACAGACCGTCATCCGCGCGAAATCCGCGTGTATGATTTTTTGGATAAATTGGGAATAGAGTATGAACGCATAGACCATCATGCTGCAAATTCGATGGAGGTCTGCGGTGATATTGACCAGACTTTCCAGCGTATGACATTGCAACAGTTCAAGGAATGTCCTGCCGCAGAACGTGCAGGTCATGCCATAATCTGCAAGAATCTGTTCCTTTGCAACAGGCAGGAGACAAAACTTTATCTGCTGATGATACCTGGAGACAAACGCTTTGTAACAAAAGATCTGTCAGCCCAGATCAATTCTTCCCGTCTTTCTTTTGCCAGTCCGGAGCTGATGCTCAAATATCTGGATGTCCTGCCTGGCTCCGTATCTGTTTTCGGCCTGTTGAACGATACTGAAAACAGGGTGCAGCTGCTGATAGACTCTGATTTGTATGAAAGCAACTACGTAGGCTGCCATCCTTGCATGAATACCAGCAGCATGCGCATCAGGCTTTCTGACCTGAAAGAAAAAATCCTGCCGGCTCTGCATCACAAACCTATTATTGTCAAACTTTAGACTTGTAATATTTACTGAAATGAAAACCAAATTCACGTTGTTTGCATTCTGTGCAATGCTGTCTGCCGGCGTCATGTCTCAGACTATCAAATCTGTAACCGAACCGTTACCCGGACCTCAGATTATTAATGTGTATGCCCGAAACCATACGTTGCTTAACGGGCAGTGGTCAATGCTGATAGACCAGTACGATGTGGGCTATATGGACTACCGTGGTAACGTAATCAATGAACGCGGTTCTTTCTTTGCTGATGACGGTTTCAGCAAACACCCTGACCGTTTGACCGAGTATGACTTTGATACTGCCGACCGTCTTGAGGTTCCAGGCGACTGGAATACGCAGATGCCTGAATTGTACTATTATGAGGGCTCGGTGTGGTATAGAAAACTGTTCCCTTTCAATCCGCAGCAGGACAAACGTTATTTTATCTATTTTGCGGCAGCCAATTATGAGGCGGTTGCCGGTCTGAACGGGAAAAAAATAGGACGACACATAGGCGGATATACTCCGTTCAATTTTGAAGTTACCGGTGGAATCAAACAGGGTGAAAACTCTGTGATTGTCAAGGTGAACAATGCACGCAGACCTGAGGGAATACCTACAAACCATTGTGACTGGTGGAATTACGGAGGACTTACAAGAGATGTCATGATAATTGAAACACCTTCTACATTCATCCGTGACTATAAGATACAGCTTGCAAAAGGAAGTTACAACCAGATTGCTGGCTGGCTCCAACTGGATGGACCGGACAAATCTCCTGTCACCATATCAATACCTGAGCTTAAGATAAAACAAACCGTAACTCCCGATGCCGACGGCTATGCCCAGTTTACGGTTAAGGCCAAACCAAAACTCTGGGATTGTGACAATCCGAAACTGTACAATGTGATTCTGGCTACTGACAAGGATACTATCTCGGACCGTATCGGTTTCCGCCAGATTGAAACCGACGGCAGCAAAATACTTCTTAACGGGAAAAATATATTCTGTCGCGGAGTCTCAATCCACGAAGAAAAACCTTACGGTATGGGCGGACGTGCTTTCAGCCGTGAACAGGATATGGTCCTGTTGGAATGGGCAAAAGAGATGGAATGTAACTTTGTACGTCTTGCACACTATCCTCATAATGAACAGATGGTTCGTGCTGCCGAGGAAATGGGTATTCTGGTATGGTCAGAGATTCCTGTATATTGGACAATCCACTGGACCGACCCTGAAACCTATGCCAATGCGGAGCAGCAGCTGGAAGATATGATTACCCGTGATAAAAACCGGGCGAATGTTGTAGTATGGTCGGTATCGAACGAGACACCGCGTGGTGCCGAACGCTTGTCTTTCCTGAAGAAACTGATTGCCAAGGCCCGCCAGCTTGACGATACGCGTCTGGTCAGTTCGGCTATGGAGAAGGAATATAGCGGTCCTTCTACAGTAACAATTCTTGACGAACTTGCAGAATATGTGGATTTGCTCAGTTTCAATGAATATATTGGCTGGTACGATGGAAATAGCGACAAATGCGACCGTATGACCTGGGAATTTTCTGTTGACAAGCCTGTGTTCATATCTGAATTCGGTGCGGGAGCTGTGTATGGAATGCATGGTGATGTTTCAGAACGTTTTACCGAGGAATATATGGCTGACCTTTACAAGCGTCAGATCAATATGTTTGAGAATATGCCCCAGCTTGCCGGAACAACTCCGTGGGTCCTCAAGGATTTCCGTTCTCCACGCCGTCAATTGCACGGTATTCAGGGAAACTATAACAGAAAAGGCCTGATTTCTGATCAGGGTCAGAAAAAACAGGCCTTCTATATTATGCAGGAATGGTACAGCGCTCTGAAATCCCGGTACTGATTTTTCAGAAACCGGGCTGAGCCTGGAATGTGGCTGCGGCAACCTTGAACAGAACTGCATCGGTATTGTCTGCAGACGAATTCATGAAATATGCATTGTAGGTTCCCGCATTGGTTACCCACTTTGTTGATTCAATGCTGTAGTATGCAATGTTGTACGGTGAGAAAGTCATTGTAACCGTCTGGCTTTCTCCCGGCTGCAGAAGACGTGTCTTTGCAAAAGCTTTCAACTCTTTCTTTGGAGAACCCTCGGGGCGGTCAGGAGCTTCAATATACAGTTGGACAACTTCTTTCCCTGGTACTGAACCTGTGTTGGTAACCTTAACTGTGGCAACGTAGTTCTTTCCGCTCTTTTTGACAGTGGCATCGGTGTATTGGAAAGTAGTATAACTCAAACCATAACCGAATGCAAAGGACACTTTGTCTGCGTGGTCCTGGAAATAGCGGTAACCTACATTCAGTTTCTCGTTGTAGAAGGTGCGTCCTACGTTAGGAAATGTGTCTTTTGCCTCTCCGCGGGCGCGGTTGTAAGCCTGCTGGTCATATTCATAAGGGAAATCTTTGGAAGAAGGGTAGTCAAAGTAATCAACAGCCCATGTTGTGGATAAACGTCCTGAAGGATTGACCTTGCCTGCAATAACGTCGGTTACGGCATTGCCGCCTTCCTGTCCCGGTTGCCATGCAAGAAGTATTGCATCCGGTTGTCCTTTCCAGCTTGCTGTCTCAATAACGCCGCCAACATTCAGAATTACTACCACTTTCTTGTTTGCGGCATGGAATGCGGTGCAGACTCCGTCAACAAGTCTTTTCTCTGTTTCTGTCAGGTAGAAGTCTCCGTCAAGTCCGCGGTCAGCACCTTCTCCCGAATTTCTGCCCAGGGTAATTACAGCAACATCGTTTCTGCGTGCAAAAGCTGTGAAAACGCTGTTCTGGAAATCTGCCTCAGGGGTGAGAGGTTTGCCCCAGAACCATCCGCGGTTGACAGAAGTGTTTTTTGTTATTACATTCTGGTAGTCCAGATATGCCTTGTATATATCATTAAGACCGGCTTCAATCTGGAATCCTGCGTTCTGCATGCCTTCAAGCATACCAACGGTGTAGGCTTCGTTCACATCGCCGGAACCAGTTCCACCGCTGATGAAATCGTAGCTGCGTACGCCGAACAATGCCACCTTTGCCTTGCTGTCAAGTGGAAGTGTGCCATTGTCATTTTTCAACAGAACCATACCGTCAGCAGCGGCATTTCTTGCAATTGTGGCGTTCGCTGTCAGATCAGGTTTGTTTGAGTATTGGTATTTGTTGAAACGCGGGGTTTTTACAATATATTCCAAAATCCGTTTTACACACTTGTCAACGGCTTCCATTGAAAGTTCTCCGGCGTTGACGGCAGAAATGATATGATTGATCTGGGAACGGTTACCCGGCATCATCAGGTCATTGCCTGCTTCAACCTGTGCCGGTGTATTGCGCTGGCCTGTCCAGTCTGTCATAACCATACCTTTGAATCCCCACTCGTTGCGTAATATGTTTGTCAGAAGCTTTTTGTCCTCTTGTGTATATACACCGTTGATTTTGTTGTAGGAACTCATTATTGTCCATGGATTGGACTTCTTTATTGCAATTTCAAAGCTCTTGAAGTAGAGCTCGCGCAGTGTGCGGCCGTCTGCTACAGCATTGTTGTTCATGCGGTCCTCTTCCTGGTTGTTGGCTACAAAGTGTTTGAGTGAAACACCTACACCCTGGCTTTGGATGCCGTTGATAATGCTTCCTGCCATTTCACCGCCCAGCACCGGGTCCTCTGACATATACTCAAAGTTGCGGCCGCATAACGGGTTGCGCATAAGGTTAAGACCTGGACCTAGCAGAACGTCAACTCCGTATTCCTTGACTTCTGCACCCATGGCTTTACCCACATTATATATAAGATCCTGGTCCCATGTTGATGCCAGAGATGTTCCTGTTGGGAATGCTGTGCAGTAGAATGTTTCATCTGTACCCTGACGGTTGGGCTGGATGCGCAAGCCGGCAGGACCGTCGGCAACTACGGTGCGTGGTATGCCGAAACGTGGAATTGCTACTGTTTCACCTGCTGCACCAGGAACAAGATCACCGCTGTTGACGCTGTTCTCCGTTGGAATACCAACGTAGGAGTTGTCTTTGATAAGACCAACAAGAAGCGCTGCTTTTTCTTCAAGCGTCATGCTGCTGACAACTTTATCAATGTTCTTTGAACTTAGCTGTACAGTGTTCTGGCTTTGTACAGCAGTGGAAGATAACCACGTGAATGCCATCATTGATGTGGCAAACAATGTTGTTAGTTTTTGTTTCATATCGCGTTTTAATATTTTTTTCAGCGTCGTAAAAATACAATTTTTTTGTTTAAGTTTGTATTTGCGAAAAAGAATGTATTTTGCAATGAAAAAAATTGTTTTTCTGACAGGAGCCGGTGTCAGCGCTGAGAGTGGCATCAGAACATTCCGTGACAGTGACGGATTGTGGGAAAACTATCGTGTGGAAGATGTTGCAACAATCGATGCGTGGTACAGAAACCCCGGACTTATGCTCAAGTTCTACAATGAACGCCGTGCGCAACTGGAACAGGCAAAACCGAATCAGGCACACGTCCTTATTGCAGAGCTTGAAAAGAATTTTGATGTTACCGTTGTAACGCAGAATATTGACAATCTGCATGAACAGGCGGGTAGTACTGACATTATACATCTGCATGGTGAGTGCACAAAGGTCCGTCCTCAGGATTCAGATGGCAGTTTCGGAGTAATCGATATAGGCTATAAACCTGTAAATTTGGGCGATGCCGACTCCCGCGGTGTCCAGTTGCGTCCGCATATTGTCTGGTTCGGAGAGGGCGTTCCTATGATGGAACCTGCAATAAGGGCTGTGAGCCAGGCGGACATATTGGTTATTGTAGGAACATCGATGGTTGTATATCCGGCAGCAGGTCTTGTGAATTATGTGCGTATGGGAACTCCTATTTATCTAATAGACCCCAAACCGATCAATCTGAACATTCCCGGTTTTTCGCAGATTCAGGAACCTGCAACAACCGGTATGCAGAAACTGGCTGGAATTCTTGGTATCAGGTAATTATGGCGCTTTCCCAGGATCTGATATGCTTTCTGCGTGAACAGGCATGCAAATATGAAACTGCTGATTTTATATTGGCGGATCCGGTACAGTTCCCGCACCGTTATTCCAACAATCAGGATATAGAAGTCAGTGCCTTTGTCTCACAGTGGGTTGCTTATGGAAGCCGTAAGGTTTTTCTGAAAGTTTTGGAACATATCCATGAGATGATGGATGCGGGTGGCGGACCGTGGAATTATGTTAACGGAACAGACTGGCAGAAATATTCTGAAATGGATGAGGTTTTGTACCGTTTCAACAAATGGAGCCATTTTGCTGCATTGTGCAGCATATTGCATGACTGGTACAAAACACATGTCTCCTTGCAGGACCTGGCTACAGATGCCCATGCCATGACTTTTGTTGACAATCTGGCCCGGCTTATGCAGCATGTGCCTGGTATTCCTCTTCCCGGCAGCCGGTCTGCAAACAAACGTATCTGGATGTTCATGCGTTGGATGGTAAGGCAGAACAGTGTTGTCGATTTTGGAATATGGCATAATATCAGTCAGGCTGAACTGCTTGTTCCGGTTGATACCCACGTTTTGCAGTCTGCACGGAAACTTGGACTGATAACATCAAATTCGGCATCGCTTTCCTGTGCCGGACTGTTGTCCGGACAAATGAATCAGGTTTTCCCGGGAGATCCTGCACGTGCAGATTTTGCGCTGTTCTGTATTTGAAAACCATATTCAGTTTTTTGTATTTTTGCAATATACATAACAATCAAAGTCATTACCAAGATTATGCTGACACTTTCAAATGGAAATGTAATTCCTCAATTAGGCGTTGGAACCTGGACTCTAAGAGACAATATAGCTACTGAAAACGTAAGCGCTGCCCTCAAAGCCGGATTCCGATTGATTGACACTGCCCAGATGTATCAGAACGAGGCCGAGGTGGGCCGTGGACTGGCACTCAGCGGAATGCCGCGTTCAGATTATATGGTCACTACTAAAGTCAGTAACGATATGATGCGTGCGGGTCAGGATGCTGTCTACGCATCTGTTGCGGAGAGCCTAGATAAACTCGGATGCGGGTATCTTGATTTTCTTCTTGTACATTGGCCGGTCAAGGACCGTATCAAGGATACGTGGCAGGTTATGGAAGAATATGTGATGAATGGCAAGGTCCGCAATATAGGTGTATGCAATTTCAACCCGCATCATATAGAAGATCTTATGGTTTATGCCCGTATAAAACCTGTAATAAACCAGATAGAACTCCATCCTTTGCACTCCCAGGAAAATAATGTTTCTTTCGACAAATCTTTGGGAATACAAGTGCAGAGCTGGGGACCTTTCGGCCACGGATTGTCAGATATACCGTCTATTCCTGAAATCAGGGCAATAGCTGCACAGTATGACAGGACTCCTTCACAAATAATTCTGAGATGGATACTGCAACGCGGATTGGCCTGTATTCCCCGCGCCAAGGTTAATCATTTTAAGGAGAATCTTCACGTAACAGACTTTGTGCTATCTCCTGAGCATATGTTACAAATCTCTGCACTGAATCAGGACAGGCGTTCAAGCGAGGATGATAATCCTGAAGATTTTGCGTGGTAACTGCGGAATATGATATCAAAATATTCTAATATAAAAAATGGGTTTTTCAAAAACAATTGCAGATGCACGCCGATATATAGAGTCAAACGGCTTGTATCTGATGCAACGTAAAGATATTGACAAGTTTGTTGAGTGTGCTGTCAAATCATATGGCAGTGTGAGCTATCCGTTGAACGATTTCTTTGTTGGGAGGGAGTGTACTGAAAAAGATCTGCGTGCAATGTGGATATTCAATCTGAAATATTTCTGCAACAATGCTCTGATATATGCAGATTCTCCGGAATGCAATGCATGGGTATTATGGATTGAGCCCGGTTGCAAAGGAATGTCTGTATTGCGTTTTTTTCTTTGTGGCGGCTTGAGAATGACAACAGCTTTAGGTCTTGGAAGCATGAAACGCATAATGGCATACGAGAATTACTGCAAGAGCGTCAGAATGAATGCTACTGGTGGAAAAGAATGGTATTGGTATAATCTGGTGGTACATCCCAGGGCACATGGAACCCATTTGGTCACAAAACTGTTTTTGCCTATGCTGAAATACGTGCGTTCACAGGGAAGACCCGTTTTTCTTGAAACGCATCTTGAAAAGAACGCCTCCATGTATACGCATTACGGATTCAGTATGGCAAGTCGGGAACTGATGCCCGGAACTGATTTGTTGCATTATGGAATGATTATTGAATAAACATATCCGTCAAACTTCTATGAAATACCTATTATCCGCCGTGGGTGTCATGCGAATTTTACCGTATTTAACCAGGAACTGCTGAAGAATGCTGTTCCTGACCGGTCGGAATCTTTCGGTATAGAAAAAGTGTTTATCAACGGGAAACTTGTTCTTGATGGCGATTTGCTGGACAAAACTGCACTTGCAACAAGCGGACAGGCTATCAGAGTGGGATAGTGTACATTTGTTGTATCTTTATCAGTACATTGTATTCAAAAATTTTGTGCTACGTAAAAAAGTTTGTAAATTTGCACAAAATTCAGAACGTACGGGTAAGTCCTATACGGCCAGCTCCCTTAGAATCCTCCAGGGCTTGACGGCAGCAAAGGTAATTCGGTTGTAGCGGCGCGATGTAGCAAGCTTACCCACCCTATACAAAAAGAGGAGACCATTTGGCCTCCTTATTTTGTATAGGGTGGGCGGTTCCCTTTATTTATGGGGAGACCCCGAACCCCCTCGTTGCTTCGCAACGGATTAAAAAGAGGAGACCATTTGGCCTCCTTATTTTGTATAGGGTGGGCGGTTCCCTTTATTTATGGGGAGACCCCGAACCCCCTCGTTGCTTCGCAACGGATTAAAAAGAGGAGACCATTTGGCCTCCTTATTTTGTATAGGGTGGGCGGTTCCCTTTATTTATGGGGTATGAATATTTTCATTTCAGAATGACCTTATTCAGTCTGGTACAACCACTGAAAGTATTGGTATAT
>JAKSIP010000025.1 GCA_024398715.1 Bacteroidaceae bacterium
GGTAAGGATAGAGCGGGCCAAGGAGATGCTTTCAAAAACAGACCGCTCTGTATTTGAGATAGCTATTGATGTAGGTTTTACCGAGAGCCAGTATTTCAGTACTGTATTCAAGCAGGAAACAGGATATACACCTTCACAGTACCGTTCTGTTGTATGTAGGCCCAATCCTGCCGGAAATGAAGAGAATTGATGACATTTTTTTTTAACCAAATTTTTAACCAAATTTATCAAACGATGAAAAAAATCTTTTTTGGATGCCTTTTGGCATTGTCTATGACTTTGATCTCTTGCGACAAAGATGACAAAAAAAGTTCTGACTCAGAAATTATGACAGCTGAGCAGTTCAGCGATTATGTTTCCAAGGTAACATCGGACTGCAAGGAAATCATTTCTGGGGATTTGACAGAGATTCTTGCTTCTGTTGAAGGAGCAGTAAAAGCCTTTTCAGCCTTTTCTGCTGATCTGCCTGAAATGACTACTCCGAATCCGAACATGTATACCAGCATGATTTTGAGAACTTTGCAAGGCAAACCTGTATACCAGTTGATGCTGGGCGGAATTATGGGTGAACTTCCTCTGCAGGGCTCATGGGATATTGACCTGTATAACCGTACAGGTGAATATATTCCTTTAGCTGCTATTGATTCATCGTCAGTCAGTATGGACATCAAACTTGCCGTTAATCCGGACACAACATACAGGGTTCACTATGAAGGCTTGAATATGGTTTCAATACCTGTTGACTCTACAGAATGGATTGAGTTCCCATCTGACATGTGTTTCAAGATGACTATGGAAACTACAGGCAACAAGATACTCACAATCTTTGACATAGACTTTAACACAGAACTTGATCCTGTAAACAAGATTCTGAACGGAACATTAAGTTCTCTGTTTGGTGGAGAATCACGTCAGGCTAACGGCGGTTTCACTGTATGTGACACCCTTGCTTCCGTTTCTTTCTCATATCTGAAAGACGGCAAGAATATGTTCAATGTTGATGTAACCATGCCTTGCAAGAATCTTGTTTCTTACATGTTTGACGAGTCTGTACCTACAAGTGTAAGTGCAATGTCTGTTAAATTCGGTTTTGCCGAGAACGCTATTGTATCTACAATGGGTAATATCTACTTTGACGATGAACTGACAAAGAATGTCAATACATCTGATCTGGCCGATATCTTCCTGGCAATAATTCTGGAAAGCTCAGGAGAAAGCTGGAAGGGTATATCAATGAAAGAACTGGAAGACGCATTCGGTACGAGCTCCCAGAATATCATAGCTATGTTCAACAGCTTGAATATCAGCATTTCCATCCCTGAAAAAATGGGTTATCAGAATCCTGTAGCTAAGATCCAGCTGTTTGACAAGGAAGGCTATGCAGTATTGTATTATGTTTGTGCCGATAATTCCATGGTTTCCGTTTCTCAGGTTCCTATGTTCGGTTACGATACTATTTACCAGTGCATTGCAGCAGTTGTTGCAAAGGCTATGATGGCAATTATGCCAATATTGGGTGGTGGTATTTTCTGATAATGAGATAACTCCATAATTCTTAAGAGGCCGACCAAAAAGTGTTTTTTGGCCGGTTTCTTTGTGTATAGCGGTGTAGTCAGCTTCGCAGCAGGTGGCATAGACCATCTTCAGGACTCGCGCACTTTCGTGCGCTCGGCCCCTCCCAAGTTTCACTTCGTTCCACTTGGGCCCCTCCCCCTATACCTGTCCGGGGGTGGACAGGCCTTCAGATGGTCTATACCACCTGCATTTGCTTCGCTGACGCCTGTTTTGCAACTATATATTTCCTCAGATTGTGAGCCGTAGCTACAAGGCCAAACTCTACCTTGACTTTTCTGTTCGATTTCAGTGCCGAATTCAACTTTTAAACGCAATTTTTGAGAAAGAATCTGTGAGATAAAGGTTTATATTAAGTATAAATCTTTACATCGGGGCGGTCTGCCCGCAAAACAGGTTCAAAAATGACGCATTTAAGAGAGTGGCAGCGGTATCAGATCGCTGCAAAACTGGAGGCCGGGTGCACGAAGAAGGAGATAGCGGAATATCTCGACGTCCATCCGTCAACCATCACAAGGGAGATTCAAAGAAACGGATATAGTCGGCGTAAATGAACTCTGTTTTACGGCCCACCCACCGCCCATATGCACTACGCGCCGCCCCCGGATGAGGCAGCGCGCAGATTTATGGGTATTGTTGATTTCAAGTTACTCCGCAAGCACCGCGCGGACAGAGCAGCCGCTGCTGCGGAAGAAGGTGCCGCTCACGTCCTGGCTGTCCGAATCGAAGTTCAGGAAGTACGCGATGTCGCTGCCATAAGGCGTGGATGACCAGTAGCGCCCGCTGCCCTGGTAGCCGACTTCGCCGTAGAGGAAGCAGTAGCCGGCAGCAGGAAGGAACACGCTGTTGGATGCGTAGGCTCCCTTGCCGGTGAATTTACGACCATTCTTGTCATTGACAGTTGTCCATGCCACATTACAGTTGGAAAGGAGTGCTTCAAGTTCTGCCTTTGTCGGCATTCTCCAGTTGCTGCCCCAGAGGTTGGTGGCGGTGTCGTCATCGCCAGAGAGAGCAGATTCACCATCTTTGTAACTTCCGCTTGAGTCTTTGTCAATGGCCTTCCCCCAGCAATAATAACCGCCGTAACTTTCTGCCTTGCCGTCTGTAACACCTACATTGTACTCGGCAAACTTGGGACCGTCCTCCCAGAGCTGTACCCAGTTCACATCAACTTCACTTCCACCGATTGTTGCCTTGGCGGTGCCAGTGGTGGTCGGGGTCGGAGCAGGAGTGACAGATGCGTCTGTCACGAGGCGGACACTGAAGCCTTCGTAGCGGCCGAATTGGGCGCCAGGGCTGACAGTGGCGTTATTGAAGTACAAGTAGTACGCCCATTCCCCATCGTAGGCAGTAGACGACCAATAGCTGCCGGAGACGAAACTTTCGACAGTGGAACCATCGCGGCGGAGCGCAGCGGGAAGGAAGACAATGCCAGCAGAGTTAATCTTATCCCAGGTCCAGGTTTCCGTATTATCAACCACTTCTTTTCCGGAGTAATCGTCAGGGTACAGGAATACACCCTTATATGTTGCACCTCCAATAGTGACACCGCTGCTCACAGCGTTGCTGTAGCAAGGTTTGCCGTTGACCATACGGTTAGGAGTGTCGGTTTTGAGCAGATACTGCCACTCAGCTTTGGAGAGTGTACTCCAGGTACCCTTGTCATCAATGGCTGTACCCCAATCAGCCTTGAGTGCATCCGTTGCACTATTTCCATAATCTTCAAGCGTAGTACTGGTTGAGACTCCATAAATCTCGGGAGAAGAAGTAAATGCTGTACTGCTTGCACCTACCCAACCGAAGAGGCCCCAAGAATCGTAACCGTGGTACTCATACTGGTTGGCCTCAAAATCGAACTTGCTGCCATTATAATACAGGTTGCCCTGCGAGAAGCGAACCTTCTTGGTGGCGCTGACGCTAAACACGCCCGGAAGTGGGACAGCCTTGAACTTTTCTCCCATAAGAGTTAACCTGCCAACAGCATTGTGAGCGATGTTGACTTTGCCTCCTGTCATCGTGCATTTCTTTCCGTCGGTTGCGGTGAAAACAAGGGTGAGATCCTGATAGTTTCCGGCAGGAACGGCGATGTTGAAATAATTCGCGGCTTTGCCGAGAGCAGCTCCCGTACCGAGATCGAGCGTGATGCCCGCCTTGTCGGTTGCGGTGATGACGGCCTTGCCATCGGTATCAACGGTGAAGGCTCCGCTCAGGGTTGCACTGCCGTCCTTGATTTCGATGGACTTGAGGGTGACGTTCTCCTGAGTGGTATTGAACACTATCTGAAGCACGGAACCGAGACTGCTGAAGTCCATTCTCTCTTCAGCTTCGCCGGAGAGCGTCTTCTTGCAGTACATAGGGATGGTCTGGTCGTTTGTCTGGGATGCTGGCCAGACAGGGCTGCCGCCATCAAGCATAGTTGCGGGATAATAAGCCTGGACCTCGCCGGTGAGGGTTGTCTTGCCATCCTGTTTGAAAGTGCCCTTGGTGGTCCCGGCACCATTCTGAAGTGTGAAAGTGTCGTGATGGCCTGATGCATCTTTGACATAAATTTTGTCGTTAGCACTCCAAGCTACATCATATTTGAATATCATCTCCGTCTTG
This sequence comes from Bacteroidaceae bacterium, assembly GCA_024398715.1. Lineage (GTDB taxonomy): Bacteria > Bacteroidota > Bacteroidia > Bacteroidales > Bacteroidaceae > Colenecus. The sequence goes on from JAKSIP010000025.1 coordinate 4,174, forward strand.
GTCGGAGTGTTGAGTCCTTCGGATACTGCACTGATGGTCATCGGACCGGATACATTCTGTACAGGGTCGTTTTCTTTCTGGCAGGATACAGCGAACAATGCCGCTGCGAGTGCCACTGATGCAATTACTGTCTTTTTCATTTTTATTCTGTTTTTTGTTTTCTCTTGAATGTTTGTAGTGTTTCGAAGCAGGATTATTGTTCCTCAAATCCTCCGTTTCCCAGATCCTGCCAATCCATACGTTGGTTTCCGCTCTGGCAGATGATTGCCTGAGCCTTGATTTCTATGGTCTCCACCTTGGGAGACACATAGATTGGGTGCTGTTCTTTATTTGTCATTTCATTATCGTTTTTATTGTTTCTTATCGGAAGAATATATGTGCATAAAACATCCACCCGCAGTCCTCTTGGATGGGACGCAGGCGGAAATATCAATATCTTTAAATGCTAAGATATTAACTATTAAGTAGTTGCTCTCCCCCTGAGTGGAGAGGGAAACCCTTTGACAATTATTGAAGGTTAAAGTAAGCATACAATCTTACGAAGGTACTCTTTTTTTCGGATTTTTTGGTGAAAATGCAATATCCGTACCTCAGCACCCGGCTAGGTTAATGAAGCAAAACGTACATCGGTATTTGGATGTTTTCGATCTAGTTTTACGTTTTTTACTTGAACTTGGATGCAATATCCATCCTCTCATGCAGGATTCTTACAATCTCTATTTCATCATTTTCAACCAGTCGGTAGAATACCAAATGCTTATGACATCTTCTGCGATAGAGACCGGGATGAATTTCAACATACTCCCTGTCAAGATGGATGGGTCTTTTTGCAATTGCAGCAAATGTCTCTACAAGTGCTGAATAGTACTCGTCAGCATTCTTTTCCGACCAGGTCTTGAGCGTGTAGGCCCATATCGCATCCAGATCCTGAACGGCTTTCTTAGTGAGATGATACTTAGCCATTGGCGTGTGCGGCCTTGAGTTCTTTTAGATGACTGATTGGATCGAAATCCTCATATCTACCGCTTTCTTCGCCCTCGCGGATTGCTGCAGATAGTTCAAGAACCCGCTTTTCATTCTCTTCAAGCATACGAAGACCGGCACGAATAACCTCGCTGGCGTTATTGTAGCGGCCCGTCTCAATGGTTGTGGCAATAAAGTTCTCAAAATAAGAGCCAAGTGCAACTGATGTAGTTTTCATAACTATATTTATTTGCACAAAGTTACCAATATTTAGTAATATTGCAAAATAATTAAAGAATTTGTTTCATTTATCCGTAAATGAAAACTCAGTTGGGTATTGGGATGAAAAAAGTCCAGTTTCTGAAAAAAACTGTATCTTCGTGTCATAAACAATCGACAGAGCCGCCCGGCTCAAATTCTTCTCCTCGATTGCGTTTCGTACTTGAACCTAGGAGTTTGAAGCGCTTGAAGCCATGGTTCTGCTTTATGTCTCCGAAGACCGCCTCTGGTTCTATCGGACGATTGCTTCTGTGATATAACCCCCTTTCACTGGTAAGAAGGCGTTTGGCTTCGGCTCTATATGCATTTACCTGATGATTCACCTCGATTGTCCTGCGGTCTGACATTCCCTTGTAGCACATCCCTCTCAAAGGGCATCCGGTGCAGTTCTGCGCTCAGTGGAAATTTAGTGGGAAAGAACAAAATAGGATGATTTGTAGTAGTATTATTAGGAGGCAAGTGTATTGTGGAGTATGTGTTGTGTATGAAATTCAACCAAATGCGGGGGCGCGGTTGGTACGGCAGGGGGCGGTTTTTCGTACGGAATGCGGTTTGCGGTGCATTTGGTACGGTAAGAGGCGTTTTTTCGTACGGAATGCGGTTCGCAGTGCGGTTGGTACGGCAGGAGGCGGTTTTTCGTACCAAATGTGCTTTGCAGTGCGGGGCGCGGTTGGTTGTAATATGCAATATACAAATGGATCATTTTCGGAGAAATTAATTCCCCTACTAAATTTCCACTGAGCCGTAGCTGAGCTGGCAGCAACCTTCGGAGGACGTGTCCACCCCCGGACACGGGCAGGGGGTGGGGCCCGTTGGATACGAGTTCTGCGAAGCAGGACGAAGGAGACAATGGGAGGGGCCGGAGTGAGCGAAGCGAACGGAGTTCCGACGAAGGTTGGCTGCCTGGCAGCTCGGAACAGTCACTGCAAAAATGAAAAGAGGATGACCTCTAAGTCCATCTGGACTTTTTAGTCACCCTCTTTTTATTGGCAACGGGAAAAATATTGTAATTTTGCAATATCAAAAGAAATTTTACCGTTGGGCCCTTTGCGTAGAATATTATTGTTGTGTGTGTCTGTATGTGCCGTTTCTGCTGAGATAACATTTGCGGAAACATCTTTTGATGAATCTTTGGAAGAAATTGTTGTTGAAGCGTCAACACTTAACCAGACCATTATCCCGGTACAGACTCTTGAGGGTTCCAAACTGAAGAATTTGTCTTCCAGCAGTGTTGCCGATGCTGTCCGCTATTTCAGCGGGGTACAGATTAAGGACTATGGCGGAATAGGAGGTCTGAAAACAATAGATGTGCGCAGTATGGGCAGTCATCATGTGGGTGTTTTCTACGATGGCGTTGAAATATCAAATGCACAGAACGGCGTTGTTGATTTGGGCCGTTTCACTCTGGACAATATGGAATCAATCTCTGTTTTCAACGGACAGAAAAGCTCTATATTCCAATCTGCTGCCGATTTTGCCAGTTCCAGTGCACTTTATCTGCAAACCCGTATTCCAAAGTTTGAGCAGGGCAGATCCTTCAATCTTGATGCCGGATTCAAGGCAGGCTCTTTTGACACATACAATCCAACGGTTCTTTGGGAACAGAGGTTATCCTCAAAAGTATCCATGAGCTTGAGTGCGGAATATCTGTACACAAGCGGGAAATATAAATTCCGTACAGCCAGAAAAGACGGTTACGATACCATTCAGATGCGTAAAAACGGTGATGTCAATTCCATCCGGGCCGAGCTTGGTCTATACGGACAATTGGACAATTCCGGGAATTGGAGCGCGAAAGCTTATTATTACAACAGCCGCCGCGGATATCCGGGAGCGGTAGTCCGTACCGAACCGGGAAAATTCCAGCATCAGGACCGCCAGTGGGACAGGAATTTCTTTCTCCAGGGACAGGCTGTCAAACAATTCTCAACGTGGTATTCATTCCAGGGAAAACTCAAGTTTTCCAATGATTTTCTGCATTATCTGAATGATCCCAATCAGGACATTTCTACAATGTATATAGACAATTCATATCTGCAAAGACAATATTATGCTTCTGTAGCCAATCTGTTCGAACCGTTTGACTGGTGGAAACTATCTTTGTCTGCAGATTGTACGTACAGTACTCTTTGGTCAGATATGAACCATTTTGCCAATCCCAACCGTCTGACTTTCCTTGCAAATGCGGCATGGGCATTTCTTTGGTGGAAAGTGAAGCTGCAGGCCAACCTGCTCTACACTTTTGTGAAAGACAGGACCGATGAAGGATTTGCGCAGGCATCGGACAAAAACCGTTTCTCTCCGTCCGTCACCATATCCTACAGGCCGTTTGACAATGTGGATCTGACATTACGCGCATATTACAAGGACATATTCAGAATGCCTACTCTGAATGACCTTTATTATACATTCATAGGTAACGTCAATCTCAAGCCAGAGACAACCCGCCAGTTCAATCTTGGGGCTGTCTATTGTGCGGATTTCTATTCAGGCGTTTTCCGCCATCTGCAACTGACTGCCGATGCCTATTACAATCAGGTTGACAACAAGATAATTGCCATGCCCGGCAGCAATCAGTTCAGATGGAGCATGACCAATATTGGGAACGTCAGAATAAAGGGCGTTGATGCCAACATGTCTGCCGATTGGCTTTTTGGCAATGTGAATGTAAATACCGGTTTTTCCTATACATATCAGAAAGCTCAGGACTTTACTGACAAATCCAGTCCATGGTACGGTGGACAGATCCCGTACATACCGTTGCACAGTCTGTCTGTGCTGGTTGGAGCGGATTGGAAAGATTTCGGGCTCAATTACAGTTTTGTATATACCGGAGAACGTTACGAGTCTGTTGCCAATATCCCGGAAAACTATGCCCAACCGTGGTACACACACGATGTTTCTATGTATTACAACTGGTCTCTTGAAAAATGTACGTTGCGCTTTGCTGCCGATGTGAACAATATATTCAACCAGCAGTACGAGGTTGTACAGTGCTATCCCATGCCGGGTACCAATTTTAAAATCAAACTGAATATTATGCTATGAACATTTCCGTGTGTAAGTTTTCCATATTGCTGGTAGCCATATCTCTGCTGGCCGCATGCAGACAGGGACTTGAAACAATTGTCCCTTCCGTGCAGACTTCTGTCCCTGCGGAATATATTGACTCGCTGGAAGGAATGTATCTGCTCAATCAGGGAAATATGGGAACCAACAAATCCACTCTTGACTATCTGGATTTTGCACAGGGAATCTACAACAAAAATATATTCGCAAGCCGTAATCCGCATGTGGTAGGCGAATTGGGCGATGTGGGAAACGATATGGAATTGTACGGTTCCAAACTCTATGCGGTAATAAACTGCTCCAATTATGTTGAAGTGATGAATGCTGACAATGCATGCCATCAGACACAGATTACCGTTCCGAACGGGCGTAATATCATTTGCCATGGCGGATATGTGTACGTATCGTCTTACGCCGGTCCGGTCAATCTGGATCCGAATGCCCGCCGCGGCATAGTTGTCAAGATTGATACCGTTTCAATGCAGATTGTTGACAGCTGCCTTGTAGGCTACCAGCCGGACGGTATGGGCATATGTGCGGGAAAACTGTATGTGGCAAACTCCGGCGGCTACCGAGTGCCAAACTATGACAGAACAGTGTCAGTAATAGATCTTGACACTTTTGAAGAGATAAGACAGATAGATGTTGCGTTGAATCTGAACGATGTTGAAACGGACAGATACGGCAGGGTGTATGTGTCATCGCGTGGCGATTACTACAACAACCACTCAAAAATATATATTATTGACAGCTCTGTTGATATGGTTACAGATTCCATAGATGTGTCCTGTGCGGATATGACCGTATTGGGAGATTCCCTCTATATTGTGGATTCAGAGTTTAATTATGCAATAGGAATGAAGAGTGCCTCGTATGCCATTTATAACGTAGTTAACCGTAATCTTGATACAGATAATTTCATTTCAGACGGAACACAATATTCAATTTCCATGGCATACGCAATAGCAGTGAATCCTGTTACGCATTGTATTTATATAACCGATGCCAAAGACTTTGTGACTCCGGGAATGCTCTATTGCTACTCTCCGCAGGGCAAGCTTATGTGGAAAGTCATTACAGGCGATATCCCTGCATGTATGGCATTTCTCAAGCGTTGATCTGAACGTCTATGCCAGCTTCTTCCAACGGGGCGGCAATCTGTTTCATCCTTTCCGGCGTCACTTTCTCCAGCCCCTGTTCAGGCGTCTCTCTGTCTATGGAATAGAGCATTACTTTCCTTGGTTTGAGTTCCAGTACGGTCTTTTGCCATGACTGCGCATATCCGTCGGCACTGTTGTCAAATGTCACTCCTTTGTAAGTACCTTTCAGGAACATTGTCTGCAGAATGTAATTCCCGTTCATCAGTTTCAGATTCTCTACAATGCGCTCCGGAGTGATGCCGGGGGCAGGACAATTGATAAGCTGGAACAGCTGGCTGTCCATAGTGTCCAGTTTGAGAATAGGATTGTCTGTAATGGAAAGGGCGCGGCGCACACTTTCCAGATGAAGCCTGGTGCTGTTGCTGAAAACACTCACCTGGGCCATTGGAAAATATTTGTTTCTAAGTTCGACTGTGTGCTGTATTATCTGCTCAAAATCGGGATTCAGCGTAGGTTCCCCGTTGCCGGTGAATGAAATGGAGTCCACTCTGCCAACCTCCTGGAAAATCTGCGCAAAACGCATTTCCATAGCCTCTGCAACCTGTGCAAAGGTTGGCATTGTGAGTTTGAGCCCGTGCGGATTTCTGCCGCATTCACAATATATACAGTCAAAAGAGCATATTTTACCGTTGCATGGAGAGATATTCAGGCCTAAAGATACTCCCAGCCTGCGGCTGTGTATGGGACCGAACACTATATCCTGCCAGAGAAATGTAGACATATGAATCCTGATTATTGGTTATGTGTAGTATGATAATCGCACAAAGACAATATGGGGTATTGCACAACTTTCTCCATAACAAAGCCTTTGCGTTTTGCAACATCTTTCAGTTCTTTGTTGAATGCGACTGCAATTGAACCGATGAATGAAATTGTATCCGATAGGGAACTGTAGGTATTTATGTTTCTTTCGAAAAACAAGTCAAATCCCGTGTACAGCAGGTTCTGAACGTAACGGTCGTTTCTGTTCTGTACCATGAACGGAACCAGGGAAGCAAGAAACCTGTTGGGAAAACTTGCCTTATACGTATTTGCAAGTATTGCTCCCAATGCAAAATCCGTACCGTATTCAGTATCGCAACTTTTAAGGAAATCCTGGAACAGCAACTCCGTTCCATGCGGCATGAGCCCTTTCAGATAATCGGCTGCCAGACATTTGCCAAAAAATGAACCGCTGCCCTCATCGCCCAGAATATAGCCCAATGACGGGACTGTGAGTGATATTTCCTTCCCGTTGTAATATCCCGATGCCGAACCTGTACCGAGAATGGCAACGATGCCGCTACCGCAGCCGTATGCTGCGCGCGCCGCTCCCAACAAGTCACCCGCTATGTGAATCCGGGCGGCATCGGTTTTTGTAACAGTAGCTGCAATCTCTGACAGTTCACGGCAGAGAATGGCGGTGGAACAGCCGGCACAGTATATGAAAAAATCTATGTTGCATCCGGGCGTGGCCGCATTGGGTACATTGTTGCATATACCGCTCCAGACCTGGGACAGATTCCGGAACAAATCCTCTCCAGTCTGAATGCATGGGTTAAGACCTGCATATTGGGCTTTGTAACATATCTTGTTGTCCTCTTTGACAACCCAGTCTGATTTGGTTGAACCGCAGTCTGCTATTACAGTAATCATTTTATTTTTCCTTTTTGCCGAAATCAGGTTCAAAATGTATTGACCATGCCACCAATGCGGTAACTCCGCATAATACAAGAACTACAACAAAGAATATTCTATATCCAAGAATTTCCTGCAATGCGCCGGAAACCATTCGCGGCAGCATCATTCCCAGGGCCATAAGACCTGTGCAGAATGCATAGTGCGATGTCTTGTGTTCACCGCGTGCAAAGTACATAAGGAAAATGGTATAAGCCACAAAGCCGAATCCGTATCCGAACTGTTCTATTCCTACAAGCGTTCCAATGAGAGCAATGCTTGACGATGGGTGAAAACTCAGAAAAACATAGGCGGCATCGGGAACAGAAATGGCCAGTACCATAGGCCAGAGCCAATACTTCAATCCTTTTCTTGAAATGGCTATGCCGCCAAGTATTCCTCCGGCCAGCAGGGCAAGTACGCCAACCGTTCCCTGAATAAGACCAACGTTTGCGGTGGATAATCCAAGACCTCCCTGTTCTGCCCCGTCTATCATGAACAGTCTTGTGGAAACGGCCAGCAAAGCTTCCGGCAGGCGGTAAAACAGAATGAATAGCAGGCCTGAAAGGAAATACGGTTTCCTGAAGAAAGAAACGAAAGTTTCTGCCAGCTCTTTCCATACCAACCGGGCGGTGTATGTGGTGGTGTTTTCTTTTTCACAGCGGGGCAAGGCTGTAAGATGATATAGCGCAATAAGCAGCATAACCACCGCTGCAATGATAAACGTGGTGCTCCATGCTCGTACGGCTGTTCCAAGTCTCTTTTCCAAAAAACCGCAGACCATCAGCATTCCACCTTCTCCTGTAATCATGGCAATCCTGTAGAAAGTACTGCGTATGCCAACGTATAAGGACTGGTCTCCGCTGTTGAGAGCCAACAGGTAGAATCCGTCTGCTGAAATATCGTGAGTGGCACTGCTGAATGCAAGCAACCAGAAAATGGCCAGCGTCCAGCGGAAAAAGTCAGTTGTCGGAATGAAAAATGCTATGCCTGCCAGTCCTGTTGCAATTACGAACTGGGTCAGCAGAATCCACCAGCGTTTGTTTCTGAACATATCTATGAACGGACTCCAGATTGGCTTTATTACCCACGGCAGGTATAACCATCCGGTATATAGTGCTATGTCCGTATTGCTTATGCCAAGCTGCTTGAACATGAGTATCGACAGAGTCATGACCAGCACATACGGCAGGCCTTCTGCAAAATATAGTGTGGGAATCCACGAATAGGGCTTGTTTTGCATATTTTTTCCGTTTGGTTTATCAAAGATACATTCATTTGTTGTAAATTTGGCAATAAATGAAAGAATCTTTACTGAATCTGTACAAAAATCTTACCGGTTGCGTTCCGGACAGTGTTGAACCATTGACTGCGGCCGGTTCTCCAAGACGGTATTACCGTATGGTCTCTGCATCTGCAACCAATCCCGGAATGCGTTCCCTTATAGGCGTTTCAGGCACATCGGTCAGTGAAAACAATGCTTTTTTTGCGCTGACCGCTTACTTTGAAGAATATTCTCTGCCTGTTCCGCATATATATGCCGTATCTGATGACCGGATGGTGTATATTATTCAGGATTTGGGTTCTACTCCGCTTTACGATATGCTTTCCGTCTGCAGGCAGGATAATATGTATGACGGAGAATATCTTTCAGTTCTGGAAGAATGCATGCGCCTGCTTATACGTTTCCAGTACAGCGGTTCCAATTTTGACGGCAGAAAATTCTTCCCCGCAGAGCGTTTTGACCGGAATTCAATCAAATTTGATCTGCACTATTTCAAGTACATGTTCCTGAAAGGGGTGGGGCTGGAGATAAACGACAATCTGCTGGAAAATGAATTTGACGCCATACTTGATCTGCTTTACGGAAAAGGGAAAGACCTGGACAATTCTGTCAGAACGGTCATGCTGCGCGATTTCCAGTCCAGGAATGTTATGATAACCCCTACGGGGCCGGCCTTTATTGATTATCAGGGAGCGCGTTTCGGTCCCGTTGAATATGATCTGGCATCTTTTCTGTGGCAGGGACGAGCCGCTTTTCCGGAATCTTTGAGAAAACATTTGCTTGATGTGTATTTTGATATGTTGTCAGAATACGGGAATGTTGACAGATGTGATTTTGACAGAAGGGTAAAGGCATGTGTGCTTCTGCGCACGTTGCAGACATTGGGCGCATACGGGTACCGGGGCATTATACAAGGCAAGCAGATGTTTGTTGTCAGTATAGCTCCCGCCCTTAAGCAGCTCGATGCCTTGCTTGGGGATCCAATGTTCAATTTTCCATATATAAGGGAACTCCTGTCAGAACTTCCTGCGGAGTGGAATACTGTTTCTGTCCCGGACAACAGGCTGACTGTCAGAATATTCAGTTTTTCATACCGCCGCGGTATTCCGCAGGATGTGACCGGAAATGGCGGAGGTTTTGTTTTTGACTGCAGATATATGCAGAATCCGGGGCTTTACAGGGAATACAGGGATCTGACCGGACTTGACGGGCCTGTAATCAGATTCCTCAGGGAAAAGGGACAGGCAGATTCAATGCTCCAGGCAGTGTTCCCGATAGTGTCCAGTGCCGTTGACCGTTATCTTGAATGCGGATACACCAGCCTTATGTTCAGTTTCGGCTGTACCGGCGGCCATCACCGTTCCGTATATTCGGCACAGGGACTGTACACTTTCCTGAAAGAAAAATATGGCGATAGGATAAACGTTTGCGTTGTACATCGTGAACTGATAGCAGAAAATAAAATATGAAACCAGCAATATTACTTGCAGCCGGTCTTGGAACACGGCTTGCTCCGCTCACAGACTCACTACCGAAAGCTCTTGTACAGGTGCAGGGAAAAACCATGCTCGAATGGCAACTTCTAAAATTGCGCAAGAACGGTTTCGGTCCCGTGGTTGTGAATGTACACCATTTTGCAGACCTGATAATAGACTTTCTGAAAGCGAACAATAATTTCGGTATGGATATTATCGTCTCAGACGAGAGTGCGGAACTGCTTGATACCGGTGGCGGCATACGGCGGGCCTTGCATCTGCTGGACACTGGTCTTCCTGTTCTGGTCTGCAATGTGGATGTTTTTTCAACCGCTAATCTTGATGCTTTCTATAAGGCGTTTGATCCTGTCCGGTCTGATGCCCTGCTTATGGTATCGTTGCGCAAGGGCAGCCGTGCACTCTGTTTTGACAGAAACGATGTTCTTGCCGGTTGGACCAACCGTGTAAACGGCGATATCCGTTCCGCTGTTCCAGAGTTCAGGGAAAATCTGGTACGCGGTCAATATTTCCCTTATTCATTCCAGGGATACCATGTTGTGGGACCCGGACTGTTGGATGAACTTGACAAAGTCAGTGAACAGAAATTCGGTATTACCGATTTTTATACAAATACGGCGGCAACAATGCGCTATCTGGCATACAGAGAGCCGGCGGGTACTTTTTGGGTGGATGCCGGCAAACAAAAGTCTTTATCTCTTGCCGCAGATATCGCAGCACTCTACTGATTTTTTTGTATATTCGCAAGTTATTTGTATATAATGCAGAAAATACCGTTGATAGGAATGACATTGGAGGATTTGCATGGTGTTGCAAATTCTCTTGGGATGCCAGCTTTCACTTCCAGGCAGATTGCTGAATGGCTGTACGTAAAGCGCGCAACATCCATTGGCCAGTTTACAAATATCTCACTTAAAAACAGGGAACTGCTGAGTCAGGATTACTGTGTGGGACTTTCAACTCCCGTCAATGCCGTTACAAGTGCGGATGGAACAAGCAAATACCTTATTGATGTGGGCACCGACGGTCAGGACCCCGATAAACCCCACAATGTTGAAACCGTCTTTATTCCTGACGGTGAAAGGGCAACCCTTTGCGTTTCGACCCAGGTTGGCTGCAAGATGGGCTGCAAGTTCTGTTTTACGGGAGCTCAGCATTATACTTCAAGCCTTACTGCCGCCCAGATAATGAATCAGATATTGGTTGTTCCGGGCAGTATAGAACTTACCAATCTGGTGTTTATGGGTATGGGAGAACCTCTTGACAATCTTGAACAGGTCCTTAAAACGGTCAAGATACTTACTGCTCCCTGGGGACTGGCATGGAGCCCCAAAAGAATAACCGTCTCGACCGTTGGGCTCAGACGTGAACTCAAACAGCTTATTGAGGGCTGCGATTGTCATATAGCAGTAAGTCTGCATGCCTCCAATCCCCAGCTCAGAGCCTCTCTTGTTCCTGCAGAAAAAGCATTTTCCATGACGGAGATGCTTGAAGTTCTGCGCCGGTACGATTTTTCACATCAGCGCCGTCTTTCCTTTGAATATACCATGTTCCAGGATGTGAATGACTCCATGGCAAACGCATCGGAGCTTGTAAAGGCGTTGGAAGGTCTGAACTGCAGAGTGAATCTTATACGTTATCATGCCATACCGCAGGTTGAACTCAAGCCCAGTCCCGATGACCGTATGCTTGCTTTCCGCGATTATCTTACCGGCCATGGTGTTTTTTCCACTATCCGGGCATCGCGTGGAGAGGACGTATGGGCTGCATGCGGTATGCTCTCGTCAAAACGCAATGAATGTAACTAATCAATATTGGCCTATATGAGATCCAAGTTTTATCTGATTGCTCTATTATCAATATGTATAGCCTTTGCAGGTTGCAAGGACAAAAAACAGGCAGGCATGTTCATCCCTTCATCGGCAGGTGCTCCGTACGATGTCCTGGTGGTTGCCGATCCCAGTGTCCTGCATGGCATGGCAGGAGATGCCGTAGAGTCTCTTCTTGAAACGGAAATTGACGGTTTGCCCCAGTCTGAACCATCTTTCAAGGTCTCAAAATGCATAACGGAAGATTTTACGCGCGCATTGCGCCTGTGCAGAAATATCATTATGGTCCGTGTGGACAACAAACTTTATACGGCACCGAAAATCAAATATACCAACAATGTATATGCAGCCCCGCAGGTTATCATGACAATTCAGGCTCCTACACAGGAGAGTCTTGCCGGGTATCTTGAAGACAACGGCCATTTCATAATCGATTTCCTGACGCGTACCGAGCTCAACCGTGAGGCCAAACTGCTCAAGAAACGTTATAACGTATATGTTGACCAGCAGGTGAACTCCATGTTCGGCTGTCATGTCTCTGTCCCTTCAGAACTTTCAAAGCACAAGATAGGGAAGAACTTTTTCTGGGCAGCCACAGACCTTGGAGACCGCGATATGAATTTTGTCATTTATTCATATCCCTACACCGATGCCAATACGTTTACGGCTGAATATTTCTTTGAAAAAAGAGATTCGGTAATGCGCTGCAACATTCCCGGACCAAGGGACGGACAATATATGTCAACCGCGCGCAAATATGTTGATGTCTATGACAGTTCAATAGGCGATGAATATGTCCAGGTGGCCCGCGGACTGTGGGAAATGAAGAACTACGATATGGGAGGCCCGTTTGTTTCTCTGAGCCGTGTTGACCAGGTGAACAATAGGGTGATTGTGGCAGAGGCGTTCATATATGCGCCGGGAAGTGACAAACGTATGCTGATGCGACGTATGGAGGCATCGCTCTATACATTGTCACTGCCCTCTCCTGAGGCACAGAAAGATGCCCATATAAACAGTATTGTTATTCTTCCCAACGATGTGACGCAGGATAACAGACGCGTTCGTTCTGTCAATGTACAGTTTGAAGATGTCATTATTCTGTCAGATGACGATACGGATTTAAAAAACTGATAAAGCTAAATATATGGAAAAGATTAAGGTAGGTATTACACAAGGCGATATAAACGGAGTGGGGTACGAGGTTATTCTGAAAACTTTCGAAGACCTTGAGATGTTTGAAATCTGTACTCCCGTACTGTACGGTTCCGTGAAAGTTGCAACATATCATAAGAAAACAATAGAATCACAGTTGAATTTCCAGCTGGTGGATAACGCGGGGCAGGCTAAAGAAGATTGCCTGAACCTGGTCAACTGCGGCAACGACGATGCTGTTGTGGAATTCGGAGTGGCATCGGCCGCTGCAGGAAAAGCAGCTTTTGATGCTTTGGAACGCGCTACAAAAGAACTTCAGGAAGGACTTGTTGATGTCCTTGTAACAGCCCCAATAAACAAAAGCGATATCCAGTCAAAGGATTTCACTTTCCCGGGACATACGGAATATCTGGCTCAGAAGTTCCCAAGCCAGAACGGTCCGCTGATGATTCTTATGAATCAGGATGTGCGTGTTGCACTGGTTACTACCCATCTGCCTATAGCAAAGGTGGCCCAGGCTTTGTCTCAGGAACTCATTGAATCAAAGATACGGCTTCTGCACAAGGCTCTGCTTGAAGATTTCTGCATTGAAATACCAAAGATTGCCGTTCTGGCTTTGAACCCGCATGCCGGTGATCAGGGCCTGATAGGAACCGAGGAACAGACTATTATCCAACCGGCCATAGACAATATGATAAGCCAGGGCATACAATGCTTTGGCCCTTTCTCTGCCGACGGATTTTTCGGTACGAACGCTTACCGTCAGTTCCATGCTGTGCTTGCCATGTATCATGACCAGGGGCTCATTCCTTTCAAGGCCATTGCAATGGATAATGGCGTTAACTATACTGCAGGATTGGGTGTTGTCCGCACATCGCCGGATCATGGCACCGCGTACGATATTGCAGGAAAGAACCTTGCAAGCGAAAACTCATTCCGTCAGGCTGTATATACTGCAATAGATGTGTATAATGCACGCAAATTCCATAAGGAAATCCATAAAAATCCGCTGCAGAAACAGTTCTTTGACCGTAGGGATGATAAAATAAATCTTGAGGCCGAAGACCAGAATGCCTAACGTTGGTTTTGCCATAATTGCGGCCGGGCTCGGGAGCCGTCTGAAGGCTGAAAATGTTACACAGCCCAAACCTATGGTTTGTCTTGGCGGCGAGCCTATGATAGGCAGACTTATTGGAATTATGCGTGGCGCAGGAGCAGATTCAGTGTCTGTGATTGTCAACACGGGCAATATCCGGACGGCTGAATATCTCAAAAGCAATGATTTTGGCTTGACAACCAATCTGCTGGTGGAGGATACTCCGGGTTCGATGCACAGTCTTTACCGGCTGTACCGGATGCTGGAATCCCGGCAACAGACTCCGAACCGTCTTATAGTCACCACCGTCGATACTGTTTTCCGCCCCTCGGAATTCTGTCGGTATGTTGATGCCGCGCGTCTGAGTGATGCTCACGCGTTTATGGGTGTAACACCTTTCATTGACGATGAAAAACCCTTGTACGTTGGCGTTGCCCACGATAATTCAATAACAGGCTTTTACGATGACCGTCACGGTTGCAGTTATGTTTCTGCCGGTGTTTACGGACTGACACGGAAAGCGTTGTCCGTTTTGGAACAGACTGTAGCTGCAGGAGAAACCCGCATGCGCGCTTACCAGCGGGCTATACTGTCAGCCGGTCTCACAGCAACCGCTTTCAACCTGGGCAAGGTTGTAGATGTGGATCATATCAGAGATATAGAAACGGCAAAATCCATATTGGAATGATACTTCTTGTAGCCCGCTCAAAATATTATTCCCGCGGAAGGGAACAGGCCGATGCCGCCATAATCGGATCTGTTGAGTCATTGTTGCGGAATAATGGTTATGAGACCAGACTGATACCGGAAACCGCTCTGTGCGGTGACAAGACTCTGTTTGAACCGGACAATACGCCGCAGGCAGTGCTGAGCATGGCAAGAAATAAGGATTCCCTGTCCGCCCTGGCGGCATTGCAATACAATGGGGCAACGGTTATCAATCCGGTTACTGCAGTCAATCTGTGCAGGAAACGTTCAAAACAGTGGTATATATTGAAGTTTGTCAACAGGGAAAAACTTAAGGGGGCTTTTTTTGATTCCATGGAACAGCTTAAAGACTCATGGAGCATTTATCCGTGCTGGATAAAGACAGACAGAAAATCCCGGTTTGTTGAAAACGTGGACCGATGCCCGGATTTGAAAGGCAGGCTGGTAGTTACAGAGCATATCGAAGGCTCTGTTGTCAAGTTTTATGCCGTAGACTCCCGGATTGTGGGATGGTTCTATGTATCTGCCGCTGACAGCCGCTTTGGAGAAGCTGTCCATAACGACCTGATCCACAAGTATGCCTTTGATATGGCAAATCTTGACTCGATAGTGGCATACGTGGCGGCAAAAACGGGACTCATGGTATTTGGCGGCGATGTGATAGTATCTCCGGACGGAAGACTTACGCTGATTGATGTGAATGACTGGCCCAGTTTTGGCCGGTTCAGGGAAACCGCCGCCAACAGAATTGTTGAACTAATAAAACACTATATTGATGATGGGAAAGAAAATTAACTCCACTTACAAATCGAAAGATACCGAGGAATTCATTGATATCTGGTTTACTCGTCCGTGCGGATATGTCATGGCTTCTTTTTTCAATGCTTTGAACGTGCATCCCAATGTTGTTACAATTATCAGCATGGTAATAGGCGCATTCGGCGGTTTCTGTTTTTACTTCGGTTGCATGAAATGGACTCTTGTGGGAGTTGGTTCAATGATATTTGCAAATATACTGGACAGTGCGGACGGACAGTTGGCACGTATGAGCGGCAAGACATCGCAATGGGGCCGCATTCTTGACGGATTTGCCGGCGATGTGTGGTTCTTTGCCATGTATCTTGCAATTGTGCTGCGCCTTACTCCACAGAATATATCGTTGGCTCCTCTGCCTGCAGAATTTGACATGAGATGGGGAATATGGATTTGGATAGCATTCTTTATTTCCGGTGTTTTGTGCCATAAACCTCAGGTGGAACTGTCAGACTACCACCGGAATGTCTATCTGTGGTTCCAGAATAACAAGGGAGAGATAACAGACAGCATAGCCGTTGACAATCAGGTTAAGGAAACAACTTTCCGCAAGCGCTTCCTGTGGAAATGGGCGTGCATTTTCTACAGAAGCTACACACGCCGTCAGGAAAAGCAGACTCCGCAGTTCCAGAAACTGTTTGCTCTGGTTAAGGAACGCTACGCAAGCAACATACCCCAGCAGCTCAGAGACGATTTCTGTACGGCTACCAAGCCCATTCTGTTCTGGGACAATGTTCTTACGTTCAATACCCGTATCATAGTCATGTATGTATCGGTCATTCTGGGTGTGGAGTGGATATACCTGTTTTTTGAAATTGTGGTAATGAGTATAATGTGGTATATTGTAAGAAGTGTACACGAACATCGCTGCAAACTTATATATGACAAACTCAACAAAGGGAACTATTGAGAAATAAACTCAGATACGCATTCATGGTGTTCGGCGTTGCCGCTGTTGTGGTAATGCTGCTTACTTTTGACGTATCCCCGGCCCAGATTGCCGATATGTTACGCCGGACAGGGATAATATTCCCACTTTGCGTATTGCTGTGGCTGGTTATTTACATTATGAACGCTGTCTCATGGCGCGTTATCATCAACCATAACGGAGATGAAAAAGTTCCGTTCGGTCCGGTATTCAGAATGACCATATCCGGTTTTGCACTGAATTATACTACGCCCTTCGGTCTGATGGGTGGAGAACCTTACAGAATACTTGAACTTACACCGTACACCGGTGTCGAACGTGCCACCGGTTCTGTTGTGTTATATGTAATGATGCATATATATTCACATTTCTGGTTCTGGATGAGCGCTGTTGTATTGTATGTCATTCTTCATTTTGCGGCGCCTGGAAAGTATCTGCTTCCGGTTTCTTTCATTATTGCTTTTGTTCTGTTTGCAGCAGTGTTTGTGCTTATGCTGTATCTTTTCGGGAAAGGCTACAGAAACGGTTTCCTGCTGAAATTTCTAAGATTCCTGGGAAAGTTTCCTCTGATAGGCAAACCAATAACCCGGTTTACCGATAACAATATCAGAAAAATTTCAGATACTGACAATCAGATAGCAAATCTGCACGCCTGTGGAAAATCTGCCTTTTTCTGGTCATTATTCCTTGAATTTGCTGCAAGGGCAGCCGGATGTTTGGAATATTGGCTAATTATGTGTAACTTGGTCCCCCAAAGCACCTATTTTGATGCATATCTGATAGTTGCGTTCTCTTCTCTGTTCAGTAATATTCTCTTTTTCATACCCATGCAGATGGGCTCAAAAGAGGGTAGTGTGGCAATGGCATCGTCCGGTTTGGCAATAGGCGGGCCCGTGGGACTGTTTACGGCGCTGGTAACACGTGTAAGAGAAGCTATATGGATTATTATAGGTGTTGTACTGATGTTCTGCAATAAAAAGAGAACCTGTGAACGGACTGATATTTGATTATGGAGGAACTCTGGACACCAACGGTGTACACTGGTTCTTTATGTTCAAAGAGGCCTATCTGGCATGCCGCATAGACATTGATGAAGGTGTGCTGCGCAGTGTCTATGTGCAGACTGAACGGGCTCTTGAACAGGGAAAACATATCTGGCCGGCAGACTCGTTCTATTCCGTGCTTCAGAAAAAAACCGCTTTCCACAAACTTTTCCTGAAAGAAACGTACAGTATTGATATATCACAGGACAAATTGAATTCTGTAACAAACTACTGTTACATGCGCGTGAAAAACAATATTGAAAGAATTACTGTTCCCGTACTTGATATCTCTGCACAGCAGGCCCGTCTTGTCCTTGTCTCAAATTTCTACGGGAATCTTGAAACCGTGCTGTCAGAATTCGGTCTGAAAAAATATTTCTATTCCATAGTTGAGTCTGCACAGGTTGGAATAAGAAAACCGGACACCGGTATTTTCAAAATAGGTGCCCGTTCATTCCCTCCAAGTGTAAATCCTGTTGTTGTTGGAGATTCCTACAAGAACGACATTGCTCCGGCGCTGTCTTTGGGAATGCGTGCCGTCTGGCTCAAGGTTGACGGATATCAGTGGAATGAAACGGAAAACGTGGAAACCCCATACAGAATTTCCACGTTGTCCGAAATTGTTGACCTTCTCCCGCAGTTGCTTGAATCAAAGTAATTCGAATTGCGGTGGTGTGCAAAAATACCTTGAAACGGGAACCACCGCAGATTCCAGATAGCGGTGGTGTGCGTTATGGCCACATTTTGAGAACCACCGCAGGTTCCAGATAGCGGTGGTGTGCGTTTTGGCGGTAATTTGAGAACCACCGCAAGGCGCGTATTGGCGCACCCTGCCCACAACCACTTCTGAGCGGAGTTGCTGCAGTATTCAATTTCGGTGGTGTGCAAAAATACCTTGAAATGAGAACCACCGCAGATTCCAGATAGCGGTGGTGTGCGTTATGGCCACATTTTGAGAACCACCGCAGGTTCCAGATAGCGGTGGTGTGCGTTTTGGCGGTAATTTGAGAACCACCGCAAGGCGCGTATTGGCGCACCCTGCCCACAACCACTTCTGAGCGGAGTTGCTGCAGTATTCAATTTCGGTGGTGTGCGTTTTGTCGCGGATTTGGGAACCATCGCGGGTTTTGGATAGCGGTGGTGTGCGTTTTGGCGGTAATTTGAGAACCACCGCAAGGCGCGGATTGGCGCACCCCGCCCACAACCACTTCTGAGCGGAGTTGCTGCAGTATTCAATTTCGGTGGTGTGCAAAAATACCTTGAAATGAGAACCACCGCAGATTCCAGATAGCGGTGGTGTGCGTTATGGCCACATTTTGAGAACCACCGCAAGGCGCGTATGGTTACCTGAGCTCAGGATACTCTCGCTGTTAGCGCGTATGGTTACCTGAGCGTAAGGACATTTACCGCGCTATACGCTACTCGTTTGTTACGTTCCCTAAAGCCGTGAACTCCTCCTTTTATCCATGCCGATGGCATGTATAACGTCGTCATACATCACGGCATTGTTCCGGTCACTTCACTGCACTCGCTTAACGCTACGCGGTGGATATCCTTATGCACAGGCAACCATACTCCTTAACATTTGGGATTAGATTTGTTACCTATGCCAATATTGCACGGAATCGCTGCCACAAGGCAATCTAGATGCAATATTGGCAAAGAAACTGGGCATTTTCGGCATTTTTAGTGCCAACATTGCACAGAATCGCCGCCACAAGGTACTTTGAATGCAATATTGGCTCGGTATTTGCAAATGAATTCAGTGTGCAATCTTTGTGGACGGTGGTGCCACTTGCAAAAAGTATTATAATGTTCCGCCTCCCAGTATAATATATAAACCTTCGCAAAACAGGGCCAAAACGCGAAGGTTGAAATGCACTTAGCAATGAAACCACCGCCAGACGTGCTTGTGAGCGGGGTACGAACGGCAACGGCAAATCAACCTTCGCAAAAACGCGGCAAAATTCGAAGGTTGGCGGCAAAAATCGCTTCAACCTTCGCAAAGCAGGCCCAAAACGCGAAGGTTCCACAAATAGATTGAGCTCTGTTAGTTCTTTTGACCCGTTATGCCACAGATTTATGCACTGACGGCTAAGGCAAGGTTTTGGTCAAAAATACTCTTGCGTTTCAGCAAGGAAGATTTTTGTACCAAACGCTATGCGCCTGACCTTGAATTTGCCGGCAGGGCATTGTTAAATTTGCATAGCGGGGCGAAAGAATAAGGAAA
>JAKSIP010000026.1 GCA_024398715.1 Bacteroidaceae bacterium
GTTTCACACAGACCTGTATATATCCGTCCTTCCCATAGTACAGGTCAACAAAGGAACGGGTATCGTATATGCTGACATCGTCATCGACATTCCTGTCAAATTCCAGGATAATCCTGTCGTCGGACCTTTCGGCAAGCACTCCCGGAATAAAACTGAACCCGGCGCTCTCACCAAAAACCATATGGGTGTCATAATAATGCTTGAGATTCTCAAGACGTTGGCAGGACAGAAGTGCGAGTGCAGCGCTGCCGATAACGACCAGTTTGAGTATCCTTTTCATAAATACAAACATACGTATGTGTAAAGTTAACAATTATTTGGTTCAATGCCAAACTTTCATGGCTTTTTTTACGCAAGCAAAACACGAAAGAAAGTCAATCATGAGAACAATAGCCAAAATAAGGATTGTGGCAGTGTGTTGCGTACTGCTGTCCTGTAATGAAGAGTCCCCAACCGTTCCTGAAACAACGAAACCGGCCAAAAATCACTTTTTGGTCGGCCTCATTTTGATTTTTGTGGTTTTTTCAGCCGACCCGCGGTAGCGCAAAGGATGGAGCGGTGAGCGTCAGCGAGTCTGCTCAATCCTTTCAGTGTGAATTTGTGGGGAAATTAACTTTTCCGAAAATGGGGGATGCAAAGTTACAGATTAAAATTCCGTACGAAAACCCGCCCCCTGTCGTACCGAATGCGCTTTGCACTGCAATCCGTACGAGAACCCGCCTCGTACCGTACCGACCGCGCTGCAAACTGTTACTAAACTATTATTGTCAATAAAAAATCACTGCAAAGTATTTGCAAATCTAATCTTATAATCATACATTTGCCACTGAAACACAATGTGAAAACACATTAATGCTATTTTATATTTAACTATTAAAAAAAAATATGGAAAAGATTGATCTAAGCTGTAAAACACAGCGTCCATTGAAAAAAGAGAGTAACAAACAGAGCAGGTTCATAGACCTGACACATGATTACGGATTCAAAATCGTGATGGCCGATGAAAATCACCCCGAATTGATGCTAGGGTTCCTGAACGCCATCATACCTGAGCGTAAGATTGTGTCAATAAGTTTTCTGAACACGGAACAGTTGCCAACGGTTGAAGAACATCACCGCGTGAATTACGATGTTTTGTGCATAGTTGACGCTTCCAACAGAGATAATATAGAACAAGGAAAACTTTCAATATACGACAAGATGGTAAGAGATGAGATTCAAATAGCAGCAGAACGCGAATACGCCGTTAATGAAGCCCGCATCGCCGCCCTTGCAGAAGGTCGTGCAGAAGGACATGCAGAAGGACATGCAGAAGGACAATACGAAGCAAACCTTGCAGTTGCTGAGAAGTTAAAGCTTGCAGGAGCAGACATTGAGCTGATAAGTCAGTGTACAGGTCTGTCAGTAGAAGAAATCAACGCCCTTTAAGCGTGTCATGCCACATATACAGTCCGGTTGGAATCAGTTCTACCAACCAGACTGTTTTTTTGTATCATGAGTCTAAGTCACTACTTCCCGACATTTTCACATTTCAGGTTCCGGCATTACCGCCAGTGGCACACCATACTGCCTTGACCAAGACTTCTGACAATATACAACATGAAACAA
The DNA here is from genome assembly GCA_024398715.1 of Bacteroidaceae bacterium. GTDB lineage: Bacteria > Bacteroidota > Bacteroidia > Bacteroidales > Bacteroidaceae > Colenecus. Next base: position 1,609 of record JAKSIP010000026.1, read on the forward strand.
ATGAATTTTTATACCATGAAAAATTTAAAATGGACAAGTGTGTCTGCTGTGTGCATGGCAGTGCTGTTATCTTGCGGTTCCATATCGCTTGATACCCCAGATGTGGTTAATTCTGATGAAAATCCGGAACAGTTTCAGAACAGCCCTAATGATACAACAACAGCCGGGACTGAAGAACAGCCCGGCTGTGAATCTGGCAATGGCTTTGATGCCTACGAAAATGATTGGAAAGATACCGTCAATCTTGAATTGTGAAGATTGAACTGAATCCTGTCATGTCAAAAACTTCTTTAATGGAATCCTGCAAACCTGTCAGGACAAGCTGACCACCACGCGCGCGGACACTTTTCTGGAGAGTCAGAAAGAGACGCAGACCAGAGCTGCTGATATATACCATGTCTTTGCAGTCCATAACTATGTCCGGGTTGGCCCCTTCCAACATAGGTGCCATCTTTTTTTCAAATTCAGGAGAGTTTGTTGTGTCAAGGCGTCCTTCAACTTTTGCTAAGGTTTTGCCGCCATCCTGTGAAATAATTAAATCCATGACTATTTTGTATTAAGTTTTTATTAATTTTGTGTGTACAAATATAGCAAATTATTTTTTGAAACTTCCAAATAATTCAATTTATGCAAAAAAAAATCGGTTTGTTGTTTATTCTGTTGTTTCTTTTGGGCAGTGCAGCATTCAGTAGAACAATCAGAATTTCTCCCCAATGGACTCCTCAAGCCCAGTTCGCAGGATTGTATATAGCTGAAAAGAAAGGCTTCTTCAAAGATTTGGGCGTGGATGTGAAAATTGTTCACCCGGCAGCTGCAACGCATTCTGATATTGATATGCTTCGTGAAGGTGAGACAGATATTGCTATGAGCCAGTTGTTGGACGTGTTGTCCAATTACGATGCCGGTTTTCATATGCTCAATGTTCTGCAGACAAATGAGCGCAGCTCTTTGCTGATAGTATCCAGAGATACTGTAAACGGTGTTGAAGATTTGCGTGGAAAAACTATCGGGAACTGGAAAGCCGGATTCAGTGATTGCGGCTTCATGATGGATTCAGAATATGGCCTTGATATCAATTGGGTCTCCTATAACAATACCATTTCTGTTTTTCTGTCAGGCGTGTTTGATGCAACACTTGCAATGGATTTCAATGAATATTACCAAATTCTCATGTCCGGTATGGAATTGTCTGACAAGAATGTAATCCGTATAAGTGATTATGTGATTGATGCTCAGGAAGACGGCTATTATGTTACTCCGGAATTCTATCAGGAGTGCAAGGAAGAAATCGGGAAGTGTGTAACTGCAATTAAAGAAGCGTGGGAGTGGGCCAGAATAGAGTCAAACAGGGACGAGGCGGTTGATATCGTAATGGAAAAACTGAAAGAGTTCAATGTCAAAAGCAATAGAATCCATCAGAGATACATGCTCGATACCATATTGAAGAATATGGAAACAAAAAGTGGTGTTGCACCATATATGGTAGACAGACAGCGCTTTGACCAGCTTGTCTCTTTGATGAAGAAATATGGCTTCCTGCTCAATGACGTTGAGTATGACGATATTGTAATTAACTTTGAAAAGTAAAATTATGAAACGGATACGGAAAAGAAAATTTGCCACCCGTATGGCATTTTTTATAATGATGAATGTGGGAGTCTGTTTTTTGATTGGTTTCTACATGATAATAAAATGGTCCACTGACCACACAAGAAAAACCGCAATTGAAAATTCGTTCAACAAACTGGAACTGATTGAACAGAATATCGAAATGCAGTTGTCCAAAGTATCTTCTGTTGTTGATAACTTTGGAAAAGCTATGGAGACAATTCTTAAAGAAAAAGGTGCGGACTACGCAGATTTCCAATCAGTAACCAGAACTATTGTTGAGCAGAATCCCAATGTTGTGGGCTCTATTGTGGCGTTGAAACCCTATTATTTCCCTAAAGAGGAGTATTGTGCCATATACAGCTCAAAACAAAACGGTAATGTGGTGACTGAAAAATTGGGAGGTATTGACTATGACTATTTTACTGCAGACTGGTATCTGGTCCCTACGCTTAGCGGCAGCTCTTATTGGACCGATCCGTACGTGGAAGGAGAGGCCTCTTCAACAGAAATGACCACATACTCTTATCCTTTAAGGGATTCATCAGGGAATATCATAGGAGTATTTACCGCTGATATCTCTTTGGATGTAATCAACAATTATGTGAACAGTTTCCAGTTGTATGAAAACTCTTACAATATGCTGATTGCCAGAAACGGACTTTATCTGTCTCACGGCGATCCTTCAAAAATAATGTGCGAAACTCCTATGACAGATGCTATAGCATACCGTTCTGAGACATTGAAGAAAATGGCTGTAGATGCATCGAAAGGAAACCGCGGATATGGAGTCCTGGGCGATGCCCATAAAGACTATGACAATGCATTTTTGGCATTTTATATTCCTGTACCGGCAGCCCATTGGACCGTAGCGGCCATTTGCCCGGTACCTTCCGTATTTATAGATACCTATGAAATGGGTAACAAATTTTTCCGTGTTTCGATAATCATTTTCTTCATACTGTTCGGACTTACAGTATTGATTATCACCAGATTGTCTTCTCCGTTGAAGGCGTTCGCAAAATCTGCCCGCGATATTGCTGATGGAAACTGGACGGCTGATTTGCCGAATATTACAGTCAAGGATGAATTGTACCAGATGAGAGAGTCTTTCAGGTATATGCAGAAATCTCTTATCAGTCAGATGAGTGAACTGAAATCCACCACTGCCGCTAAAGAACGTGTTGAGGGAGAATTGAACATTGCCCGCAACATTCAGATGAGTATGATTCCCAAGATATTCCCTCCATATCCGGACCGGACCGACATTGACATCTATGCTTTCATGCGTCCTGCAAAAGAGGTAGGAGGCGATCTGTATGATTTCTTTTTGGCGGACAACAAGTTCTATTTCACCTTGGGAGACGTATCCGGAAAAGGTGTTCCTGCCGCTTTGTTCATGGCTGTCAGCAGGAGCATATTCCGTACTATCGCCCAACCGGCAGGACAACCGGAATTGATTGTCAGAGGCATGAATGCCGCTATCAGTGGAGACAATGAATCCAATATGTTTGTTACATTGTTTGTTGGTATTCTTGATTTGGAAACCGGACTTCTGTCATATTGCAACGCCGGTCACAACCCGCCGGTAGTGATGCGTGCCGATGGCAGCAGCACTGATTTTCTGCAGACAGAAGGACGCAAGAATCTGCCTATCGGTCTGTTTGAAGATGCTCCGTACGATAAGCATGAATTGCAGCTGAACTCTCATGATACCCTGTTCCTGTACACAGACGGATTGACAGAGGCGGAAAACAGCAAAGCTGAATTATACTCTGACCCGCGTCTTGTGAATATGCTGCGCAGTGTGGGCAGCCATATTCCTATGAGGGATCTTCTTGACAATGTCCTTGCCGATGTCGAGGCACATGCCGCCGGTGCAGCGCAGAGCGATGACCTTACAATGATGGCAATGAGCTTTGTATTCGGCCAGAACACTGATGCCGCAGCAACTGATGGAACAGAAAATGCAGTTGAGGACGAAAAGGAGATTTCCGATGTACATTCCGCCAATTACCGGAGTGTGGAACTGGTGAACAACATAGACCAGATTAACAATATGACATCATGGGTAGAAGGGCTGGGCGATGAATTCGGAATGAATATGGCCCAGTCCATGTCCATTAATCTGGCTCTTGAAGAGGCTGTTGCGAATGTTATCATGTATGCATATCCAAAAGATGGCAATGAATACAAATTCCTTCTTGATTTTGATATGGATGAGAACAGGAATTCAACGTGGCGTATAATAGATTCCGGCCGTCCGTTCAATCCTACAACAAAAGCCGATGCCGACACTACTCTGAGTGCTGAAGAACGTGGTATTGGCGGTCTTGGCATTCTGATGGTCAAAAAAATTATGGACTCGGTCGAATACGAACGAATCCATAAACAGAATATCCTTACAATGAAAGTTGTACTGAAGGATTAACCTTTGGTACAACTTATCTGTTCTGTGATATTGTAACAGAAGCGGCACTGCATGGTACCGGAACCGGAGGGTTCTTCTTGGTTACTGTAACGGTTGCCGCTTTTATTGTGCCGTAATGTGAAAACAGGCTGCAGACAATGTTGTGTGCAACCTTTTCCAGCAGGTTTTGTGGAACAGACATGACTTGTTTTACCAATGTGGCAATATCAGCATAGTTTACCGTATCTTCAACTGAATCTGAAACGCAAGCCTTGCTGATATCCGTGTATATTGTAAGAGATACCGAGTATTCCGCCCCTACAATACGTTCCTGCGGTTCTACACCATGGTAGGCGTAGAACCGCAGGTCTGTCAGTGATATAGATTGGAAATTATCCACAGCGTGAAGTTCCGCAGTTGGTACAAATAAGACAACCCTCCTGATAAACAAGTGCCTCGGCACCGCAGTGGGGACAAATCTTACCCTTGACTTTTACACCATCCTGAACGTATTTCTTCAAAGCTCTGACAACGCCGTTCTTCCAGTTGTTGATGCTTTCGCTACCAAGATCCAGCGAATCAATAAGCCTGATACAAAGGTCAAGAGGCATCTGGTAACGGAGAACACCGGAAATCAGTTTTGCGTAGTTCCAATACTCCTTGTCGAATTTCTCTGAAAGACCTTCCATTGTTACCTTGTAACCGCGTTTGTTCTCAAACTGGAAGTCATAGCGTTTGTTGCCGTTTTCATCAATGTTCTTGACAATATGACCGCTTTCAACGGTTTTCGGCAGCATGATGCCTTCTTCTTCGTCCAACAGACCGGTGAAAATCTCATATGGACGGCCGTCCAGCAAGCCTACGAATGCTACCCATTTTTCTTTGTTGTTCTGGAAACGTACAACATCGGCCTCCAGACTTTTCGGACGGGTCTCAACAACCTCGTGCTGTTCACATGGACAAGGACCTTTAACTGCGTTGGCATCGGACTTCTTTTCAGCAGGTTTGTCATTGCTTACAAGGACACCGTCTCTTGAGCCGTCACGATATACGGTGCAACCCTTGCATCCGCTCTTCCATGCTTCAACGTACAGCTGGTTTACAAGGTCTTCTGACACATCTTTCGGCAGGTTGATTGTTACGCTGATAGAGTGGTCAACCCATTTTTGCATGCATCCCTGCATTTTCACCTTCTGTACCCAGTCAACATCCTGGGCTGTAGCTTTGTAGTATGGTGAACGGGCTACAATCTGGTCAATCTCTTCCTGTGAATAGTTCTTTGTAGTATCTATTCCGTTGATTTTCATCCATTCGACAAACTTGTGGTGGTAAACTACAAACTCCTCGAATGCATCGCCGTTCTCATCGCGGAATGTGATGTTGGCATTCTCATCATCTTTGTTGACTTTGCGGCGGCGTTTGTAAACCGGCATGAATACAGGCTCCAAACCGGATGTTGTCTGTGTCATGAGACTTACTGTGCCGGTAGGAGCAATTGTAAGACATGCTATGTTGCGGCGTCCGTATTTCTTCATATCCTCGTACAAGGCGGGATCTTCTTTTCTGATACGGCTTATGAAAGGATTGTTCTGCTCGCGTTCCCAATCGAAAATCTGGAAGGCACCGCGTTCTTTTGCCATATTGACAGAAGAACGGTAAGCTTCAATAGCGAGTGTACGCTGAACCTTCTCTGCAAATTCAGTTGCCTGTTCAGTGCCATAGCGGAGTCCAAGTGCTGCAAGCATATCGCCTTCTGCTGTGATACCGACACCGGTACGACGGCCTTTGCCGCTCTTTTCCATTATTTTGTGCCACAGATTTATCTCTGTACCTTTGATTTCCTGGCTTTCCGGATCGCTCTCAACCTTCTCAAGAATCTTTTCAATTTTTTCAATCTCCAGGTCAATGATATCATCCATAATGCGTTGTGCCAGACCTACATGTTTCTTGAACAGGTCAAAATCAAAATAAGCCTTGTCTGTGAAAGGATTGACAACGTATGAGTAGAGGTTGATGGCAAGCAGGCGGCATGAATCGTAAGGACACAAAGGAATCTCACCGCATGGATTGGTAGAAATGGTCTTGAAACCCAGATCGGCATAGCAGTCCGGAACAGACTCCTTAATGATGGTATCCCAGAAAAGAACACCGGGCTCTGCAGATTTCCATGCGTTGTGGACAATCTTTTTCCACAAGGCGGTAGCGTCAATATCCTTAGTGTACAAAGGCTGTGTTGAATCGATAGGGTAGCACTGCCTGTATGTTCTGCCTTCTATGGCAGCCTGCATGAATTCATCGTCAACCCTGACTGAAACATTGGCACCGGTAACTTTGCCGCTTTCCATTTTGGCATCGATGAAACTCTCGGAATCAGGATGCTTTATGGAAACGCTCAGCATAAGTGCTCCGCGGCGTCCGTCCTGCGCAACTTCTCTTGTAGAGTTGGAGTAGCGTTCCATAAACGGAACAAGACCTGTAGAAGTCAATGCTGAATTCTTGACAGGAGAACCCTTTGGACGTATGTGTGACAAATCGTGACCTACACCTCCGCGGCGTTTCATGAGCTGTACCTGTTCCTCGTCAATCTTTATGATAGCTCCATAAGAATCGGCGCTGCCTTCCATGCCTATTACAAAACAGTTGGACAATGACGCAATCTGGAAATTGTTTCCGATACCGGTCATAGGACTTCCCTGAGGAATGATGTACTTGAAGTTTTTGAACAGATCAAATAACTCTGCAGCGGAAAGTGGATTGGCATAGTTGCTTTCAACCCGGGCAACCTCGTTAGCGATTCTCCAGTGCATATCTTCCGGAGTCTTCTCAAAAATGTTGCCGAACGAGTCTTTTACAGCATACTTGTTGACCCATACTTTGGCAGCAAGTTCATCTCCTCCGAAATATTCTTTGGAGGCAGCGAACGCTTCGTCGAATGTGTAAGTTTTTTGTTGTGACATTTTAGTGGATTATAATTGTTATATATTGTTCAAAAATTGACGGCAACAAAAGTAAAATAATGTAAAATTATATACAAACATTTTTTTGAATAGTTATGAACAATTTTCAAAAGTTATCCAAAACCAAAACGCAAGTAACTGAAAATGAACGGTATGAATTTTTTGACAAATAAAAAAGTTTTCCGTTTTGGAAAACTTTTTCAAATAATCATGATGTATGGTGGTTGATTAAGCTAAATTGAGTGATTCCTCAATTTTCTGTAAATCGCTTCTGAAAATCTTGTCTACCATTATCTGGTCTTTGACTGTATTGCATGCATGAAGTACTGTTGCGTGGTCTCTGCCACCAATATATGTACCAATCTGTGAAAGGGAAAAATCAAGATATTTCTTTGCAATGTACATGCATATCTGTCTTGCCTGAACAACTTCACGCTTTCTGCTCTTTGTCTGAATCTGGCTTATTTCAAGACTGTAGAAACTGCATACGGTATCCATAATCTGTTCAATGGTAAGCTCTTTCTGTGAATTCAGTTCAGTGCTGCCCAAAATGTTGTCAACAAGATTCCTGTCAATCTCGCGACCGCAGATGGTGGAATTGGCCAGCAATGCTACAAGAGTGCCCTCAATGTCTCTTACACTGCCATGAATGTTCTTGGCCATATAGTCAACAACATCCTGATCAATGTTGATGCCGTCTTTGTTGATGCGGTATGTTATGATGTCTTTTCTTAACTGGAAATCAGGATTCTCAATCTGTGCTACCAGTCCCCATTTGAATCGGGTGATAAGGCGCTCTTCCATGCCCAGCATGTCTTTCGGCAATCTGTCGCTGGTCATTATTATCTGCTTCTGGTTCAGATGCAGATGGTTGAATATATGGAAGAATGAGTTCTGGGTCTTGTCTTTGCCGATAAACTCCTGAATATCGTCAATGATCAGTACATCAAAATCCTGATACCATTTGATGAAATCAAACTGCTTGTTCTTGAGTGTGGCATCGACGAATTGTGCGTGGAACAGATGTGCGGAAACATAAACCACTTTCTTTTCAGGATACAGTTCCAGTACCTTATGACCGATAGCTGTTGCCAAATGGGTCTTCCCTACACCCGATGTTCCAAACAGAAACAACGGGTTGAACGATGTCTGTCCGGGCTTCTCTGCAACGGTCATTGACGCAATGCGCGCAAGCTTGTTGCTTTGTCCTTCAATAAAGTTGTTGAAATGGTAATTGGGGTACAGCATAGTTTCATAGTCAGATGCACTCTGATGCTGCGGCTGATCTATTTTTACTGTACCTTTATCTACTATTACCTGATATTCAAGATTGATGTTCTCTCCAAAATATTTTGTAAGAGTCAGTCCCAACAGGTCTGCATAGTTTGCCTCTATATATTCGCAGATGAAACTGCTTGGTACCTCGAGTGTAAGGGTACCGTCTTCCATCTTGAGGGGAACAACGGGTGTGAACCAGGTGTTGAACGCCTGAATTTCAATGTTGTCCTTGATAAAGTCAAGGCATTGGTTCCACAAACAAGATAGCTGTTCTTTATTCACATCAATAGTTGTCTAATCGTTTGCAAAGTAAAGCATCAAAAACCATATGTACAAATGTCCTTTTTTAACACTCTTTTTTAAGAATTGCAATATGTTGATATTCAACAGATTGCCTATACTGGAAAAAAAGTTTCATTTTACTGTTGTATATACCGAAATATTTGGTTATCAGTATTTTATGCGTTTGCCTCTTATACGTTTTATATGCAAAACAATAGCCTGGTTATATGCGTAATTGCAAGAAATATCCCTTTTTACCGCAATGTTCCTGACTGTGTATAAGTGTGTGTGGTGTTTTTTAGACAAAATCTAAATAGCGGCAAAATCCGAACGTCAGAATACTGAAATTTTCATGTATTTTTTTGGGTTTTTCTGTATGTTGTCAATTAACGTGTTCAGAGATTCTACAAGTGTGTCAATGTTGTTGTGTATATTATCCTGATTGATGAATTTGCCTAAGCTACCCTTGTCGTCATTCAACTTTTCTGCAAGTATGGAAATCTGTTCCAGCATGCTGTTCGCATTGGCGAGTGTTTCCTGCAAATTGTCAGTTTGTATATTATCTATCAGTTCCAGCAGTTTCTCCTCAAGAGAATCTGCTTTGCCGGCAATTTCAGGAAGAGCAGATAACGTTTCCCTGTTGAAAGATTCCGCTATTCTTTGAAGCTCCTGTATCAGATAATCTGCATCCTGCATAATGCGGTCTATCTGTTTCTGCCCAAAAAAAGAATTGATGGACGATATGGCATTGCCGACTCCGGAAACAAGTTCCTCCAGCTCCGGTACAATTTTTTCTTCAAGTTCTGAGAAAATGTTTATTGGAATGATTCCGCGTATGGTGTCCCCATCCTGAAGCATTTCTTTGTCTTTTCCAAGAATGAGGTGAATTGTTATATCTCCCAATATTGAGGATTCCAGTTTGCCGTATGAATCTTTTGGAATGTTCATTTTGGGGTTGATGTCAATACCTACTATCACATTGTTTGGAGAATTGTAGTTGAAATCAATGGAGCTGACGCGTCCGGCCTCGTATCCGTTAACAAAAACCTGATTTGCAGTGGAAAGCATCTGGACATCGTCAAATATCATGTAGTAGGTCCTTTTTTTGCTGAAAATGTCAAGCCCCTTGAGAAAACTGATTCCTAAAATTAATAAAAGCAGACCTGCTATTGTAAATAGACCGATTTTGAATTCTTTTTTCATAAACTGTTTATTTTGATTCGGAGACAGCTTTATCTACGGGAATGCGTTCCCCATTCCTGAATGCAATCAGAAAAGCGTCCGGGAATTTCTGTTTTAAACTGGAAAGCGTTTCTTTTGCCTGCTGGTAGCTGTTGGTTGCACCGCAGGTGTATTTGTAAAGTGAACTTCCGTTTTCTTTATAATGTTCTATGCCTTTGATTCCCTTGAATCTGGGGTCTGTATCTTTAATGAGTTCCTTTGATGCCAGAAACTGGATTTTGAATACGGGCTTGTCTGTTTTGTCTGTTTTGACCGTGTTGGCCGATGTCTGGGATTTTATCAGTCCTTCTTTTTCCCTTACACCAGACAGGTAATTCCTGAATCCGCGGTAAATGCTTTGGGACAGTTCTTCGATACCTTTCTTGGATATCATGTATTTGCATTCTTCGTCGTTGGATATGTATCCCAACTCTACAAGAATGCTTGGCATGGTACTTTTCATCAACACCAGATAGCCTGCCTGTCTTACCCCGCGGTCTGCACGCTTGGAGTATCCTGTCAGCTGGCTCTGTGTGAATTGGGCCATTTTGAGACTCTCACGTTGGAACGCATTCTGGATAAATTCAAAAATGATCATGGTCTCCGCATGGTTGGGATCATAACCTTCATAGTTTGTCTGATAATCAGACTCGTACAGAATAACCTTGTTCTCTTGGGCGGCCGCACTGAGGTTTGCACTGGTTCTCTTTTCCTCCGCTCCCAGCAAATATGTTTCAGCTCCATGTGCTGTCTTATTGTCTGCGGAATTTGTATGGATGGATATGAACAGATCTGCTTTAGCCTTATTGGCAATATCGGCTCTTTTATGCAATTCTACAAAATTGTCGTCTTTGCGTGTGTATATGACTTTTACATTTTTGCAATTTGCGGTAATGAGTGCTCCTACTCTGAGCGCTACATTCAGATTGATTGTCTTTTCCAGATTTCTGCCGTTGACCGCACCGGGGTCCTTCCCTCCGTGACCGGCATCGATGACAACCACAAAAGGGGCTTGTGCAATAGCCTGAATGGAGAAACTGAATGCCAATAGGACAAGGACCAGTATGTGGGGAAATCTGCTCATCAAACGCGGTATTTTGTGCAAAAATAGTTCATTTTGCTGAATTTTGCCTATATTTACGCAATATATTCTTAGACTTGCTACAAAGTGATTGATCCTATAGAAATAATTGATTGCTATTACAGCAACAATACTGGACTGAGAGAACTTCTGATAAAACACAGTAATCAGGTTGCAGGTAAGGCATTGTCCATAGCTGATAATCATCCTGAATTGGAACTTGACAGGGACTTCCTGTATCAGGGGGCCATGCTGCATGATATCGGAATCTTTAAAACCAATGCTCCGTCCATCTTCTGCTACGGCTCGGAACCTTATATCTGTCATGGTTATATCGGAGCCGTTCTGTTGGAAGAATATGGCAGAACAAACAATCTTGATTTGTCACGTCATGCACGGGTGGCATGCCGCCACACCGGTACCGGGCTGACCCAAGAACAGATTATACGCGATAATCTGCCATTGCCCCATATTGACTTTCTGCCGGAGACCACCGATGAAATTGTAATATGCTTTGCCGATAAGTTTTTTTCAAAGAGCAGACCTGAGACAGAGAAGACTGTCCAGCAGGTCAGGAGCAGTCTTGAAAAATTCGGCTGTGAAACTGTAACCCGTTTTGACAAATGGACGGAAATCTTCTTGTAACTACCATAGAAATATAGTAACTTTGCAAATTTGAAAAAAATATGCTTTATTTTCAGCAGGGTGGTTAAGGCAAGATTCATTCATACAGCATTGCTGGTCCTGACAGTCGCACTGTCGGTTCCGGTATATTCATTTGCCCAGATTGTATCTGTTGACTCGCTGCAGACTACAATAGAACACGAACCGGGTTCCACCCGTGATTCCATCCGGGCTGCTGTAAAAGATTCCATTGCCCGTTCAAAGCAGAAACAGAAAAGCCAGGTTCTTGATGACCCTGTCTCCTACGAATCTTCAGACTCAACGGTTTGGGACTTTAACGGTGTTGCGTCCCTGTTTGGTTCAAGCGTTGTGAAATATCAGAATATCCAACTTGAATCCTATACCATCAGGATGATAATGGACAGCAGTATTGTGTATGCTGACGGACGTAAGGATTCATTGGATCAGATGGTTGAGACCCCAATCTTCAAAGATGGAGCCACTCCGTACAATTCCAATAGCATGAGTTACAATTTCAAAACCAAGAAAGGTTATATAAAGGAGATTGTGACACAGCAGGGTGACGGCTATATTGTAAGCAATTCGGCAAAGAAAGGAACAGAAGACGTCTATTATGTGAAAGATGCTGTATATACAACGTGTGACCAGCATGAAGATCCCCATTTCGGATTGAGGATAACGCGGGCCAAGATCAGACCCAACAAGGATGTCGTGTTCGGCCCTGCATATCTTGAAGCGATGGGTGTGCCATTGCCCGTTGTTGTGCCTTTCGGTTTCTTTCCCTTTACCCAGAGCAATTACTCAAGCGGTGTAATCATTCCAAGCTATGGCGATGAGATGGCCCGCGGCTTTTATCTGAAAGATGGCGGATATTATTTTGCCATATCGGACAAGATGGATCTCAAACTGTTGGGCGAGATCTTTACCAAAGGTTCCTGGGGCGTATCTGCCGAGAGCAATTATAAAGTCAGATACAAATTCAGCGGAAACTTCTTTGCAAGTTATCTGGTTACCAAGACCGGAGAGAAGAATATGCCGGACTATGCCGTAAGCAAGGACTTTAAATTGCGCTGGTCCCACAGGCAGGATGCCAAAGCCAATCCCAACAGAAACTTTTCGGCCAGTGTCAACTTTGCAACAAGCAGTTATGAACGTTCCAACCTGTCTTCTCTGTATAATCCTGCATTGACATCGCAGAGCACCAGAACTTCAAGTGTGAGCTATTCAAGGACATTCCCGAGCATAGGACTTTCCATTTCGGCATCGGCCAACCTGTCCCAGAATATGAAAGATTCAACCATTGCCCTTTCATTGCCATCGTTAAGCGTTTCTCTGAACAGGATTTATCCGTTCAAGCGTAAAAAGGCCATGGGAGAAACCAAATGGTGGGAGAAAATCTCTTTCTCTTATACTGGAACCCTGTCCAACAGCGTATCTTCCAAAGATTCCGAACTGCTCAAGAAGAATCTTATCCGGGACTGGAGCAACGGTATGCGTCATAGCATACCTGTCAGCGCCACGTTCCAACTGTTCAATTACATAAACATATCGCCATCGTTCAGCTATACGTCCCGTTGGTACACCCATAAGATTACGCAGGATTGGGATTATGACCAGATGGCTGTGCAAAGAGATACCGTCTATGGATTTTACAGGGTTGCCAATTGGAATGCCAGTGTTACCGCAAATACCAAATTGTATGGTATGTACCAACCTACAAACCTTTGGAGAAAAATATTCGGCGATGGTCTTGTAATGGTGCGTCACGTGTTTACGCCGTCTTTGAGTTTCAGCTATGCTCCTGATTTTTCCGCTTCGAGGTACGGATATTATGATACATATACTTATACCGATGCCAACGGTGAGTGCAGGACAGTTGAATATTCTCCTTTCCAGTCTTCTCTGTATGGTACAGTAGGAAAAGGTAAAACGGGTAGCGTTTCTCTCAGTGTGTCCAACAATCTGGAAATGAAAGTCAGAGACAAGCTGGACTCGACAAAAACAAAGAAAAAGAGTCTGATAGACGAATTGGGTGCGTCTCTTTCATATAATCTTGCAGCAAAAACAAAACCCTGGGGTAACCTGTCAACGCGCTTGAGATTGAAACTTACCAAGAACTATACATTCAGTTTCAATGCTACCTGGGCCACATATGCGTATGAATTGGACGATAACGGAAGAGTTTACGTAGGCGACAGGACAGAGTGGTCATACGGGCGCTTTGGCCGTTTCCAAGGTATGAGCCAGAACCTTTCATATACATTCTCCAACAATTCCATAAGGGAATGGAAGGAAAAAATTGCTGAAATTAAAAAACGTAAAGAGGCAAAGAGACTCGGATTGGATCCTGATGAGCTTGACGATGCCGAATCTTCCGGTTCCGGCAAGAATTCCGGCTCAGGCAAATCTCAGTCAACAAAGTCAGGCGGCGGTTCTGCGGTAGATGCCGATGGCTATCTTGAATACAAATTGCCATGGTCCCTATCAGTGTCTTATGGTATTACAATGAGAGAGAATACAGGCGGAAAATTCAATACCGACAGAATGAGATACCCGTTTATGTTTACCCATAACCTGAATTTCTCCGGTAATATGAAACTTACAAACAAATGGAATCTGTCTTTTTCCTCCGGCTGGGATTTTGTAAGACATGATTTTTCTACAACAACCATGAGCATACACAGAGATCTTCACTGCTTCAATCTTTCTGCCAGCATAGCTCTCAAACCGATAGTATCTTACAACATTACCGTTCAGGCAAATTCCAGAATGCTTGCAGATATGCTCAAACTCAAGAAGCGCAGCTCTTCAGGGGCATATGTGAACTGGTATTGATTATTGGTTTTCTGCCAATCTGTTTTTGTTGCGGTAGCTTACCGGAGAACACTTGTATAACTTTCTGAAAGTATTTTCAAAACTGACAACGTTGTCTGACATGCCTACCTTGAACATGATATCTCTTATTGAAATATCGGTATCCTGCAGTAACTTTGCCGCATATGCCATCTTTATGGCGTTGATGAAATCAATAGGGGTGCAGTTGTATATGCCTTTTATCTGGCGGTACAGGTAAGTCCTTTCGTTCCCCAGGTCAATGCACAGTGAACTTATTGAATATTTATGGGACAGATTGTCCAATGTGTGGCTTATTATTGAATTGACAAAATTGATGTCTGATGTTCCCAGTGGCTCTATCTTGGGCTTGTACGCAATATCGTTTATGCTTATTGAACAGTTGTTCCCGTAATTGAATGAGGGCGTACTGTAAGTCTCACGTATAATAGGGGTGTATGCTTCCTGTCTGTAAGGCAGGCTTGGAGCAGAGAAACTGTCTGAAACAGACCCATTGGTGACCTTGCAATAGAAATGTTTGGTAATAAGCAAGTTCAGAACCGCCGTCAGACTGATTATTATCAGGAAAACAATGTAAGATAGAATACTCCATAACAGAAAGTGACTGTCCTGTTGTAACCCAATCATCAACACAAACTCCGCAGCAGTTGAAACAGCTATGAGAATTGCAACAAATAAAAGACGTTTTTTCATAAATAATGTATGTTAAGGATTTGTTTATTGTTTACCAATCTATCGGTTTTTCGCCATGATCAATAAGCCATCGGTTAGTCTGGCTGAAATGGTGACAACCAAAGAACCCGTTGTATGCGGATAATGGGGAAGGGTGGGCTGACTGCAGAACCAGATGTTTGCTGCGGTCTATGAACGCACCTTTTTTTTGTGCGTATGCTCCCCAAAGAATGAAAACCAGTCCTGTGCGTTTCGTGGCAAGCTCCCTGATGACGGCATCGGTAAATTCTTCCCAGCCTTTACCTTGATGCGAACCTGCCGTATGGGCACGAACGGTAAGTGTTGCGTTTAAAAGCAAAACCCCTTGCCTGGCCCAATGGGTAAGGTCTCCTGAAACAGGAATCGTTTTGCCTGTGTCATTGTGCAATTCCTTGAATATGTTTTTGAGCGATGGAGGCTGCTGGATATTGTCTGCAACAGAGAAACAGAGACCGCAGGCCTGGCCCGGTTCGTGATACGGGTCCTGTCCTATAATGACAACCTTGACTTTGTCAAACGGACATAAATCAAAAGCTGCGAATATTCTGCCTGCTGCCGGGTATATGGTTGTTTGTGAATACTCCTGCCTGACAAAATCTGTCAGTGCCTTGAAGTATGGCTTGTCAAACTCCGGTTGAAGTATTCCTTTCCAGCTGTCCTCTATTTTTACCTGCATTCCAAGATTTTGTGTTTTTTGGCTACAAAAGAGTGTATACTAACGGTATATTATATCAGTTGAATGCCGGCTTTTTTGCATTCTTCTCTATGTTTATCAGGCCAGATACTTGCCTGGATTTCTCCAATATGTGCTTTTTGCAGTAGTAACATACACAATCTTGATTGCCCGATGCCGCCACCTATGCTCAATGGCAGCTGGTCTGAGAGCAAGCGCTTGTGGAAGTATAACTCTTTGCGGTTGGTGGCTTTGCATTCTTCAAGCTGTCTGAGCATTGCCGCCTTGTCTACACGGATGCCCATTGAGGAAAGTTCGAGAGAGTTCTCAAGAATATTGTTCCAAACCAGCAAATCTCCGTTCAACCCCATGAAACCGTCCTTGTTTGGTGTGCTCCAATCGTCGTAGTCAGGTGCACGCAGATCGTGCGGTTCTCCATTGGTCAGCTTGCCGCCGATACCGATAATGAATACCGAACCGTATTTTTTTGTAATGAGATATTCCCTTTCCTTGGCAGTCTTGTCAGGGTACATGTCAAGCAATTCCTGAGAATGGATGAAATGGATCTCTTCTGCCAGCATAGGCTTGAGAACCGGGAAATTCTCGCTGATCAGATACTCGGTCTGCAGCATGGCCGCGTATATTTTGTTTACAACTTCTTTTAGAAAACCAATGTTGCGGTCTGCCTCTGCAATGGTCCGTTCCCAGTCCCACTGGTCAACATACAGTGAATGGATGTTGTCCAGTTCCTCGTCTGCGCGGATAGCGTTCATGTCCGTGTACAGACCATAACCGGGCTGGATACCATATTCTGCCAGTGTAAGGCGTTTCCATTTTGCAAGAGAATGGACAACCTCAGCCTGGGCATCGCCCAAATCTTTTATGGGAAATCTGACGGCACGTTCCGTACCGCTAAGATCATCGTTTATGCCGCGGCCTGACAATACGAAAAGCGGAGCTGTCACTCTTCTCAAACGTAATGCTGTGGAAAGGCTCTGCTGGAAGATATCTTTTATAAGTTTGATGCCATGCTCCGTTTCCTGGAGAGAGAGCTTGGCTTGATAGTTGTCAGGTATTTGTAATGTGCCCATTTGTTATGTTCTGGCGGTTATTTTAGAATGCAAAGTTAATACAATTTAACGATAAAACAAAGCCTACACCCCGTTTTTTAAGAAAAAATCAGTAACTTTGCACCCGGTTTTCGGCCGTGTTGAAAATTATTGGCTCCGTAGCTCAGTTGAATAGAGCATCAGATTCCGGTTCTGACGGTCTTGGGTTTGAGTCCCAACGGAGTCACAAGACAAATTTCTATTAAACAATACATGGAATTCAAACTCAAGTCTGTTTTTTACCCCAAACTCTGGGGATTGTTCAAAAAAGAAAATTACGACTCAAAAAAACTGGCATCTGACTTATTGGCCGGAGTTATTGTAGGTATCATTGCTTTGCCGTTGGCAATAGCGTTCGGTATAGCCAGTGGAGTTACTCCTGCTCAGGGACTCATTACAGCCATAGTTGCCGGTTTCCTGATCTCTTTCTTTGGTGGCTCGGATTTCCTTATCGGCGGACCAACGGGTGCGTTCATAGTTATTGTTGCCGGTATAGTGGCACAATATGGAATGGACGGACTTATTGTTGCCACCATAATGGCTGGCGTCATTCTTATCCTGATGGGCTTGTTCCGTTTGGGTGCCGTTATCCGCTTTATACCATATCCTATTGTTGTAGGCTTTACTGCCGGTATAGCAGTAACAATCTTTACAACGCAGGTAAAAGACTTTTTGGGACTTACCGCATCAGATATGCCTGCCAATTTTCTTGGTCAGTGGGGTTATTATTTTACCCATCTGAAAGATATCAACTGGACTGAGTTTGCAATGAGCTGTGCGGGTTTGCTTGTAATTATAGTATGGCAAAAATTCATCAAGAAAATTCCAGGCTCACTGATTGCTCTTGTTGTCATCACTGCAGCAGGTCTGGTATTAAATAAGGTGTGGGGTATTGAACTTGCAACCATCGGGACAAAGTTTCCGGAACTGGCCGGTGGAATGGCATTCCCTGCTCCTCATGCTCCTGAGATTTCAATAGAGACAATAAAGCATCTGGCACAGCCTGCCTTTACAATAGCAATATTGTGTGCAATTGAAAGTCTGCTCGCCGCCATGGTTGCCGACGGTGTTACCGGCCGTACCCATAACTCCAATACAGAGCTGATAGGCGAGGGCATAGCCAACATCATCACTCCGCTTTTTGGCGGTATCCCTGCCACCGGAGCCATTGCACGTACAATGGCAAGCATCAATAACGGTGGCAAGTCTCCTGTTACAGGTATGGTGCATGCAGTTGTTCTGCTGCTTATCTATCTGTTCCTTATGCCGTATGCGGTATATATTCCGCTCAGCTGTCTTGCTTCCATTCTGGTTATTGTTGCCTACAACATGAGCGGCTGGCGCACATTCCGCTATCTGCTGCGCGGTGACAAGGCCGATGTGGCTGTGCTCATATTCACATTCCTGCTTACAGTCATCATTGATCTTACGGTTGCAATAGAATTCGGTGTTCTGCTGGCAATTGTGCTGTTCATACGCCGCGTTATGCAGACATCGCAGGTAAAGGAACTGGATACTCTGACATCGACAGAAGACGAGGAAAAAGATCAGATGAACGATACGTACCGTCTTGACATTCCAAAGGGTGTTGACGTTTATGAAATCAACGGTCCGTTCTTCTTTGGACTTGCAAGCAAGATTGAAGATATCTGCATAAACCGCAAGAACGAGACAAAAATACGTATTATCCGTATGCGCAAGGTCCCGTTCATTGATTCTACCGGCATAAACAACTTGCGTTCATTGTGCCAGCGTACAAAAGCGCGTGGCGTGATTGTAGTGTTGTCCGGCGTCAATCCGGACGTGCTCAAGACGCTCAAGAAATTCGGTGTTGACAAGGAAATAGGGCAGGATCATATATTCCCGCATATAGTCCCCGCACTTGAGGCTGTACGCCGTGAACTGGAAACGTTGAAATAACAGGCTCTGATCAGTCAAACGGGGTGCGGTGAAAAACGTTATTTCCGTCAAGCGGAAAGCCCATCGCAGAGGCGTCTTTCCCTGAATCATCAAGTTTGAAAATCATATACCGCTGATTTTCTTTTGTATATGGCTCCCAGGACAGCCCGGGATTGCCCGTTTTTGCAAAGTTGGTCCATGCGGTAAGCATTGTGTTTGAAAGGTTGGCATCGCCTTTGGTCCATGGACGGTTGCTGTGTCTCATTGAAGCGAATACATACCACAGGTCTGCGGAATGGAAGGCACCCTCCAGTTGGCGCGTACCGTCTTCCGTTGGCAGCGGGCGTGCAAACTGATAGGCATAAACCCTGTCACCACATGAATCGCGGTTCAGGCAGAAAGCGTCTATTGCATAACGCATGTCACCCAGATAGTCATGCATTGTAAACCCTATCATATAGGTAACATGGTGCAGGCTGTCTTTCATTGCAGCATTGTCAAAGCTGCGGAATGACACATAATTGTCAAGTATGGGGCGCTGGGTAATGCCCGGTTCGTAAGCGAAACGCTCTGCAGTTGTTCCACCGTGTACCATGTTGTAAACGCTGCTGAGAGAGAAAATGACCTCTGTCTGTGCCGCACGCATCTTTTGCAGATCAGTAAGACCCGCCCAGTCAAGCACCTCTTTGCAGTTCTGTTCAGCCTCTTTGAGTGTCAGGTCCTGATGCCCTCTGACTGCGGCATCACCGCCACGCAGCCCATCTCCGCTCATAATGATAGCCTTGTCAAACAGCCCCGCACTTAATGGCGATTCGCACAATTTTCTGACACCGTCGGCTCCGGCGCTTTGCCCCAGCAGCGTGACATTGCCGGCATCTCCACCAAACTGGGCAATATTGTTGCGTATCCATTTCAAGGCGGCAATCATATCAAGCAGACCGTAGTTGCCCGATACGCCGTGAGCGCTCTCTGCACTCAACTCCGGATGGGCCATAAATCCGAATACACCCAAACGGTAATTGAACGTTACAGTAATAACACCTTTCTCTGCCCACTGCCGTGCATCCAACTCCGGCTCTGAACCCCATCCCTCACGGAATCCGCCTCCGTGAACAAACAGTGCCACAGGCAGTTTGCTTTCAGGCTTGCCGGGTGCGTTTGTCCATACATTCAGGTACAGGCAATCCTCGCTGTATGCCGCCTCGTTGCCATAACCCCATTCAGTAGTGTAAAGGCCGGGGTAGTGTGCCGCCTGGAAACTTGGGTGTCCGAAACTGTTGCAAAGTCTGATGCCGCTCCACGCGTTAACCGGCTGTGGCTCCTTCCAGCGCAGATCACCCAATGGAGGTGCCGCATACGGAATGCCGCGATAGACATACACGCCTTTGGCATCGGTCTTGACGCCTTGGACAAGTCCGCCCTCAACCTGAAGTACCGGATTATATTCCATGCATCCCGCCATTGCCAGCGCAATGCAAGCCACGCACAGTGTCTTAACTTTCATACTCATATCTGATATACAAAGATACATAATATTTGGGAATGTTCCGCCTCCCTGGTACTTTGACAAAAGTACACTATTGACAGCATCCTGAAGGGATAAAGAAAATGAGCTATAATTCGAGAAAAATCGAGTTATAACTCAATAATGTTTCTTTGAATCTTATTCGTTGACTATCCAAATTCCACCATCTTCTTTGGAATATCTTA
>JAKSIP010000027.1 GCA_024398715.1 Bacteroidaceae bacterium
GTTCGTACCCCGCTCACAAGCCCGTCTGGCGGTGGTTTCATTGCTAAGTTCATTTCACCCTTCGCGTTTTGGGCCGTTTTTGCGCAGGTTGAAGCGTTTTTTGCCGCCAACCTTCGCGTTTTGCCGCCGATTTGCGAAGGTTGATTTGCAGTTGCCGTTCGTACCCCGCTCACAAGCCCGTCTGGCGGTGGTTTCATTGCTAAGTGCATTTCAACATGGAGAGGCGCACCGCGGAGGGGCGGGGTGAGGCGTAAAGCTGAGGTGTAATGCAGAGATTTCTGCTGCTGCTTTTTGTAACGTGAAGAAATAATGTTATTTTTGCATACTGTTGCAATGTGAATAAACTCTTTGCAAGGATTTGAGTCAAAACTATAATAAAATTCAATTAAAACTATAAAATTCAATAAATATTATGCGTACTTTCAAATTGTCTTTTCTTGTAATTCTGGGCGTTCTTTTAACGTCTTTTGCCCAAGTCTCCCAAGCTAAAAAAGCGGCTGCGGAAACTGCAACTACGGTAACAGGTGTCAACCCGTTGACATATACGGATATTCCTGATCCCGACATTATACGTGTTGATGACACGTATTACATGGTCAGCACCACCATGTATTTCTGCCCGGGTGCTCCTATCATGAAATCCAAGGACCTGGTTCACTGGGAACTGGTCAATTATGTTTATGATTATCTGAACGATGACGATGTATATAACCTGCGTAATGGCCGCAATGCATACGGCAAAGGCCAGTGGGCCGCATCGTTGCGCTATCAGGACGGTATATTCTATTGTCTGTTCATAGCAAATGACCAGGGCAAGACCTATGTTTACAAAACAAAAGATATTGAAAACGGCAAGTGGGAGCGTAATGTAATCAACCGCTCTTTCCACGATGCCAGCATGCTGTTCGAGGACGGCCATCTGTATCTGGTTTGGGGTAATGGAGAAATCCGTATGATCGAGCTCAAACCGGACGGCAGTGATATTCTTCCAGGTTCACAGGAGAAACTCCTGTTTGAATGCCCGCGTCAGGGATATGGCCTGCGTGCTGAGGGCTCACACTTCTATCACATAGGAGATTATTACTATGTTCTTACAATAGACTGGCCCAGCGGTGCTCCGCGCTCTGCAGAAATATGGCGCAGCAAGAATATCTGGGGACCATACGATGAGCATAAGATTGTTCTGCAGGGAACAATTGGCGGCCGCGGTGACGGATGCGCACAGGGACCGCTTGTACAGACTCAGAACGGAGACTGGTACACAATCCAGTTCCAGGATCACGGAGGCGTAGGCCGTCTTTCAACTATCCAGCCTGTAGAGTGGGTTGACGGTTGGCCAATCATGGGTATCAATACGAAACCTGTAGAGGAGTGTGTTGTAAATCTTCCTGCACAGGGTAAGGATTATGTATGGGCCAGCGATGAATTCAAATACAAGAAGGACGAACTGCAGCTTGTATGGCAGTGGAACCACAAACCTGACAATTCACTGTGGTCCGTTACAGAGCGTAAGGGCTGGCTGCGTCTCAAATCAGGCTATGTTACAGATAACGTAATGACCGCACGCAATACACTTACACAGCGCTGTGTAGGTCCCCGTTCAACATCAGAGGTGCTTCTTGATGCAAGCGGAATGAAACCGGGTGACCGTGCAGGTATTGTCGCTTTCCAGAACAACTACCTTACAATAGGTGTTGAGGTTGCTGAGGACGGCACAAAAGAGCTGGTAGGCCAGATTGTACGTCCTGTCCGCCGTGGCGGTTACGGCCGTCAGCCGCAGGCTGCCCCGCAGTCTCCGGTAAACGAGATTGTCCGTGTTCCTATGACGGGAAATAAAGTGTATCTGAAAATACGTTATGTCTTTACTCCGCAGGCCGGCGATACTTGCGGACCGGACAAGGCATTCATGAGCTACTCATTTGACGGAAAGAACTGGACAGAGCCGGAGCAGTCTCTGCAGATGAGCTTTGATTTAAGCTACTTTACAGGTTACCGTACAGGACTTTACAACTATTCAACAACACAGACTGGAGGTTGGGCAGACTTTGATTACTTCCGCCAGTCAGTTTATTAATCAGACAAAACTTAAATAAAAATGAAAAAGATATTATTCGCAGCATTACTGGTGTTGGGCGTTTCTTCTGCCAATGCCACAGAAAAGCAGGTAGCCAGTCCTGACGGAAAGTTGGTTGTAACCGTAAGCGATGCCGACGGCAGCGCTTCGTATAGTGTGAAACTTAACGGGAAAGAGTATCTGATGGCATCGCCTTTAGGTCTGAAAACCAATATCGGCGATTTCAGCGGGAACCTTACATTGAAGGAAGAGGTTGAAACAAGTGTAGTTGAAGATGAATATTCTCTTCCCAATATCAAAAAGAATCATGTTGTTTACAAGGCCAACCAGGCTAAATTCGATTTCTGGAAAGAGGAGACAGTGAACCGCCGCGGTGTCCAGACAAAAAACAACCGTCTGGTATTCAGCGTTGTTTTCAATGTCAGCAACAACGATATCGCTTTCAAATATATTGTAGCACAGCCTCAGGGAGGCAGCAATCCTACGCAGTGCTGCGTTATCAATGAGGAAATGACCGGTTTCCGTTTCCCGGAAGGAACAACAACATTCCTTTGTCCGCAGATGCGCCCGCTGACCGGTTTTGCCCGCACAGCTCCGAGCTATGAGACAGATTATAATCTGGACGCTCCTATGGGTGACAATGCCGGCGGTCTTGGTTGGGTGTTCCCCGGTCTGTTCCATACAGCTGACGGTTGGGTACTGGTATCAGAAACAGGTGTAGGCAGCAACTATTGCGGCAGCCGTCTCAACTGTGAAGGTAATCTCTATACAATTGCGTTCCCGTTCCCCGAGGAGAACAACGGTAACGGCACATCCGCTCCAGGCATTGTTCTTCCGGACAAGAACCCTTGGAACGGCGTTTCAGAGCCTGGTGCAACTCCATGGCGTACAATCACTGTTGGCGAGACTCTCAAACCTATTGCAGAGACCACTGTTGCATGGGATGTTGTAAAACCTCTATACGAGGCATCGCAGGAGTATAAGGCAGGCCGTGCAGTCTGGAGCTGGATTATCTATATGAATGACAGCGGTACCTTTGAAGAGGAGAAGGATTATATCGACATGGCTGCCACAATGGGCTGGGAGTACATTCTTATCGATGCCAACTGGCATACCATAATCGGTTACGACAAGATGGAGGAACTGGTCAAATATGCAACTTCAAAGAATGTGGGTGTACTTCTCTGGTATAACTCAAACGGTTACTGGAACGATGCTCCACAGGGCCCGCGCGGTGCTTTGGACAATATCATAGCCCGCAACAGAGAGATGCAGTGGCTGCAGAAAATAGGTGTTAAGGGCTTGAAGGTAGATTTCTGGGGCGGTGACAAGCAGACCACCATGCAGCTCTACGAAGAGATTCTGTACGATGCCAACCGTTACGGTCTTATGCTGGTATTCCACGGTTGTACTCTTCCGCGCGGTTGGGAACGCATGTATCCCAACTTTGCAAGCGCCGAGGCTGTACGTGCAAGCGAGAACCTCTCATTCGGTCAGTATGCCTGCGATATTGAGGCTGTGAATGCAGCTCTCCATCCGTTTATCCGCAATACTGTGGCAAGCATGGACTTTGGCGGCAGTGCACTGAACAAATTCTACAACCGTAACAATAACCGCGGCAACCACCGTGTAACCAGCGATGTTTATGCTCTTTCTACAGCAGTTCTGTTCCAGAGCAGAATCCAGCACATTGCAATCGCTCCGAACAATCTGACAGATGCCCCGGCTTGGGCAATTGACTTCCTCAAGACAGTTCCTGTCACCTGGTCAGACACCAGATTCATTGCCGGCTATCCTGGCAAATATGCAATTCTTGCACGCAAGAGTGCAGAAACAGGCAAATGGTATATCTGCGGTGAGAATGCCTCAAAGGAAACAGTTAGCCTGACAATTTCTCTTTCGGAACTGGGTTGCGGTGCAGATTTTGACATTTATCAGGACGATGAACAGCTGAACGGCTCAGTTTCTGCTCTCAAATTGAACAAGAAACGTCAGGTTAAGGTTTCAATACCTAACAACGGCGGTCTGCTGATGGTTGAAAAATAATTCGCCGGCAATTTATTTAACTTTTGACTGTTGCTGTTATATAAGGAATGTCAGGTAATAAAACAGACGGCGCAAAGATGACAGAAAATCAACCGGTTATCAGTGATGACGGTATTGTTGATATGCTGCTCGATGATCAGACGGTTGAACAGGGAGTGCGGCTGCTTATGAAAAAATACGGTGAAAAGCTGTATTGGTTTATAAGAAGAATGGTTGTAGAACATTGCGATGCGGAAGATACTCTGCAGGAAACAATGATAAATGTCTACAAATACCGCACTACCTACAACAGAGATTTTGCTCTTTCCACCTGGCTGTTGAAAATTGCCCAGAATGAGTGCATCAAGACTTTGAGGAAAAAGGCAAACGGCTATTCTACATCTGTTGATGATTTGGGAGATTCCCTGAAAGACAGTGTAAGGGCCGATGCCGATGCCGATATGGATGAGGCTATTATTCTGATGCAGGAGGCAATAACAATGTTACCTGCCAAACAGAAAGCGGTTTTTAACCTTCGCTATTACGAGGAGAAAAGTTATGAGGATATCCACAATATTCTTGGAGATAGCGTAAACACATTGAAAACCAATTACCATTATGCGGTAAACAAGATAAAACAATATATAACAGATCATTCGTTATGAAAGATTTTGAAGAAATCGGGTTTGAATTGCCCTACAGGATGCCGGAAAATTTTATGGAAGATTTTACCGGGCGTATTGTTGAAAAGATTGCACAGGAACAGGCGCGTGAGCGTATGGCTGCAAAAAAACGTATCCGTTTTATTTGGAGTTCTGCTGTAAGCGCTGCCGCTGTGGCTTTGATTCTTGTTATCCCTATGGTTTCAAGAAACAATATCCCCAGTTATGAGATGATTTCACAGTGTCAGAGTGTGGACGATATTTTCCAGACTATGTCTGCCGATGAAATCGGTCTTTATTCCATGATGAATAATTATTATGCTGACTAAACAGTAAAACGCTTGAAAAGATTTTTGTCCATATTGTCTTTTGTTCTCCTTTCTGCAGGTATGGTGCTTAATGCCCAGCCTTCTCAGGAAAGACAGGAGAGAATGATTTATGCCCAGCTTAAATTCATAATGGAGAAGGCTCAGCTTACAAAGAAAGAGTACAGTAAGTTTTCAAAGATTTATATTGCTTACCAGAAAGAACTCTTTGATTTGAATGAGTCTAATATGTCGGTGCAGAAACATGAATATGAAGAATTATCGGATGTGAGAAATTCATATATGCCTTTTGCACCGGCCAAGCCTTCCAAGGAATATTTTGAAAAATGGGAAAAGATAAACAGCGAATATCTTTCCAAACTTGAAAAGAACATTTCGGAAGCAACACGCCAGAAAATAGGTCAGGCTCAGCTGGAACTGAACCAGAAATTGTGGAACCGCTGGTCTCAGGAATCACAGCGTGATTTCCGCCGCAATCTTGGAGCATACGGAATGATGGGCTTCAATATGCAGCATGGCGGAATACCTTTCTCTCCCAAACAGAATGTTTTTGTTGCTCCCAATTACCAGGATATCCATGAATGGTTCAAAAACAATCCGCAGGAGCAGGAACGTTTCCAGAAACAGCGTGAATACTGGCAACAGCATCCCGAGGAATTTAAAGAATTCCAGATACGTATGGCCGAACAGCAGAAACAGAATCAGGAACGCTGGAACAATATGACCAATGAAAGACGCCGTTGGAACAGTAATTTCCGCAATGCCTGGCATATGCCTCAGGACAGTAGTGTGCCGCAATCCGGACCTTTCAATCCTTTCTCGATTCCTCAGAAATAACATATACTAAAATCTTAAAGCCAAAAACTGGTGTAATTCATTGGTTTTTGGCTTTTTTTGTGTAAATTCGCGCAATTTATTTCTGTGTTATGAGAAAGAAAACGTTACGTGTATTTTTCTTAATATCAACTGTTTTAACTATTGATGCCATTTCGGTTAACGCTCAAGATCTGACTCACGTCCTGTATATCAACGAATTTATGCAGTCTCAGGTCTATGCGCCGGTTGATTTGTTGATGGAGATTCCAGACGGGTGGGTTGAACTTTACAACCCAGGTTCCACTTCTGTCAACATAAAAGATTTCCGTATAGGAGAAAGCAAAAAGTTCAAGAAGGGTTTTGTCCTGCCTGATTGTACAATCAAGCCCAAATCTTATCTTGTAATATATCCTGATAACGAGAACGTTGTTTCCGTTAACGGCAAAACTGAGATCCATACCGATTTCAGACTGGATGTCCCTACAGACGGCTCTCTGTATCTTTTCGATGCAACCGGAGCAATGGTAGACTCAATCCATTATGATCCGATGCCTTCTTATGGCGTTGCTTTCGGCAGAAAAACTGACGGAAATGAAGAGTGGGGTATGGAACTTGAACCTACTCAGGGTTCTGCCAACAACGGCAAATTTGCGTTGGGCATTCTGGCACCTCCGGGTGGTTCAGAGCTTAATGTCCTCTCCAAAATACCATGTCCTGCCGAGAATCAGCCGGATGGAGACATTTCCAATTGCTACAAGTTGTTCTTTACTACAAATGCAAGAGCCAATTCCCTTGCAGACAAGAACAAACTTGAGATACGTTATACGCTGGACGGATCTGAACCTACAGAAGAAAGCCCGTTGTATGACAGTAAAAATCCTGTCTGGATAAGAAAGAACACACTAATTAAGAGTAAAACGTTCTGTGAGGGCTGGGTGCCGTCCCAGACCAGAGTGGATCAGGTCTTGTATCATGGCCGTGACATAAATATTCCTGTAGTTTCTCTCTATTGCGACGATGCTTATCTGAATGACCGCCAGATAGGTATTTTTGCCAACAATGATTCACGTGCAACCAGTTCGGAATTCAGACATAACTGGCGCCGTCCGGTTCATATCACTTTGTGGAAGAGTGCAAGTTCCGTATCCACTATCAGCCAGCTTGCCGAGATGCGCTGTGCCGGAGCCTGGTCCAGAAGCTTTGAACAGAAACCGTTGGCAATATATGCAAAAGACCGTTTCGGTTCTGAGGATTATTTCTATACTCCCATATGGAAACGTAACCCATCAACGTACAACAAAACACTTATGCTGAGAAATTCCGGAAATGACTTTGGATATTCCAATATCAGAGACGGTGTAATACAATGTTCGTTCGGTCCCTATTGCGATATGGACTGGCAGGACTTCCAACCGGTCATTTTCTATCTGAACGGTGAGTACAGAGGAATGATGAATGCACGTCCGCAAGCCAACGAGAATTATGTGTGGGCACACTACAGTGGCCTTGAAGATATAGACCTTCTGGAGAATTATGTTGTAAAAGAGGGTACTGCCATGAATTTTCTTGACTTTGAGGCATTCTACAGTGAACCGGGACATACTTATGACGAGTATTCGCAGTGGCTTGATGTTGAGGAGTACCTGAATGTTATGGTTATGGCCTGTTTTTATTCTCTGCAGGACTTCCCTGGAAATAACTATGTGTTATGGAGACCTCAGGCAGAAGGAGGGCGCTGGAGACTTATTGTAAAGGATACTGATTTCGGTTTCAATCTGTACGGAGGCCGTCCAACTGATCATGATTACTTTACATGGATATTGCGCGGACCCGGCTATTTTGACGAGGACGTTTACGGTGCCAACAGCGAGTATGCAACCAGACTTTTCCGCAATATGATGCAGGACGATGAGATTCGTGATATGTTCATTGACCGTTTTACCGTATTCATGGGTGATTTCCTTACTGACAGGAATATTATTCAGACTATAAGGGACATAACTGAGCCTATCAAATCAGAGGCTGTATTCCATCAGGCCGTGTATCATAACGGTTATAACCAGAGTGAATGGAACAATATGGAGTCTTATGCTACACAGCGTTACAAGTTTATGTGGCAGACAAAAGATTCAAGAACCGGCAGCTTGAGAAAATATTTTAACCTTGGAAATCCTGTCGAGGCTGAAATCAACAATATTACCTCTGCAGCGGATTATGATATTACCATTAACGATATCTCTTTGTCAACCCATAAATTCCAGGGTCATTTCTATGCAGGCAGAAGTTATGTTATCAGAGGGACATCGGCAGACGGTTCAAAACTGGTTTCCCGTTGGAAAATAGAAACAACAAGGTCCGGCAAAACAACTACGGTTTACTCCGATGACCAGAATTATATTCTTACATTGCCCATCGGTACGGAGATCTCAAAGATTGTTGTAACTCCAAATGCCATGATTACCAACGGTGCCCACCGGGTTGCA
The DNA here is from genome assembly GCA_024398715.1 of Bacteroidaceae bacterium. Taxonomy (GTDB): domain Bacteria; phylum Bacteroidota; class Bacteroidia; order Bacteroidales; family Bacteroidaceae; genus Colenecus. The sequence continues at coordinate 8,387 of JAKSIP010000027.1, forward strand.
GACGATAATCTTGGAGAACCTGAGCAGGTTGTTTACATTTCTACGGACGGTGTTGAGTCAGATACTCCTTTTGCAGGTGTGAATATGGTGAAGTATATATATAAAGACAATATTTCCAGAGTGGAAAAACGAATTTTCAAATGATGAAAACTATTAAAAGTTGGGCCTTGTCCCTATTTGTAAGTTTGGCTGTTATTCCTGCAGTCAGTTCAGCCAGGTCTGTTACTGCTGATTTTTATGGCTTTATCAGTACGCAATTCTATTATCAGAACCGTGAAAGTTATGAAGGTTCCGAGGGCTTGTTCTACCTATTCCCAAAAGACCGTCTTCTTGATGTAAACGGTAATGATTTGAATGAATGCAGCAGGGCGGGCTATTTTGCCATTGCATCACGTCTTGGTGCCCAGTTCTACGGACCGGACATTTTTGGCGCAAAGACCAACGGTGTTTTGGAGGCTGATTTTTCCGGTGGAAGCGGTACATCTTTCCTTTTTACTATACGTCAGGCATATCTGCGTTTTGACTGGGAAAAGAGCAACCTTACACTTGGACAGGCTTGGCATCCTATGACAGAGGTCTATCCGGAGACAAACAATATCAATCTTGGTACTCCGTACGCATTGAATAACCGTTCTCCGATGATCAAGTACGCATATTCTTTCGGTGACAAGAACAGTTATGTCCTTACCGGCGCTTTGATGTACCAGCTTACCCATGCATCAATGGGACCTAACGGACGTTCCCCGCTGTATCAGCGTTATAGCGGAATACCGGAGTTCATGCTTCTTGCAGAAGGTAACTGGAACAATTTCCATGTAGGCATTGGTGGTGATTATGTAAAGATTTCTCCAAGAACTCCAAATGCGACCGGCGTCAAACTTTCAAAAGAGTATTCGGAATCTCTGGTTGGAATGTTGCGCATATGGTATAAATCAGATAAATTCACTGCAAAGGCAGCAGCAAGTTATGGTGCAGATATGTCCCGTTTCGGTTCAATGTCAGGATATGCTGCAACCGGAACACGCAGCGACGGTTCATATACCTATACTCCGGTGCGCAGCCTTGATTCATGGGTATATTTCAAATATGGTACAAAATGGAAGGTAGGCGTTATGGCCGGTATGCACAAGAACCTTGGCCTTAAGGACGGAAAGTCAATATTGGATACCGAACGGGTGTATATGACCGGAGGGGCCATTGACAAATCTTTCCGTGTTGCTCCGCATGTTGCCTATACCGTAAAGAATCTTACATTTGCGCTTGAATATGAATGTACCATGGTTGATTATGGTTCCTTCAACTCAGATGCTACGGTTTCTGACACCCACACTGTTACCAACCACAGACCTATATTCTCTTTGCTTTATACCTTCTTCTGATTGATTGGGAGAGTTGATAATAAAAATGGCAGCTTCACATCTGAGGCTGCCATTTTTTATTGTGGTTTTCTTGCGTTTACCAGTCCATGCGGTAGTTGCCGCTCAAGTGGAGCAGTGAGAACAGGGTAACAAGTCCGTCGTAGTAAACATCGTAGTAACCGTCCTCGTAAGGTTCAAGCTTCATTTCCATAAGATGATGAACCAAATCGCGGCTGTACTCGTTGTCTGTTACCAGACTGAGCGATGCCGTTGTTGCTACAAGTCCTATCGAGTGACGCAGTTTGGTGGCTCTGTACTTGCCCATGCCTGCACTCATAACCCAAGCCGGTTTGCCTCCGTCAAGAGAGTACTGGTCAACAAACTCCTTGATACCCTGGCTTGCCATGGTTCTCTGGAACTTGTCTGCAAACTCTTTCTGCCATTTGGCATCTTTGTGATACCAGTAATAGTCCATGGCAATGTTCATAGGTGTACGCCATGAATCGTAGTGGAATTCTGAACCGCGGTTGGGGGTTCCGTCAAACTGGCACTGGTCCGGACAGATACCTGTCTGTTCGTTGCAGGCCTTGTGAAGGAACTGGCGGCTGTTCTCAGCGCATTCGCGGTAAAATTCCTCACGGCCGTCCTGTGCTGTCTCTGCCCATATCTCATAGAATGCTGGCAGATGGTATGACGGGTCTGTCCACTGGTTGGACCTGGTGTCGGGGCAGAAGTTGATAAGCTTGTACTCCATATTGATAATGTTGGTGACACCGTTGGAACCGTCTTTTGAGAACAGATCGTCAAGCAGGGTCTGGGCTTCTTTAAGGTAGTTGATGCTACCGTCATTGCCCCAGCGGCGTGATGCCAGCAACAGGTCTGTTACAAAATAGAATTCGCCGTCACTGGCGCTTCCGCGTGCGCGGCGGTTTACACCATCGGGATTGATACTCCAATCAATCAGTCCTTTGCGCGGACCGTCCTTTACCATCATGTACTCTTTTGTCCAACGCCAGATGCGGTCAAAAATGTCCTGCTTGTCCATTTGGACGGCTACCATCATGCCGTATGACTGGCCTTCGGTGCGGACATCAATGTTTTTGACATCGGAAACGTAACCCATAGAGTCTCCTACATTCTGGTATGCACGGCGCTCGCTCTCGAAAATCTCATAGTAAGTGTCGGCAATCTTTTTGTCAATCTCTTCCTGGGAATAACCCAGTTCAGCAAGATAGTTTCTGTATTTGCCGGTCTGAACCACACCTTTCTTGTAACTTTTCACCTTTGCCTTTGCCTCTACAAACATAGGGCAGACCAACAGGCATGAAAGTGCAATCAATAAGATCTTTTTCATATGGATGCTGGCTTAAATGCGTGACTTCCACAAATTGTAAGCCTCTTCGTAAGCCGGCATATCAGATGCTTTAGGCTCAATCACTTTCATCTTCTTAAGGGTTGAGAATGCCTCGTTGTGATCTTTGTACAGACCTACGCCCATGCCGGCACCCTTTGCAGCACCGATAGAACCGTCTGTGTCATAAAGCTCGATAGTTGCTCCCGATACGCCTGCAAGTGTGTCGCGGAACAGCGGGCTCAGGAACATGTTGGCATTTCCTGCGTGAATCTTGTTGATTGACATACCCATTTCTTCCATAATCTCAATACCGTACATGAAAGAGAAGACTATGCCTTCCTGGGCAGCACGCAACAGGTGTGAACGGTTGTGGATGTTGAAGTTGATGCCGTGGAAACTGCAACCTACCTCTTTGTTTTCAAGAACGCGCTCAGCTCCGTTACCGAACGGAAGTACAGAAACGCCGGCAGCACCGATAGGAGCCTGGGATGCCAGAATGTTCATATCGTTGTAGCTCAGACCCTCCGGAACAATATTGCGTTTTGTCCATGCGTTGAGGATACCTGTTCCGTTAATGCACAGAAGAATACCCAAACGTGTCTGGTCTTTTGTATGGTTTACGTGTGCAAATGTGTTTACACGTGATTTGGGATCGTAACTCATTTCTCCGTTCACACCATAAACAACACCCGATGTTCCTGCTGTTGCTGCAATCTCTCCAGGTTCGAATACGTTAAGTGAAAGAGCGTTGTTAGGCTGGTCTCCGCCGCGGTAAGTTACAGGGATTCCTGCTACAAGACCAAGTTCTTTTGCGGCTTTTTCGGTTACGCGGCCCTGCTCGGAGAATGTTGGTTTTATTTCAGGAATCATGCTCTGTGGAATTCCGTAGTAGTCAAGAAGGAATTTTGCAGGCTGGTTATTCTGGAAATCCCAGAACATACCTTCTGACAGACCCGATATTGTAGTTGAGATGACATCGGTCAGGCGCATTGCAATATAATCGCCCGGCAGCATTATGTGGTCAATCTTTTCAAACAGTGCGGGTTCGTTTTCCTTTACCCATGCGAGTTTTGAGGCAGTAAAGTTTCCAGGACCGTTCAGAAGATGTGTAAGGCACTGGCTTTTGCCAAGCTCCTGCAGAGCCTTGTTGCCGTAAGGTACTGCACGCGAATCACACCAGATGATTGCGGGACGCAATACTTTCTTGTTCTTGTCAACGCAGACAAGTCCGTGCATCTGGTAAGAGATGCCGATAGCGGCAATATCCTTGGGATTTGCTTTTGAAGCAGCCATAATGTCGCTGGTTGCCTGTTTCAGATAGGACCACCAATCTTCCGGATTCTGCTCTGCCCACCCGGGTTTGAGAGCCATAATAGGTGCCTCACTCTTTGGTGCAAAACTTGTTGCAACACATGCGCCGCTCTGGGCGTCAACAAGGCTGGCCTTCACAGAAGAGCTGCCTATGTCATAACCTAATAAATACATTGTAATGTTATTTTTATGTCAAAAAACTAAGTTTGGATTACAAAGATAGAAATTTTTTTGTTAATAATTCATTTCTTTTCCTAATTTTGCCATGATATTGGCATTAACTATGTGTGATTTGAAAATAATCGATGCCCACGCTCATTTGTGGGAAAGGCAGGACGCTGTTGTAGAGGGTAAGAGAATCCTGACCCTGCACAACGGAATGTCCGATTTCATGGGGGAAATAAGGCAGATGATGCCTGCGTATATGACAGACGGTTTCAATTCTGCCGAACGTTTTCTGGCAAATATGGATTATGCCAGAGTAAGTGCGGCGGTAATAACCCAGGAATATATTGACGGTTCGCAGAACAGGTATCTGTCTCAGGTCAAGGACAAGTATTCAGACCGTCTGTTCTGCTGCGGAATGGTTGAAATGCGCCGTGACAGCGGTTTCTTTCAGGAAGCACAGGAACTTTACAGACAGGGATTCAAGGCAATCAAGATTCCTGCGCAGCGTTTGCGCATTCCTGGCCGTACATGGATGCTGACATCGGAAGAGGCTATGGAAATGTTCAGATTCATGGAACGCAATGGAATGGTTCTCTCCATAGATCTTGCAGCGGGAACAGCCCAGATTGGTGAGATGGAAGAGATTATTGCAGAGTGTCCTGACCTTAAAATAGCTATCGGACATTTCGGTATGGTTACCGTTGATGGTTGGGAGGAACAGATAAAACTTGCCCGCCATAAGAATGTAATGGTAGAGTCTGGCGGAATTACCTGGCTTTTCAACGCGGAATTCTATCCTTTTGCCGGAGCTGTGAAAGCAATAAGGCGTGCGGCTGATCTGGTTGGTATGGACCATCTTATGTGGGGTTCTGACTATCCGCGGACCATGGTAGCCGTCACATATAAAATGTCTTACGATTTTGTTCTCAAAAGCAATCTGCTTGAAGATACGGAAAAGGCTTTGTTCCTTGGTTTGAATGCGGAACGTTTTTACGGATTCACAAACCTGACTGTTCCTCCTTATATCAAAAACATGGTAGAGTGATAACTTCTTAATTTTACAGATATGAAATTTACTAAAACACTACTTTTTGCAGCTGCAATGGCAACGTGTAATGTTGCTTCAGCTTTGTCAGACAGTGATTTGATACTGTGGTATGATGAAGCCCCGGCTCAGTGGGAGGCTGCATTACCCATTGGCAACGGCCGTCTTGGCGCTATGGTTTACGGTAATCCTGTAAACGAGGAATTCCAGCTTAACGAGGAGACAATCTGGGGCGGAGGTCCGCACAACAATACCAATCCGCGTGCCAAAGAAGGTCTGGCAGAGATACGCAGGCTTCTTTTTGAAGACAGGAACAGCGAAGCACAGGCTCTTTGTGACGAGTATATTTCCAAGGGACCTCACGGAATGCCATATCAGACAGCCGGGTCATTGAAACTGGATTTCAAAGGTGTTGGCAATTATACTGACCTTTACCGTGAATTGGATTTGAATAGAGCTTTGGCTACCACTACCTTTAAAGCCGGTGGTGTAGAGTTCAGGCGCGAGGCTTTCGCTTCTTTTACCGATAATCTTATCATTATCCGTCTGACGGCATCGGAAAAGGGGAAAATCAGTTTCAATGCCAGCCTTACATCGCCGTTCCGCAATCAGGAACCTGTTGTAGCGCAGGGTAATGAAATGCGCCAATCCCAACTTTGCAATGACCATGAAGGTATAACCGGAGTGGTACGTTTTACCAGAATTGCCAGGATTGTTCCTGAGGGAGGTACTCTTGAGGCCAAGTCCGACGGAACTATCAGTGTTGATGGTGCTGACCAGGTTCTGATTTTTGTTTCAATAGGCACAAACTTTGTGAATTACAAAGATGTTTCCGCCAATTCCGTTCAAGAGGCTGAAAAGTATATGCTTGCGTCCAAAAATGCATTGAAGAACTATGACAAGGCTCTTGCCGCACATATTGGGACTTACCGCAAGCAGTTTGCACGTGTTTCTCTTGACCTTGGTACCAATGATCAGGCAAAACTGCCTACAGACGAACGTGTGCGCCAGTTCCGCAACACATTTGATCCGCAGATGGTTGAACTCTATTTCCAATACGGCCGTTATCTGCTTATCTGCAGTTCCCAGCCGGGTGGTCAGGCAGCCAATCTTCAGGGTATCTGGAACCAGTCACTGTCAGCTCCCTGGGACGGAAAATATACTACAAACATCAATCTTGAAATGAATTACTGGCCATCGGACATCTGCAATCTGCCGGAAAGCTACCAGGCTTTTGTCAAGTTTGCAAAAGAGGTGGCAGAACATGGAGTGGAAAGTGCCCAGATGTATGGATGCCGTGGCTGGACATTGCATCATAATACGGATATCTGGCGTTCTACCGGTGTGGTTGACGGTGCCGGAAACGGAATGTGGCCTACGGGTAATGCCTGGCTTTGCCAACAGTTGTGGGATTCTTACCTGTATACACAGGACAAGGACTATCTGAAAGACATATATCCTCTGATGAAAGGCGCGTGTGAATTCTTTATTGATTTTCTTGTGCCGGAGCCTGAAAACGGATATCTGGTGGTTTCTCCTTCATATTCACCTGAAAACCAGCCTCGCGTAACAGACCGCAAGGGCGGTTTTACCACATGTTATGGTGTTGCAATGGATAACGAACTGCTTGAAGACCTGTTTGGCAATACTATCAGTGCAGCTTCCATGATGGGTGAGTGTAAAGAATTCATAGATACTCTTGTAAATATCAAGAGTCGTCTCTGCCCGTTGAAAATTGGCCGCTGGGGCCAGTTGCAGGAGTGGTTTGACGATTGGGACAATCCACGTGACAATCACCGTCATGTATCTCACCTGTGGGCTCTGTACCCGGGTCGTCAGATTACCAAAGACACACCAGCATTGTTCAAGGCAGCAAGGACTTCTCTTGAGGCACGCGGCGATGAATCGACAGGTTGGTCAATGGGCTGGAAAGTATGCCTGTGGGCAAGACTTCTTGACGGCAACCATGCCTATAAACTTATAACAGATCAGATCAAACCTGCCGGCGGACGTGGATTCGGTGGCAGCGGCGGTACATATCCAAACTTGTTCGATGCCCATCCGCCATTCCAGATTGACGGAAACTTTGGCTGTACTGCTGGTATAGCAGAAATGTTTGTACAGAGCCATACCGGAGAGATTGTGATTCTGCCGGCTATTCCTGATGTATGGAAACCGCAGGGTTCCGTAAAGGGCCTTCATGCCCGCGGAGGCTTTGAGATTGAAGAACTTGACTGGAAAGACGGAAAGGTGACAAATCTTGTAATCAAGTCTCTTGCCGGAAAGGTATTGTCCGTAAGAGTTAACGGAGAACTCAAGACTCTTGATACAAAGGCTGGCAAGACTTACAAATTGTGAAATATATTGAAATAGATTTGTTTAATACAAAAAGAAGGTATATTTTTGTGAGTCATTTTAACAGAAATGAAATTTATTAAGAATTTATACGCTTATTATTACTACTATTATCGCACTGAACTGGTGGGGTAATCTTAAGCGTGTATATATAGAAAACTGAAGACCTGCCCCACTGAGCAGGTCTTTTTTTGTGTAAATTGGTAATAAACTATAATACTTATGACTAAAGAATTTTGGCAAGAAGAAATTGAAACCATGCCGCGCAAGCAACTGGAGGCATTGCAGGTGGAACGGCTTAAAAAAACCGTGGAAATTGCAATGAATTCTCCATTTTACGGACCTATTTTCAAGGAACGCGGTATAACTCCAGAGAGTATCAAAAGTGTGGAAGATATACGCCGGTTCCCTTTTACAACAAAGCAGGATTTGCGTGACAATTATCCGTTCGGACTTGCAAGTGTGCCATTGGACAAGGTTGTCCGTCTGCATTCTTCAAGCGGTACAACCGGAAAGCCGACTGTGATTCTTCATACTCAGAAAGATATTGAGCAGTGGGCCGATGCCATGGCTCGCAGTATGTACTGCATTGGTTTGCGCAATACTGATGTTATTCAGAATACATCCGGTTACGGAATGTTTACCGGTGGTCTTGGTATCCAGTATGCTGCAGAACGTCTTGGAGCATTGACTGTTCCAGCCGGTGCCGGAAACAGTCTGCGTCATCTTAAGTTTATTCAGGATTTCGGCACAACAGCACTGCACTGCATCCCTTCTTATGCTACACGTTTGGCTGCTGTTCTGAATGAAAACGGTGTTGATCCACGTGAAACAAAAATACACACTCTGATTATTGGTGCTGAACCTCATTCCGAGGCACAGCGCAAGCGTATTGAGGAAATATGGGGCGCCAAAGCATACAACAATTTCGGTATGAGCGAAATGTGCGGTCCCGGTGTTGCCATAGAATGCAAGGAACAGAATGGCATGCATATCTGGGAAGACAACTATATTGTTGAGATTGTTGACCCCCAGACTCTTGAACCGGTCAAGGAAGGCGAACTTGGCGAACTTGTTCTTACTACCCTTAACCGCGAGGCTATGCCTTTGTTCCGTTACCGTACACGTGACCTGACCCGCATTATTCCGGGTGATTGCCCTTGCGGGCGCTCCCATAAGCGCCTTGCCCGTTTCCAGGGCCGTTCGGACGATATGATGATTGTGAAAGGTGTCAATATCTATCCTATACAGATTGAGAAGGTAATAATGGAGTATCCTGAACTGACCAGCGATTATCTGATAACACTTGACACTATTGGTGATAACGACGAGATGACCCTTGAGGTTGAATTGGTTCAGCTTGTTGATGATTATGCTTATCTGCAGAATCTCAATAAGGAACTGTCACGCAGAATCAAGGATGAGATTCTTATTACTCCGCGTATCAAGTTTGTGCCCAAGGGTTCTATTCCGCAGTCTGAAGGTAAGGCCGTACGTGTGAAAGATAACCGGCAGAACCATTAACCGTTAAAATTTAAGATTATGTTTTCAATTAAAAGAATAAAACAGCTGTCTGTTTTTTTGGAAAATAAGGAAGGTGCAACAGCACAGGTTTTCAATATTCTTAAAGATGCCGGAATATCGGTAAGCGGTGCATCACTTTCCGATACGGCAGATTATGCGCTTATGCGTATGCTTGTTTCCGATTCGCAGAAAGCCCAGCAGGTTTTGCTTGCAAACGGAATCAATTGTGTTGAATCTGTTGTTATAGGATACAAACTGGACTCTCTTGAAGAAGTTACTGTTGTGCTTAATGAACTTGCAAGAAAGAAATTCAGTATTAATTATATGTATATAACCAGCCTTGGCAGTGGTAATGCACATTATATGGTATTCCGTCTGTCAGAAACCGACAAGTTCTTTGAACAGGCTGCGCGGGCTGAATTTGTTGTTGAAGATTTCAATTGATATTATATTATGAGACTTGCTATACTCATTACAGTTCTTGTACTGTACTTTGCTCTTCTTATAGGTGTGGGTATGCACTATAAGAAGAAAACTACCGATGTCAACGGCTTTGTTCTTGGCGGCCGCAGTGTTGGTGCATGGCTTTCCGCATTCACATTCGGCACTTCTTACTTTTCTGCCGTGATCTTTATAGGTTTTGCCGGCCAGTTCGGTTGGAAATATGGTGTTTCCGCCACATGGATCGGTATTGGCAATGCTGTTATTGGTTCATTGCTGGCATGGAAGATTCTTGGGCGCCGTACGCGTCTCATGAGCCAGCAACTGAATTCTGCAACCATGCCGCAGTTTTTCGGACGCCGTTTTGACAGCAACGCCCTGAAGGTAGTTGCCAGTGTTATAATATTTGTATTCCTGATACCTTATACAGCTTCTCTGTACAACGGTCTGTCAAGGTTGTTTACTATGGCATTCGGTATAGATTATATTGTATGTATCATAGTCATGGCTGTTATTACTGCCATTTATGTCACTGCAGGCGGATATAAGGCTGCTGCTACAAACGACTTTATCCAGGGTATGATCATGCTGGTGGGTATTGTAGCCGTTGTTGCTGCCGTACTCAAGTCCAGAGGCGGTTTTCAGGAGTCTTTGAACGGTCTTGCCGCTGTGCAGGATGCTACTGTAGAGAATGGCACTGTTCCCGGTATTTTTGCATCGTTCTTCGGACCTGCTCCATTGGCCCTGATGTTTGTGGTTATTCTCACATCGCTCGGTACGTGGGGATTGCCGCAGATGGTTCAGAAGTTCTATGCCATAAAAGATGAGAGTGCCATCAAGCGCGGAACTGTGATTTCAACTTTCTTTGCCATTATTGTTGCGGGCGGCAGTTATTTCCTTGGCGGTTTCGGCCGTCTGTTCTCTGACAAGGTTGATGTTGTGAAAGACGGATATGACAGTATAGTTCCAACAATGCTTGAGGAACTTAATCCGGTTCTGATTGCGCTTGTTGTGGTATTGGTGCTTGCGGCAAGTATGAGTACGCTTTCATCGCTTGTCATGGCATCGTCTTCAACTCTTACAATTGACTTTCTTAAAGGTACATTCATGAAAAATATGAATGACCGCAAGCAGTTGCTCATTATCCGCATTCTGATTGTAGTGTTTGTGGCTATCTCTGCCGCTATCGCTATGGTTCAGTATAAGAGCAAGGTTACTTTCATTGCCCAGCTTATGGGTATCAGCTGGGGTGCGCTTGCAGGTGCATTCCTTGCTCCGTTCCTTTATGCCCTGTACTGGAAGCGTACTACAAAGGCTGCCTGCTGGACAAGTTTCGGCATGGGTGTAGGTCTTATGCTTATTGTAATGCTGCACAAATCATGGCTGCCGGCTTTCATGCAGAACCCTATTGCCTGCGGTGCAATGACCATGTTGCTTGGCCTGGTGGTTGTTCCCGTTGTCAGCTGGTTCACTACACCGGTAAAGCAGGAGCTTGTTGATAATGCGTTCAGCTGCTATGAGCAGAAAACAGTTGTTGAGCAGAAGACAGCATTAGGCGACTGATTCTTATATTTATCAGTATATTCTGCAAGCCTCAGAGTCTATTCAACTTTGGGGCTTTTCTTTTGTGCTGAAATTCAATGCCAGACGGGTCTGTGGACGGGGTACGAACAGCGACTGCAAATCAACCTTCGCAAAAAGGCGGGAAAACGCGAAGGATGAAATGAGCTTAGCAATGAAACCACCGCCAGACGGGCTTGTGGACGGGGTATGAAAAGAGGCAACAAATCAACCTTCGCAAAAACGGCCCAATTTTGTCTGACAGTACTTTTAAAAATATTCCGGCGAGTTGTACACTCCTGACAATCAGTTTGCTGCCGAGTATTCCAGACTTATGGAGGAGATTTTCCCGCATCGTACTGAAAAATTTCTCAAACGTTTAAGGTTTTTAGGTATATTTGTAAACGGACATTCTCCAAAAGGATTCTAACACACAACAGTTATGAAAATGAATGGGATATTAGGATTTGACTCTGCTACCATGAGTCTGAAAAAAGAGATGGTAGGTGGTGCTACCACATTTCTTACAATGGCGTATATTTTGGCCGTCAATCCGTTGATTCTGGCCGATGCCGGCATGGATCAGGGTGCTGTCTTTACAGCAACGGCCCTGTCTTCTATTATTGCTACGCTGTTGATGGCCTTTCTGGCAAAGCTGCCGTTTGCTTTGGCTCCGGCAATGGGACTCAACGCATTCTTTGCATATACTGTTGTAGTAGGTATGGGACAGACTTGGCAGTTTGCGCTGACTGCTGTTCTCATAGAGGGTCTGCTCTTCATATTGCTTACTCTTACCGGCCTGAGAAATCTGATAGTGATGTCCATACCGCTTGAGATGCGGCGTGCCATTTCTGTCGGCATAGGTCTGTTCATTGCTTATATCGGTCTCAGTAATGCGAATATCATAACATCTGGTAACGGGACTTTGCTTGCTTTGGGCAATTTTACCAGTCCGTCCGTTCTGCTATCTCTTGCCGGAATTGTTCTGTGTGCCGTTCTTCTGGTACGCAGAGTTACCGGTGCGCTGATGATAGGCATTCTGGTAATCTCTCTTGCTGGAATCCCACTTGGCGTTACCCATCTGAACGGGATAGTCAACACTCCGCCCAGTCTTGCACCCACGTTCTTTAAGTTTGAATGGTCAAGCATTCTCTCCGGAAATATGTTCATCAGTGTGTTTACTCTGTTGTTCTTTGATATGTTCGATACTATCGGAACGCTGATAGGTGTGAGCAGTCAGGCTGGAATGCTGGATAAGGACGGTAATGTGCCGCGCATGAAGCAGGCTTTTCTGGCCGATGCCGTAGGCACAACTGTCGGGGCTGTCCTGGGAACTTCTACCGTAAGTTCTTTTGTTGAAAGCGCATCCGGGGTGAATGCCGGTGGCAAGAGCGGTTTGACATCGGTTTTTACAGCATTGTGTTTTCTGCTGGCCATGTTTTTCGCTCCGCTTTTCCTTGCCATTCCGTCAGAGGCGACTGCTCCGGTACTGGTTATTGTGGGTGTTATGATGATGGCCGAGGCCGGAAAAATTGACTATGGTCATTATCTTACGTCTATTCCGGCATTTGTATGCATGATTATGATGCCTTTGTCAGGCAGCATATCGGACGGTCTCATGATGGGCGTTATAGCCTATGTGCTTATTCACATTTTCTCCGGCAAATGGCGCAATGTGAACATTGGTGCATACATTCTTGCCGCTCTTTTCATCCTTAAATACGCCTTCCTGTAATCCATCCTTCGCGTTTTGGGCCATATTTGCGAAGGTTGATTTGTCGCCTCTGTTCGTACCCCGCTCACAAGCCCGTCTGGCGGTGGTTTCATTGCTAGGTTCATTTCACCCTTCGCGTTTTTGCCCATATTTGCGCAGGGTGAGCCTCTTTTTGCCGCCAACCTTCGCATTTTCCCGCCTATTTGCGAAGGTTGA
>JAKSIP010000028.1 GCA_024398715.1 Bacteroidaceae bacterium
TCCTTTGTTGACCTGTACTATGGGAAGGACGGATATATACAGGTCTGTGTGAAACAGACTGGCACGGACGGAAGTGTCAAGTACCTTTACGTCCCGTTATGGTTGAAGAAATGATTTCCACAAGTTCCACTAAAAATAATAGTAAAATGAAGAAGTTAATATTCCTGTCCCTCATGGCCGTAATGTTCGTCTCCTGCCAAAGGGAATTGCGCAAGTCTCCCGATATCCGGATGGAGCAGTATGTTGTTGCATATGTCGGAGACACTACACTGGTTCGCGTCAGTACGCCGTCAGACGGAAAACAGAAAGTATCGGTGGCCGACACAACCATAGCCAAAGCAACATTGCCAATGATACCAGGACCGATTTTTGTCCTTGGCGTCAAGGAAGGTACGACAACGCTGAAGTTTGAAGTCGGTCTGACAAAAGCCTTCACTTGGGGCGAGGCAACTTGCACGGTCGAGGTTAGACCCGCCCTTGCCGACTAGTTGCCGTCCCGGATTACGTCAAAGGAAATTATGAAAAGAATATTTAAACTGGCCGTTTATGGCATCGCAATCGCTGCCTTGGTTTCCTGCCAGAAAGACGAGCCGCAAATAACGCAATCCTGGCCTGAATGGTTCGAAACCGCAACTCCATTTGACAAGAACTTTGTCGATGTACTGTTCTTCGCCGGAACGAATATTGAAACCGAGTATGACAAGGATGGGAACGAACTTCTTAACATCACCCTTACGGATGCCCAGAAGGCAAAGATAGCCGACGAATACAAAACCGCCTGGACCCTGATGTGCCCCGATTCCGTGAACTTCTTTGCCCCGTATTACCATCAGGCGACTTTTTCCGCAATATCCGACATTGTTGACATAGAAAAAGGCGTGAGGGCTTTCGGCACATCATTGGCTGATGCCTCGAAGATTTTCCATTACTATATGGACAACATCAACGGCGGACGCCCGTTCATCATTGCCGGATTCAGTCAGGGCGCAATGATAGCAAGAGGACTCCTGGGCATAATGACAGACGAGGAATACTCGCGTATGGTAGCCGCATATCTGATCGGTTACAGCATACACGACGCCGACCTGAAAGCCCCCCACGTAGAGCCTGCGACCGGAGAGTTTGACAAAGGAGTCACCATTGCATTCAATTCTGCCGCCGGAGCGGAAGGCATCTGGTGGAACCTCAGCACAGGCACCAGCTGGTGCATCAACCCGGTCAACTGGAAGACTGATGACACCCCTGCAACATTCAAATACGACGGTATGGAACTGACAAACCACGTTGACCCGGAGACTCACGTGATATTCGTAGACGGTTTCGATTTCGTCACCCATCCGAGCGTCCTCCCCGGCTGCTCTCCGAGATGGCCCGAGCACAACCTGCACGTCTATGAGGTAAGGATGTATGCGCCCTTCCTGAGGAAGAACATCAAGGACAGGGCTTACAGGTCCGTTCACTAATACTTCGACAGACGGGAAGTGATTATATCCCAGAACCGATAGCGATAGCCACACTTTCAGATGAACAGTTGATATGCGTAATTTTCGGCTCACCTGCAAAGTTCCGCGTCTGCTGTAGTATAAAAATTCAGCGTAATGTTTGTATATGCAAGTAAGGTGTTATACATTTGTACTAAATTATACGTTTTGATATGAATACAGCAGCTGCACAAAAGAAGCAGACAGCTTTCCGTCTGGACGGTGATTTGCTTGAAAGGCTCAGGGTGAAAGCCCGCCGTGAGAACAGGAGTCTCAATAATTATGTTGAGAGGGTTCTTATGGCCGTTGCCTATGATGAGCCGAACGAGATTACCATTGCTGCGATGAAGGAGGCGATGACAACTGGTAGTAGAAATCGTCGATAATCAATTACGAACTAAGAAAAAATCAACGAATTTGAAAACAACAATCAGAACAATCTTATGTGCGGCAGCCGTCGTGATAGCAGCCATATCCTGCCAGAAATCAATTGATCCGGCAAATCCGGCCGAAGAAGGCAAAGGAACAATCGACATCTGTGTCAATGGACTGATGGGCGAATACACCCAGCAGGATGGTGTAAAGTCATCCCTTGTCAATAACGTCCGCGTAGCGTGGGCTACAGGAGATGTCGTATATGTGTTTGACGGCAGCAAATATCTGGGCAAACTTACAGCCGCTCTTGACAAGAAAGCAGACGAAGACCGATATGCAAAACTCGGCGGAACAATCAGCGCACCTGCCACGACACCCTGCGTCCTCAGCCTTGTCCACAGTTCACTGATGACGGAACCGGCAGCGGGAGCGGAAGTATCGGAACTGTCAATAGATATGAGTGCACAAAGTACTGCGACAGTTCCCTTCGTGGCATACGCAACATTGGAATATACCGGCACGACCATCACCGATGTCGTTCCTTTCCAGTTTGCTACATCTGTAATTAAGGTCAACTGCACCGGTCTAAAGGCAAATACCGCCATCACTTCTGCTACATTGAGCAATGTGAATACAGAGTGTAAACTCACCCTTTCCGGAACCTCCGCTCCAACTGTATCCGGTGACACCAACGGAACCATCACCAGAGCGGGCAACTCATATTTCGCGGCTGTCAAGGTCAACGATGAAGGCGAGGCTGTGTTCCAGATAGCCGTTCCTGTACTTGAAACAGCCACCGGAGAACGTGTCCTGACGATTGAACAAGGTTCTGATGAAGTCAAAGATAAGAAGTTCACAACTAATTCCTTGGATGCCGCAACATCAGTCAATACCATATGCCAACTCGTCAGACTTCCTGCCGGCGCACCTGCCGGCGCACTTCCCGGCGTGTTCAGCGTCAGCGCAGATAAGAAGGTTTACTTCTCGCAGGGCAACCTGTGGTATGGCAAAGTTGGCGATGCACAGACGGCAACTTTCAATTTCGAGGCAAACCAGTACAGTTTCGCAGGCAGTTGGGATGCATCTCACGTATCCCATTTCACTTGGTCAAGCACAGTTGAAGCCGCAGTAGGTAACAACAGCGGAGGCTATCTCTTCTGCGACGAGAGCCATAAGGTTTCAGTTGACGGCGGTGAGGCTATATACTATGCTCTCTCCAAAGATGAGTGGACATATTTATTCAATAACCATTCTAAGAAATTGGCTTCAGTAAACGGAGTGAACGGTTATGTCATAGCACCGGACAATGTAACCCTGCAGGCTAAAAAAACGTCATACACAGCAACTGAACTGAACGATGCCAACCTCGTCTTCCTTCCCGCTGCTGGCTTCCGCTATGGTTCCGATGTCTACGATGTCGGCGACGACGGCTACTATTGGTCATCTACTGCGATCGGCAGCAACTACGCGTACTTAGTGCTCTTCGATAGCCCCTATGTCTACCCTGACTACAGCGGCGGCCGCGCCCTCGGATGTAGTGTCCGCCTCGTGACAGACGCATCTGTCACTCCTGCTCCGACTCCGACCAACACTGGCACCGCCAAGGCAACAATCGGTGGAAGCCAAGTTGACGTGAACTGGATACAGCTCTGGGCAGACGGTCCTAAGTTCGCCGAGTACAATGTAGGTGTTACTGACGGCAATGCAGAGAGCTACGGTGAATATTACACTTGGGGCGGAAATCAAGACGTGCAAGGTGTTGAAAGTCCTACATACAAATCTGGTACCGATCCTCTCACAGGCGCTGACGACACCGCCACCAATCTCTGGGGCGGCAACTGGCGCATGCCGACAAAGGCAGAGTTTGAAAACCTTCTTTCCAACTGTAATGTGGTATGGACAACTGTCAATGGCAAGAGTGGCCGTAAATTCACCGGCAAGGGAGCCTACGCATCCAACAGCGTGTTCCTTCCTGCTGCCGGCTTCTGCCTCGTCGGCGATGTCCTCAACCAGGGCAAAGACGGGAACTACTGGTCTTCCACGCCTAATGGCAGCCCGTACTACATGTGCTTCGGTTCGGGCTACCAGTACGTTGACATCAACGGCCGCAGCCTCGGGTGCTCTGTCCGCGCGGTGCTTGCGGAGTAACTTGTATTCAACAATACCCATAAATCTGCGCGCTGCCTCATCCGGGGGCGGCGCGTAGTGCATATGGGCGGTGGTTGGGCCGCGAAACTGAGTTCGTTCACGCCGTCGAAACAACTGAAGACGTACTAAAAAGCAATAAATGTACCGGAATAATTGCTGAATTTGCGTACCAATTACTTCTCCGTTCACTAATACTTCGACAGACGGGAAGTGATTATATCCCAGAACCGGCCCTGATTGATTTGTAAAGGAACGCGAACGATTTGACGCGAAGGCGACTGCGTTTCGTAAACCTTTCCATATGTGGGCGAATCCGGGACATCGTCAACATCAAGCCTCACATCCTTATATTCGGAGATAATGCCAGAATCGATAGCGATAGCCACACTTATCAGATCCCAGACACGCTGGGTTGCGGATGGATCTTCTTCGAACTGCCGGGAGAAGGAGTATGACGACAAGAAGGAAAGGAAATATTCTGAAAAACTTTTTCATTCGCCGGAACAAAGTTACAAAAGATTTCAGAATACGCATTGTGTGTCAATTTTTGTCATTCATTTGTCCATAACGATGATTTGGACGTACTGCGAACATTTTGCGGCTTAAAACTTTAATACACACTGCTGACAATTCAAATATTCTTCTAACTTTGCAGAACCCCGTTCGCCCTAAAAAACAATATACTGTCTTGACCTTGACTTCTGATCGTCATCACATACTACGCATGTCTCAGGAATTTAAACTGTCTTTTATCAGAATTAAAATATACTTTGTATTTTTGCAGCATGATGAAACTGGGAATTATCGCAGCAATGCAAAAAGAGGTCCGTGCCCTTGCCGCGGCAGGCATTGGCAAAGGTGTTGTTCTGAGCGGCATGGGCAAGGTAAATGCCGCAATGGCCGCAACGGAGCTTATCCTGTCAGAGCATCCGCAGTACATAATAAACAGCGGAGTGGCCGGCAGTCTGAACAGGAATGTCAATGTAGGAAATGTTGTAATAGGAACACAAACCGCCTATCACGATGTCTGGTGCGGAGATCCCGGAAACATTGCTACAATGGACGGATGTCCGCGCTATTTTCAGGCAGACAAACATTTACTGAGTTTGGCAGACAACCTTTCCGTCAACGGTTCAACAATACATAAAGGACTTATCATCACCGGAGACCAGTTCTACATTTCACAGCAGGAAGATGCGCGCCAGCTGTCCCTGTACCCCAATGCCCTTGCCTGCGATATGGAATCTGCAGCAATTGCACAGGTATGTCACCATTTCAACATACCGTTTCTGAGCATACGCGTAATAAGCGATGTTCATACCTCAGACAACGATCAGAAAGAATCCTATACCAGTTTCTGGGAACAGGCGGCACACACTTCGTTCCAATGCCTTAAGCAGATTATTGACAATCTTTGAGAATCTACTTTATTGAACCGTATGTACATGCACGGAATTCAGGTGCAATGGTACACTCAATTGTAGCAGGACCAACTGTAAATTGTCCGTCTGCTATCTTTGTCAGATAGTACTCTACCATATGTTCTCCACGCTCTACCCTATTGATATAGATTCTGCAGACATCTTTTCCCGGAGCTACATAATAACTGAATCCGGAAGATATTTCATAACGGGGACGCTGGTCAGAGACTATATATCCGGCAGCGTGCATATCCGCAATCTCAACATAATCAGCAACACGGTCGGATTTTACTGTTAACCTGACAAGTACTTTGTCTCCAACCTTAATCCGGTTCAGATCCGTCACCCGTGACAGACTGGTGCCGGTTTCCTTCTCATTGACAATGTAATATTGGCGTTCTATGGAAAGGCCCTGCCCGAATGGCACAATATTGGCGGCATTGGCGGAATACTCGCAATACAGGGCACCCCAACACATTTGACCGGTTCCGTTTTCTACGCTGATGTTTTTAATTTCACAGGCATTTTCAATATCCAGGTCCATAACGGCATCGGTTGTTCCGGAGATATTGATGGGAGCAATATTCCCGCCATCAAAAGAAACAGTCACATCAGATTCTCCTTCAGGAACGCTTATCATTCCGTTGTCCAGCAGAGCGGCAATGGAATAGGCTGTTTCGTATGCATTGTTCCATGCTGTTGCCTGTTTTTGTTTGACCAGCCATCTGGTAGCTAGTTCCGCTTCTTTTCCATATCCGCAGCAGGACAATGCCTGGATAACAAGCGCCTGAAGCTCTATTTGTGAACATCCTGTATTGTCTCGCCAGAAAAGACCGGATTCATCCTCGTAAAGGCTGCGTTCTACAAGTCCTTCAGCATATTTGCGTGCTGCTTTACGGTCATTCTGCCAAGAAAGTGTCAAAGCAAGCAATGCACGTTCCCTAAGATTCAATGAATTCCGTTTTTGCTTAAGGGCCACTTTCAGATAATAATCAAACATCTTTGAATATTTATTATCCATATCAAAAACAGAATTCCATATTGTTCTTGTGTACAGATAAAGCATTTCCGTATATCCTACAGAAGTACGCTTGATTTTCTGTTCCTGCTCTTTGGTATATCCGTCCAACATCTTTGAATCAAGATATTTTACGGCATTTTCCATTAAGGAATACAGTTCTTCCTGAGTCAGGATATCCAGACTTCTTTTCAGCACTCCAAAACGTTGCAAATCTGCAAATCCTTTCATTATCTGCAACGATATGTATAAATCAGATTCGCGTCCGGCAATCCAGGACCAACCGCCATCATCTTCAACAGCATCACGCAGCTTGTCAAAATTGCGCCTTAAACCGGACTTGGCAGCCAATAGTCTGACAGAGTCGGCATCGGCCTCTTTCCGGATATCAGGATACTCATTGAAAATTGAATAATACAGCAAATCGGCATACAGATTATAGAAGCAGGACAGGTTGGTTACGGCATCAATATCTGTAAGTCCGGGCAGAGACCGCAATACGCACCACACCGCACTTGGAGTAACTTCCAGTTTCAGTCTGCTGACTGTTTCCCGTGACGGATTCCTGAAATTGACCGGGAAGGTGCGATTTTCGTTTCCGTTGTTATAGAATGCTGCAGATTCGGTAAGAGTGATTACATTTGACCTTACTGGCAGCACATTATGTTCACCGTCTGTACACCATGCGGTGTTAACCACAAAAGTATAATCAAGATTCTGAATATCCTGCGGTACGGCAACCGTAAACGAAACGCCGATTGAGCCGGTTGCAGGAATTGTAACTTCTTTCATGGAGCCTTCCGGCAGAGCCGATTCAAGAACGTTCCCCAGTCCGTCTTTCAGTCTGAGGTATATCTGGGCATCGGCATCATGATCAGATGCATTTGACACCCGCGCTGAAAACAATATAGTATCGCCTTGCGTTACAAACTGAAGGGGCAATGCCTCAATCATTACCGTACGGTATGTCTTTGTCCGTTTTGACTCAACGTCACATTCCAATTTTGTATTATAGGCAAGAATCTGCATATTCCATTCAGTTAGCAGATCCGGAGCCTTGAATGGGACATTCAGACACCCGTATTTGTCCGTATCCAGAACTTTGAACAGAGCAGTATTGCCAAAATTACTGCGAACTACAGAAGCGTTTTCAAAAACATCCTCTATACCCTCCTCTGCAACATCATTCAATTTCACAATATCAAGTCCCGCCAATGAACCTTGTGCCTTCAGGCGTATTGCTCCAACATTTAAAACAGCTAAGCCCTCAAATTCAGATTCTTCAACATGAGAAAAATATGTATAGTCTTTCAATGCACTTACTTTCAGCGTAAGACTTCCTTTGGACCAGATATTCTGTTCTACATGCCACATCGGTCTATATTTTTCAATTGAGAACCAGGGGCTAAAAACATGTGTCGTTCCGTATTGTGCAGCACTACTGAACGGAAGTTTCCAATCATTATTCCCGAAAGAATACAAAGAAGCATCGTTCATGGAAAGCAGTATTCTTGTTTTGGCAGGTTTGCCTTTTGAATCGGTAACATGGAGAGTAAGACGGCATGGGGAACCGCTTTCCATTTTGTCATCCAACTTGTCAATAACCAGATTCATCAGTTCCTTACGGATATTGGTTTCTACGCTCACATGCTCCCCCATCTTCTCCTTGACCGCCATCATGCTGATTCTTATGCCGTCCGATTCCTTTTCCGGAATGGCAACAGGAAGTGTACGTACAGATTGTGACAGTTCTATGGTATCTTTCCTGTAAACACCGCTGGAATTCACATAGAAACAATATACTGTAACGTCTTTATACGGAGACTGGACTGTCAGCAGCGCTGTCTCTCCCGGCTTATATCCGGTTTTATCAAGAATAGCGGTAAACAGGCTGTTCCCTACAGCTTTGGCACTGTTCGGAGCCACACTGACAAAATTGGTCTTGTCTGTAACTGTTATTCCGTCTTGCGTATATTTCACAATCAGCCTGTAAACACCATTCTCAAGATTATCCGCAATAGGGACAGACATTTGTGACAAGGCTTCACCGGAACAAATTACTGTATCTGCAATCCAGTTGTCAAAATCATTTTCACCAAAGAAAGCGTAATTCGGGAACTTCTTTTCAAGTTCATCAATATTTTCCATACAGACCTTGGGCAGCAATCCCGTCTGACTTGAATAATCATACCCGTTTTCATCGGAAAGTTTGGGAGCCTGATCTTTAAGCTTGAACAACTCATACTGATATGTATCGCCAAATCTCTTTCCCTGAGCATTCAACAATTCACAGCGTACAAGTACAGAGCCATTGCAGACGGACCCGTCACGCATATTACTGTTTTCTATCCTGAAAGGATTCCGTGATACAATGACATTCAGTTCATTTTCTGCACTGTTTCCGTCCGATGCCACCACCGTTACATGGACACAATACTGGATTTCATTTACATTCAACGGATTGTCCGGAAGTTCAGGCATAAATCCAATCATGAAAGAGCCATCGCTATCCACAACAGTTTTTCCTGTCTTGACCCTATGGCAATCATTATTGTTGTACGGATAAGATTTTCTTGCATAAGCATCAATATAGTAATTGACCCTTGCTCCGGGCAAAGAGACACCGCTGTAACTGGCAGCTTTTCCGGTAACGTCAATGGTTTTCCCGAATGAATAATACGGTTGATCGGCAGAAAGGGTAACTGTCATCTTGGGCTGCACATATTCAATTACATTGATATATGCATAACCATTTGTGGATTTTCCATTGGAATCACGCGTCTGGACAGAGAATGTGCCCGGTTTGGAATCATCAGGCAAAACGAACGATGCCACGCATGATCCATATTCATCTGTTATCCTTTCAACGCTCTGCAGCATTTTGCCATTTCCGCCATACAATCCGACAGTCAGGCCCTTTTTTAATACAAGAGAATACTTTCCGCTTTTGTCGGTATGCCCATAAATTGCATAAACCTGCACAGTATCGCCGGGGCGATATGTCTTCCGGTCCGTATACAGGTCACAATAGTCACGTTCCCTGTTTTCCGAACTGCTATTGTAAAAATAATAATCCAAAGAGTACGTTCCGTTGTCAAAGGAGAAATTATAATTCCCGTTTTTCAGCGGTTTGACAGGTTTGTCAATCTGTACAAATCCCTTATTGTCCACAGTACCGCTTGCATAAAGTTCCCTGTTGACACGTTTTTTCAACAGACTGGAATATTCCGTGGAATAAAAAGAGTATTTGTTCCCGCTTGCAGGCTTGCCACTGTTCATATCGGCAACAACACCAATAGGAATACCGCTTTCAAAAACGTTCATCAGTTCTCCCACATATTTGCCGCTTGTCAGTTCACAGACAACAGCAGTTGACTGTTCATCCAGTTCAGGTTTATCGGCTATTATCAATATATTATCCTGATATGCGGTTTTCGGAATATTGAAATAAAGTTTTTTCTTTTCAAAAGAAGGATTGTCCGTTACTTTCAGATCCCACTCAAACGCATTTTTCCAGTCTATGCCTGTATTGCCGCCTTTTTTCAAATCCTTCAGGTTACCGATACTTCCAACATTTTCAATATACTTGGAAAAGGTCTGATATGATATGGGAACCAGAGAAAAATAGACATGACCCACATTGGCCGTAAGGATATAACCCAGGTTATCGGATTCCGAATACAGTACCTTGCCAAAATCTGCCTGAATAAGCGGTTTGTGCAAACGGTCCCTGAGTGCAGCGCACATTGTTCCTCCCAATGAATTTCCAAAACGGTCAATTGCCACATTACAAATGGAATCGGAACGGTTGGGGTTACTTTCACGGCATTGCTCTGCCAGCATATAATAAAAGACCGCAGCCAGCGGCTCATCCAGTTCTGAATAATACTCTGCAACGTTCATCAGCCCGCTATCATAAAACGCCGGTTCCTGAACAGAAGAAAGTGTCTTTATCCTGTACAGATCTATAGCGGCCCTTATTTCAGAAGACATTCCAGCAGCTTGACTTGTAAGCAGATACAGCATATACAGCGTTCCGGAAGACATAGTCCTGGCATCATAATCCGTACACAGGCCTATAAAATCATCTGCCGTAGAACAGACCCGTTTGTCTGACAGCATCTTTGCTCCGGTACCGTATAAATTACCAATCCAGTTCTGAACAATTACATGTTCAACAGCATTGCAGACCAGCATCTGCTGAAGATTATTGACCAGGTTTATATTTTCATGCTTCTGCCCGTCGTCCAGCCATACATCGCCTATTACTGTCGGATAATCCTGCAGTATGTTTTCAAATGCCTTGACATCGGTTTTCTGACACGCGTTCTGCGCAGTTTCAACAGATTTCAACTGATAATACCAGATTGTATCCTGCAGCGTTTGTCTGCTCCATTCAGTATAATCTGCACCCGGTTCCTCAAGCGTACCTTTTTTATTCCCATTCGCAGCAAATCTGCCATTTTTCAGCCGATTGCTGTAGAAATTGGCTATAAGAGCATAATCAACAGCAAGATAGGGGCCTGACAACCTGCTCTCAAGTTCCCGGAATATGCCAAGCGCAGCCTTATCACAATCTTCCTTGTAAGTCTTATACACCCGGGAAAGTTTGACTGCAGCCTCAAGTAGTTCAACCGGTTTGGCCTTTTTACTGTCCAATACGGACTCAAGAATTTTGGCGGCACTCTGCGGTTTATCCTCGTCAATATACTCATCTGCCTGTTTGAACTGCTGTTGGAAACCGGCACAGAATGCCGGCCGATTCAGGCATAGCATAACAGTAAACAGAACTGTCAGCTGCAGAACATTTCTCATAATCGTCCAAATTTTATCTTACAACCTGCGTAAACTCAGCTTTGCCTTCAGTAACGGTAACATATATGGTTGTACCGTTCTGAACCTTGAACAGATATTCTGTACCCCACGGAGTGGGACGGGCACCATATGTCTGGGGGACTCCAAGCGGGAACTGGTAATCACTGCAGGCTTCATTGAAAACAGCAGTTTCTGTTTCTGTTACAGGTATCTGCTGTGAATAATCCGGCAGGTTAACCGGTTCGCCTTTCAAATATCCGTTACGGACAAGAAAACGGGCAATCTCAGCAGGTGCCTTATCTACACGGGCATTACGCACGCCATATCCCTGAGCAATTTTTGCATGCGGCAGAGCTTTCTCCAAATCGGCAGAACTGGTATTCAATCCGCCACTGCCAAAGGTGCAGAACGGGACAACAGTTTTGCCTTTGAACTGCTCATTCTTGACCAAAGCTGCAACAACAGGTGCGTATGTGCCGAACCAGACGGGATATCCCAGAAAGATTACATCATAGCCTGCCACATCTACAGAGAGAGGTTTAAGTGTGGGGATAAAGCCCGATGCCTGCTCCTGCTGGCAACGTGCTATAGTCTGGTTAAAGTCTCCGTCATAGGTTTCTTCAACATCAAAACTGCAGATATCGGCACCAAGCTGGGTACTGATTGATTCTGCAACCGTCCTGGTTGCGCCTGTCTGAGAGTAATAAAGCACCAGGATTTTCTGTTGGTTAGTACAAGATGTCATAACTGCCAATGCCGCAATGGCTGATAATATACGTTTCATTTTCTTCCTATATTTTAGAATCTGTATTCGGTCAATTTTTACAAACATACAAAATTTCTGCAAATCAGAATGGATAACCGATGCCAAAATTCAGTCTGAGTCCGTCACGCCAGAAGTTGGGAATATTGTAATATCCGCTCCGTCCGGTATCGTATGGCGCGTGGATGGCTACTCCCAGATCAAGACGGATTACTATTGATTCGTAATCCAGTCTTATTCCGGTTCCCGTTCCAAGAGCAATCTGATTGAGAAATGTATCCGCATTAAGATTGCAGTTATACATTTGTGTCAGATTGAAAGCACTCAAAAGAGCATCTATGTCTGCATCAGTCATATATTCTTTTGGGTCCATCTGATTCCAGACATTTCCGGCATCAACAAAAAAAGCACCGTAAAGTTTCCACACGATTGGAAAACGGAGTTCCACATTGGCCTCAAGTTTAAGGTCTCCACTATGGAAAACCTGTAAGCTGTAATTATTGTTATAGAAATCACCAGGTCCGATAGAACGTGGTGAGAATGCACGTATGCTGTTGGGACCGCCTACTGAAAAAGCCTCGGATACAGGAGCGCCCACACTGTTGCCAAAGCAGAAAACAGATCCTGCTATGGCTCTGGTAGCCAGTTCCATTTTTTCGCCAAGTCTGAACTTGTTTCTCAGTTCCAGTTGGAATTTCACAAACTGATTGTATTCAATCCCCAACAATTTCTTGTATCTTTGGTTGAAATCTCTACCGCAGGCTGCCATAATGCCTGAAATAAGGTTTGCCGATTCTTTTACCTGAAAATCCAATGCGGTATTAACAACACGGTTTTTGTCCCGGTAATTGTTATAGGAGAATGAATACTTCATGGAAGGAATGAACTCGTTGTTCACAAAAAGATTCAACAGATCTTCCAATTCAAGATTCTGGGACAGCTCATCTGATTTTTCATTGGCAAAAACAACAGAAAGATACAAGGGAGAGAAACTGTGGGTAATGTACTTTGTCTGATTCAGACTGTAATTCACACCGCCATAAAGTTTGTGCATACCATAGTCGCCGGAAATGTACTCTTTCAGATAGCCCAGACTGTAAGTGGTCTGTCCAATATATTTGAGAGCCTTCTCTCCCAGTTGCAGATAAGGAAAAGCAAGTGAAAGGTCCGCACCATACAGATACGTATCGTTTCTTGAAGGATCTTTCAATTGTTTCCGGTTCAAATCCCAGTAATACGCACCTTTGAGTCTGGCAGTAAGCACATCTCCACGGCTAAATACATTCGTTTTGGAAAGAGACACCGCTGCATCCGGACCTAACTGGTTATTGCTTCTTTCCACCAGATTGGCTTCAATCTCCAGATCAAGGGATCTGTCCAGACTGTCACGTTCATGGTCAATGGTTTTATTATACAGGATACCTGCACCACTCTTTACCAGTTCGCCTTCCACAATGTTGTAATAATCCTTCATGCTGAACAGTCTGGCTCTAAGAGCACCAATGGAATCCAGTTTGAATTCGGCGGAAATGTTATTGATAAACGAGTCAGAATTCTTGTTGACCTCGGCATTGTCAGACACGCTTCCACCCACTTTCACATTGACCATGTCGTTAAAGAAATTCTTGGAAACATTAAGAGTGTAGTCAGTAGTCTTTATTCCTTTTCCATGTTCCCCTTTGGCTACCCCGAAATCCAGAACCAACTTGTCTCCCAACTTGTTTGAGACTGCTGCATTGAGTTTTGACTGCACTATGCTGGACAGGGCATACCCTTCCATCTGAGCGGCTTCATTGCTATCAGACGCATACATGCCCGTTGCCAGCAGAATAGCGGAAAGTCCTTCGCGGTCTTCTTGTGGCATTTCAGACAATTCCTTCTGAATTTCCAGGTCCTTTGGAGCCTCAAGATAAAAACCGATGTCAATATTCTTCAACGAGCCTCCCACTTTGACTCCGGTAATGAAATCAACATTTCTGGACACTTGACCAACAGGTTTGTACATAGCCTTTGCTCCCTGAGATGCTGAAACGGCAAATTCCATATCGCCAACACCACCATTGAATCTGATGTAACTGCCCTGGTCTATCTGGAATGGCATCATTGGATACAGTTTCGGAGAATAGAACAGTTCTCCCTTGTCAACATTCACCCGGCCTGCCAGAAACAGTCCCGAACTTGGATTGAATTTCACATTGACCGTTCCATAAGGATTGACCTGTGCAAGGTTCTTCCGGTCTATCGGATAGGTAATGTCTGTCTGCGGCAGAATGCTGACGTCAATATTGGCAAGCAGGCTGTCCACCGGGCCGGAAATTACGCCGTCCAATCCTGTAAACAACTGTCCGTACACAGGAATAGGGCCATTCTTGGGCAGTTTTACAGGTTCAAAAATATCAGAAATCACGCGTACGTCAAGAAGCATAGTGTTAAGATCAAGACCGCCGTCAAGAATCAGAGATGTATTGTCTGCACCTATTATGGAAAGTCCGTTCAGTTCCACTTGGTTGTCTTCCAAAGTAATTTCCTGATTGCCAAGCGACAGCATCACATCGTACGGAAGATATTCCATGGTGATGCCAACAGGTTTGACTCCGGCAAATAGGCTTGTTTCATCGGGAAGTCCCGATACTGCGGCACGGGCATTGACATAACCCTGCATGCTGATACTGTCCGGAATAGGAGCAAACTGCCGTGCCAGTCCAACCGGGATACTGTCCAGATTGGCGTTGACAACAAAATGGCGGGCATTGTCACTGTCCGGAACAATATTGAAGACAACATCCATTTCTCCAATATCCTTACCGTCATAAACAAGATTGTCCAGCATCAGATTTCCGTCGGCAACAATATTGTCACCGTCACGTAGCAGCACGGCGCGCAGATCAGCATCAGTGTCAATTCCCCTTACAGACATCACACCATCCTTAACCCGGGTATCCAATACTAATTCGGCATTCAGTTTTTTGTCAGACAGATTGGCTGTCAGGCCGGCATTTATAGCCGGAAGTCTGTAGGCTCCATCCAGATCGGGAGTCCGGAGTATGGCATCAAGTTTTCTCGATTTTCCCGACGATTTCAAAGATGCCGTAAATTCATTCAGATTGAAGCCCCGTTTCTGAAGCAGTCCGCAAAAAGGATTATTCTGTGTCATTTCCAAATCGGCATCGATATCCGGTATGGAAGCAATCAGGGAATCAAGTTCTGGCAACGAATAGGGACCACCATGGAAAGAAGGAACAAGAGACGGAATTTCCAAAACATGTGCCGGGACATAAGCTCGAGCAAAAAATCCAGGCATATTTATCACTGCACTGCACTCTTCCCTATCCGTCCTGAAACCAATGTTCATACTGTCGGATGTCAGAGTATCTGACGAAATGCAGGCTTGAGCATCAGTCAGACATGCATTCAAATCTATGCCCATATATCTGTCCATGAAATTGCTGACAGAAAAACGGCTGTCAAACATAAACTGTGCAGACATGGAACTGTCTCTGCAAGATACAGGAGCAGAAATGGAACCATTGATGGTACCGGAATTCAGGTTTGCAGAGAGATTGATACCGGACACATTTACACTGTTCCAGCGGCAACTGTCCAGACAGACCTCCACATCCGCTTTCATTTTTCTGTCCATTGGATTAATGCCTGAACCCGATGCATTTATACATCCGGCCACAATCAGTTCATTTCCAGACATCTGCAGAATTTCAGCAAGATTAGCACTTCCAAATTCAAGCTTTGCCTTAAAGAGTTCATCGTCTATATCATATTCCGCATTCAAAGAGAGAGGAGTTTCTTCAAAACGGCCTGTACCCTTGGTTTTGACAAGCATCTCTTCCAAATCAAATCTGGTCTCATGCAAGTCTGCTTCTGCCTGCAGAGAAGATACTTTGGCCATGAGTCTGTTTGAAGCAATAATAGAATTATGAAGATCCACAACAGCATCTGCAGAAAAATTGTCTATCGCAAGTTCAAAGTCACCGTAAGCAAAACGGGCATCGGCAATATCAATACTGCGGACAGTATAGCACTCTCCACCCACATCCGCTAAAGTGCTTGTCCCCACTTTGTCCACATTAAGCTTAAGTCCCAACGGTTCAATTGCAAAATTCACGTTACGCAGAATAATGTCACCAACATTTATGACCGGTCCAATACCAGCTGTATCGCTAGTGGAAACGTCATCTTCCTCATTGTCACTATCGCTGTCTGTCAGGGACAGGACTACATCGGCATCGTCCAAAGAAGCATTTGTAACAGAGAATGACATATTGTTGAAATCGAAAGACCCTACATTGACAGACAACAGTCCTACACGTCCGTCAATTTTCACCGATGGGATCAGATTCGCCGTGTGGGCAACCAGATTTTCAGTTTCAAGCGTTTTAACCTCGAGAGAATCAGGCAGTGCATCAATGCGCAACCGCATATCAAGGCTCCCTACATAAGCCAGAGTGTCGCCCTGCGCATCGCCGGCAAAAACGTTTTCCAGAAGAATATTAAACGGAGGTCTGACGGAAAAATGGCCTACAGAAACCTCAATACCGGTTTTGTCTGAAATCATGCGGGCTGCGGCACATGTCACTTTCTGCTGTACTGAAGGTATAGTCAGCAAAATCAGAACACAAGCCAACAGCACCAACGGCAAAAATACAAGACACGCAATGATCTTACATAAGCTATTTTTCACGTTCCTTCCTCCACATTTTTAAGCGAAACTACTACAAAAATAGCAAAATATTTCAATTTCGCCAACCCGCATCCCGTACAGCAGTCCGGCGTGTTCTGAGCGGAATCTGCCATACGGGTGTGGGAACGGAAATCAGATCAGCCTATATCAGATCTCCACAATCCATGAAGATTGCAGTATGCATACACAGCAACAGCCATGTCATTACAGCCGCAGAAAGTAGCCGATGCCTGCCCTGTGGGGTCAAGAAAACAAATCATTCCTCCATTCTCAGTTTCCAGATAAATGAATTCAATATGATGCTCATTTGTCATAGGATGCGGTTGTTCCCCAACTTTAACATTTATGGTAGAATTGCCGGCGCACTCTGAAACAGGTACGTGATACTCTACTTTACCATCGGTAGTTCCAGGTTTCAGTTCCACCATCTCCTTACCACAGCAAACAGGGATCACACCACTGTCAACTAACTTTACAATAACATTGCCACAAATTGTGCATTTGAAAAATTTTGTTGTCATAACTCAAACTGTTTAAGATAGTTAATAATAAATTACGTCCATTATATCCATCTGTCATTATGAGCCGGATCCTTTGCTTTAATGAGAAATAAGACACTTATGACAGTGCAAATGTATGCGACAGTTACAATCATTATTATTGATTTTATTACTTTATTTCAATAGTATCTATTGATATTATCAATATATTTGCATCGCTATATATAAGGTACATTTATGGAACTACGTCAGTTAAGATATTTTGTTACCGTGGCATCCACGTTGAGTTTTTCCGATGCTGCACGCAAACTTTTCATAACACAAGGTACGCTCTCGCAGCAGATCAAACAGATGGAAGACGAATTTGGAGTTATGCTTCTGGCACGTTCATCACATAGTGTAAAGCTTACAGAAGCAGGTGAAGAACTGCTTCCATTAGCTAAAGAAACTATTGATTCTGCAATCAGATGCAGAAACAGGATGATAGATATGCGCAGCAATATTGGAGGTGTTCTGAATATTGGTCTTACATCTTCTTTCGGCGGTTTGGTAACGGATACAGTAAAAACATTTATAAAAGAATACCCGCGTGTAAAACTGAATCTGCAGTACAGAACAGCGTCAGAACTCATGGAAATGCTTCAAGCGAAAAATGTTGATATTGTACTTGCATACAAGCCTTTCAAAGCATATGACGGTATTGAATCTGAAATATTGTTCCGCTCACAACTTAGTGTTGTTGTCCGCAGGGAACATCCTCTTGCCCAACGCAAAGTATTGAATATGTGCGATATTTCAAAGCAGAACATCATACTTCCCAGCAGCGGACTGCAGGCACGTAGAGCATTTGACCAGTTCATAGGTATTGATACCAAAGAACTGAACGTACGCATGGAACTGAATGACCCAAACATCATAATGGACATTGTTCAGGGAACAAATCATGTTGCAATAATATCTTCTTTGGCTGCATATTACCGTCCAAACCTGATTGCAATACCTTTTGAAAACGGCAAATATGAAATGCTTGGATGCGCACACCGCCTGACAGATGAATATCAAAAGCGTTCCGCAGTTATGTTCCTTGAAATGTTGCGAAATTCACCGCTTGTTTCAAAGATGACGTCATGGCGTTAATTATTAATATGATAAAAGTTATTGGAAATGAAAATATTATTTGTCTGTCACGGAAATATATGCCGCAGCGCAATGGCTGAATACATGTTCAAAAAAATGGTAAAGGATAACTGTCTTGAAAAAGAATTCCCGCTAATTGAATCAGCAGCTGTAAGTACAGAAGAACTTGGCAATCCGGTATATCCCCCTGCAAGAGCGGAACTGGCACTGCACGGAATAACCTGTCAGGGACATAGGGCAAGACAGATTACCCGCTCAGATTATGACCGTTTTGACCGCATATACGTTATGGATAGAATGAATTTGCGGTTAATACGTGGAATATTGGGACAGGAACGCATGGACAAGGTAAGCATGCTTCTGGACCACGACATTGCCGATCCCTGGTACACAGACAATTTCCAAACCACATACACAGATCTTCTCCAGGGTCTCACTGCAATAATCAAAAAATAAGAAGGGCCAGCTGCTAAGCTGACGTGGAGCGGAGCGACCGTTGCGACAGCAACGACAGGGGTCACAGGGGCGGAACGCACCTTTTAAAAGGTGGCGGCAACAGCCGCCGTCTTAAACGAAAGAAGGGCCAGCTGTAAAGCTGACGTAGAGCGGAGCGACCGTTGCGACAGCAACGACAGGGGTCACAGGGG
>JAKSIP010000029.1 GCA_024398715.1 Bacteroidaceae bacterium
GATTTTCGTTGCCACCCTGCGCAAATTGCGGGGTTTTTGCGAAGGTTGATTTGTCGCCGCTGTTCGTACCCCGCTCACAGACCATTCTGGCGATGGTTCCATTGCTAAGTGCATTTCACCCTTCGCGTTTTGGGCCTGTTTTGCGAAGGTTGAAGCGATTTTCGTTGCCACCCTGCGCAAATTGCGGGGTTTTTGCGAAGGTTTGTATATTATGTTGGGAGGCGGAACATTATAATATCTTTTGCAAGTGGCGCCACCGTCAATAAAGATTGCGCACTACATTCGTATGCAAATACCGAGCAAATATTGGCATAGGTAACAAATCTAATCCTCAAATGCTGTTAGGAATCTGATTATTGATTGTATTTGGATATATGCAGTGGAGGACCGTCAACACCCGTTTTGACGTGAACGGGAGGGGCCCGAAGGTTAGAATTGCGTAGCGTGAAAAGCTGGCTTTTCAAAGCAAAGCAAGGCTAACATTTGGGAGGGACGAACAGTTAGGCACAGCAATGCGATGACGCAAGGCAGCGCAGCGCGTAGACTAACTGTGAGCGTCCAACACGCATATATCCAAATATAAACCGGCAAATCTGAAGTGACCGAACCGTGGACGGTGCTGCATTTCAGCGTCTCATACCGTGATCGTTGTGAACCGGATTCTCATTCCAATAGTCAAGAAGTTTCTTGGCCTCTTTCTTTGTGATTGGGGTTACCGCTCCGTGTTTTGGGCTTGAGAAGTTGGTTGCTTTCATTTTTGAACCTTCCTCGTTAAAGTGGCCTATGTCTGTGTAGGTTTTGAAGTCTGTTGTTTCAAGAAATCCGAAATTGCTTGGAAAGCGACCAAAGCAGTCGTACATAAGAACGTAGGTATCGGTTCCGTAACGCTTCCAGCAGTTTGGAGCCTCTGCTGCCTTTTCCTCTTTGTCAACAATTTCCGGCTGGAAGGTATATGGACCGCTGATATTGTCGCTCACGGCTACCATTATGCCTGAGAATCCTTCGTCATACTCTGCGTAATGCAGGTAGTATTTGCCATCATTACCTTTTACAATATCACCGTCAAGTGCTGTGTGGTCGCCTATGGTCTTTTCAAACATAAGTTGTGGCTCTGTGGCAAATCCTGTGAATTCCTTATTTGCATAGGCGTAGTAGAGCTTGCATGCACCATTTCCGCGGCGTATTGTCCAGTATATCATGACTGCCTTTTTCTGGTCATCCCAGATAAGTTCAGGCGCCCATGTGGCACCTATGTCATGGAATCCATCCATCTGCTGAACGCGTACCAGTGAGTGTTCCCAATGAATAAGATCCTTAGATTTGAGCAGTGCAAGATTCTTGTTGTTGCCCCATCCGAATTCATTCTGGTCCCGCTCAAACTGTGTGGTCCTGTAACCATAACGCTGAGCAAAGATGTGAAGGTCAGTGGCTGCTATGTAATATGTACCATCAGGGCCGCGCATGATATATGGGTCACGCAGTCCTTTCTGTTCTGCAACAGTGTCACCTGCAATGACGGGATAATTGTCATTTACAGCTGTGAATTCGTAGCCATCCATACTTACTGCCATGTGCAGACAGTGGTCACTGTCTGAAAAATAAACCATCAGATAAGCATCTGTCTTTGGCCTGGCTGCCGATGGCAGTGTTACTAATGCTGCCAGAGCTACAATAAGTGAGAATGTGATTTTTTTCATTTTTTGAAATTTGACATGTTTAATATGCTGTTATTGAAGTATCCTATCAATATTGGCGAGCAGAGACCTTTTCCTTGTTCAGGCAAAGAGCTTCTCGATGGCTACAACGTAGATGGTGTGGAGATTGCCTTTGCCGGCGCCGTACCACTTGAACAGGCTCTTGTCTATGAAATTGCATTCCTGCATATCTGTCTTGAACAGCTTGCGGCATTGAAGGGTAAGGGTTGCCTGTTCAAATGTCATAACACCGTTTTCAAGTTCAACAGGAGTAAGACCTGCCAGGGAGACTTTGTTGCAGTCACGGCCGCTTTTTGTGCCGCATATCTGGAGTGCACCCCGGCAACTCTCCGGGTAGAATGACAGGGTAAGGTGTTCATTCTGCTCAATGAAATTGTGGGTATATCTTTCGGGGCGGACAAAAATGAATGCCACAGGCTGGTTCCAAAGCCAACCAAGACCGCCCCAAGATGCTGTCATGGTGTTTAATGACTCTTTGGTGCCGGCTGTGATCAGCATCCATTCCTTGCCAATAAGATCAAACTGGTTTTTCTGTCCCAGTATTTCCAAACTGACTTCTTTCATATTATTTTCAATCAATTGTTTCAAAACAAAATCAATTCCAAATTCCAACTGTACAAGCTACTGCCAATCAGCGCAAAGCAGGGTTGACAAGCTGGAACTCCTGTGCAATATCGGGCTTTTTCAGGTTCATCTCCACACTCTCAAGCAACATGGATTCAGGAGCAATCATTGTTGGGAAATTGTTGGAGTTGCATGGGTAACTCTGAATTGATTCCTCTTTTGATGCTGCAATAACGTGCATAAGTTCGCGTCTTTCAAAACTTGGGGTAGCAGAGTGAATTACTGTTTCCTGACCGGTTTTGACATCGATGCGTGTAAGAATGTAGCAGTTGTAGGAAATGTTACGCAGCATGTAAGTGTGGTCAAGACCGGCTTTTTTGGCCTCGGCAATGAGCTTTGGTTTCATTTTTGAAAGTGGAACAGGTTTTTCATATGTGACATGCATAATACTCATTCTGTTCCGATCAAAAATGGAGTGTCCTGTAGGTTTTGTTGCACCGATACCCACAGCGCGTCCGCAAATCAGATTCTTGAGCATACCTTTCTCTACCATAACAAAATCAGATTCCGGCTTTACTCCGTTGTAATCAATCTTGTAGCTGCCTCCAAGTTTCACACCGTTGTAACTTTCCATATCCGAATACAGGTGAATGTTGAGTTTTGGATCAAGGAAACGCTTGCCAAGCAGCATTCCGCCGTGTATTGAGGCTCCGCGTGTGTAACCATACATATATTGGTACATGTCCCATGTGGTTTGTGCTATGCCGTAATTATTCACAATAGTGTTGAACGAGTATGAAACACTCTGCTTTTCCAGCAGAATAGGACCAAGGTAGAATTCGTTTACAGTTTCTGCCTGGCTTTTTGTTATCATGGCATCGGCAAATTCGCGTAATTCGGCAGAGAGTTTTTCTATGCTGTAGTCTGAACAGTCAAAAGGAATATCGTAATACTCTGAAATCTCTGCACCGGTATTTGTCCTTACTGATGCTTTTGTTTCCAATGAATTCATGATGTATGGGGTGCGCATCTTGAGTCCCTCTGAATTGATATGGTAAACATCTGAATATTGGATGTCCAGAGTTACGCTGGTGTTGTACAGAGTGGGGTATTCCAGATAGATTGCAGAAAGAGTATTGGCAAGTTCTTCCATTTGCTTGCGGTCAATTCCAGTCTCTTTTACACTCGGCTCTATGTATTCCACTGCCGGTAATACGACATGCTCGGGAAGCAAAGCTTCGTCCTCAGGTTTTGGGTTGTTCTTGAGAATGTTCAACTTATTGCTGTACTGTCCGATTGCGCTTTTATACAGGGCATCGCTTACTTGCCAGAAGGTATATCTTATGCAATCATAGTCTGCTTTGTTTCCGCAGCTGAACGATGTGGAAAGAGGCATGGAAACAACCATTGAGTCACCTAGAAGGATGTTTTCTGTAGCTGTCAGCTGGTTTGGCTTATATGTGCTGTTGTACAGGCCTCCCAACGTTGAACCGATGTTCAAAATCTTTGCCGAATTCATTCTGAAATCAACATAGAACGGAGCATCCTGGCCTTCAGCCTTCAAACTTGTTGTTGTGCGTTCCATCTCGTCTTGCAGGGCACTGAAAATGATGTCGCTTTCGTTGCCGTCCAGGTTTTTGTATTCTGGGCGTCCAAGTATAGGCGGAAGCTGGTAGCCGGTCTCAGAACGCTGTGTTTCAACTTTCGATATGAAGATGGTAGGCGATATTGCTGTTACAGGTACCCAGCCGGATTCTGCTCCGCACTGACCGGTGAAGACTGTAGGAGTGGCTCCTCCGGCAGCAATACCTGAGAACATTGCAAGCGGTGTACCTATGAGTGTTACTCCGCGTACAAGCTCATCCGGACGGCCGTCAACATACACGCGGTAAACCTCTACGGGGTCAACACCGAAAGAGTTGATAGAGCCTCCGTCTCCAAGGTATGTAAGACCGCTTGTGGCAGTGCGGAAATAATATCCGTACTCTTTTCCTTCATCTTTCACGGCTTTGATGAACATCTTGCGCAATTCCTCTTCTGAATAAGGATTGGTGTTTTCAATGATGAGGTTTGACTGGCGCGATACCGGGTCATAGCCTGCACTTGCACGTCCGTGACCGTTGCTCACCGGGAATCCGTCAATAGGGGTGCGGTCAACAAGGAAGTTCTTGAGAACTCCGTTTTCCACACATGTAACGCGCTGTGCCTTGACAGCTTCGTCATCAAATTTATAGTGACCATAAAGCGATGTGCCCGCATAATTGTCCAATGTAGGGTCATCAAATACCTGGAAACTTTTTGGCAGAACCGGTTGTCCTACCAGTTTCTTGAATGTCTGACCGCCGCTTTTCATGCGGTGGGCTTCCAGACGATGCCCGAAAATTTCGTGGAAAAATACGCCGCTGGCGGAACCTGACATCAGAGCAGGACCTGCGTACGGTTCGGCAATAGGAGCCTGGCGCAGTGCAAGCAGACGCTCAATCAGATCTCGTACGGCAGCGATGATGGTTTCATCGTCTGGCAGATCATCCAATGAATAGGAGAACCAGTCTTTATACAGCTGGCAGACCATACCGTCTGTAGCACGTAACAGACCCTGGAGCATAAGACGTACAGATTTGCGGTTTTGTGATACTACAGAACCGTCCGATGTGACTGTTGTTATGCGCTCTACGTTGTAGCTCAGGTTTACTATTCCAGCTTCAAGCAGACTGCATTCCTTGAATGTGGCCGAAATGCGGTCCAAACGTTTTTCCCAGTAATCACAGTCAAAGGTGTAGGCTTCTTCTGGGTATGGCTGCTCATAATACGTTTCTACCGGTGCGGGGGCAAAGCATGGTGCCTTGTCTTCGTTGTCGGCATTGGTCTTCATTTTGGACAGCGCGGCGTTATAGTTGCTGACCGCTGTTTTGTAGCGTTTCATGGTTTCGCTCCAGATTCCTTGTCTGATTGCCATGATAGCATTGTCCGTATAAGGAACAGTCAGCCCCTGCATACCGTTGCTGTTGCCCGATGTCTCTTTTGTCTGGCACTCGTACTTGAAGTTGTCAATTTCGGGTGAACCTACTCTGACCTGTGGCGTAAGAATGCGTTCGCGGCTTTCCTGGGTGATTGATACACCGAAATTACTGCTTACCGTTGCACTGTATGTGTCATTCAGTCTGAGTGACATGTAATATGCCGGAACAGGCTTCTCTTTCAGCTGATCCATGCTGTATTTGAGCTCCTGTTGCATTGCAATAACCAGAGAATCCGTTTCTATTGTTTGAGACTGTACTGTCAGGAATACAGACAGTAGCAGAAAACTGGAAAGTGTTTTTTTGTTGCTCATATTATGTTTATATTCTTTTTCTTTACAAAAATAGTGTTTTGTTGTGTGCGTTCCAAAATTTTTTATTGTAAATTTGTGTGATATATCAAAACCCAAAATGGATATTGTTGGCATATTCAAAAGTTTGGAACGTGGCTTGGCAAAGTTTTTTGAAGGAATGTCCGGCAGAAACCGCAAGGGTATGCGTAACCGTCTGGCAATAGCTGTTTCTTTATCTGTTATTGCCATACTTGTTGATTCTTATCTGGTTTACACAAACTATGAATATCTGCCGTCTCACATAGGTACATACTACAATTGGGATTATGTTGCAACCGTAACCAAACCAAAGTCCGTGTTCTGGAACTACGAACTGCAGAGAATAGCGGTATTGGCTGTACTGGTGTGCGCAGGGTGGTGGATTTATGTGCGGAACAGGGCATCGCTTATACGTTTCAGAATATTTGCATTGCTTGCAGAGACTGCCAACCTTATTATTCTAACGGGTGTAGGCATAAGCGTAATCATGCTTGCAATTTCCCGAGGAGACACTACAAGTAAAGTTTCTGATTATGTTGAAATTGCCGTAATGTATGTATGGCTCGCAATTCTGCTGTTTGAATTTTTCTTTGACATCCGTTTCCTGAAACGCAATAATTAGTACTTTTGCGTATTGAACCTATAGTGACGATAAAATAATGAAAAGAAATCTGTTTGTTCCGGCCTGTTTGGCATTGTTCATGCTTACGGCATTTGTGAGTTGTCAAAGTGATGATGAAAAGCAGGATGCCGTTAT
Source organism: Bacteroidaceae bacterium (assembly GCA_024398715.1). Classification (GTDB taxonomy): domain Bacteria; phylum Bacteroidota; class Bacteroidia; order Bacteroidales; family Bacteroidaceae; genus Colenecus. The sequence continues at coordinate 6,386 of JAKSIP010000029.1, forward strand.
GGTAATCCTAAAATTGAAAGACCCCGGATATTGGGAACAGGTTGGTGTTGCTGCCTCTCTGGAATGTGCAGCCAAAAATCTGACCGCTGTTGTAAGATATACCGTAAGCGATGCCGATTACCAAAGCCAGCTTGATGCCATAACCGACATGGAAAATATGGACTACAATTTCAAAGGTATTGTGGCCGTTCCAATCTATTCTGAAAACAACCATCAGGTAGAGCAGCGCATAGCCGATGTTGCAGGGAAAATGAATATTCCGGTTATTATAATTGATACCCCGGTGAATGATTCCGTAAGTCCGCTGGCCGGAAAATACCGTACCTACATAGGCACAGATAATGTGGATGCCGGCAAGATTCTGGCACGTAACGTTCCTGCTGCTGCAGACAGTATATTGTCTGTCTATTCAGCAGCAAGCAATGCCGGCGCACTCAGGTACAAAGGATTTGCAAACGTGAAAGGTGAAACAGGTTTGTGGAAAACATCAGAAGAAGATGCTGCTGCAATAAGAAGCCAGTTGGATTCTTGTCCCGATGTAACAGATGTAGTATATTACAATGGTAGTCTGGCCCATACCAATGCAGTATTGGATATACTGAAAGACAACGGAAAAAACGTATATTCATTTGATGCATTTGAGTCACTTCTTGACAATCTGGCTCAGGGCGGTGTTGTAAAAGGAATCATGGCTCAGCAGACATTTGAAATAGGAAAGCAGGCCATTGACGCAGTATTCAATCCCAATGTGAAGAATCCTATGTACATTGAGCCTATCTACATTACAAAAGAAAATGTTACATCCGAATCTGTACAGCCATTCTTTGATTTCTATAACAACAAATACAGCAGTTTCAGATAAGAACCTGTTCAAGAAAAAGTAAACTTTAAAAAAGATTCCGAATAAATAAAATAAATACGGAAAGCGTGCGTTTTATATTCTGAAAACCAAACAGAATTTAAAATGGTTGTGCCTATGGATAAAAACGCTACTCCTTTTTTATTTTTTGAAAAATTGGTAAAAGAGGCTGTCAGGTTGGACGCGCGGCAAAAGACCGAAAAAGATCAGGTCCCGGCTGAGACAGTGGATTTTATTAGAGATTATGCCAGAATGGCAATGTGACTAAAAGCAGAACAGCTAAGGCGCCCATTGAAAAGATGAGCGCTTTTGTTTTTTTGTTCCACAGCCACACACAAGTTCCAAAAAGCATACAGTAGAGAAGAACAACAATGCTTGGTCTTTCTATTTCCAGTTCAATGAAATTCCAGCTTATTCCACTTATCCATTCCAGGACTCTGTTTACTATGCCCAGCAGCCAGCCTGCCATGTGTGCGGTAAAGTTTGAAACAGCTCCGCCAAAAACAAGCCATGGTATGGATTTCAATATCCATGTTGCCATTACCGTCATGAGTGCTGCATAAACCAAAGGAATGACAATGATGTTCGTTAGCAGAAACAGTACAGATATGCCTCCAAAGTAATACATTATGAGCGGAACCGTACCTGTTTGTGCTGCAACAGATACGGTGATGATATCGTAAAAATATTTTATTACAATATTTTTTGGTGTCCATAGCGATGCAATCTTGGGCTGGAAATACAAAATTGAAAATACCGCGGCAAAAGACAGTTGCAGACCTGAGTCGAACAGTGCCGAAGGATTGGCTGTCAGAATGATGACCGCTGCAAAACATAGCGTGTTTATACTGTTGTTGTCCCTTTCAAAAATACGTGTCAGAGATATTATGGAGAACATGATAAGCGACCGTGTTATTGAAAAAGGCAAACCTATCATACACGCGTAGCACCACAACAATAACAGAATTGCCAGTTCTCTAATCCAGCACAACCATTTGGGCCGGCGGATATTAGGTATCAGTAAAGACAAAAGAAAATAGAGAATACCCACATGTAATCCCGATACGGCAAGGACGTGGCTTGCTCCCGAACGGGAATAAGTGTCCTTTATTGTCTGGTCCAAAGCAGTCTTGTCTGCAAGGGTAAGCGCTTTCAATACCGCAAGCTCTTTATCTTTGATGCCCCAAGTGTCATATTCTTCTGCCAGTTTATGCCGTGCTTTCCTGAATAATATTCCGGCACTTGTCCTGTCTGTATGGACGCCGGTTATTTTCCATTTGCCCTTTGCAACGAATGCTGTGCCGAATACGCCCTGTCGTGCCAGATATGCCTTGTAATCGAATTTCGGCGTGAACTGCTGCGGTTCCTGTACAGCAGCGGTGAAACGTATGGTATCGGCCGGCTCCAGTTGCAGCACGCTGGAGTCTTGTGCGGAAAAATATAGCTGCAACCCGCATTTCTTTGCGGATTCATGGATCAGGCCAACCTGTACCATACTGCTTTTTTCTTTGGGTATGGGGTAATCTGTAACAAAGGCCACATACTCTCTCTGCACTGATTTGCCGTTATGGTCAACCGGCCATATGAACCCGCTTTCCAACGATTCATGTAGAGCCGATGTGAATCCTGTTACGCAAATCAGAATGTTTACCGCAATTCCGAACAATATCTGCCGGTTGAATATGTAGCACATGCATATTGCTGCAACCAAAGCCGTTGCAATCCAAAGAAACGGAGTACAGCTTAAAGCAATACCATACCCGTTGCAGATTTTATGCAATATTATTCCCGCAATCAGTGGTGCAAGCAGCCTGAAAGAAGGAGTGGAGTCTGATATGTACAAATGTTTATAACTTCTTTAGCAGCCCTATTGTCCCAATGGGGTCTTGTGATTTGAAAACAGTGTTTCCAGATACTAATACATCTACGCCTGCTTGTGCAAGACGTTTTCCAGTCTCTAAGGTAACGCCGCCGTCAACCTCTATGATAGCATGAGATCCGGTGGCTTTTATTAATTCACGTAATTTTTTTACTTTGGAAATAGACCCTTCAATAAATTTCTGCCCGCCGAAACCGGGGTTGACAGTCATAAGCAATACCATGTCAAGATCGGGAAGAATCTCTTCAAGAACACATACAGGTGTTGCCGGATTCAGTGTTACGGCAGCTTTCATTCCCGCTTCATGAATCTCATGGACAATGCGGTTCAGATGGGTGCAGGCCTCGTAGTGGACATTGAGCCATGTGGCACCCAGCTCTTTGAAAGTATTTATGAATTTTTCAGGATTGACAATCATCAGATGTACGTCAAGGGGCTTCCTTGCAATCTCTGCAACAGCCTTGACAACGGGAATTCCAACAGAAATATTCGGTACGAAAACACCATCCATGATGTCAATATGGATCATGTCTGCCTGACTGTTGTTGATCATTTCAATGTCTTTTTGCAGATTGCCGAAATCTGCTGATAATATAGAGGGAGCTACTAGCATATTATGACTGTATTGAGATTTGATTTTTGTTATTTGACCGTAAAGTTATGGACTTTTTGCTTATTTTTGCAAAAAAATATGGGAAATGATTCAAAACTATTTTCATGCTGATCAGGTAGCTCCTTTTGTCCAATGGCAGTCATGGGCTCATAACTACTTGATAATTACTCATATATCACCAGATGGAGACGCTATTGGAGCATCTTTGGCCATGATGCATTATCTCAGGTCAAAGAACAAAAATGTTACAGTTATGGTTCCAAATGACTTTCCGGATTATTTTTTGAAAATAGATGGTGCGGAGGAAATAGAGGTGTTCAATGAATCTGTTTTACAACTGGATATCATCAACCATGCCGATGTCATAATATGCCTTGATTTCAACGATGTCTCCAGAATAGGCGCATTGAATTTTCATATAATAGACGCATATTGCAACAAGATAATGATTGACCATCATTTGAATCCCCAGAAATTCTGCGATCTTGTTCTGTCTGTTCCCCAAGCAAGTTCAACCTGTGAGCTTGTCTATCATTTTCTCTGCGCTATCGGCAGTCATAAAAATATAGACAGAAAAGTTGCACAATCCATATATCTGGGAATGATGACCGATACCGGTTGCTTTTCATACAACAGCAATAATCCTGATATCTTTTTGATAGTAAGTGATTTGCTTTCATGTGGCGTGGACAAGGATTATATCTATAGAACGGTGAATTACAGTTATTCTGCAGACCGAATGAGACTGATGGGTTATGCTCTTTGCATAAGCATGCAGTTCTATAGGGACGGTCAGGTTGCCCTTATTGCCCTTGCCGACAAGGATATGAAACGTTTCAATTACCAACCCGGCGATACCGAAGGCTTTGTCAATCTTCCGTTGCAGATACTTGGCGTGAAAATGTCTGTTCTGATCAGAGAAGACAAAGAACTGCACAAGCAGAAAATCTCAGCCCGTTCTGTAGGCGATATTCCATGCAATGAGTTTATGGCCAAGTTCTTTAACGGTGGAGGTCATAAAAATGCAGCCGGCGGAGAACTTGAAGGAACTTTGGCGCATGCGGTAAAGGTCTTTGAAAAATCCATTGAGGACTGGGAACTGCAGAATAATTGTTGAATTGACTATGTAACAGGACTTATGAATTTTCCTTTGAAAAATATACTTTCAGCTTTTCTGTTGGCTTTTTGTTTCTTTGCTGCCGGCTGTTCCAAAGACGAGACTTATGCAAAGAAGAAAAAACGTGAAATGGAGAATATTGACAATTTCATAAGAGAAAACGGAATTACTACCATTTCCATAGCCGATTATCTTGAAAAGGGATATACGCTTAATCCTGAAAATTATCCCGATTCAATGAAAAACGAGTACATATGCTTTACGGACAAGAATGTCTATATGCAGATTATCAACGTGGGACAGGGCGATACTTTGAGAGAAGGAGAACGCAAAAACTATACTGTCCGTTTTGTTGAATACAACATTCAGAGCAAAGACACAATTCTGTACAATATCTATGAATCAGTTCCGGATTGCATTACAATATCTTTGAGCGAGGGCGTCTATTCGGCAACATTTACCAGCGGTGTAATGTATAATGCGTACGGCGCTTCCGTTCCTACAGGCTGGCTTATTCCATTTGAATTTACAACTCCGGGTTTTTACAACAGCCGTGCTGCCCATGTCAAACTGATACTGCCGCACAATGAAGGTTCAACAACAGCTGCTGCAAATGTTTATCCGGCATATTACGAATTATTTATATCTCCTGAAAAATGGCAATGATCAAATCTATCTCCGGTTTGCGCGGAGAAATTGGAGGCCCTGCAGGTAATGGCCTCACTCCTTTGGATATTGTGAAATTTGTTTCAGCATATTCCACATGGCTTAAGAATTCAAAACCCGATGCCAAAATGGTTGTGGTAGGACGCGATGCGCGTATTTCCGGCAATATGGTGCGCCAGATTGTATGCGGAACACTTATGGGTATGGGACTTGATGTTACCGATATAGGGTTGGCATCGACCCCTACAACAGAACTTGCAGTTACTATGCTTAAGGCTGACGGAGGACTTATTCTTACGGCCAGCCATAATCCGCGCCATTGGAATGCGCTCAAACTGTTGAACGGTAATGGCGAATTCCTGAGCGCTGCCGATGGAAATGAGGTTTTACGTATAGCCGATGCCGAAGAATTCGATTATGCTACCGTAGATAATCTTGGCCATTATTATTCTGACAATACAATGGACAAGCGTCATATTGATGCTGTTCTCGGCCTGGAACTGGTAGATGTTGAAGCTATCCGCAAGGCAAATTTCAAGGTTGCGCTTGATGGTGTGAATTCAGTTGGCGGTGTCATTGTTCCTCAGTTGCTTGAAGCTCTTGGAGTCAAGCATGTTGAAAAACTCTACTGTGAACCTACCGGAGATTTCCAGCATAATCCTGAACCGCTTGAAAAGAACCTTGGAGCCATAATGAGTGTTATGAAACAAGGAAATTTTGATTGTGCGTTTGTTGTTGATCCCGATGTTGACCGTCTTGCATTCATTGACGAGAACGGCCACATGTACGGAGAAGAATATACTCTTGTTACAGTAGCTGATTATGTTTTGAGCAAGACTCCGGGTAATACCGTATCAAACTTGAGTTCCACACGTGCATTGCGCGATGTTACTGTCAAGTATGGCGCCGGGTATAACGCCGCTGCCGTAGGCGAGGTCAATGTTGTTGCCAAAATGAAAGAGACAGGTGCCGTGATAGGTGGCGAGGGAAACGGTGGTGTTATCTATCCCGCATCCCACTATGGCCGCGATGCATTGGTAGGTATTGCTCTGTTCCTGAGTTATTTGGCCCACAAACAAATCAAGGTAAGCGAACTGCGTGAAAGCTATCCTCCATATTTCATTGCCAAGAACCGCATAGATCTTAAACCTGATACAGATATTGATGCTATATTAAATAAGGTGAAAGGTATTTATTCGGATCAGCAGATTAACGATATCGATGGAGTCAAAATCGATTTTCCGGACAAGTGGGTACATCTGCGCAAAAGTAACACCGAACCTATAATCCGCGTTTATTCGGAGGCACACTCCATGGAAGAGGCAGACAGGATAGGGCAGAGTGTTATGGATGTAATAAAATCTATGATGTAATTGGCCGGAATTTATATCCACATACCTTTTTGTAAGTCGCGGTGCATATACTGCGACTTTTATTCTACTACAAGTCTTGATCTGAGAGGACCGTATGTTGATGCTTTGTTGCGTGAACTTGAAACACGTAAATTATCGGCTCTGAATGCCTCTGACAGCGTATTACGTACCGTTTACATAGGTGGCGGAACCCCGTCAGTTTTGAATATTTGCAATCTTGACAGTATATGCGGTCAAATATCAGAATTATACGGGCTTGAAAACCTGCAGGAATTTACCATTGAGGCAAATCCGGACAGTGTAACGGACAGTTTTGTGCAAGGCTTGGCCCAATTGCCTGTAAACAGAGTCAGTATGGGAGTACAGTCTTTCAATGACAGTATTCTGCGCTTTATGAAACGGCGTCACGATTCTGCCGGAGCTTTACGTGCCTATGACCGGCTGCGTGCGGCCGGGTTTGAAAATCTCAGCCTTGATCTCATGTTCGGAATTCCGGGACAAACCATCGGTATGCTTGTCGGCGATCTGGACAGAATGTTGGAACTGGAGCCGGAACATATATCCGTCTATTCCTTGTCTTACGAACCCGGAACATGTCTGGAAAAACTGATCTCAACAGGGCAGGCCTCGGCTCTTTCCGATGAGTTGTGCCAGTCCATGTACCGGACAATATGCAATAGAATGGCCTTGGCGGGATACAATCATTACGAGATATCAAACTTTGCCCGCCCTGGACATGAATCTGTGCATAACAGCAATTACTGGAACGGAACGCCTTATTTGGGGATAGGTGCAGGAGCCCATTCGTATAACGGATATGACATCAGAAGCTTCAACAATTCCAATCTCAAACAGTATATTGCATATTATGGAACCGGTCTTGGATGTGATAAGAAAGACAATGTCCCGGATAGTCCATGCCAATATGAAATTCTTGATGCTGTAGACCGAAGAAATGAATATGTAATGCTGGCTTTGAGAACAAGCGCCGGCATAGAACTTGTAGATTTTGAAAACAGATTCGGCAAAGAATCAACCGCACAATTGCTTGATATGGCAGAACCGCAGATCAAGGACGGAAATCTGGTACTTGCGGACGGAAAATTATCTGTTCCTCAAGAAAAATTTTTCATAAGCAATTCAATAATAGTTGAATTGTTTCTTGAAAAAGAGTAAAAATAATTTGAAACTTGATAATATTTGTTTATATTTGCGTTGCCCTGTTACGGGGCAACGCTTTTTTTTGTATATAATTAACTAAAAAATCAAAAATATCAATATGAAGAATTATTCAACTCAAGACATCAGAAACATCGCTATTGTTGGCGGTGCGGGTTCCGGTAAGACCACTCTTACCGAAAGTATTTTATTGGACAGCGGTGTTATCAAACGTCGCGGTAGTGTTAACGGCAAAAATACGGTGAGCGATACAGCTGCCGTTGAGCAGGAATATGGCTATTCAGTTTATTCTTCTGTCTGCAGTATTGAGCGCGGCTCAAAGAAAATCAATTTCTTTGATTGCCCTGGTTCCGATGATTTTTCAGGTCAGGCTGTTACCGCTCTGAATATGGCAGATGTTGCCATTCTTGTAATGAACGGCCAGTATGGAGTTGAAGTTGGTACTATCAACAGTTTCCGTCTTATTCAGAAATATAAGAAACCTGTATTCTTTGTTGTCAACAATGTTGATAATGAAAAGTGTGAATATGACAATATAATAGAGCAGATCCATTCCACTCTCGGAGTAAAGGCATATCCTGTCCAGTTCCCTGCAAATGCAGGTCCGGCATTCAACAGCGTGGTTGACGTGCTCTCAATGAAACAGTTTGCATATGGAGCAGAAGGTGCTGAACCTGCCGCTGCCGATATTTCCGGAGAATTCGCCGGCAAGGCCCAGAGTCTGCGCGATGCCCTTATGGAAGCTGCCGCAGAGAATGACGAGTCCCTTATGGATAAATTCTTCGATGCTGGCGAACTCTCAGCCGATGAACTTATGGACGGTTTGCACAAAGGTGTTGTTGCAAACGGTTTTTATCCTGTTCTGTGCCTTTCAGCCGGTAAGAACGTAGGTGTTCAGGGTCTGCTTGATCTGGTTGCCTCTATTGCTCCATCTCCTGCAGAAGTTGCTCCTGTAAAGAACAGCAAAGGTGACGATGTCAAACTTGATGCTGCCGGTGCAACATCTCTGTTCTTCTTCAAGACTTCCATTGAACCGCATATCGGTGCCGTTTCCTATTTCAAGGTAATGTGCGGTACATTGAACGAGGGAGAGGATTATGTAAACGGAGACCGCGGTTCAAAAGAGCGTATTGCGCAGATATTTGCAAGCAACGGTCAGAACCGTACACAGGTTCCGCAACTGGTTGCAGGCGATATAGGTTGTACAGTCAAACTGAAAGATGTCAAAACAGGCAATACCCTCAATGCAAAGGGAGCTGATAACCAGTTCAACTTTATTGTATTCCCCAACTACAAATATTCACGTGCCATCAAGCCTGTAAACGAGGCTGATATGGAAAAAATGATGAGTATTGTAAACCGTATGCGTGAGGAAGATCCTACACTTGTCATTGAACAGTCAAAAGAGTTGCGTCAGGTTATTCTTCGCGGTCAGGGTGAATTCCATCTGCGCACTTTCAAATGGTGTATTGAGAACATTGATAAATTGTCAATCAATTTTGATGAACCCAAAATTCCTTATCGCGAGACTATTACAAAGGCAGCCCGTGCGGATTACCGTCATAAGAAACAGTCCGGTGGTGCCGGTCAGTTTGGTGAGGTTCATCTTATTGTTGAACCGTACGAGGAAGGAAAACCGCTTCCGGAAGTATTCAAATTCGGAAACCAGGAATTCAAAGTTACAGTCAAGGGTGTTGATGAATATCCGTTGGAGTGGGGCGGTAAGCTTGTGTTTGTAAACAGTATTGTTGGAGGTTCTATCGATGCACGTTTTATGCCTGCTATTCTCAAGGGTATAAACCAGCGTATGGAACAGGGTCCTCTTACCGGATCATACGCCAGAGACGTTCGTGTTATTGTTTACGATGGTAAGATGCACCCGGTTGATTCAAACGAAATCTCATTCCTTCTTGCTGGACGTAACGCATTCAGCATGGCGTTTAAAGAGGCAGGTCCAAAGATTCTTGAACCGGTGTACGATGTTGAAGTTCTTGTTCCGTCAGAATATATGGGCGATGTGATGAGTGACCTTCAGGGACGCCGCGGTATGATTATGGGTATGGATTCCGAAGGAAAATACCAGATTCTTAAAGCAAAGGTTCCATTGAAGGAAATGTCTTCCTATTCAACATCTCTCAGTTCAATTACTGGTGGTAGCGGTTCGTTTGTCATGAGTTTTGCAAGTTATGAACTTGTTCCTACCGATGTCCAGACTGAACTTATCAAAGAATTTGAAGCCAATCAGAAAGAAGAAGAATAATTGTACTTATTGTTCTGTTAATTATAGACGGCTCGTATGTGTGATACGGGCCGTTTTTATGTTAATTTTCAAATTTTTTTTGCAATGTTAATTGTTTTATAAAAAATGTTTATTACTTTTGTCACACTGCATTAGTGTTTTTGATTGAGAAATGAGAAAGAGAACAATCTGGATGTTGTGTATCATCATGTGTTTCTCTTCTGTAATGCTGATAATATTACAGGTGAGATACATCAAAGGTGTTGTTGCTATGCGTCAGCAGCAGTTCGAAGCCGCTGTGAACAGAGCTTTGTCTTCTGTAGCACGGGATTTGGAACTTGCCGAGGCTAAACGATACCTTGAAGAAGATATGAAAGAGATGGAACGCCAGCAGCAGTCTCTTGAGGAGGATGGACTTTTCTCCCCGAACATCTATTTGTACGGAAACGGTGGTTTCCGAATAGATATTCCGCCATTCCCAAGTCTCGGAATGTCCCAGTCATCTCCCCAGCAACATCAGCAGTCTCCGTCTATCAACAATGCCAGCAAAGAACGTCAGGAGGTGCTGTTGAAACGCTACCTTTCCCAAAAAGCTTTGCTTGACGAGGTTATCTATACTATGCTTAACCGTTCACGCAACATAAATCTGCGTGAAAGAATCAATCAGAATCAGTTGATAGAAGATATCAGTGCTGAATTGGAATACAATGGCATTGAACTTCCGTTCCATTATATGGTGACCGATGTCAACGGCCGTATGGTATGCTCTTGCGGATGTTCCGATTTTGACCCCAATCATAACAGGAACAGTTTCAAACAGGTCTTGTTTGGTGGAGACAACGCATACCGCATGGGTACGCTGCATGTGTTTTTCCCAACTTTAAAGGACTATATACTTTTGCCTGTAGGATTTCTCCTTCCGTCTTTATCCTTTATAGCCATTCTGATTGTTACATTCCTCTTTACACTTTATCTTGTAATGAGACAGAAACGCCTGACCGAGGTGAAGAACGATTTTATCAACAACATGACCCACGAATTCAAGACTCCTATTTCTACTATATCTCTTGCAGCCCAAATGCTTAACGATGAGACTGTTGTCAAATCGCCAACGATGTTCAAACATATCTCCGGCGTTATTAATGACGAGGCCAAGCGTTTGCGCTTCCAGGTGGAAAAGGTTCTTCAGATGTCAATGTTTGACCGTCAGAAGACAAACCTTAAAATGAGAGAGGTGGATATGAAAGTGCTCATAGAGGGCGTTGTCAAAATATTCACACTGAAGGTTGAAAACTGTAACGGCACTCTGCATTTTGTACAGGACAATGCCGACAACACATTTGTGATGGGAGACGAGATGCACCTTACAAACGTAATATTCAATTTGCTGGATAATGCCGTCAAATATAAAAGAGACGACGTCAATCTGCAGCTTTCCGTAACTATTCATAACGAGGGGAACAATCTTGTCATTGTTGTGTCCGATAACGGCATCGGCATAAAGAAAGAAGATATCAAGAATATATTTGACAAGTTCTACCGTGTACATACCGGAAACCGTCACGATGTGAAAGGTTTCGGTTTGGGTCTGGCATACGTAAAGAAGGTTGTTCTGGCACATAACGGAAGCATTCACGCAGAAAGCGAATATAATCAGGGCACTAATTTTATAATTACGCTTCCGTCCTGTAGTATGGAATGATTGATGTGTAAAAACAAAAACAAAATAAGAAAATATGGAAGAAAAATTGAAAATTTTATTGTGCGAGGATGACGAAAACCTGGGAATGCTGCTTAGGGAATATCTTCAGGCAAAGGGTTATGATACTGATCTGTTTCCTGACGGCGAGTCAGGATTGGCTGCTTTCCAGGCAAATCAGTACGATGTCTGCATTCTGGATGTCATGATGCCTAAAAAGGACGGCTTTACATTGGCATCGGACATCAGAAACATCAACACTATTGTTCCAATCATGTTCCTTACTGCAAAGAATCTTAAAGAGGATATTCTTTCAGGTTTCAAAATAGGTGCCGATGATTATATAACCAAGCCGTTCTCAATGGAAGAACTTACGTTCCGTATTGAGGCAATCCTGCGCCGTGTACGCGGAAAGAAAATCAAAGAAATCAATGTGTATAATATCGGTAATTTTGTTTTTGATACACGTAAGCAGGTCCTTTCAATCGGCAACAAGCAGACCAAACTTACTACAAAGGAATCAGAACTTTTGTCTTTGCTCTGCTCTCACAAAAACGAAATGCTTCAGAGAGATTATGCCCTGAAGACAATCTGGGTGGACGACAACTACTTCAATGCCCGTTCTATGGATGTGTATATCACCAAGTTACGCAAACACCTTAAAGATGATCCTACCGTAGAAATCATCAATATTCACGGAAAGGGTTATAAACTTATTGTCCCGGGCGAAGAAGAATCAGCAGAGTAACCGTTTTTGTTGAAAATCAGGGTGTTCCGTTTTCAGTAAAAAAATAGTGCAAAAAAAGTGCTGA
>JAKSIP010000003.1 GCA_024398715.1 Bacteroidaceae bacterium
AATATATGAACCCCCACAACCAGGTGCCCAAACCAACCCCAATCAGTTGGGGTAACCCCCGCCACCCTACAATTCCAGTTGGACAATTATACTGTCATAAAATGCAATAATGCGGTTATGCGTACGGAACGATATGAAAAGACCGGTTGCAGCGCCCACCGAAAGAGAAAAAATAATGATGTACAGATCCATACCCTGGCGGCCTGTATGCATGACTTCCAGAATAAAATAGCCCAGCCACAGCACAAACAAAGGCAACATAATCTGAATCCAGCGCAGTTGCTGCACACGGCGACGCTTGATCTCAGTAATAAACTGCCGTGTTGGGCCGGCAGACAATGCTGCGGAATCCAATCTGCCAAGACGGATATAATTGCCTACTACTATTGCAGCAGTAAACACAAGAGTTACAATAAAGAACGGAAGTCTTAACCCCAGGCTCCTTGACAATACATAAAACACACCAAAGATTATAAACAGCACCGGGAGACCTATCCAACTGTTATTTCTTATAGAATTAAGGCCTTGATTTATAGACATATGTATCCTGTTGGAATTTGTAATTTCCTGCCGGTCCAACCTGGCTTTCATTTCTGCATACTCCATGCGTAACTGCTCAAGTTCCTGTGATTCTGTATATTCCTGATTGTTCATAATTTAATACTTTTAAGTTTGTTTTTGATTTGAAAAAGGCGGACAGACACACTCTTGACTGAAATTCCTACTACTGCGGCAATCTCGTCATAGCTCAGTCCTTCCAGCCATAACAAGACGATGCCGCGGTCAACCAATCCCAGACGGTTGATGCGGGAATAGAGTTGGCGCGTCTGCAGTACGCGGTCATCAGTTCCCTCAAACAGGTCAATGTCAGTACCTAACGGCACTCTTTCTCCCTGTTTGTGCATTTTCCTTTCCTGGTCAAGACAAGTATTCAGACAAACGCGGTAAATCCAAGTTTTGATGTTGGCCTCACCCCTGAAAGAATCATAACCGTTCCAGAGTCTTATAAGAACTTCTTGAAACAGATCCTCAATCTGATCTTTGTCTTTGGAGAACATATAGCACACTGAATAAATGGTACTCTTGTTCCCAATAACAAGTTTGGTAAATTCCAGTTCTTTATTTTCCATCTTTTTTCAAACCTTTTCACAGGTTAGACGTCAAATATATCAAAAAACTAAGAATCTTTTTTGATTTTCCAATAAAATTAAAGATTTTTGCGGATACTTTCCGGCAATTTTGTTATATTTGTGCGGACATAATACAGCAATGTTATGAAAGAACTTTATGAACAGTATTATCAGTTGCTTGAACTGACTCCGATGAAATATTTCAGGGAACTGCATGAAACTATAAATTGGAATGTTCGAATCATTGGTATCCTTGGACAGAAAGGTGTAGGCAAATCTACACTTATACTTCAACACATTAAACGGTTGGATAATATCAACGAATCTCTTTATGTGTCTGCTGATGACATGTACTTCAGCGCAAACAGTCTGATAGATACAGCCAAAGCATTTTTCGCCAGAGGTGGAAAGTATTTATACATTGACGAGATTCACAAATATGAGCACTGGAGCCGTGAAATCAAGATGATGTATGATATGCTCCCACTTCTGAATGTGGTATATTCGGGAAGTTCTATTCTTGATTTGAAAGAAGGTGGAACAGATCTCAGCCGGCGTGTGATAGAATATCAGATGCCCGTATGGTCTTTCAGGGAATATCTGAACATTCGTAACGGGTGGAATCTCAAATCCACCGGAATGGAAGATATTTTGAAAGGAAAAGTAGATTTTCCGTATGGCCCGGAGAGACCTTTGAAATATTTCATGGAATATATGAAAAGCGGCTGCTATCCATTCTTTACTGAGAAAGAATTCCCATCAAGACTCCGGCAAGTAGTGAATACAACAATCGAAAATGATATACCGAAGTATGCAAAAATGACTATAGCTGCAACTCAGAAACTTAAGAAACTTATGTATTACATCTCCAAAAGCGTGCCCGTAAAAATCAACTATTCACAGATGGCGCGAGACCTTGAACTTGACCGCGATGAACTCCCGAAATATCTGGAATATCTTGAGCGCGCACAGCTGGTATCTATCTTGAGAATGAAAGCAAACGGGGATGCGGTTTTACGCAAGATGGATAAACTGTATCTGCAGAATCCCAACATTGCCTATGTACTTTCCGGTAAAGAACCCGAGACCGGTAATATCAGAGAAACTATTTTTTACTGTTGGACAAAAGTAAAATATGACGTTGTGGAATCCCCAATTTCGGATTTTGAAATCGAGGGCAGAACATTTGAAATCGGAGGGCAATCAAAAGGAAAGAAACAGATATCTGAGGCTAAAGAGGGATATGTTGTGAAAGATGACACAGAATATGTGTTTGACAATCATGTTCCACTCTGGATGTTCGGATTCTTATATTAAATTTCCTGGCAGCACAGACAACTTATGTAAAAAAATAATCATACATATTCCAAATTGATTATTTTTGCAGACAACCATTAATAACAAAATGCATATGAACAAGTCAAAAGTTTATTTTTCTGACTTCCACACAATAGCTCTGGGAGACGGTATTCCAAGAAAATTGTACAAACTTATCAAGGCATCGGGCATTGACCAGATAGACATGAACGGGAAATTTGTTGCCATAAAGACCCACTTTGGGGAGCTTGGCAACCTTGGTTTCCTGCGTCCAAACTATGATAAGGTCATTGTGGATATAGTTAAGGAACTTGGAGGAAAGCCCTTCCTTGTTGACTGCAACACGCTGTACGTGGGCTCACGCAGAAATGCTCTGGACCACTTGTATTGCGCCTGGGAGAACGGATTCTCTCCGCTTTCCGTAGGGTGTCCAATAATTATTGGAGACGGTCTTAAAGGTACTGACGATGTATTGGTGCCGGTCAATGGCGGTGAATACATAAAAGAGGCAAAGATTGGACGCGCCGTTATGGATGCCGATGTCATTATCAGCCTGTCACATTTCAAGGGACATGAGAACGCCGGCTTTGGTGGCGCCATCAAAAACATAGGCATGGGCTGCGCATCGCGCGCAGGCAAGATGGAACAGCATAACCACGGAAAACCCAAGATTGACCACGATTTGTGCCGCGGATGCCGTCTGTGCCAGAAGGCATGTGCAAGCAACGGTCTTGTTTTTGACGAGAAAGCAAAGAAAATGAATGTCAATACTGACAACTGCGTTGGTTGCGGACGTTGTATAGGTGCATGCAATTTCGATGCCGTAAGTTTCTCAGAATGGAACGCCAATGAGCTGCTCTGCCGCCGCATGGCAGAATATGCCAAGGCTGTTCTTGACGGCAGACCATCTTTCCACGTATGTGTTGTACGTGACATCTCCCCCAACTGCGACTGCCATTGTGAGAACGATGTTCCTATTCTGCCTGATTTGGGAATGTTCGCATCTTTTGATCCTGTTGCACTTGACTGGGCCTGTGTTGATGCCTGCATGAAGTCCGAGCCTCTGCCTGGTGGCCAGCTGTACAGGAACCTGCACACACCAGGATTTGTTGACCAGCATGACCACTTCAAGAACTCAAATCCCGAGATTGAATGGCGCGCATGCCTGGAGCAGGCTCAGAAGATTGGCCTGGGTAACCGCGACTACGATCTATACATACAATAAAAAAGCGCCCCGGATTTCGAGGCGCTTTTTTTATTGGTGGGACTGTGGTATCAGTCTTTCAGTTTTGCGCAGATGAACTCGCGGTTCAAACGTGCAATATTGCTGATGGAAACGCACTTTGGACATTCAGCCTCGCACGCACGGGTGTTGGTGCAGTTACCGAAACCAAGTTCGTCCATCTTGGCAATCATAGCCTTTGCACGGCGTGCAGCCTCTACCTGTCCCTGCGGGAGCAGAGCAAGCTGGCTGACCTTTGCAGATACGAACAGCATTGCGGAACCGTTCTTGCAGGCTGCAACACATGCACCGCAACCAATACAGCTTGCAGCATCCATTGCAAGGTCTGCCTTCTCTTTTGAGATTGGAATGGAGTTGGCATCGGGAACACCGCCTGTGTTTACAGATGTGTAACCGCCGGCCTGCATAATCTTGTCATATGCACTGCGGTCAACCATAAGGTCGCGGATGATAGGGAATCCTGCACTGCGCCATGGCTCAACTGTAATGACATCACCGTCATTGAAACGGCGCATGTAAAGCTGGCATGTTGTAGCACCTGTAGCAGGGCCGTGAGCATGACCGTTGATGTAAAGCGAGCACATACCGCATATACCCTCGCGGCAGTCATGATCGAATACTATCGGTTCTTCTCCCTTGTTGATGAGCTGCTCGTTCAGAATGTCAAGCATCTCAAGAAACGATGTATCTGTTGGGATATCTTTCATTGGATATGACACAAACTGGCCTTTTTCTTTAGGTCCGCGCTGACGCCATACCTTAAGTGTAAAACTTATATTCTTATCCATGATTATTAATTTTTGTAGTTACGGGTTTGTACCTTGATATACTCATAGTTCAGAGGTTCCTTGAGAAGTTCAGGAGCTTTGCCGGCACCCTGATATTCCCAGCAGGCAACGTAAGAGAACTTATCGTCCTGACGCAATGCCTCGCCCTCTGGTGTCTGATACTCCTCACGGAAGTGACCGCCGCAGGATTCCTCACGGTTGAGACCGTCATAAGCCATCAGCTTGCCTACCTCTATGAAATCACGCAGACGCAATGCCTTTTCAAGTTCCACATTAAGTGTATCGGCCTGACCTGGAACAAACAGATCTGACCAGAAAGACTTCTCTACCTCTTCCAGTTTCTTGAGAGCGGTTTCCAGAGACTCTTTTGTACGGCCCATACCTACGTACTCCCACATTATGTGGCCAAGTTCCTTATGGATAGAATCAACAGAGCGTTTGCCCTTGATGTTCATAATCTTCTCTATCTGTTCCTTTACGCCGTCTTCAGCAGCCTTGAATTCAGGAAGATCTGTGCTGAAGCGTGGTACCTGAATCTGGTCTGACAGGTAGTTCTGGATTGTATATGGAAGAACAAAGTAACCATCGGCCAAGCCCTGCATAAGGGCAGATGCTCCCAAACGGTTTGCACCATGGTCAGAGAAGTTGCATTCACCTATTGCGAACAGACCCTTGATTGATGTCTGCAGTTCATAGTCAACCCAGATACCACCCATTGTGTAGTGGATTGCAGGGAAGATCATCATAGGATTCTCATACGGATTGACATCGGTAATCTCCTGATACATATCGAACAGGTTTCCGTATTTGTCTGCTACCACATCCTTTCCAAGACGCTGGATGGCATACTTGAAATCAAGGAACACGGCAAGACCTGTATTGTTTACACCATAGCCCTTGTCGCAACGTTCTTTTGCTGCACGGCTGGCAACATCGCGCGGTACAAGGTTTCCGAATGCAGGATAACGGCGCTCCAGATAGAAATCACGGTCCTCGTCAGGAATATCGTTCGGATTCAGAGTACCTGCCTGGAGAGCTTTGGCATCTTCAAGTTTCTTTGGAACCCAGATACGGCCGTCGTTACGCAGAGACTCTGACATGAGGGTAAGCTTGCTCTGCTTGTCTCCGTGAACCGGAATACATGTAGGGTGAATCTGTGCAAAGGCAGGGTTTGCAAACCATGCTCCCTTGCGGTAGCACTGGATGGCTGCAGAACCGTTGCTTCCCATAGCGTTTGTTGAAAGGAAGTATGCGTTACCGTAGCCGCCGGTACCTATTACTACTGCATGAGCTGAGCAGCGTTTGATCTGGCCTGTTACAAGGTCACGGTAGATGATACCACGGGCACGGTTCTCTCCGTTTTCGTCCTTGATAAGGACTACATCAAGCATCTCGCAACGTGTAAAGAGTTCTACGTTGCCAAGTTTTACCTGACGGCTGAGAGCGGAGTATGCACCAAGCAGCAGCTGCTGTCCGGTTTGACCGCGGGCGTAGAATGTTCGTGATACCTGAGCACCACCGAATGAACGGTTGGCTAGTGTTCCGCCGTATTCACGTGCAAAAGGAACACCCTGTGCAACACACTGGTCTATAATGTTGTTGGATACCTCTGCAAGACGGTATACGTTGGCCTCGCGTGAGCGGTAGTCACCACCTTTGATAGTATCGTAGAAAAGACGGTATATTGAATCACCGTCATTCTGATAGTTCTTTGCTGCATTGATACCTCCCTGTGCGGCAATTGAATGCGCACGGCGCGGAGAGTCCTGAATGCAGAAGCACTTTACCTTGAAACCAAGGTCGCCAAGTGTTGCAGCTGCACTTGCACCTGCAAGACCGCTACCTACTATGATAATGTCAAGTTTTCTCTTATTTGCCGGATTGACAAGTTTCTGATGTGCCTTGTAGTTGGTCCATTTTTCTGCCAACGGGCCTTCCGGAATTTTTGAATCTATTGTTTTAGCCATAATTTTGGTACTATATAATTATGTATAACTTTATTAACAGCAATGAGCTTTGAACCAGAAACCTATTACTACAAAGGCAAACATGGCAATAATGATTGAAACTACAATCTTGCCTATTACCTGCCAGCGGCACAGCCATTTGTCGTTATTCCAGCCAAGTGTCTGGATTGCACTCCAGAATCCGTGTGAAAGGTGGAACCAGATAGCTGCCAGCCATATGAGATACATTATGGCTACGTATGTCTTTCCAAAGAAGTAGCCTATAAGGGTTGCTCCATCTGTAGGTGAAACCTGTCCAAGACCCTCCAACGAGGCTGTAGTTCCCATAATATCCTGCAGCTGCATCTTTGACCAGAAGTCAGTAAGGTGAAGCGCCAGACCAAGAATGACAATGATACCAAGGACAAGCATGTTCTGAGATGCCCATTCAACATTTGCAGGTCTCTCCTTGCGGGAGTAACGTTTCAAACCGCCTACGGCACGGATGTTGCGCACCTCCAATACAAAAGCGTAAATAAAATGGATAGCAACCAATGCTGCCAGTCCAACGGTACCTACAAGAGCATACCAGTTGGCTCCAAGAAATTCACAGATAGCATTGTAACCATCTTCAGAAATCAGCGCCACAAAGTTCATGGCACCATGAAAAGCAAGGAAGAAGATAAGAGCGGAACCTGTCACACTCATCACCACTTTCCTGCCGATTGATGAATCAATTAACCACATAAGTATTATTAAATATTAAAATGTTATTTACAATTACTTGATACCCAGTTTGTCCTTTACCTGCTGGGTTACGTCAATACTGCCCTTTCCTATGTAAGGGATCTGACCCTGATTGCTGAATATGTACAGAAAGTCTCCCGTATCGCCAACAACTTTGATGGCTTCCAGTATCTTGTTCTCTATGGCAGCCATACGCTCTGCAGACAATTGCTGGAGTTTCTGTTCAGCAGACTGGGCGTATGTATTCATTCTTTCATTGAGTTCGGTAAGTTCCTGCTCCCTGCGCTGTCGTGTTGTCTCGGGCAGCGTCTTTGATTGGGCATCGTAATCCTTAAGCTTTTTCTGGAACTCCTCGTTCATGTACTTGAGTTCGTCCTCGTACTCTTTCTGGGAATTCTGCAATTCTGTCTGAGCCTTGGTATATTCCGGCATCAGCGGAATGATTTCTTCTACATTGACATGTCCGAACTTCTGCGCAAACATTGTCAAAGGAGCTGCAAGCAGCGCTAAAATGAGAATCTTTTTCATATCGTTTTCAATTTTTATATTTTACTTGTACCGAAAAAATCAAATTACGTGCAAAGTTATAACATTAATTGGAATAACCCAGTTTTTGAAGCACCGTATTACTGATATCAGCCTTGGGCGATGCAAATATCACGCTCTGCGCAGAGGCGCGGTCAATGACCATATAGTATCCGGCCTGTTCGCTTATGGCTTTCACGGCCTGGTATATTTCATCAAGTATGGGGGAAAGCAGACTCTCGCGTTTTTTGTACAGCTCACCGTCAGCTCCAAAATACTGGCGTTTCAGTTCACTGGCGCTCTTTTCAACCTCCATTATTTCATTCTCTTTGCTTGCCTTCTGTTCTTCTGACAGAAAAACAGCCTGGCTCTGATACTGCTTGTAGAGTGATTCCGCCTTTGATGACAGGGCATCAACCTCGGCCTCCCATTTTTCAGACAATTGGTTTATCTGCTCAATGGCGCGCTCATATGCAGGAATCTTTCCTAAAATATATTCCATATCAACCAGCGCATACTTTTGCGCATTCACGAATAAAACAGCCCCAAAGGCCATTGCTAATGTAAAAAATAACTTTTTCATACCTCAAATAGTTTTAAACGTTTTCTATTTATAATAACCGGTACTCTTCAAAATGTTAAATATGCGTTATCAGAACTCCTGTCCGAGAACAAAGTGAATCTGACTGCCGCTGTTGTTTTTGACTCCACCTATCACATCAAATCCGTATGCCCAGTCTATACCGATAAGTCCTATCATGGGCAGGAACACGCGTGCACCCACTCCGGCAGAACGTTTCAGATCGAACGGGTTGAAACTGGTAACATCAGGCCAGGCGTTACCGGCTTCAACAAATGCAAGCGCGTATATAGTTGCAGTATTCTGGAACATAAGCGGAAATCTCAGTTCGGCGCTCATGCGGGTATATGCATAACCCTCTGACATGTACGGAGTAAGACAGCCGTTGGCATATCCGCGGAGGCCTATCATTTCTGTAGCGTAACTGTATGAACCGCCACTCATACCGTCGCCACCCATGTAGAATGTTTCGAACGGAGATTTCTTGTATTTGTTATAGTGACCAAGCAAGCCCATTTCAAAACGGGTGGACAGCACCAGACATTTCTGTCCTTTGGTAAGGGGAATGAATGTGCGGGCTTTGAACTTCCACTTGTGGTACTCTACCCATTTGTGCTTGATCTGCATATCGCGGTTATAACTTGCCGATGTACGGCTTGAGTTAAGAGATTGGTAGTCTATACCGTCCCACAACGAATACGGAGGCGTTGCCGATACTGAGAAGGTGAACTGGGAACCGGTTCTTGGGAATATCTGGTTGTCAGTATTGTCTCTGCCCAATGTAAGGCTCAGACTGACGTTATTGCAGGAACCGTCCGTTATCAGGAAGTAATCCCAGTTTTTCATGTTGTACCTGGTATAGGACAACTCTGCATACAGAGTGAAATAATCATCGGGCCAATGGAGACGTTTACCCCAGCCTACCGATGCTCCCAACAGGGTAATAAATTTGTCCGGGTCGTAAAAAGACTCATATGTCGAACTGTTTCCATAGCCGTACCCCGTTCCATAACCGCTGTACAGAGCGTTGTAATAGTTATTGAAATAATTTGAATTGTAATATGTATCGCTTACATCTGTCTGTTTGGAATAATATAGATTTACAGACAGTGAATTAGGACGTTTTCCGCCTAACCACGGTTCAAGAAAAGAGATATTGTAGGAATGATAGTAACGTCCGTTGGTCTGGCCGCTGATAGAAAAGGTCTGACCGTCTCCCTGGGGTATGAACGCCCGGTAATTGTCTGATTTCTTGAAAAGATTCTGAATGGAGAAGTTTGTGAACTTCAATGCTACCCTACCTATCAGACCGGTCTGGCCCCAACCTGCTGAAAGTTCAATCTGGTCGTTGCCTTTGGATTCCAGGTTCCAGTCAATATCTATGGTTCCGTTGGACTGGTCGGGGTTCATTGCAGGATCAATAGCCTCCGGATTGAAATGGCCCATCTGGCCTATTGCGCGGAAAGAGCGTTCTATTGCGTCTCTTGAGAACAATTCTCCAGGACGGGTGTATAGTTCGCGGCGCACCACATTCTCGTACAGACGGTCATTGCCGTTTATATTCACTTTGTTGAATGTAGCCTGAGGTCCTTCAACGATACGCATTTCAAGGTCCACAGAGTCTCCTTCTATGTTGACTTCAACGGGATCGAGTCCGTAAAACACATAACCGCTGTTGTAATAGAGGTTTCCTATGGCGTCCGGGTCATTTTTCAGACGGTCGTCAAGCATTTTCTGGTTATACACATCGCCTTTCTTCATATGGAGTGATTCGGAAAGGAAATCACTCTTGTAAATGACATTTCCGACCCATTCTATATTGCGGATATAGTATTTTGAGCCCTCTTCCAACTGGATATAAATGTTTATCGTTCCGTCTTCGTTCTTGGAAATGCTGTCCTGCAGAATGCAGGCATCGCGATATCCCAACTCGTTATATTTGGCAATGATGTTTTCCTTGTCTTTTATGTATTCGTTCTTTATGTATTTCTTTGAACGCAGAAAATCTGCAAAACGATCTTTCTCGTTGGTCTTTTTCATGGCACGTTTCAGGATTTTGTCTTCAACCTGCTCCGCACCGTCAATGGTAATGTTGTAGATTTTCACTTTCTGAGCCTTGTCTATGTAGATGTCAAGAATGATCTGACCCGGATTTTCAGGATCATCGTGCTCCCTGATGTCTATTCTGGCATCCTCAAATCCCTTTTCATCATAGTATCGCTGAATCAGTACCTTGGTACGGTTCACCATATTCGGAGTAAGCTGGCTTCCCTTTGTCAGACCCACTTTCTTTTCAAGTTCTGAAATATCTCCCTTCTTTACGCCATAGTAGTTAATTGCAGAGATTTTGGGACGTTGAGTAAGGTCATAATTCAGATATATCTTGTTCCCTTCTATTTTTTCTGCAGTCACTACAACGTTTGAAAACATTCCGTTTCCCCAAAAGCGCTTGCAGACATTGGTGATATCGTCGCCGGGAACAGAAATCACCTGACCTACAGAAAGGCCCGCAAAACCAATCAGAATATTTGAGTCATAATCTTCCGCACCGGTAATGGTAATCCCTCCAATCTCATATTGGGCCGGCTTTGCGGAATAATATATGACCGGCTTATCCTGTGCCACCACTATCTGCGTTGACATGCAGAACGATGCCAGCGCAGCAAACGCTAATAATATTCTATTCTTTTTCCTCATTTCTTTGACTCGGTGGCTACCTGATCTCCAGTCAGTCCGAAACGTCTTTCACGCTGCTGGTATTCATATATGGCATGACATAATTCCTCTTCATTCATATCAGGCCAGTAGGCATTGGTAAAATATAGTTCTGAATATGATATCTGCCACAACAGATAGTTGCTTATACGGTATTCGCCGCCGGTACGGATAAGCAGTTCCGGATCAGGCATGAAATTCGTGGTAAGGCTGGACGAAACGGTTTCTTCCGTAATATTGTCCAAAGAAAGTTCTCCTTTCAGCACACGGGCGGAAATCTGCTTTACAGCCTCTGTTATCTCCCATCTGGAAGAATAGCTGATTGCCAGGGCCACAGTTGCGCGGGTATTGTTTTCCGTTTTTCTGACAAGCCTGTTGATGCTCATCTGAACGGGAAGCGGCAAGCGGTCCATATCGCCTATGATGCGGAGCTTGACTCCGTTGTTCATAAAAATGTCCTCGTCCATACTCTCTATCAGCAGCTGCATAAGAGCCTTGACCTCTTGAACGGGACGTTTCCAGTTCTCTGTTGAGAATGTATAGAGAGTAAGATATTTCACACCTAAAGCAACTGCCGCCGATACAATTTCGCGGACTGTTTTTACACCGGCCCGGTGACCTTCGGTACGGGGTAGATTACGTTCCTTTGCCCAACGGCCGTTACCGTCCATGATGATTGCTATATGACTCGGCAAACGGTTGGTATCTATTTTTTCCTTATAACTCATTTCTTTTTCTTTTTTATCTCTTCTGTATTGCAGTTGCATGGCTTTCCCAAAACATCGAACGTTACATAAGCAGTCAGTATGCTGTAACAGTCTTTATTCTGCAGTCCTTTCCCTTTTATGAGAAACGGACTTTCCAATGTATACCCGCTGTAATCCTCCGAAACGTCGAGTCTGTCAGACGTAGTGAATCTGAAAGTCCATTCCAAACCGAGATTTACTCTGCGGGCTACCTTGAAACGTATTCCCAGACCAACCGGGAGATTCAGTGCAAAATCGTTGTCAAGCGGCTTGGCCGCATATGTAAGACCGAGCCCCAGCAGAAAATATGGGGATATTCTGTGACAATTGTTGAATTTTGTCAGTCCGTATCCCAATACACTGACTTCGGCCTGAACTCCGAAATCAAGCAGTTTGCGGTCAAATTCCATTCTGACCGGTGTGACACCATTCTCAAGGTTATCGGTACAACCGGATATCCGCGCATAGGACAGATTTGACTTGATTGAAAAATGGGGATTCGGATTGTAGCGCAAGAGTACTCCGAAGGAGCCGTGCAAATCACGAAGAACGGATTTGTTGGCATCGCCCAAATAGAACGATGTTCCGGTTGCAGGACCTACTTCCAGGAAATAGCCCTCGTCCTGAGCCTTCAGACATGCACATGCAAACAGCATCACAATTGTCAGAGCAACCCTGACAAAGCCTTCCATATTATGTCTTTGTGCACACGCCATCCAGTTTGTCAATATTTCAATCTGTTTATGTAACCCTTGTAATAAACTCCGCCGTCCGTAGGGAATATCCATATGGTGTCTGTACCGTCAACCACAACGGCATGTCCAAGCGGCTGTAACTGCTGCAATCCTGCAGGAAGCTGCATGAAATTGTTCCAGGTATTGTATTCAAGACAGTATCTGTCACAATATAGCCATGAAATACCGTTGTCCAATGATTGGAAGAAACCTTTGTAGGCAGGCACGGAGCTGTCATAGGAACTGCCTCCGAAAGCAAACAGGGATTCGTCATACCTTATGACAGACAGGCCTGACAACGCAGGAAGACCAAGTTCACTGTGAGGTGACGGCATAACTTTCTGCCATCTGCCAGAGTTGGAAATTCTGGTAAATATTTCGCATTCGCCCGTTGCGGGAGAAATCCCGGCTATCAGACAGCGGTACAGGTTTTTATTGGTCTGCAGATTGTATGACAGGTAACTCACGTCCGAATTTGTGAACGGCTGGGATATTTCAGGAACATGTGTCCAGTCCGTTCCGTTGGAAGAACATACGGCCCCTTCTGCGGTAAAGCCCCACAGCAGCGTATCTGCCTGTGACCGGCAATATACGTTGGCCAACCGGGTCAGTGTTATGTTGGTATTGCATACTGACCAGTCCGCTCCGTCCTGGGATTCATATAAAGTTGAATCTGACAAGGCAAAAAGTTTCCCGTGGAACGATACCAGACTTCTGACCGTTTTGCCTTGTGGAATACCGTTCACGGCAAGATCTGTACAGTTGGAATCAAGACCTATACGCATCATGCCATTGCTGCCGTCATCGGTACGGTTATACAGGACATACAGGGAATCTCCATGCTGTACGGCCTTTATGCTCTGCACTCCAACGAGCTGCGGAGCGGATATTGTACGCCACTGCATTGAATCGGGATTCTGGGTATGTACGTTGAGGCTTACCGTATAGTATCTTGTATAGCTCTTGTCAGGAGAAATCACACGAAACCTGACCGGACGGGTAAAATCTATAGTATCGTCTGCAGACCAGTTTATATACGGGTAAACATCGGAATTCTGCCTGCGGTTTTCAAAAGATACTGTTCCCTGTGCCCTAAGGGACGTTTTCAAACCGGAAACAACAGTGGCAAACGGAAGTGAATCAGGGTTGTAGATCAGGCCCTGTTTCTGATCAATGAAAAAATGGTAGTTGGAACCGGTCCCGGATTCAATGACCATGGTATCGCGTCCGTAATTGTTGATATCGTTTTTTTCATATTGGAATCCGCCAATGGTGAATGACTCAATCACTGCAATCGGCAATAAAGTCTGCTTGGTTGTAGGGAGACATGAAACAAGCATGGAGAATGCAAAAAAGCAGGCAATAATACCGGAAATTTTCCTCATAATTATATTTTACGCGATTAAAGTGCACAAAATTAGTAAGAATTTTGGCAAAAACCTCATTCTTTTACCAGTTTTCCACTAATTTTGCAGTCAAATATGGTATAAAAATTCGAAACAATGGTTACAACATCTAAAAAGGAGATTGCAAAAGAGTTGCTGGGTATCAGCGCAGTAAAAGTTCAGCCTGACAAACCGTTCACATGGGCTTCCGGCTGGCTGTCACCATTCTACTGCGACAATCGCAAGGCTCTGTCCTATCCGGCATTGCGCACTATGGTCCGCAACGGTCTGGCAGAACTGATAAAGGAAAATTTTGCCGATGCCGATGTTATTGCCGGCGTAGCAACCGGAGCAATTGCACAAGGCGCTCTTGTAGCAGATATTCTTGGGAAACCGTTTGTTTACGTACGCTCAGCACCCAAAGACCATGGACTGGCAAACCTGATTGAAGGTTATATGGAACCCAATTGCAAAGTGGCTGTTGTAGAAGATCTGATATCTACAGGCGGCAGCAGTCTCAAGGCTGTGAATGCGCTGCGCGATGCCGGCCATACTGTAGTTGGCATGGTAGCATCTTTCACATATGGTTTTGACGTTGCAGAAAAAGCGTTTGAAGAAGCTGGTGTAAAGCTGTTTACCCTTACGGATTACGAAAACATGCTTGCCGCTGCCATTGAATCCGGTTATATAAGCGAGAGCAGTCTTGAAACTCTTTACGAGTGGAGAAAAAATCCGGCTAACTGGGGCAAATGATGGGCAGCATGAAAAAAATCGAAAGCAACATAGAGTACATCCAATATCCTATAGAGAAGGTATTCAGCAAATTATCTGACCTGAACAATCTGGCGGCACTTGCAGACAAGCTGCCCAAAGATAAGATACAGGATATGGAATGCACCACAGATACGGTATCGTTCAGCGTAGCGCCGGTAGGGAAGATTACGCTGCAGATAGTTGAAAGGGAAGAACCCAAATGCATAAAAATTGAAGGGGTGAACACCCCTGTGGGTCTTACTTTCTGGTTACAGCTGGTATCAACAGGTGAAACAAGCTGCAAGACCAAGGCAACGGCACAGATTGATGCCAATATGTTTATGGCACAATTTATTGAGAAACCAATCAAAGAGGGGCTTGACAAAGCGGTCTTTGCCCTGACAAAAATCAATTACTGACATATGAAACCAATCTGGGACAAAGGCGGTAAGGAGATGAACTCCCTGATAGGCAGATACACTGTAGGCCGCGACAGGGAAATGGATATGATGCTGGCCCGCTATGATGTACTGGGCTCTATGGCACACATAACCATGCTACAGAAAGTGGGACTGCTTGGGAAAGAAGAGCTCAAACCGCTTCTGAAAGGTTTGAAAACCATTCTTGGCAACATTGACAAAGGAGAATTTTCAATTTCTCCAAACGTGGAGGATGTTCATTCCGAGGTCGAGGCAGAACTGACTCAAATGTACGGTGAAATGGGGAAAAAGATACACAGCGGCCGTTCCAGAAACGATCAGGTGCTGTTGGATCTCAAACTGTTTACAAGAAGCCGTTTGCGCAATATTGTAGAGTCAATCAAGCAGTTATCAGACGTTTTGATCGGGCAAAGCGACAAATACAAGGATGTACTGTTACCAGGCTATACACATTTGCAGATAGCAATGCCCTCATCTTTCGGTTTGTGGTTCGGCGCTTATGCCGAAAGCCTGGCAGACGATATGCTTTTTGTCAAGGCCGCTTTTGACATGTGCAACCAGAATCCGTTGGGAAGCGCAGCCGGATACGGTTCATCATTCCCCCTTGACAGAGAGATGACCACCAGCCTTCTGGGATTCGACTCCATGAACTACAACGTTGTATATGCACAGATGACACGTGGCAAACTGGAGCGCAACGTAGCATTTGCAATTGGAGCGGTAGCCTCTACCCTTTCCCGGCTGGCGTTTGACGCCTGCCTGTACAACAGCCAGAATTTCGGGTTCATCAGATTGCCGGAAGACTGTACAACCGGTTCAAGCATAATGCCGCATAAAAAGAATCCTGACGTATTTGAACTTACACGTGCAAAATGCAACAGCCTGCAGGCGCTGCAGCAGAATATCATGATGATTACCAACAATCTGCCAAGCGGATATTTCAGGGACATGCAGCAGACAAAGGAACTGTTCCTGCCGGCATTTGACCAGCTGGAGGATATTCTGACCATGGTCACCTACATGATGAAGAATATTGTTCCCAACATGGATATTCTGAAAGATTCAAAATATGACCCCATATTCAGCGTTGAAGAGGTCAACAGGCTTGTTCTTGACGGAATGCCTTTCCGTGAGGCTTACGTGAAGGTTGGACAGGAAATTGCAAAAGGAGACTTCAAGGCAGACAAAAACATCTGCCACACCCATCAGGGCAGTATCGGGAATCTCTGCAATGACAAGATTGGGCAGAAAATGGCTGCCATCATAGACAGTTTCCCGTTTGACAGGATAGATGCCGCAGAAAATGCGCTGATCAGGTCTGCCGAATGACTTTTATGGCAAAATACGGAGTAAAATTCATAAGCATGGTGTCTGCGCTTGCAGGCACTATGTTTTTTTTCAGCTGCACCGGTTCTTTTGATATGTATTGCAGACAATACGCCGTGTACTACACCGCAGACATAACCAAAGAACCATACAACTATATCCAGAGTCCGCATCAGTATATTACTGTCAGAAGAAACAGCAGAAACGGGACTGTTGAAACAACCAAGCCGGACGGTTCCGTACAGACAGACTACCAGTACGGCTCCGACCAATACAAAAACTTTATGTTCGGGTTGGGCGGACTCATTATAGGCACACCGGCTCTTGACCAGGGGAATATATGGTGTTTTGACCTTGCCTGCCCAATATGCAACTCAGCGGCTGCAAGGCTGGACATAGACAACATTAACGGCAAATGCACCTGCCCCAAATGCAAATCGGCATTCGATTTGGACAACAGCGGATTCGTATTGGAAACAAGCTCTGATGATCCACGTCCGCTATTCCGCTATCCGGTAACCCTTTCCGGCACCAACCTGATTATAAGGAACTGACAGCCAGCCCATTACCCTACTCAGAACCGCTTTACGAAATATCTTCCGCCGGAAGCGGTCTGTATCAGACCTTTCAGCTCCAGATCAAGCAACATTACTGTCAGGTCCGGAATGGGAAGACAACATTGCGGTAAAATCTCCTCCAGCGATGCGCCGTTATGGGACTTGCGGATCAACTCAAATACTTTCTTTCTGTTTTCATCCAGAGAACTGACCGTACGTTCAAAACCGACGGCGAACATGTCCAGCTGTTTGGGTACACCCCACCCCATAATATCCACAAAATCGCTTGCAGATGTTATCAGGTGTGCCATGTTCTTTCCGATGAGCATGTTGCAACCAGCACTCTGGCTACAGAAAATATTCTGCGGAAAAGCAAAACATTCACGCCCGTAGTCGTTGGCCAGTTCCGCCGTAATCAGAGAACCGCCCTTAAACCCCGATTCAACAACTATCGTGGCATGGGTCATTCCAGCAATAATTCTGTTTCTTGCAATGAAATTCTGTTTGAATGGCGTTGTCTGAGGACCGAATTCAGAAAGCAGTCCACCACCCTGCTCCACCATTCTTTCAGCCAGATTCCGGTGTTCGGCAGGATAAATATCATCCAGACCATGGGCCAGAACACCTATCGTTCTCAGATTATTGTCAATTGCGGCCGAATGCGAAATCCCGTCTATTCCGTAAGCAAGACCACTCACAATGGTGGCATCGGGCATGAGTTTGTGCAAATCTGAGCAGAAATAACCGCAAATGTCTTTTCCGTACTGGGTACACTTGCGGGTTCCGACCATGCTCAGGAGATGACAGGCACCCAATGTTTCCAGATTACCGATGTAGAACAGCATTACAGGCGCGTCATGGCAC
Source organism: Bacteroidaceae bacterium (assembly GCA_024398715.1). Taxonomy (GTDB): domain Bacteria; phylum Bacteroidota; class Bacteroidia; order Bacteroidales; family Bacteroidaceae; genus Colenecus. The sequence continues at coordinate 17,797 of JAKSIP010000003.1, forward strand.
TCGGACAACAGCCGTGGGTAATATCGGCTCCCGAATGGAATTGAATGCACCTGCGGGTTCTTTTCAATAAAACTCAGGCATTTGACCACCTTGCGGGCAACTGTGTCAGAGAACAGTTTGTCTTTCAGCTCTTCCACAGGACAGGAAAGAACGGAATCATACAGCAGATCCGGTTCCTGAAACAGATCCAGAGCATTTCCGGTCAGACATAACAACTGCAATTTGACTGCCGCAGACAGGCGGTCATTCAAAGACAAAGCCAATAAGGCTTGAAATTCATTTTCTGGTACTATCATAATAAAAAAACGTGACGCAGTGAAAGGCAGACAGTCAGCCTACAGAACAACTGTACTCACCTCTATGTTTTCCTTCAGAAAAATCTTTGCGGTCTGCAAAAAAGTCTCCTCAGACTCAGTAGTATAATACCTGCATGTACCGTGTTTTGTAACAGCAGATTCAAGTTCTGCATGACGCTGCAGATATTTTTGCAGGGAATCAGCAACATAATCGCCCTGCGTAACCACATTTATGTTTTCCGGCACAAAACGGCGGATAGTGTCGAACAATATGGGATAGTGCGTGCAACCCAGAATTACGGCATCAATCTGATTATCTTTGGCAAGAAGGGCATCAACATATTTCCTGACAAAAAAACCGGCTCCTTCTGACATGAATTCGCCCGTTTCCACCAATGGGACCAGAAGCGGACATTCCTGCTGGCGGACAACAATATCAGGGTATAATTTGGCTATTTCAATAAGATAAGACTCAGATTTGACCGTTCCAGGAGTAGCCAGAATGCCAATATGTCCCGTTTTGGTAAGACTGCCGGCACACTCTGCCGTAGGGCGTATGATTCCGAGCACCCTTTTTTGCGGGTTCGCACCAAGATCTTTCTGCTGGATTGTCCTCAGGGCTTTTGCCGATGCCGTATTGCATGCAAGGATTACCAGATTGCAGCCCATCTGGAACAACTTGTCCACACACTGGCATGTATAGTCATAAACAACCTTGAAAGAGCGTGAACCGTAAGGAGTACGGGCATTGTCTCCCAGATAGATATAGTCATACTGAGGCAGTACGGAACGAATCCGTTCAAGAATGGACAGACCGCCGAAACCGGAGTCAAACACTCCTATCGGACCGGCACTTTCAATCTCTACCCCACCCTTCAGCATTGTGATTTCATTTGATTTGTTTCAATGTATCCTGAACTGCAATAACCGGATTGTCAAAAGAAGACTGGACAGGGGCTTTTTCAACTCCAAGTTCAATAAAAACAGCATGAGTAATATCCACAGCCCTGCTTCCCATGTAAAGATACGTATGGGAGTCCGTATCGACAACATAATCAAGATTCTGTTTTTTGGCAACCTTCTGGATTACGTCAACCAATTTCAGACGCAGGTCCTGGAGCAGCAGGTCCCTTTCCCTGTTCAGATTTTCCTGAGCCTCTTTTTTGAAAGTGATGCCCTGGTCCATAAGATTCTGCAACTCTTTCTGACGCTTCTTGAGTATTGATTCACTCATTCTTGTCTGTTCATGGAGAAATTCCGCATACTGCCTGTTGAACTCGCGGTCAAGCCTGTCCGCTTCTGCCTTGTAACTCTCCTGAAGAAGAATAATCTGGGTATCGTACTTGGAATATTCCGGCATGAGCTGCATGACTGCATTGAAACTCAGGTAGCCGAACTTGTTCTGGGCCTGTGCAAAAGACGGCAAGAGCACGCAGGCCAATAATAACGCTGCAAATATTTTATTTTTCATTGTAACCTGACCAGTTTTTCTACAAAAGTATTGATTTTTTGATATATATACCCACATTTTGAAGATAAAAAGTACTTTTTTGGTAATTTTGCATGCGTATTCCGCAAAAACAGAAATATTCCCGTTATGGATTTTGATTACGATGTCATAGTAATTGGCGCCGGCCATGCAGGTTGCGAGGCCGCTGCCGCATCGGCAAATTTAGGGTCAAAGACCTGCCTCATAACCATCGATATGAACAAAATAGGCCAAATGAGCTGCAATCCTGCAATAGGAGGCATAGCAAAGGGCCAGATTGTAAGGGAAATCGATGCGCTTGGCGGATATATGGGACTGGTAACAGACCGGACAGCAATACAGTTCCGCATGCTCAACCGTTCCAAAGGTCCGGCCGTATGGAGTCCGCGCGCACAGTGTGACCGGGGCAAATACATATGGGAATGGCGTTACGTACTGGAGAATATTCCAAATCTGTATATATGGCAGGATTCTGTAACCCGATTGGTTACAAAAGACGGGAAGGTATGCGGAGTCAAAACGCAGAACGGTGCTGAATTCACCTGCCGCAGCGTAATCCTTACCGCGGGAACATTTCTGAACGGTCTGATCCATATAGGCCGTACCATGATTCCCGGCGGGCGTATTGCAGAACCGCCTGCCCTCAAGCTTACAGAGTCCATAACGGAACATGGGATAGAAACCGGCCGCATGAAAACGGGAACTCCGGTCAGACTTGACAAACGCAGCATCCATATAGATGAACTTGAAATACAGCAGGGAGAGAATGACTATCACCAGTTCTCATTCATAGGACCCAAACGCAAATTGAAACAACTGTGCTGCTGGAACTGCTACACAAACAGCAAGGTCCATGAGATACTGCGCAGCGGTCTGAAAGATTCACCGCTCTACAACGGCCAGATAAAAAGCATAGGACCCAGATATTGTCCCAGCATCGAAACAAAAATAGTAACATTCCCCGACAGGGAAACCCACCAGCTGTTCCTGGAACCGGAAGGAGAAGAAACAAACGAGCTGTACCTGAACGGCTTTTCATCGTCTCTTCCTATGGATATCCAGATACGCGCCCTGCAGGAGATACCGGCCTTCCGCGATGCCCGCGTTTACCGTCCGGGATACGCCATTGAATATGATTATTTCAACCCCACACAGCTGAAAAGCAACCTTGAATCCAAACTGATAGAAGGATTTTTCATGGCCGGCCAGGTCAATGGAACAACCGGGTACGAAGAAGCGGCAGGGCAGGGTATAGTTGCCGGAATAAATGCCCACCAGTACTGCAACGGTTTGAATCCTCTGGTACTTGGAAGAGATCAGGCATACATAGGCGTTCTGATAGATGACCTTATAACCAAAGGGGTTGACGAACCGTACCGCATGTTTACGGCAAGAGCTGAGTACCGCATACTTCTGCGTCAGGACGATGCCGACATGAGATTGACGGAACTGTCTTATAATCTGGGACTTGCAAAACGTGACAGATATGATTTGATGGTGTCAAAGAGAGAACAGATAAACATGATTACAGATTTCTGCTCAAACTTTTCCATCAAACCTGCACTGATCAATACGGCATTGGAAAGCATAGGAACAGCACCGCTGAAAGAAGGGTGCAAATTGCTGGACCTTCTGATAAGACCGCAGGTTACAATAGAAAACATAGCTCCGCACATTGCAGCATTTGCCTCAATGCTGGACAAGATTGAGAAGGGTAGGAGAGAGGAGATAATTGAGGCGGCTGAAATCAAGATAAAATACGGCGGATACATAGAACGCGAACGCACTATCTCATTGAAGATGAGGCGGTTAGAAGAATTATACATTAAAAACAGGTTCAACTACAACAGCATTCAGTCGCTATCTACAGAGGCACGCCAGAAGCTTACACGCATCAACCCGGAAACACTTGCCCAGGCCAGCCGGATACCGGGAGTGTCTCCAAGTGACATCAACGTGCTTCTAGTCCTGATGAACCGTTAATGTTTCACGTGGAACATGAATAGGACAAACCCCCATATTGAGCAGTTGAAGGAGATAGTCAACAATCTTCCTACACAGCCGGGGTGTTACCAGTATCTTGACGAAAAGGGACAGATAATATACGTTGGCAAAGCGAAAAACCTGAAAAGAAGAGTATCATCTTACTTCAACAAGGAACATGCGGATATGAAGACCACATTGCTGGTATCCAAAATCTGTCAGATAAAATATATCGTTGTAACAACAGACCAGGACGCATTGCTGCTGGAGAACAGTCTTATAAAAAAACACAAGCCAAAATACAATATCCTCCTGAAAGATGACAAGACATATCCGTCAATCTGCATAACGGACGAGCCGTTCCCAAGGGTATTCAGGACAAGAAACAGAGTGGGGGGAAAGAACCAATACTACGGGCCCTACAGTCACGTTGGAACATTGAACCTGATGCTTGAGCTGATAGGCAGACTTTACAGGATACGCAGTTGCAGAACCTTACTCACAGAACAGGGTATAGCACAGGGCAAATACAGGGAATGTCTGGACTGGCATATAAAGAAATGCAATGCTCCATGCATAGGAAACCAGACGCAGCAGGAATACATAAACCAGATAGAACAGATAAGGAATATACTGAACGGCAACCTTAAGAGTGTTGAGCAGATATTGCTGGACAGAATCCAGCAGCATTGCCAGAATCTGGAATTTGAAAAAGCACAGGAAATAAAGGAAAAGCTGGAACTTGTTTCAGACTTCAAGAAAAAAAGCCAGGTTGTAAGTTCAGGGCTGGAGAACATTGACATATTCAGCATAGAAAAAGACGGTGAGATTTACTACATAAACTATCTTCATGTAAGCAACGGTTTCATAAACCAGGCCTACACAACGGAATTCAGGAACAGGATGGACGAGAGTGAACCGGAACTACTGGCAACCGGCATAATGGAACTGCGCAAAAGATACGGCAGCACAGCCAAAGAAATTATTGTTCCGTTCAAACCTGAATTTACAGAAGAAGGAATACAGATAACTGTGCCGGAGAAGGGAGAAAAAATGAAATTGCTCAAGCTGTCAATGATGAACGTAAAACAATACAGGGCGGACAGACTGAAAACAGCAGACAAGCTTAATCCGGAACAGAAGCATACGCGTGTACTGAAAGAATTGCAGAACTGCCTGAAACTGGAAAAAATTCCTCTACGGATTGAATGCTTTGACAACTCCCACATAAACGGAGAGAATGCAGTGGCATCGTGCATAGTATGGGAAAACGGGAAACCTGAAAAAAATGAGTTCAGATTATTCAACCTGGAACAGAAAAACGGGGGAGACGACTACGCTTCGATGAAAGAGGTGATGACAAGGCGTTACACAAGATTGATTGAAGAAAATTCAAAAATGCCAGACCTTATACTGGTAGATGGCGGCAAGGGACAGATGAGCGCCGCACATGAAGTAATGGAAAAGCTCCAGATAAACATACCGGTAGCCGGACTGGTCAAGAACGGGCATCACAAGACAAACGGGCTTCTGTTCGGAAAGGAGAAAGCGCAGATAGGCATAAAAGCGGGGAGCGAACTGTTCCTGATGCTGGAACGGATACAGGATCAGGTTCACAGAACAGCAATAAGTTTTCACAGAAATAAAAGAAGCAAATCACAGATAAGCTCAGAACTGACGGAAATAAAGGGAATAGGAACAAAAACAGCTCAGGAGCTGCTGGTAAAATTCAAAAGCGTAAAAAGGATAAAAGAGGCAACGATTGAAGAAATAGAGACAGTAACAGGCAAATCCAAAGCATTAATAATAAAAAACAATTTAAAATAGACTAAAGAATGGAACCAATCAGAGATCAGGAAGATTGCAGGATATACAAATATCTTGACACAATAGACAGTTATGCTGCAATAGACAACAAAACTGTAGACGATGCACTTGAAAAAATAATAATCCAAAATGAAATAAGCATTGATGCTCTGCAGAAAATATACAGCTGCATTGATCTTACCACACTGAAAAACGAAGACAACGAAGAAAGCGTTCTTGCATTGACTGAGAAAATCAACAACCTTTGCAATGAACATCCCAACATCAAAAATGTAGCATCAATCTGCATTTTTCCATATTTCACAAAACTGGTAAGTGAATCACTGGAAGTTGATCAGGTAAAAATCACTGTAGTGTCAGGCGGATTTCCGTATTCACAGACATACATGGAAGTGAAAACGGTAGAAACAAAGCTGGCACTCCTTGACGGTGCCGACGAGATTGACATAGTCATGCCACTGGGACTGTTTGAGGATGGAAACTGGGAAGAACTATCGGATCAGATAGGGGAAATCAAAGAAATATGCGGAGAAAAAACATTGAAAGTGATTCTGCAGACAGGATTGATGAAAGACGCTAAAACCATAAAACAGGCCGCATTGCTGGCCATGTACAGCGGAGCTGATTTCATAAAGACAAGCACAGGAAAAGACGGCGATATTGCAACTCCGCAGGCAGTACTTGTCATGTGCCGCGCAATTAAGGAATATTACACCAGAACAGGAAGAAAAGTAGGAATCAAAGTGGCTGGTGGAATGAAAAGCGTTAAAGACGCATTCATGTTCTATTCCATAGTAGAAAAGGAACTGGGAAAGGAGTGGCTGGACAAGGAGTATCTGAGATTCGGAACCAGCAGCGTTGCCGACAAGATTCTCGAACTGATTTTAAATCAGTAATTACGCTCGATAATAAGGTCAAAATATGCAGAAATAGCCTCTACAACATCTGTAGGGGCATTTTTGTTTATTGTATGCAAAAGATTGAATGCTTTGGTCTTGAAACTGTCCATTACAGAATAAGCATAATCAATACCGCCATTTTCAATGGTATATTGTGAAATAGACTGCAAAAGCTCAGGCGATGCAGTACAACTTTTGACTGCAGAAATCTTATCTGACCAATCCATACCGGAATTGTTCAGCGCAAAAATTACAGGGAGAGTGAATTTACCTTCAGCAAGATCATTTCCAACGGTTTTGTTCATCTGCGCAGTAGGTTGGATATCCAGAATATCGTCCTTTATCTGAAAACAATTGCCAATCAGAAGTCCAAATTCCATAAATTTCCCACACACAGCATTGTCCAACCCGGAAAGAATAGAGACAGATTTGGCGCATACACCAAAAAGATAGGCGGTTTTCCTGTTGATGATATCAAAGTATACACTTTCTGACAATGTGGTATTCTTAATGGAATTGAGTTGGAGTATTTCTCCTTCTGAAAGTTTTTCAGAAAGAAGGGCAAACTCGTTCAACAGGCTAATACTCTGAGTCTTATGCAATTGCTCAAGAGACATTGAAAGAACATAATCTCCTAAAAGAACTGCAATTTTGTTATTGTACAAAGCATTGACGGAATGATTCCCCCGCCTTACAAAACTGTTGTCAACAACGTCATCGTGAACAAGACTGGCAGAATGAAGAAGCTCAAAACTGGCAGCAAGACTGTTTAGTGCATCGGAACTGTAATTGCAGAACTTTGCAATAAGCAGAACAAGCAGAGGACGCATGAATTTTCCATTATTCTGTGCAAAATGCTGCAGAAGCATGTTCACATAGGGATTATCGTTTCTGAAAAGGGAAACATAATAATCCTTGAACTGAGCAAATTCAGCGTTTACCGGACCAAGTATTTTGGAATACAAATCTTGAGACATAGCTACAGAATAAACATGCGCAAATTTAATACAAAAAGAAAAACTTTTGACAGAATTCATCCAGAAATGAGTATATTTGTATAAATTTTGTATAAAAGACGAATGAAACTGTTCCTTTTAGACGCGTATGCACTGATATACAGGTCATATTACGCATTCATAAATAATCCCAGAATTAACTCCAAAGGTCAGAATACCGGCACAATTCTGGGGTTCGTAAACACTTTGCTGGAGGTAATTGAGAAGGAAAAACCAACACATTTGGGAGTGGCTTTCGACCCTAAAGGAGGCAGTTTCAGAAACAGACTTTTTGAGCAGTATAAAGCACAGAGAGAAGAAACTCCGGAGGATATCCGTTGGGCAGTCCCACAGATAAAGGAAATACTGGAAGCGTTCAATATACCTGTTTACCAGATAACGGACTTTGAGGCTGACGATGTTATCGGAACTCTTGCAAGACAGGCTGACGAACAGAATATCAATACGTTTCTTATGACTCCTGACAAGGATTACTGCCAACTTGTAACAGAAAACGTAAAGTTGTATAAACCGGGATACGGAGATCAGAAATACACAATTCTCGGACCGGACGAAGTCTTGGAAAAATATGGATTGAAAGACTGTTCACAGGTTATAGATTTGCTGGGATTGATGGGAGACAGTGCCGACAATATTCCCGGATGCCCTGGAGTAGGTCCAAAAACAGCACAGAAACTTTTGCAGGAATTCGGCACAATTGAAAACCTTCTGGAAAATACAGAAAAAATTGCAGGAAAACTGAAAGACAAAATAAAAGAAAACAAAGAAAATATTCTATTCAGCAAAAAACTTGCAACAATAGTAACCGATGTAAATATTGAACTCAATCTTGAAGAACTTGAAATAAACAGACCGGATTTCAAGAAAATTGAAAAAATTCTCAAAGAATTGGAACTGGTTTCACTTGCCAGAAGAATTAACGAAAAAAAAGAAACAGAAAAAACGGAAATAATTTCAAAGCCCAAAAAAGAGCAAAAACAACCCGATTTGTTTGACATATTTCAAGCAGACGAACAGCCCAGCGATATATTTTCAAATCTCAGCGGGGATAAAAGCCTTGAAATCAAGTGTCAATACATTAATAATGAGAAAGATATAGCAGAATTAAAGGATAAAATCCTTGCACGGAAAAAAATGTCATTCTGCATAAAATCAACAGGAGACAGGTTTGAACCGGCAGAAATAAGCTGTTTTTGCATCTCAATTGAAAAAAGGGAATGTTACATGATTCCAATAGGGCAGGGCAAGCTGGAAGAGTGCAAAAAAACAATTGCCATGTTCAAAGATATTTTTGAAAACCCAGAAATCGAAAAAACAGCATACAATCTTAAACCGGTAATACAATTGTTATGGAACATAGGCATAGAATTGAAAGGGAACAATACAGACACTCTGATTGCACACTACATACTGCAGCCGGAACAGAACCACAAATTTGAATACATAGTATATTCAACTCTGGGTGTTGACATCAGCAGAGACGGCAATACGGACAATGCGGAAGAATGCGCACTGAATCTTGAACTGGGCCAGAAACTGACAGAAGAACTTGAAAAGGAAAACCAGACGGAACTGTTCAGAAAAATTGAAATGCCGCTGGTTGAAGTGCTGGCCTATATGGAGAAAAACGGAGTTCTGATAGATAGCGATGCCCTTGGCGCAGCTGCGAACCTGTACAAAGAAAAACTGGAAACAATCAGCAGGGAAATATTTGAAATGAGCGGAGAGAAGTTCAACATTTCATCTCCAAAACAGGTAGGATACATACTATTTGAAAAGATGCAGCTGGGAGGAAAACAGAAGAAAACAAAAACAGGCGGTTTTTCGACCAACGAGGACGTTCTTGAAGAGTTGAGGGATGTTCATCCTATAGTGGAAAAGATAATTGAATACAGAGCCTTAAAAAAGCTTTTGAGCACATATATTGAAGCCCTGCCGGAACTGATAAACAGAAAAACGGGTAAAATACATACGTTTTTCAACCAGACGGTAACATCTACCGGCAGACTATCTTCAAGCGGGCCCAATCTTCAGAATATTCCGGTAAGAAACCAGGAGGGAAGAGAAATACGCAAAGCATTCATTCCGGAACCTGGTTGCAAATTTTACTCTGCAGATTACAGCCAGATAGAACTGAGAATTATGGCTCATTCAAGCAGGGACAAAAGCATGATTGAAAACTTTGAAAGCGGTTTTGACATTCATGCATGGACTGCCGCCAAAATATTCCATAAAGAAATTGGACAGGTAACAAAAGAAGAGAGATCAAAAGCAAAAAGCGCAAATTTCGGAATCATATACGGCATATCTACTTTCGGACTTGCAAGAAATATGAAAGTGAGCCGTACAGAAGCAAAAGAACTTATTGACAATTATTTTGAAACATACCCGGGAGTAAAGGACTATATTACGGAAAGCATTGAAAATGCCAAACGCAACGGGTACATAACCACAATGTTCGGAAGAAAAAGATACCTGCCCGACATCAACTCACACAATGCGGTAGTACGCGGATATGCAGAAAGGAATGCCGTAAACGCACCTATTCAGGGAAGTGCTGCAGATATTATCAAAATTGCAATGATCAATATTTATGAAAAATTCAAGGAGACCGGACTGAAATCAACCATGATTCTTCAGGTTCATGACGAATTGAATTTCAATGTGGCACAAGGAGAAGAAGCCATTGTAAAACAGATTGTAAAACAGCAGATGGAAAAAGCGGCAAACCTGCTGGTTCCGCTGGTTGCCGATGACGGATGGGGACAGAACTGGCTCGAGGCACATTGACATCAGAATGCATATTGCAGCTGGAAAGACAAATCTTCTTTATGAAAAGTACCGATATCGTAATAGGACTGCGATGTGATTGCGTTTCTGTCAAAATAAATGGTGCTCCCCACTTTAAAACGGAACACCAGATGCGGCAGAACTTTATCCAACTTGAAGTTTGAGGAAAAGGATAAACGCAGTCCCTGACCGTAATAATTTGAATATCCGTATGAATAAAGCAGCCCCTTTTCATACAAAGAAATTCTGGTGCTGTAAGAATCTGTTGAAAACAAAGAAGCCCCAAAATCCAGAACAATTTTGTCTGCCGCCTTATAAGTGATTCTCTCCTGAAATGCGTAACCTTTTTCACATTTATCAGCAATATTGCCGGAACAGGCACAAAAATGGATTGATGTTTGGAACTGCACGGAATTGAGGCTGCATTTCCAGTCAAATCTGAAACGCCAGGTATGCTGCTGCCTGTATTTCGATTTTAACTTCAGAGAAAAGATTGAATTTCCGCCGGTCAAATCAAATTGTGCACCCGCTTCCTGACATATCAAATTGTTCAATTTGTAGAAATCCTGATAAAGATTCAATGCAAATATCTTACGGCGATAACTGTATGAACAATACAAACCATACTCATTGTTTGAGTTTCCTTTGGAAAACCCTCCGGAATATGGAGAAAAATATCCGTCAGAATAATATCGGGGAACCAAATGCAAAGAACCCTTATCACCTGCTTTCAAACCTAAGGACAAAAATGCGGCTATACCGATGTTGGAAAAAAACTGCGGGGTGGTTATGACGGATGCGGCACACTCAGCAGCAATGGAGTAACGGGATCTGTTTATGAGAAAATCCGTACCTATGTCCAAGAGACCGGCATCAAGGGCATACACATCGGACTTGAAAACTTTGCCCAACAGCGGCCTGTCATATTTTGTGTAAGAGGCTGTAAAACCCAAATTTCTGCCCTCATTGGAATGTTCCACATGAAACATTGAACATAACTGTCTGGTGTTATGTCTTTTAGATGATTCAAGAACAGAACGGTGATAACCGTCTTCTTTGAAAGAAGATACAAAACCTTCTTTATTTACAGTTGCATCGACAGGAGTATATCCTGCCACCGCACTGAATTTCATACTGCCCGATTGGAATTCAACTCCAACACCGGATATATAACCATATTCTGACACACCGGTGTGAGGTTTTATACTGCTTGAAACAGACTGTCTTATCATATTTGGAACTGAATTGTAAACGGAAAAACCCTGGTTGACAATCAGACCCTGACCAAAAGAGACTCTCAAATTACCGGCTACAAGATTACGCAGCGCACCACTGCCCGTAAATTTGAAATATGGAGATATGAAATCATATACATGTTCACCATAATCACTCTGAGTTGTTATGCCAAATTTAATGTTTTTGTAATTATCGAATTTATATCTTATTGATGTTGAGTAATTTATATCTGCTTTTTTATACAATGGCATATTAAACTCGGCAATAATATCATTACGCGGACCAGAGTTCTTTGAATCCGATCCGGAATGGTCAGACATATATGGACCTATGTAAAGGAAAGGCTGCAACAGTTCAGACAATGTCACATCAAAACCATCTACCAGTTGTATTTCACCCAATGAAAGCATACCTTTGTTGAAATAAACATATGCTTCAAGTTCCTCAATGTTGGCATATGACAGAAAAGGAAGCTTTTCCAGCTGATCCTTAGAGGTTGAATTTATGTTTATAGGGTTAAGATAAATCTGATACAGATCATCGTATAGGTTTTCCAGTGGCGTTTCAGACAGTTCCTGGCCATCCTGCAACGGATACATATAATCCATTATGTCGGTAAAGAGATTATCCCAACTTACAGGCAATACACACCAAAAAGACAAAAAAAGACGTGAAATTTTATTCATAGTAAACAGTTTAAGGCATCAGAATACACAAAAGTAGGAATTTTCTTATCTTTGCAAGAAGGAAACGGCCAAAAAATTCAGAATTTGAAAAGAATTATAAGCATAATTTCTATTTGCCTGCTATGCGGCGGGGCATACAGCCAGAACTACAATATTAAAGTTGCCCCAAGCAAAACTACTCAGGAAGATGAGCAAATGGCATCTTTCATACTGCCCGACGTTACTGTGTGGGGCAGATATGAAAGTGCTGGTAAAAGGGAAAGGAGAAAACTTGACAGAACTGTTATTGCAGTAAAGAAAACTTATCCCTTTTCATTGGAAATAAAAAACATTCTGGTAGAAACCTATCTCTATCTTCAGACTTTGCCCAACGATGAAGAAAAGGAAAAACACATGAAAAAAGTAGAAAAGGGAGTTTGGAACCAGTATTTGCCAGAAATGAAAAAACTTACCCTATATCAAGGGAAAATGCTTATAAAACTTATTGACAGGGAATGTAACCAATCAAGTTATGAGTTGATTAAAGCATTTTTGGGACCTTTCAGAAGCAATTTTTACCAAATGTTTGCAGGTATGCTGGGAGCATCGCTCAAAAAAGAATTTGATCCTGAAAATAACCAGGAAGACGCGGTAATAGAAGAAATTATCGAACTTATAGAAAACGGATACCTGTAAAATTATCTGTTGAAAAACTGTTGATAAAATGTTTATATCTGTATTTTCTGTGTTTATAAAACATTGAAAAAAATGGGTTGAGAAATTTGGAATTTGTTTTTACAGAAACTGTATTTTGATTTATTTCAGAACCAAATTTTTTCCACCTTATTTTTAAATATAAATATTAACCGGATATAAACAGGACAAATATTTTCCAATTCAATGACTTATAAACAGCATATAGTTGTAAACAGGTGTTGATAAATATATTAAAATACTGATTTATAATAAATTAAGTTGTTTATAAAATTGTTTATAAAACAAAAATTTTGTGGATAACCAAATTCCAAAAATTCATGGAAAATAGTTATCCACAATATCAACAGGATATCAATATCATTAATTTTTCTATAAAAAAATATTATTTATTTATTTATTCGTGTCAGAGTTACATGTAAGCGGTAATCAGCCGCCGGGAAACTTACATGGATAGGTGGCTTAGGCATATCTGGTCATTGAAAGGGCTCGCAACTAATTTATTCCACAGTGGCTTTAAATAGCCAAACCGAGATAATATTTACCGTATTTGGCTAGATTAAGCTGTTTTGTTTGGCCAAACGATAGAAATTTTGAAGGAGTGTCGTGAATACTTCGACTCCTTCATATATCCCTTTCGGAGAAACGGAAAAGAAATACAGGCTATCGGATCTGTTCTGTTATTTCTATCTCCACCACGTCAAGAAGAACGCTAAATTGCGCAGTCTATCAAAGGTCTCGAACCTGCTATTGATGTCCCAGTCGGATACATTGAAGTTCCTGACAGGCCTGGGAATTTTGTTATAGCCATGCACTTTGACGGATGGGTATGGGGCGTGAAGCCATCTACCTTTCACGGTTGTCCTTACATCAGAATAGAGAGCACAACATCCGTTATGTCTCCGGAAATTTATGAAGAAAGGCTTCGCGAATGTCGTCCAATGGAATATGCTTGGGAGAATCTCGCTACGCTGGGTGCTACGCTTGATGACATCGATGAAAATAGGGTTATGGGGATTGTTCGTGCCGGAATCAGGGAAGGCAGAATGCCGGAAACCGCTCTTGAAGAAACATCCGCATCACTTCTTAATCGATGGGGCCTTATCGCTAATGGTAAGCCGACCAACGGGGCTTTGGCATTGTTTGCAAAAGATGCAGACAACTATTCTCAGTTCAGACTGCAGATGGCAAAGTTCAAGGGAATGGATTCTATTGAATTCCTGGACAACCAACAGCTCAAAGGCAATATTTTCGAACAGCTTGATGGAGCAATGGCATTCTGTTTCAAACACCTCAATTTGAGCGGAAAGGTCGTTGGTCTCAAAAGAGAAGAAGAGCTTGAAATCCCCTATGAAGCTCTGCGTGAAGGGGTGATCAACGCTCTGTGTCATCGCCGGTATGACGATTATAGAGAAGGTTTACAACTTGGGATATATGAAGACAGAGTTGAAATCTGCAATCCAGGTCGCTTCCCGACAGGGGTAACACCGGAGAACATCAAGACTTTGCATAGCTCCAAACCCCGCAACCTCCACATAGCGCAGGTTATGTACAAAGCTGCTTATCTTGAAGGATGGGGAACGGGTATAAAGCGAATGATAGATGTCTGCAAGGCACATAATCTTCCCGAACCGTTTTACCAGATCTGGGCAGATGGCACTATTGTCCTGACCTTCCTGCGTCCGAAGACCGCCAAAAATGGCGAGACAAATGGCGAGACAAATGGCGAGACAAATGGCAAATGGGAATCTCTGACAGAGAGACAGAATTCCATCATCCAATGCTTGCAGAAAAATGGCACCCACACATCAAGAACATTGTCTATATTACTTGACATATCTCAAAGAACCGTTGAGAGAGAAATTTCCTTCCTTCGAAATAATGGGTTCATAGACAAAGAGGGCTCTACTAAGAACGGGACTTGGAGAGTGCTAAAATAGGTAATGCTTATTTGACTCGAAAATCCCCTTGCAATATAACGCGCTGATTTCCAGATGATTCTTATTTGATTCGAAAGTCCCTCTGTGAAGTTACAGAATAGAGAACAGATATTTGGCCTGGCTGTAATATTGGAATGCGTCAATGAATATTGAAGGATTGAAGTACTGATAGAAATATTGTTGTGTTCCGTCAGAAAACTTTAATAGGAAAGTTGGTGAAAAACAAATATATTCAATATCATCAATTTTTGTCTTGTAATTGGTGGTTGTTAGCTCCATGAAAGTTTTTCCTATATTTCCGTTTTTATATGAAATACTTATTTCTTCTATATTTTTATTGACTGCTTCAGTTGCAGAATCTATTTTATTGATAATATAATCGTAATTTTCAGCATTTTCCGAATACATAGAGTAATTGTTTATCAAATTGATATTTTCCATTATCTGTGCACTGTTTTTAAGTTTTACATTCAAATCTATCTGATTCATAATTGTGAATGTAAATTCTATTCCGTCCACATCGGTTTGAGCCAGTTCTTCTATTCTTTTTGGCTTTATATTTAATTCTTTTATTTTGAAAGTACCATATTTATCCAATGGTTCTATAATTACTCCCTGTCCTTTAAAAACAAGTTCTGTTCCGAAATTCAAAGCCAATAGGCTGTTTCCTGATTTGTTTATGGAAGAACTGAATTCCGTATTGCCATTGCTGTAATCAAATTTTGTTCTGATAACAGTATTGCCTGTTTTGAAGTATGATTCTATTTTCAAAGAGCTTTTTTCAATATCTGATTGTATATCTGAATCTTTCAAATAAGTTTCCACATTAAATTCAAACATGGATTTTCCGTTTTTTGTCAAAGTTATTTCCATGTTTTCAGGTATGTCAATATATACATGCACTGTAGTGTCATTGTAAATTTCTATTTTTTTACCGTAAGAGTATGTGCTGTCTTTTAAAACAGGATCATTCTTATATTGCAGTATATATGCCTGTTTTTTCTTACCGCTTGATTTTATGGATAGAATGCAGTTGTTTCCGGCAGAATCCGGATAACAGAATTCCAGATAGTCTGATTTTGTGAAAGTCCATCTCTGTCCTGCAATATCGGCAGTGAAACGTCCTTTTATGTTACTCAGTTTATAAAATTCCTTATATACTTTGATATTGTTAAAAATAATGGTGTCATTATCTGATATAGTGTCTTTATAACTTTTTTTGTCTTCTCTGGACAGTAATCCTTCCAAATATACCTGTACTGTATTTGCTATGAATTCAGAGTGGTCAAAATTTCTATAATATTCCGGAATATAAGATAACAGGTCTCTTATTTCTGTGACTGTTCCATAAGCTTCAGTCAAATCTGCCTGTTCTGTAAATTCTTTTGAAACTTTGGCCAGATATTCCTGCTGAGCTTCCGGTGAATCGGAACTGGGACCTGGTATTTCTTTTTTTTCATTACAGGAACTCAATGCTGTAATGACTGCCAATTGGCAGAATATGCATTTGAAAAAATTTTTCATATACCTGTTTGTTTGTAATTTTTTTCTTATATGCGAATATATGAAATTTTATTGAATTTGTTTCTTTTCGGGAAGAATAAGAGTATATATGCTGCTGTTGTATCCGAACCAGTACCCGAGTCCGCCGCTTATATTTCCTTTTGCATTCTTTATATCTCCGGTAACAGTATTGTTTTTAATGGTGGAGATAATACCAATATTGTTCCAAAATTCGTATGCCAATGAATCGATGCCTGAAAATTTTATTGTTACACTGTCTCCATAATTGAAATCCGAATAGTATATGTCTCTTGTTGCTATGCTTTTGTACGGTTTGTTCAATTCAATTATCTTACTTCCGCCTTCAAACTTCTGATCTTTATATGTACCCATATATGCGTTCATCAGGTAATTGGCATCGGGTTTTGCAGCAATGAAAGTGCTCATATATCTGCATTTGTTTGGGTTTGATACAAAAGCCGATAAGCTCAGCAGAGAATCTGAATCTGCGCTCGGTTCTATTCTGAATGAATCAATAACTGCCTGTTCCAAAGGAATGACCGTTTGGGCTGTAGCCCTGTACTGATCCAATTCTACGCATAATGAATATGTTTTTCCTGCCTGGCCGGTAATTTTATCTGTAGTATATATGTAAGGGGGAAGATAATGTGTATCTGTTTTACCCTCCAGAATAGCTGTATCACCACCCTCGCAGCTGACTTTTACAACGGCTCCTGTTCCTACATAGGAATCATTGATTTCAATTTTGGAATTGATTTGCAGATACAGTGATTTTGTTATTATCACAACCGGATTCTGACCGTTGTCAATCCAACCTTCAACAACAATATCATGCATGTCATATTCATGGCCGTTATTGCTGCATGAGCAAAGCGATAATGCCATCAGAAATGCATGGATCATATTCAAGTACTTTGGACTACCCATATTTGTTCAGAATTTCAGAAAGTAACTTATTGAAGGAATGATTTTTTTGAAATATATGTAGTTGTAACGGACTCTTATGACTGATTCTTTATCTGGTTTTACCGAATAGTTGAAATACATTGGATTTGAGTGTCCCGTTGCATTGTATATGGAGAAAGATATTCCATGTCTGTAATTTCCCCTGGCGTTGAAATTGTAGTTGGCTGCCACGTCAAGGCGCATGTAATTTTCCATTCTGGCTGAATTGTGTTGGCTGAATTCAGGAACAGCTCTTCCGTTTATCAGATAGAACTGTCTGATGGGCGTATATGGTTCTCCGCTTGCCAGAACGAAACATGCGCTTGCATTCCAGTGTCTATTGAAAGTATAGTTTGTCATTACGTTAAATTCATGCGGTCTTTCACCTGCGGCCGGATAATATTCGTCATATCCGTTGTTTTGGAAAGTGCGGCGGGTGTGGGTATAACTGTAACTTATCCAACCTGTGAGTTTTCCTTTGTTTTTCTGTAACATTACAGAGCCGCCATAACTGTAACCATGCCCTTTCAGCAGATAATAATCCAGATTCTGTTTGTCCGGCAGTTCAAACAAATTCCCCCTGTATTCTACCTGGTTGTATAATTTTCTATAGTAACCGCGCACCTCAAGGTCCAGATTGCCGTCAAAAAGATTTTTTGTATATAGCAGGTTTATTCCAACTGCATTTTGGGGTCCCATTCCTATTTCTTCCGGGCTTAGATAGAAATCGCAATTCATGCTGGTTGCTGTCATTCCCACTCTGGAAAGAGGTTGGGTCTGGCGCCCAAGTCCCAATTCAAATTTCCCTATTGGTTTGTTTACATATGATAGTGTTACAAAAGGATCCAAATTGAAATACAGTTCTCTGCATACCAGCATGCCGCCTTTAAGTCCTGCATTGATGTCCCAGTACTCATTGAAGATGCATTTGTATGCGGCATATGCGGAGTAATAGGTTGTGACGGATTCAGGCGTGGTGTAAAGATTGTCAAAATCTGACAGTATTTTCTGTGGCTGGTTAATGAAATGTTGGATTCTTATTCCGCCTGTCAGGTTTCTGAAGTCAAAATCAAGGTTATACCCCAATTCTTTTATTTGTGACATTACTGAGTAATGTGTATCAGTAGAGCTGCTTTGCCCATTCAGATTGTAGGTGGTGTAATATAGATTGTTTGTAAGCAGAAATCTGTTGAACTTATGCCGATAGAAAATCTGCCCCAAAATGTTTTTCCATATCTGGGAAAGGTCATCGCCGTAGTTGGAGTAATCCAGTTGTGAACAATCTTTGCCGTAATATGTGGAAACGCGCAGGAAATCTCTGTCAGAAAGTTTGCTGACAAGTGTAAGGTTATAATCGCCGAAATTGTATTCAAGACTGTAATGCGGTTCGCTCAAAAGATTCCCGTACAGCAGATTCAGGTAAGACCTGCGTCCGGACAGTATGATTCGGGTTTTGTCTCCCGCTTTTATTCTTAGTGAGGCTTGCGTTGAAATAAGTCCTATTTCGGCATCGGCAGAAATGGTCCTTTCCTGGTATGTGCCGTTATCTGTTTCTACGTTGAGTTCTCCACCAAGATAGTTGGTTGATTCAGCGTTGAAAATGTTGTATTTCAGACTGAAATCCGAATAGTGAAGCGGGTTGAAGAGTGAAAAGATGCCTAGCAGATGTGAAACTCCATGTACAGGGACATGGTCTGTCAGGATGCCTGTATGCTGCGGTTCAGCACCCTGGATACTTATTCCGGACCCGGTTTCGGAATTTGTTCTTACGCCGGGCAGGAATTGTATAATACGTATGGGATCGGCATTACCCAACACTTTGGGCATAGTTTCGAATAAACTGTTACTCAAAACTATGTCTCCATTGGTGTTGGTGCGAATCCTGGTGTCAATTTTATCCGCAATTATATCAATATTCTGAAGGTTGACAGATAATGTGTCTTTTGATCCAATTGCGCTGACAGGTGTCTGGCAGAAACCAAAGAATGCAAGAAATATCAGAAATTCTTTGATTTTATTGTCCATTCAGCCGGGAAACCGCTTAAATCATGGTTCTTGAATATTTTTTCTCCGTTTTCGGTTTTGCCTTTGAACTGATAGTCAAGCCATGCTATGACCATTGGAGAAAATTCACCACCGAATTGCTTGAGATATGTTCCTCCGTGTCCGACGGGCAGGTTGACCTGTGCAACTGGAGTTGTGTATTTTTCGTAATCTATATTGGCATTATCGTATGCTATGTCTGTAGGACCTCCAATGACATACAGGGTAGGGTGGTCAATCTTGTAAACGGATTCAGGTGTTGCACCGGCCATAGATACCATATTTCCCATACCGGAATTCATGATTACAGATGTTTTTACACGTGGGTCTGCCGATGCGAAAATGCATTGTGCGCCGCCACAGGACATGCCCATTGCGCATATCTTTTCCGTATCAATCATTTTTCCGTAGGGGCTTTTTTTGTCTTTTGCCTGCGCCCCGGCCCAATCCATGGCTTCAATAAGCTGTTCTGATTTTGTTCCTCCTGAATGGTTTGCCAGTTCGTTACCGAATGAACCCTGGTCAAAAGGACCGATACCGATTACAAAGTATCCGTGAGAAGCCAGTTCGTTCAGGTAATGTTCATGTTCAAGGCTGGAATTTGCACAGGCGCCGTTGCCGAAAACTATTACCGGCAGTTTGCCTTCTTCCCTGACTGCATTTTTCAGTTTCTGCGGGCAGTACATTGTAAAGCCCGGCATTCCGCTTTCGCTGAAGGCAACTGCTTTGTAAGGTCCGCTGCCGCCTTCATCAATAATTTTAGACTCAGTTACTTTTGCATTCATGTTCATGCTGAAAAGAATGCATGCTGCCAAAAATAATTTCTTCATATCATATAAATGTTGGTTGGTTTTCACTGCTGGTCCAGACTGAACAGTTTGTTGCATATGTCCAGTGAGGATTCCCTATGGGATATTATTATCATTGTATATTTGCTTTCAGTGGAATTCAGTGCCGCTATCGACTCATTGACAGATTTTTCAGTTTGGGAGTCCAAAGAAGATGTGGCCTCGTCAAAGAACAGTACATCGGCTCCTTTATACAGCGCTCTGGCAATTCCGATGCGTTGTTTTTGTCCGCCGGATATGCGGCTTCCGGTTTCGCCTATTTTCGTATCCAGTCCCTGTGGCAGTTTTGAAACAAAGTCTCCCATGCTTGCAGCTGTTAGAGACTGTTCCACGCGAAACATGTCAATCATGTCAGGAGTGCATCCCAATGCAACATTTTCGGCAAGGGAAACATCGGCAATGAAAACATCCTGCGGAACATAACCTATTCTTTTCTGCCATGCTGCCGCATTTTCTGCATTAAGCGGAACTCCGTCTATGGTGATTTTTCCGCTATCCGGAGCAATCAGTCCCAACAAAACGTTGAAAAGGGTGCTTTTTCCTGAACCTGTACGGCCTTTTATGCCGAAAATATCGCCCTTTTCTATTGTAAGGCCAATGTTCTGCAGAACAGTTCTGTCCTCGTAGCCGAAACAGACGTTTTCCACTTTTATCTCTTTTTCAAACGGGAGTGCACTGATGGGAATCTCCGGACGTGCAGATTCTGTTGAACATTCTTTTTCAATTATGTTTTTTGAGTATGTTGAATTGCGTAAGGAATTGTATGTTGAAATCAAGGTTCTGATAGACGGAATCATGCGCATAACGGCTACTGCAAAAACACCCAGGAACAATTTCATTTCCTGGAGTTCCGTATCCGATGCCGCCAACACGATAATGGATGCAACAATGGCAATGCCTATTTCCATAAGGTGTCCGGGTAATGATTCAATGGCAACACGCTGTGAACTGTATCCGGATATATCTTTCAAACCTTTTTCAAACCGTTTGAACATCATGTCATACGCTCCGTTGACCTGCATTTCGGCATATCCTTTGAATGTCTCCTGAACCAGTTTGTGCTGATCCCTCCTTTTGTAGAATTCAGCTTTTCCAATACGGTGCAGTTTCTTTCTGACAAGAATGAGATATGCCAGAACAATAGGTGTCAGTGTTCCGAATACCAGTATTGTAGATTTGAAGTCCGCTATCAGCAGTGCGGTTATCATCAGCAGGCAGAACAGACTTTCTCCAAAGAATCTGAGTATTCCAGACATGTATCCCATGGTGAAATTGTAACTTGCCCCGTTGATATCGTACGAAAGTTCCGTTGAATTGGATTTTTTTACAAAGACAAGACCCTTGGAATAGAGGTTTGTGAACATTTTTCCGGAGTAGTGTCTGTAAAGGGAGAGCAGGTATCTGTTCTGATACCTTATTATCCACAGGCAAAGCAGGCTTCTTGCAGCAATGGCAGCAATGGTTGCTGTTATGACTTCTGTCCTATAGTCTGTAAAAATGGAATCTTCTTCCAGAACAAGTGAAAGTGCCGGTACAAGTAGTGCTACTCCGCACAGGTTCAATACAGATTTTATAGGTTCCAATGCTGCTGCCAGATAACCTTTAGCTCTGTATTCTTCTGGAATCAAATCCAATATTTTTTTTAAAACCATACCTCACATTTTTCATACAATGTTACAAAGTTAATGTTTTTTTGTATTAAATTCGCACAAAAGAGATTTCAATGGGACGTTCAAAAAGAATTGCAGCCAAACAGATTGCCGCAGGCGTTACAGATGAGGTAGTCAGGTTTTTCAGAGAAAACCAGTCTGCAGAGCTGACGGCAAAGCAGATTTGTAAAAATATAGGAATATCGTCTTCATATTATGCGGTATGCTACGAGATTCTGGCAGACCTTGCTTTTGACGGTTATCTGAAAGACAATAACGGAGTGTTTTCTCTTGCAATCAAGGACAGTTGTCTTGAGGGAACCATAGTACGCAAGACAAGCGGACGTTATTTGTTTGTTTCTGCAGAAGACCCGGAAGACAAGGTCCAGGTGGCTGAACGCAATCTGAACGGAGCTCTTAACGGTGATCGTGTCAAGCTTGTACGTTTTGCTGCCCGTCTTCATTCCGCTCCGGAAGGGAAGGTGCTTGAAGTGCTGCAGCGTTCCAGGGATACTTTTGTAGGAACCCTTCAGGTTGATCGCCGTTTTGCTTTTCTTACTACCGGAAGCCGCGTTGGATACGATATTTTTATTCCGAAACAGAACCTGAAAGGAGGCCTCAACGGTCAGAAAGCGGTAGTAAAGGTTATCGAATGGCCAAGCAAAGGAAATCCAAGCCCGATTGGCAAGGTGATTGACATTCTTGGCAACGAGGGAGACAACAATACAGAGATGCATGCTATTCTTGCAGAATTCGGATTGCCTTACAGTTATCCGGAGAACGTGGCTGCCTATGCCCGGAATATTCCGTCCGGATTTACTGCGAATGATCTGGAAGGGCGTCAGGATTTCCGTTCCACATTCACAATTACAATAGATCCGCGCGATGCAAAGGACTTTGATGATGCCATTTCTATAAAAGCTCTCAAGAACGGCTGGTATCAGGTGGGGGTACATATTGCCGATGTAAGTCATTATGTAAAGGAAGGTGACCTGATTGACAAAGAGGCTTTCAAGCGTGCCACTTCCGTATATCTTGTTGACCGCACAATTCCAATGCTGCCGGAAAGACTCTGCAATGATTTGTGTTCATTGAATCCCGGGGCTGACAAACTTGCCTATTCCGTAATTTTTACAATTTCGGCATCGGGCGCAGTCAAAGAGTATCAGATTACCCGTACTGTAATAAACAGCAACTGTCGATTTACATACGAACAGGTTCAGGATATTATTGAAAACAGGGCGGACCGGAAGATGCTCGAAACCCTGCCAGGTCATGAATATGCGCCTGATATTCTTGTCTTGAACGATATGGCTCAGGAGTTGCGCAAAAAACGTATGGCCGACGGTTCAATAGATTTTGACCGTCAGGAAGTGCGTTTCGAGATAGATGAAAACGGAAAGCCTTTAAGCGTGTTCTTTAAAAAATCGTTGGAGGCGAATCAGCTGATAGAGGAGTTTATGCTTTTGGCAAACCGTTCGGTAGCCCAGTTTATCGGTGATGGAAACAGTAAAACCAAAAAAACATTTGTTTATCGTATTCATGAAAAGCCGGATCCTGAAAAATTGGAACGTCTGTCCCAGTTCATATCAAGATTCGGCCATAAAATCAAGACCGATGGCAGCAAGAATGAACTCAGCCGCTCAATCAACAGACTCCTGTCAGATGTCCGCGGGAAAAAAGAGCAGAATCTGGTTGAGATGATTTCTTTGCGTTCCATGCCCAAAGCACTCTATTCAACCCATAATACCGGACATTACGGTTTGTCTTTTGATTACTATACCCATTTTACATCGCCCATACGCCGTTATCCGGATCTGATGGTGCACCGTCTTCTTACCCGTTATCTTGCACAGGGGCGCAGCGTCAACCAGCAGCACCTGGAAGACAATTGTGAGCACTGTTCGAATATGGAGCAGGTTGCGGAGCAGGCAGAGCGTGCCAGCATCAGGTACAAGCAGGTTGAATATATGAGCGAACGTATGGGTATTCCGTTCCAGGCGCATATCAGCGGCGTAACTGAATGGGGGATTTATGCTGAGATAGACCAGAACAAGTGCGAGGGTCTGATTTCCATACACGATCTGGACGGTGATTATTACGAGTTTGACCAGAAGAACTTCTGTCTGATAGGTCAGCGTACCCATAAACGTTATTCTTTGGGTGACCCCATTGTCATAGAAGTTAAAAACTGCAACTTGGAAAAGAAACAGATGGATTTCATAATCAGCAAATAGTCTTTCAAAACTATTCTGTACAGTAATGCCAAAACACATCAAATCAAAATACTATGCTTGTCAAAGTTTATGGCAGCGCGGTTCAAGGAATCGACGCTTGCGTAATTACCATCGAAGTTCAGGTTGAACGCGGTATCAAATTTTTTTTGGTAGGACTGCCGGACAGTGCGGTCAGAGAGAGTCATGAAAGGATTGTAACCGCTCTTCAGATAAGCGGATTCAGGTACCCTACAAGGCAGATAATAATAAATATGGCGCCTGCCGATGTCAGGAAAGAGGGCGCGGCTTACGATTTGCCTTTGGCTGTGGGGATTCTTGCTGCCGTTGGAGAGATTTCTGCGGATCTTCTGTCATGCTATACCATTATGGGCGAACTCAGTCTTGACGGTTCGCTCATGCCTTTGCGCGGTGCCCTTTCCATGGCATTGAAAGCCAAGGAGTCAGGTTTCAAAGGCATTATTCTTCCTAAGCAGAATATGGAAGAAGCCGCAGTTGTGTCAGATGAGACCTTTTCTGTCTATGGCGCCGCAGATATCCGTTCTGTAACAGATTTTCTTAATGGAGACGTTTCTTCCCTTGAAAAGGCCGTTTTATGCAAAGATATGGATTCTTCAAACGCATGTGCTGAATCGGGATTGCTTGATTTCAGAGACGTTTGCGGGCAGGACAGTGTAAAACGTGCCATTGAAGTAGCGGCAAGCGGTGCTCACAATCTGATAATGATAGGACCTCCCGGCAGTGGCAAATCCATGATGGCAACGCGGATAAATACAATATTGCCCCCGCTTACCATGCAGGAAAGTCTTGAAACAACAAGAATACATTCAGTTGCTGGAAAAGTTTCCGGCGGACTTATCCGCTTGCGGCCTTTCCGTGCGCCGCACCATACCATTTCCAGTGTGGCGCTGGTTGGTGGCGGTGCAAATGCCATGCCGGGAGAAATCAGTCTGGCCTGCAATGGCGTACTGTTTCTGGATGAACCCAAAAAACAGAACTTGTGCCATTTTGTAAAATCTTAACTATTAGATATTTACAAATTCAGCAAACTTGAAAATCCTGAAAATTCAAGAAGTTTCACCCCAAAATTCGGGCAAATAACAGAAGATTCCAAATAATGTAAAGTTTATGTCAAAACTTTCCGTCTTTCATACAAAGGTTAAACTATCTGACAGGATAATTTCAATTAAACTTGTACCATTTAGCTTAAATTCCGTACTTTTGCGTAATAAATAGATTCTATGGCAGGTAAAAGCATATCAAAGATTGCAGCTTTCCTTGTACGATGCAGTACGGATAAGCAAGATTATCAAAGACAGGTGGACGATTTGCGTTCAGTTGTGGATAAACTCGGTTTCTCCTTTCATGAGGAATTAATTTTTGGTGAATACATAACAGGCCGGGATGATACAACAAAGAAGGATAGACTTTCTATTATCAGATGTCGAAAAGCCGCATCTGAGAAGAAGTATAATGTCCTACTCGTTGATGAGGTGTCAAGAATGTCGAGAGATAGCGTTTCTGGACGTGTCTATGTCCGTCAATTCTGCAATTTAGGAATCCCGGTTTATTTCAGAGACAAAAAAAAGTGGACTATCGACCCGACAACTGGAAGGGAGGATGAGTCATTTATCAAGGAGTTAGGGCTTTACTTCGATGGTGCTGCTGAGTATCTGAAATCAATGAAAACGCAAATTGCCAGTGGACGGAGAAAGAGCCTTAGAAACAACAATCTAGTATTTGGTCACGTTCCTTTCGGTTACACAAAAAGAGGTGGTAAGGATAAGAACCATAAGAGCGAATTGGTAATAGATGAAGAGACGGCTCCTATCGTGAAGGAAATTTTCAAGAGATATTCAGAGCCAGAAGCCACTTTGAAAAGCGTAGCACTTGCGATTACGGCAAAATACGGAGTTAGGAAAACTGTTAGCGGCATACAACAAATCCTCTCACGTCCTGAATACTATACTGGCGAATACACTGTTTATGTGAAAGATCCAGATGACAAGGACATGAAGCCGGATGCTTTTACAATCACTTTTGAGCCTTTGATAGAAAAGGAACTGTTCGATATAGCCAAAGTAAAGCGAGAGGCGAACAAAGCCGGTAAGAATCCATATCCTAAGCAGCAGATACATCCTCTGTCACGTCTAATCAAGTGTCCTTTCTGCGGTCATTCGTTCAGTCCCAGGGCGAGAAGTGGGGACAAGCCCGGCGAGAAGAACCGTATCATCAATGGCAAGGTCGCTCTATCGTGGATTTGTATGACAAGAATCAACAATGCCGGGGAGTGTGACAGTCATATCAATCTTAATGATGAGAAACTTGAAACGTTGGTTTGGGATTTCATCAAGAAGGAGTTGCTGGATTTTGCAAACTTGGAGAATGGAAATAGAGTTGAACGCATTGAGCAGTTTGAAGAAAAAATAGCCGAAGCCAAAACTCACATTACATTATATGAAGAAGCCATTTCCAAAACAGAGAAAACAGTTAATAGGGCTTATCAGGCTTACATAAATGCCCCTGATGAGTTTGCCGATGAAGCGTTGGAAAGATATAATCAATCCATGAAGGAAGTGAAGAAGGTCAAGGATGATTATATTGACGAGATAGAAGAACTGAAGAAAAATATCAAGTCTTGGGAAGGATCAATCGCATATTTCAGTCAGACTAATATCACCAAATCCTACATTAAAAAAATTGAGAAGGATGATGTTGAGAAGCGAAAGATGTTTGTCCAGCTCATAGAAAAGATTGTCCCATACAGCATACGTCCGGGTGTTGTTGTTATCGAATTGTTCACTATTAACGGAAGATATTATTTACTTCTGGACGGCAACCAACGTGGGGAAAATCGAATTGCACACTACATAGCCGCACCTTTTGTTACATGGCATACAGAAGAGAAAGGTAAACTGAAGATGTATGAAATCAACTCATATTTCACTCTGAAGAACATTGACATCTTGCAGGGAAGCGAATATATAAATGACCAGGAACACGTCACCTTCAAAGAAATGCAGTCGTTCTGTGCTGCAAATGATTGGGCATTACCGTATAATTATATCTATAAGTAAAAGTATGAGCAGCAAGAAACAACAATATTATGAAGGTCTCATCGCAGCGGCAAGGCCGATGGAAGAGCTTACAGAGGTACTAAATTATGTTGATGAAGAATTAAAGGAAGGATGCTTGACTGAAATAGGTAAGAAAGCATTTAACCTTATACACGAGTATTTTATATTGGAAGCATACGCACATGCTCCATTAGGGAATATTATGGGTTTCTTAAGCCGATGGGTAAATATAGATGCGGAATCATTAAAGGAGTTTGAGAGACCTATTGCTTACCGTTCTGGCCAAATCTACGATATTATTAGTAATGTCAGCCCTGATAATGCTTATATGGTTCTAACGAAGCTTTCAGAATACTCTGATGTTTATGAACGTCTTTGCGAAGCCTATGAGAATAAAGATAAAGATGGGTTTATTAAAGTGATGTCAGAAAACAAGTGCGACACCAAAGCTGTAACAGAAATATGTAATTTCTATTCAAAAACGGACAAAAATTCCGTAATAAAAGAGATTGATGATGACGATATAGACATCGCTTTTGATAATATACATGACTATTTTGATGAGTTTAATGATTCTTCAGACGAGGTAAAAGAAGCAAATAACTATTTGAATAGTATGCTTAATACAATGTCTGAACTTACAGATGTATTTGAAGGAAATATTCAAGAGGAACATATCGAACATTTAAACAGTTTGTTCGAACTAACAGAAAACAGAACCAAGGAAATATATTTCCAGTTTCTTGACTGTGAAAAAGACAATACGCCCAAGGAGCAGGAGGTGCTGGATCAGATAACCACCCGTCCAGAAGTAGCGGAATATTTCAGACAGTGGAGGGAGGAATATTTAACTCTCAGTAGTGAAGAACTAAAGGCAGAAACGGAAAGTACTAGAGCCAGCTCGTCAGGTAGAAATCCTGGCTGTTGGTTGATTATGGGCAGTTTAGCAGAATTGAGTAGATGGAACACTATTATTCAAATTAAGGTGTGGCCAAAGGTATTCAAAGTCGTTTCCGCTTTCAAATACACTAAAACTACATCAAAGAAACTTGAAAAGGCAATAAACAATATGGGAGCCAGTTTGATATATAAAGCGGCTGAGAACATCGGTATTGCCAAGGAGTATTCCAAAAATGATGTGGCCAGTTCCTACGCTCGTACAATGAGTTTTATCGGTTGTGAAAGAAGAGACATAAAGCCATATATGGAAATGCTTGATGTGTATATGCAATGTGTGGAACAGGATAAACAGAATAAATTTGAATCACGACATAGATTAAGCGGTGACGAATCCGGCACTTACAGCCGCCGCAATTCTTCTTACAATGAAAAAATGGACTCAGTTGATGTCCGTGATATTCTTGCAGATTATTGCAATAAGAATGAGGAAATGGCACAGTTTCTTGCAGACAATAAACCAAAAATCAAAGAAGCCCTAATAATGATAAGGCAACTGCTTTCAAGCCATAAATAATCACATATAAACCTTATCTGAAACTGGCATCTTGACATAAGTCTTGATGCCATTTTTTTTTGCCAATAATCTTCCAAAAATTGCCAGCATCAATCTTTTTTAAATTTTTTTATATCTGATATTCAATTTGTTGCATAATATTTTTGCCAACAATTCAAAAATTTACTGTCAAAAACCAGTTGCAGATTCTGTCAGCGGAGCTAACAAGCAAGAGCTTCACAAGGACAATGAATAAAAGAATTGGAACTGGCACACAGAAGCAAACGATAACTCCTAAAGAGTTCGTCAAGATTTGGAACATCCTTCTTTCCAATGCAAAGAAAGGAATCAAGGAGGGTGACGTATTCCCGAAGGTCTTGTTCACTATGGAATCTGAAGCTGGGCTGAAAGACAACCTGGACTTCGTGATGAGTCGCGTCAATAGCGACAAGGAGTTTCAGCAGGAGGTGTCCGAGTTTACAGGAACGATGGTGTCTTTCGAAGCTGTGATGTGTGAAAACAATATTCAGATAGTAGTAAACAACAAGTAATAACAATTAAAAAAACAAGAAAAATGAAAAATCAATTAAATAGATTTATGGCAAATTCAAGAACATCAGAAAACTCAACTTGCAGAATTGAGGCGGGCATTGGCAAAGGCCGTAACCTCGCTTATGAGGGTAAAGCTCCTATGGAAGATACGACCAAGTTTCTTCTTCCAATAATAGGTGGTGCACTTATCTTAGGCGGCGGTTATTATCTGGGTAAGAAATGGTCAGAAAACAATAAAACGGAAGGCACTATCAAAGCCTACAACGCTAAGTCTGCTAACAAAATCAACGAAGGGCATGAGGCGAGCAAAGACCAAATTGCAGTAGATGACAACAAGACGGACAATGATATTCGTAAGGCAGAGGCATTCTCCAAAATCCGAATTGAAGAGAGAACAATAATGACCACTCTAAGACAACAGGGCACAGAGCCGACCCTTTCCACCCCAAGGATGAATCTTAGAGGTTGGAATGATAGTTTCCACTCCAGATTCCCAATGCCGGATTATTCCTCTATCCCTTTTTTGGCATCAGTCCTTGATAAATGCCCAAAGGAATACGAGGATGCGATGATGTTTCATCTTTTGTCAGAATGTGGTGCAGTCTGTTTCTCAAAAGTCCGTGCAGACTACCTTGATGGACACACTCATGCACCTAATTTGCAGGTGATTGTAGAGGGAGTTCACGGATCGGGGAAAGGTTGCATCCCAAAAATGAGCAATGTGCTTTTTAATCGTGTTATGGCCAGAGACAACTCGAAGATTAATGGTAAGCAGGATTCCATCATTCAGATTGCAGGTATCAATATTTCTCAGTCAAGATTCTACGATATTTTGTCTCACAATAATGGTGTCCATGTCTATGCCAACGAGTCTGAACTTCAAACCGTTTCCAATGTGTTCAAAAAGAAAAATGGGCTTTCCTTTGATTTGATTCGTAAGGCTCTTTACAATGAGATTACTTTCCAGGACAACAAATCAAAGGATGCTGCCTGTGGTTCGTTTCCTGTGTTCTTTAATTTCACTTTTACAGGAACCCCTGTCGATGTTGAAAAATTTATTGACAAGGATGAAGTAGAAGGTGGTACGGCATCAAGAATAATTTTCGCTATTCTTCCTGAGGTAGATCGCATACCTCCAATGGTATCATACCCGAATGGGACAGAATTGAAAGAGCTTAAAGACCAGATTGACACATGGCGTAGCACCTACTGTTACCATACCGATGCCGCAGGTAATGACATCCCTTGCCCTGAAACAAAGGTTGATTTGGATTATATCTGTGACGCACTGGAAGATTGGAACAACTCACAGTATGAGCAATCTAAAATCTTTGATGTTCAGGAACGTAAAGATGACAGACTCCGTATGGCTTGTATCGCTTTCCATTGTGGGATTGTCCTTCACATGATGGCAGGGAATCCAAGTAATAGCCAGAGAAAAATTCGTAAGGCCATCAAGGAAATGACTATCTACATTGCCAATTATTGTATGGAAAGTTATCTCTTCAAGTATGCCAAGACACCATATCAGCAATGCTTTGCTTCTGAGGAAGTCACCGCATCTACAGTGTCCGAAGCATCTTGTAATCAATCTTCTGCCCCAAGGAGACTTACCGATGAAGAAATACTTGAATGGTATCCCTTACGAGGTACGTTTGATGAAAACGGCAAAGAGATAGGTTATGGCTACATAGCGAAGGTATTGCACACGGATAAGTCCTCTGTCAAAAACAGTTTCTGGCGTTATGAAAAGAAAATGTCAAAACAGCATTAATCACTAATCACAGACCATCTTGAAAGCTCATCCTCACCGATGGGCTTTTATAATGCAGAGTCCATATAAAAATGAAGAAAAAAAAGAGAAGCACCCGGCCTCTCTTTATCAGATTCAGTTGTCTGTCAGTCCAATCTCATGAAGGCTGAAAAATACATCCTCTCCAGCCGCTTCCTTTTCTTCGGTATATTCATCCAAGGCATTCTGAATTGAATCGACACTGTTCTCAACCTCCTTACCTGTAAAGTCCGTCACATATTTGGCCACTTCTTCAATCGTCTCAAAATACTGCGGATCTTCATAGCAGTCCAGATAGAAGCGGTCAGGGAAATACTCAAAGGAATTGGTATAATAGACCTCACAGCCCGGTTCCTCTTCAAGATAATACACCTCGATGGACGGGAACTTTTCTTGTATGAACTGCCTGAATCCCTCCTGCTCACACCACGCCGTTTCTTGATAGATGGTAAGCATAGAGGCATCCTTCTCAATCTCATAATAAGTAATCTCACCCCGGCACTGATATTTATTCCAGTCCCCTCCGAGTTGGTCAATGATACACCCAAGCCACAGATTCCCAAAGCCATTCTTAACTCTGGGTGTCTTACGCTTGTCGTTCTTTCTGATTGCATTGTAAAGAGAGCGTACTTCTTTCGGCTCCCCCACGCACTTATAAGTTGTTTCGCACCAATTAGGCATAATACTACTGTTTTTAAGTTATTCAATACGTTTACTTCTCTGAAAAACTAATCTTGTGACGTATGGGTTTTCACGTTGGATTAGGTTTCGGGCTGCTTCCTGATTCTTTGCTTCAACCCATACTATCACAGGCTTTGTCGCTCCCTGACTGTATGCAAGGAAATACCATAGGATTCTCATAGCTCAATTCCATTTTCTTTTGCGGAGTCTATGATAACCTGACACACTTCCATCTGTTCAAGTTCCGGGAGTTCTGAAAGCTCTACCTCAAACCCTTCGCCGACATCCATCATAAGCCCTTTCTCCGGGTCATAATAGAAATCCTCTACAAGATTTTTCTGCTTCAAAAACTCTTCACCATCCCAGCATTGAGTAGTGACGGTTGGATAGCAGGGAACGTTGAAGAAATCCTCCTGTTCTCCTTCTCCATACTGTTTGACTATTGCACTGGCCTTTTGGATCAGCTCGCCAAGGTCAGCTACATCTTCCCGGTCTATGATGGTTTCTTCATTGAGGTCGAAATCATAGTCCTTCAGTTCAAGTTCTACCAGTCTCGCTTTGCTTTTGGCATCTTCTTCCGAATCAGCCAGAACTTCCACGTCTGCTGTAGCGTAATAATTGTAATGAATTGTGTACTTTTTCATTTTCTGTCGTATTAAGCCCAGTCATTCACAAGCCACACCTCAATATCGTAATTCACTGTGTAGCCCTGTGTCTGAAAGGGGATTTCTAATTCTTGTTTTAATCTCTCTGAAGCCTCGTCTGCCGTCAGTCCATCAAATTCATCAAGTGGGATGTCGTGATGTTCCGCTATGGCTTCGATGGCTTCTTCTTTTGATGTGTAGATACCTTTGCATTCTCTGTGATTAAGTGAGTGCCAGGCATCCGTCTCATAAACTGGATATAGTTTCATATCATACGGATGAAATATGTGATATGATTGAAATTGTGGCTGTATGGGCTTGTGGTTATCATCTTATATCCGACACCGTGCTTGCCCTCGTACTCTTCCACGTTCCAGTGTTTCCGTGTGCATCTACCTTTTCCCACCGCCGTATGATGGGGGAAAAAGTTCTGATGAATGAGTTTGTCAATCATCTGTCTTTGCTCTTGGCTGTAGATGTTAGCCTGAGCAACTGAGGACGGCTTCAATGTATGTATCGTATTTCCGTCCTGAATGAAAATGTTATTCTCCATTGTCCTGTAATTTGTAACGTTTGATGATTTTGAATACGGTCGATGCGGAAAACTCACAGCCCTTGGACGTTACGAAACCCTCTTTATTCAGAATGTCCGCTATTTCCTGATATGTGTGTCCTCTGCCGACCAATGTTTTCAGATATGCAACAGCCCTCTTATTATTGGGATTTGCTTTTGCCTTTTCCCGATTCGTCCTGTTGCTGTTAGAGATTGCTTGCTCGTGCTTGTCCATAAGATGCTCAGGATTGCCCAGCCTACATCCTCTGGCTTTCTTTGCCTGAAGTGCTTGTCTGGTACGAGTTGCAATGAGTTCCGCTTCATACTGGCTTATTGCTGCAAGAATATGAAGCACCATTTTGTTAGCCTGTGGGAAGTCGCAAAAGACTATATCCACATCATTCTCCAGTAGGTTTGACAGGAAGGACACGTTTCTTGCCAGTCGATCCAATTTCGCCACGATGAGAGTAGCACCATCCTTTCGACACTGTGCTAAAGCCGCTCTAAGTTCTGGCCGTCCTTTGTCTGTCTTGCGTCCTGATTCAACTTCGGTATATTCAGCGATGGGGTTTATGTCACGGAGGTAGTTGTGGATTATCTCTCGTTGTGCTTCAAGTCCAAGTCCTGAATATCCCTGCTTCTGTGTGCTTACTCTGAGGTAAGCAATGTATTTTGTCGCCGTCTTTTCCATTTTTCCAATTATTAGATGTGCGTCTTGTAAGTGGAATGAAACCAATTAGATAAGAAAAAAGAGGATATACGAGTTTTGCAGATATGTGATAATCTGTGTTCTCATACATCCTCCGTTCTTGCAGAGTTACTGAAACCTCATACGGCTATATCTGGTGTAATACCATTTTTTGAGCGTATGTGGTTTTCATACAGTGTCCCTTTTGTAATAGTATCGTCTATCACAGGAACAAGTTGATTAAGGAAAACGGAATCATAGGTAATCTCGTCCTCCTGCTTGTTGTCGGGTGAAATGGTAATCTTGAAGCGGTTAATGCTTTGCTGATACTGAATCTTTATCCACCCTATCACCTTTCCGAGTACATGAAAGGCCGTTCCGTTCTCAATGACCTTGATGTTACTCAGGTCTAATCCCCAAGACAGCACTTTGATACTGCGTTGGAGAGCGTCATGCCAGATATGCTTTGCAATCCGGTCATTCTGGTTCTCGAATTGTTCTTCCATTTTACGAGTTGATTAAATAGTCCGTAACCTTGTCTGTATATTCTCCGGGGTATTCAGGGCAGCACTCAATCTTGTTGTCTATCATATTGCAGAGGTCATCATTGTAAACCCCTTCAATCTTTTCCTTGATATTGCCGTCCTCGTTGATTATGAGAATGTCAAACAGGTCAGAACCTTCGTTATACACAACCTTGACTGTTCCTGTATGCAAGAACCCCTGAACATGAAATGCCAAGGAATCTTCTGTACAAGAAACAGTGTCCAAGTCCACGCCCCAAGACATCGGAATCTCAGGGGCATCGGTAAGAATACTCCAAATGTATCTTGCCATCACCGTATTGAATATCTCTTCCATAGGTCAGAAATAAGCCAGGTGAAGGTAATCGTTGTTTGGATCAGCCGTGTGTTCAAAAGCCTCCATAGCGGAAACTATCTCTTCTACGCTGTCATCCATCCATTTTAGAGCAGTCTGTATTCTGTCACGCTCAATGTCATCAAGCGAAGCCAGATTTTTGAGTTTTTCAATAGCGGCGTTCCATTCGTCCCGGCCTACTTCAAACTCATCGTCATAAGAATCACCAGTGAAAGATGCTCCACAGGCCGTAAGCAGGTCATGGAACTCTTCGCATTTGTGATTGAAAGCGTCACCAATCGAATAATTCACATCGTATTTGGTCGCTACATGAAGTCTATATCCCATTGTTTACATTGTTTTTGTCAATCCATAATTCAGCTTCAGACAATGTAGGAAAACGCTTGTCCTCCACATCATCATCTGCGTTTAAGACGAAAGCATGATAATCTGTATTGCTGAATTTCATTATCAGACAGTCATTGTGTATAATCCTTTCAGCCATCTTGAAGTATGGATTTGATGTTATTGACTTGCTGTATGGAGGAAGCCGAGAAAACGATATAAGCGTCATCGTCAGGCTCACCGTTCCACACAACTTTAACTATATCACCGCCGTTGTCCTGAATGATTGAGCGGCAATGCTGGATGTCCCCTTCATGCTCGATGTCGGGGATAAAGAAAACACCTGAAGCCATACTCACATTAGCCAGGTGTTATCTATACAGGTTTTGTAGTGGCTCTCACCGACTGGCATCTTAACGTGCCTCTGTATGATCGTCCACATCCAATCAAGATTCTTCGCCTTTTCTTTGGCGTAGTCTCTGTTCACTGAGTCTGAAAAGTTGCTGAATACTTTTCGTAAGGCTCTGAATCGGGAGTCCTCTGAGAGTTCATCCCAGTACTTTCTTGTAATTTTCTTCTTATCTGCCATTTGAATGAATTGTTTTTACTTGGTCGAAATAGCACCAATGTCCATCTGAAAGAGATAGGACACCGTTACTGTGTTTCTTGATGTTACATGAGGAAACGCTGCGTCCTGATTTACTACCGATAGGGCAAATCTCAATCTCTTCGACTGTGGCTCTTCTCGTTCCACCAGTCCAAGTAGAATAACTTACTTCGTCCCCAATCCTAAGCATTTCCATCTGCCTGAAATTTTTCTTTGTACTTACTGTAGATATATTCAAGAAGGATGGATTTCACGCACTTCGCCTTGTCGGAAATATCGTAGGTGTAATAGTAGTATTTTGTGTTACCTCGATAGTCCACGCCCTTGATCTGCCCTTCGTAGTTTTCACGGCGAAAAAATGTATTGTAGTCCTCGCTCTGGGTTGTATCGGTATCGCAATCTCCATACTGAACATACAAGCCTACATAAAGCTTCTTCTTGTAGATGCTGACATATTCAAATTCGGAGTTCCAATTATTACCTGTTCTTCGCTCCCTGCTGATTCGGAGTTCTTTGTTCTGGCTGCGTTTCTTATATGAATAGCCTGTTTCCTTTACGATTCTTGTTATCGTGTCTGGATTTACGGCCAACAGCTCTGATTCGCTGAGACCATTCACAACCTCGATTTTCTTCTTCGGGGCTGTCCTTGTGAAAATGAATTGATTTACGTTTGTCATTGTTTCTGAATTAAAAGATTGTGTAAAGCGGATATTTGCAGAAACCGCTTTGCTGGGTTACATACATCGGCAATCCAAGATGGTTCTGCCTGATGAACTTCTCCACCTGAGGATTGTTGTTCGTGTCGAGGAATGCCATTGAATCGCTTTGAAGAGGATGGTTCAGATTTACTGTCAATACCTCATCTTCGCCGTTCTCATAGGTTATCAGCAAAGCCAGAGTACCATTGTTGCTGTATTCCGACTTTTTAAGCGTAACCTTGTGTCCGTGATAATTGTATTTCTTCTTTTCCATTGATTTGAATAAAAAAAGAGGGTGGCTTCGAGCGGTTTTATCTCTACTTTATTGCCACACATTGAGCAAGCCCGGTTTCAAGCTTCACCCTCTGATTGTTACTTGTCCTTACGGAAAATTGTATGCTGGGAATCAATGAGAATATGATAGTGTCCTGATGATGAACCCCTATACTCTTCATTGTACCATGCCTGATTACTCTTGGCCTTGTAGATGATGGTGTTGTCGTAAGTCATTTGCCACTTCTTACAATAATCCTTCTTCTGCCTGATCGCCTCCTGCAATTCAGTCTGTAAATGCAAGTTCCCCTTTCCCCAATAGACAACCCTGATAAATTTCATATCTCTCAAAAGGTTGTATAGGATGGATGGGGTGATATGCTTGAAATTCCCTGCTTTCAGATAATCGGAGAGGTCATATTTCCTGTTGTATAGGTCAATGATGGTGGTGTCCGATTCTTTATCCAGCCGTTCAAATTCAGGAACCAGCTCTTTCCACAAACCGCTTTCGTTGAGATAAGACAGGATTCGTGTTACGTTAGCCCTGAAGAGTTTGGTCTTGCTGTCGTACTTAGGCTTCAATGTCAGCCAGTAGGAAGTATCAGCCGGTATGGTCTTGTCTGTACTATGCTTTTCATATTCACATAGCACACCCTTTTCCGAGATAAACAGCCTTTTCTTGATATACTTTCCCTCATTGGTCTTTATGTAAAACCATTGTGTCGGGCATTTCCGGGCTGTCCTTACTATCTGCTTCGCTTCTGATACGTCCATAGCTAGCACAGTTCAAGTTTACGAGCAAGGATTTCTGTCATCGTATGCTCATGTCCTTCCTGATCCGTGTACTTCTGCGTCCTGATACGGCCTTCTACATACAGCTTATCCCCGGACTTGATTTTTTCGAGGTCTGGGAATGATGAGTTCTGCCAGGCATTTATACTATGCCAGGTGGTTTCTATGACTGTGGTTCCTTCCTGATTCTTATAGGAATAGTTTGTAGCCAGAGATATTCTTGCCACTTTCGATGTTCCTACGTTTGTCACTTTTACTCTTCCTACAGCCCCTCTCAGCATGACGTGATTAAGCTGCTCAAATTTGTTCTGATTGTCTTTATTTGCTGTTTCCATAATTGAAAATTTTTGAATTGTTGATTGATACTTTAAGGCCGCTAAGGAGGTCTATGTATGTCCAAGCGAGTTCTTCTATATCTTCGCTGTTTTGGGACATCCATACGACTATTCCGTTGGCCGTTGCTTTGAATACTGAAATACCATCGTGCTTTTTGAGATACACAATGACTTTTGAAGTGCTACCCAAGACATTCCCGACAACAGCCTTTCCATTATCGAAAAGCCGTTCTATGTCAGATGTCCTGTTGTGAAGAATGAGGGTATCTGATAAAGACTGATATACAAGGCTGTCAGCACATACGCTACCGAACCTTGCCAACTGCTCTTTGTTCATGATTACTTCCTGATGAAATATTCGATTGCGGAATGAACCAGAATGTAGTAGTGTTTTGTCCTGCCACATTTGTAGTCGTAAGGGTTGTAAAAATCAAGAGACAAAGCCTCGTATAACTGAGGTATATGTCTCTTAATCTTGTTTTTGAGCCATCTGTACGAGATTGGCTTCATTCCTTTCATCTTCTCTTCTACCTGTTCTTTGGTGAGTACGGTACAATTTGATTCGTAAACCATATCAGATAAATGGGAGGTAGATTTCATCGAGAATGCCAGACTCCACCATTTTGACGGCGGCTTCATGACTTCCCCTGTTCCTGTCATCAAATCCATAGTCATCGCTTGCCATAACTCGAATGGTAGCGACAAAGGATTTCATTAGTTCCTGCTGAAGAGTTCTATGCTGGGTTGATACAGCAATGGCAAACCTTTCAGGATTCCAGCCCATAGAGTTGATAGCATCCGTAAGGGCTTCAACTGCTATATATTCCCGGCTGTCTCTAAGATTGTAATAATTCATACTGTTTTGAAACTGTTTATCCTACAACAATGATATTCTCCAAATCGGACTCTGTATTGTCGCCAATAAGTCCTATGAATCCGTCCTTGTTTTCGGGGGTTATTACTGTGAGGGTGAAGAAGCAGCCATGATAGCCGTTGCCCTCGTTGTCATCGCTCAGGACAAGGCTCTTTTCACCGTGTCCCTCCTTCATCAGCTTGCAACAGTGCTTATGAAGGTCTTTGAGTTTTATCTGTTTCATATTGGCTAAAAAGAAAAGCCAGGGAGAAACTATCGAAAGTAACTCCCCGGCTCGATCATCAGGAATTGCATAATCTGTTTGAGGTGTAACTTACCTTGGCCGTTTAGATTGCGATTGTGATACTCTCTGAAACATTAGATGTTTTCATGTAAGCAGCATAATCAAATTCTGGATGATCAGACTGGAATAACGGCAAATTGAAGGTTGTCCTTATTGAAGGGAGTTTCCTTGTAAGCCGTAACCCGGATGGCATAGCCCAAGATTTCACATTGAGCTTTGACATGACACCGAGAAATGAGGTCTTGATGTTACCAAGCTCATCCTCGATTTCGCTTTTCTTGCGTAAGAGTTCCCTGATTCTTTCTTCCTGTGCTGCATATTCAGCCGGGATGTCGTAAGGATTAAGAAACTGCTCTCCTTTCTCTTCCGCTTCCAAAAGAGACTTCACAATATCGACTGGAATACGCTCAACCTCGATAAACTCCGAGTAATGGTCAATAGTGCCGTCCTTCTTCTCCTTGTTTCGGATATGAAGGACTACCAAGCGACCGACCTTTGCTTTCTTGTTTACCAGTTCAAAAAGGTAAGCGTAAATACTGAGCTGCCACCGAACTTTTGCAAGCTGAGTGGGATTGATTTTGCTGTATGTCTTAACATCTGCAATATCAAATGTATCGTCACCTGTCCTAAATACCTTGTCAATATTCGATGCCCAAGTGATTCCATCCGTTACCGTATATTCGGAAGCTTCATGTGTCAGGCCATACTCCTTGCAAAGAGATATGTAGTCCTTCACTTCCTGCGTTCCATCGTTAATCCACTGAGAATCGAATTTCTCAATCCGTTTGTGGACATCAGTACCGTATTCCCCTGCTTTCTTTACGATAGCCCAAGGGACATTCTTGTACTCGTCAGGGAACAACTGCCTTTGAAGCATTTCCGTGATACCTGAGAGCTGCTTGTCACCAAGAAAGTACTGGTGAGGTTCCTCTAAGAAAACCACACCGCTGTTTTTCAACTGTATTCTTGCCATAGCCTATTTCTTTATGAGTTGAAGTTGCTGACGGCGTTGAGTGAAGAGAGCCTTAATTTCGGGATTCCCTTCTACCTCGTTCTGATGGTCGAGATACAAACCCATGAGAGAGTTAATATCCGTCATTGAGTTGATTGCATTCTTGATTGGAGCAAGAGGATCTGCTGGTGCTTGTGGAACGGCTGGAGTTTCCGGCTGCTGTCCGTTGTTCTGTTCGTCACCTGAGTTCGGAACGTCCTCACCTGTGTAGATGTATAATCCAAGGCCGAACATGGCCAAGTTCTTCACGAGACACCGCATAATTGTCTTATTGATTTCAAACATGGTCGCTGCTTCCACGGTCTTTTCAATGTACTGCTTCTTGTACTTGTCATAGACCTGATAGGAATAGGGCTGCAACTTCATAGCCTTGTTGGAGCTGTTCATCACTGGAAGCCACATTTCGTGGGTGATTTCATCAACGGTCACTTCTGTAAACACGATGATGCCGATGTTTGGATCAACCGAATAAGGCAGTCCTGTTGTCGGGTTCTTCTTGATGGAGTATATCGCACTGGGGTACGCACTCTTAAACTCTGCCCAAGCGTTAGCCCAAGAGAGATAAGAAAGGTCATTGTACTTCTCGCACTTGTCATTCAAGTCGAGAGCATAAAGAGCATCGAATAAGATTTTTCTACGCTCATCTGCCGTTGCATTGGCAGGGATTTGGGGCTTCTGAAATTTACACATTGCTGTAAAATTTTGTTAATGAATAATTTGAATTGACACAAACAAAAAATCGGGAGGACAACTTCTATAGTTTTTTTCTATATTGTTGCCCTCCCGATGGGTAGGATGAGACTTGTTAGGTCTCTCTTATGATAGGAACCAGTCGTAGCCTTCGGTATCTTCACCGTTGATAGCTTTCTGGATTCCGATAGCAAAATCTGTTGCATTCTGGTTTCGCTCGATAAAGCGGTCTATGTATGCAGACTGCTTTACGGCTTCATTTCCAAGCTGTAAAAGATTCCAACAGCTAATGTCCTCTCCTTCTTTCCTTCCGAAATTTGGATTCGAGACATAGCCCTTTACCATCCAGTTCACGCCCTGATCGCCAAGGTTAAATGCTGGATGCTCTTTCTGTTCTTCGTTTGGCAAAAACTGCAATAAACGCAGTCTGCCAATGATTTTACAGAACTGTTCTTCTGAGATTCTCGTGTTGTTGAGATTCTCCAGAAGGTGTAGTGTTTCTTCTTTGTGAGGCTCAAAATTGCGGAATAGTTCAAGCGACTTCTGCATTATATCTGCTTCCGTCAAACATTCGATGGTTCCGCTATTGCCGTCACACGTCAGACAAAGATTGCTGCAAACTCGAACTCTCCAGCCTACGAATACCTTAAATTTCATGGCACTCTGGCGAGCATAGAGTTTATCTTCATTGTATGCCCGACATCCACCTATTACGAGGTGTACTGTCTGGCCGTTGATAGTACGAGTGAGATTCTTGACCTGACAGCACCAAGCCATACGCTGATAAAATACTGTCTTTTCTTCGTCAAGCAGTTCACTTGCTTTCTTGTGTTGAGCTGAAGGGATGCGACCAATAATAGGATGGCTTACCCTCAGTTCAGGCATTGTTAATTCTCCAAAAACCTGTTCAGCTACCTTGACGACACTACCGATGAAATTCTGGTGTGATATGGTCAGGGTGTTGTCACTGAACGTTGGAATAATGTTTTTCGTGGCCAACTCTTCAAGCGTTATTGCCTGAGTGTTGCTTTCGATAAAATTGGGGTGATTGTCCTCATCCCCATTCTCTTCTTCGATTACTTCGGCTTCAACGGTTTCTACTTCGTTTAAGCCAAGCGTCTCTTCAGATACGATTTTACCCTCAATAGGTTCAATCGTCATTTGTGGATTTGCTGTTTCCATTTGTTACGTTGTTTTGATTTTTGATTTTGTAATTTTCTTTTTCAAGACCTTCCGAAGCTTTTTCCAATTTTTCATGATGGTCAGTACGCTATCGAGAATGAGGATCACTGCATCCTCGATATTTTCAGTTCTCTGGCTCATCTGCAACCTCTCCTATAATTTCGGGTTGCTTTTCTTCCTGAGCCGTTGTGTTCTCTGTCGCTGCTGAATGTCTTTTGTTTCTGCAACGAACTACAAGGGACTTTCCAAATGAGTAAAGTTCTTTTGCGAACTCAATCACGATAATGCACTCTACGGCAATCCCAAGGCCGTATGCTGCTTTTTCTAATTTTTTCATTTTTTCTACGTTTTATAATTGTTGTTACTATGTTAATTATCTCTATTTATGCTTATTACATATATAAGGCTTTGAAATACATCCCAACAGGCACAAAAAAAGATGAACCTGAATTTCTCATTCAAGTCCATCTGTATGTAAATGTTTAGAGTTCACCGCCAGAATCATGATACAATGCGTTAGATTGTATTAAGTTCTGGAGGATCGTCACTCATGGATATTGCCTTTCAGCTTTTCTTTCAAGCTAACGTTCAAAGGGATTCTCCGTCCCAGTCGGCTTCTTCCGTATTTTTATTCCGTGTCCGAGAGGTTATCCCGGACAAGTAATACAATATCATCTGTCAGGCTCTTATGTCCTGAAGTGATAGGGAAGCATTATTTCACTTCCTCAAATATAAGGCTTTGAAGGCTTGTGGTATTCCTTTTATACGGACTCTGCATCATTCCAGACATACATCCGAAAAATAGTAGATGAAGTAACTGTCACCGCCGTCCCATGATACTTTGGTTGATTCAGTATCGTCTGTGATTTGGATTGCGTCTGGAGATATTCCTTCCCCGGCAAGTGCATCAGTAAGGCTTTGGATTTCCTTTTGTAATGCCGTTTGCAGTTTCTTAAAGGCACTGAATGCACGAATGAATACCAACTCTTCATCACTGGTCATACATGCCAGGGCGTAACAATCGGATGACTTCTTTCTTCTCGTTGCCATTCTCAAATAATCCTTTTTCATCGTACAAAATTTAGGTTTTATTAAACAAAAAAGTCTCTTCCAATCAGATACGACTGGTAGAGACTCCCAAAAAATTTCAGTTGCTAAATTATGCGATATACCTTAATATCGGGCGTTTACATAACAAAAATTTTCGATATAAAGAAGAAAAATGAAGAATTTTTCTAACACCTCAAAATAAATTCGTAATTTTGCAGTCGCTTAGGCATATACTTTTTTGTGCCGAAAGCAGACATAGTGGAAAGGCATTGCTAATTGTCTTAATCAGAGAAACCCGGCCAAGGTTCAAAAACAGAGACGATTTTGCAGGTATGCTTTTATCCTGATCATTCTCGGCTCATGAAAGTGAGTCGTTTATGATAGGCGTAAGAGTATTGTGAATCGTAGAATCTGTTTGAGGTAACTTACCTTGGCCGGAGAAATTGCCCTCAGTGGCGTTTCTGTTCCTTCTGATAGTTGTACGAGAAGCGATAAAGTCTGCGCCTTTTTTCATGTCTTGCAGTCTTAATGAAAACAATAGCTGGATTTGCGGACTTGCTGGCAGAAAGGAAGAACGGATGAAACGTATCTTATCTATTGTATTGCTGCTGACCAGTTCAATGATTTCTTTTGGGCAAACCAATGATGTCCAACCAAAACAAGATTTCTTTACTGTTAATTGTCCGGGAGAAGGAAAACTATTCAAAGGAGTCAAGAAAAGCGATTACGAGAACCTGTCGGAGTTGAAAATCGTTGGAGAACTGAATGAAAAAGATTTTCAGAAATTGGGGAAGCTGGGAAATCTAAAAGTGCTTGACCTTTCTGAAGCAGATTTTCGTGATAAGATTATCGTGTCAGAGGCGATAAAAACTTGTACAAAAGTTGAAACGGTATATCTTACTAACTTAGGACATCATCTACCATTCCCTTCTTTAAAGCAGATTATTGTTGGTTATCTGGACGGACATTATTGGTGTTCACAGGATATGGTTCATTATTATCCTATTATTCCGATAGAATCAATTACGTTTACGGAAGGCTGTTCAGACAATTTCTATAAAAAGAAAAGAGGTGACGAATATGGTTGGTATCAGCCACAATATATAATCACAAACACAGGTATTAAGGTCAATAATGTCAGCTATGATGATGCCCCTGCTGACTATGCGACAGAAAGTATTTACTTAGAAAGAGAAAAACAATTTAATGTGCCGGAGGTTCTTGATCTTCGAGAAGCAACGTATATTGCAGATTACGTCTTTGCACATTGCAATATGAGCAAGGTAATTATATCATCAAAAATAGAGCATATTGGGGCTGGTGCTTTTTCAAGTTGCGAAAACCTAAAAGAAGTCATTATTGAAGACGGGGACGGAACCACGGTGATAGAACATAACGCATTCAATGAATGTAAAAACCTAAAGAGTCTTATTTTCGGTACTAATGTTATTATCCTTCCCGATGCTTTCTATAAGACAGACATTGAAACCGCTGTGTTTAGACAAGATGCAAAAATCGAAGATGGGGCATTTTCTAAGATCCGATTTGCCGAATTTTCAAAGACTCCATCAAAAATATCTTCTAATTTCTCAGGTGGAGAGCCAAGCATTCACGTTCCGCAAGGCACATCTGAACAATTCATTAACAAGGGTTTTAAACAATCTCAAATTGCAGACGGAGAATCAAATCTTGAATACAATATTAAACTGGAAAAAGGTGGTACTATTCTTTCTCGACTCCCTGTTAATGACCTAACAAAAATCAAGTCATTAACAATAACAGGCGTATTGTATGAGACAGACTTCCAAATAATAAGCAAATGTACCAACTTGGAATATCTTGATTTGTCACACGCTTTCACAACATTATCTCCAGAGGCGATGGCTTCCAGACAGGCTGAAAAAGAAATGCTGTCAGGTCTATTTTCGCTTATGAGTGCAGCTTTGGATGCTCAGTACGAAAATTATGAAATACGCACCGGGGATTATACGTCATCCAAAATTATGATGGAACTTGCCAAAGATGCGTATTCCGTCAAATCTAACGACCCTGCTTGTCAAATTCCTCATGATGCCATAAACGACCTGAGAAAACTGAAAACGTTAATCTTGCCATATAGAGCCAAAAATAT
The DNA here is from genome assembly GCA_024398715.1 of Bacteroidaceae bacterium. Classification (GTDB taxonomy): domain Bacteria; phylum Bacteroidota; class Bacteroidia; order Bacteroidales; family Bacteroidaceae; genus Colenecus. The sequence continues at coordinate 62,465 of JAKSIP010000003.1, forward strand.
AGATAGTGGCAATTTCCAGAACTGTCCTAATCTTGAACACATTGAATGGCCGATGTATTTGGAACAGATAGGAAGTCGTTGTTTTAATAATTGTCCAAGTCTGAAAGAAGTCACGTTCCCTGCCTCATTTAACTACCTTCGTTCCGATTCTTTCAGGGATTGTGCGTCATTGGCAAAGGTTGATTTAAGTGCTTGTACATTTAAGGTTGCTGAATGGGATGTAACATTCAAAGGATGCTCCAGTCATTTTGAAGTGCATCTTCCCCAGGGCATAACTCGAATAAGTTCTGTACCTGTTAATCACAACAAACAAGAATACATAGTATATCTTCCGGCCAGTGTAAAGGAACTTCGAGACACTTACTATTATTGTACACTTCATTTTGCAGGAGAGAAAGCTCCGACAGCATTATTCGGCACTTCATCAGAAAGGCCACAAAACTGTAAAATATATGTCCCGAAAGGAAGTTTGACCTCATATTATGCAAATTTCGGCGGCGATACAAATGGTTGTCAATATGTTGAAGAATAAACAAAAAGTCATCTGGCTTCTTGCAGGAATTGTCGTGTTAGCCGTTATATCCTTCCTTGTAAAGGCAGTCATACAGTCTCAGCATATACCCGAAATTGAAGCAACTGAAGAGTATTTAGGCTCAAATTCCGAAATTGGTTATGAGTCCGCTGTGGAGGAAATGCCCGAAGATGATTATGTTGAAGATGTCCCGGAAATGACAGAGAGGTTTCTGGTTAAACAGGATGGGGAACATGATTTCGTAAACTATTCCTATAAAGACATTGCAGAAGAAAATGATGGCGTATTTAAAGGAATAATAGTACGCAGAGACCTTAATGATGGTACTATAGTAGATATTTTACTGAGAAAAGAGCAATCAGGTGTAAAATGCACTTTAGCCAAAGGTGACTATGGCAAAAGTTTTATGACTTGCCAAAATGACCTACGTTCTGATGATGAAATGGAAGTCCAAATCAGTTTTGTCGATTTAGACGGTGACGGCACAAGGGAGATCATTGTCCTTTCTGGCTGCTATCTCGGAATTGATGAAAATGAAGCCGTAATTTATAAAAACCAAAACGTAGAAAAAGAACCGTTCTTTGAGGTTGGAAGCTTTATATTCCAAGAACAGGTGGAATTGGATAATGGTCATTTTATTTGTCCTTATGGAAGCCAAGGTCTTTACGATGAATACTTGTTTGATTCAGGGAAGTTGATAAACATTTCAGAATAAAAAAATAGGAGCGAGGCAATCAAACTCCGCTCCGTTTATTAAATGTGGTATGCTCTTAAATCTATAGAACACCCTTTTGAAATAGTATGAACAACATCACCCTCAACGTAGTTACCCCGAACAACCATGCCGTCCACTAAAGAACCTTCCAGCCATCTTCCATCAGGCCAGTAGAACAAGCCATTTATCATATATCCATTTTCATCAAATTCATCGGTTATCATCACCGCTCCATCTGGGAAAATTACTATACCATTATCCGGCCTATCCTCATAAAAAGTGCCAAAGAATTTCACACCATTAGCAAAGAATTGAATGCCATAGTCCTTCTCATTCTCTTCAAAGAACCCTGCAAATTTGGATCCATTATTCATTTCGATAACCCCGGTGTTCATTGTAATTGGTTTCTCCGTCTGTATGCCCCTGAATACACCTTTATCAAGTTGGCCATTCCTTTCCTCACCTACTTCGAGTTCGCCAAGAAAATAATCCTGTTTTTCTTTCGATGGGTATATATATTTCTCAATGTGTGCCATAATTTATTCATTTTTAGTTTTTTGTGAATGGAGGGATAAGACCACTCCGTATCTGTTCCGTAAATAATTTATTAATCCCTGATATGCCTGGATTTTGAGATAATCACGAGGGCAGATCTTTGAGAAATCCTGAATAGAGGAAGATATAATTTTCCCATCAATCAATTCTCCATATTCAGCTTCAATAGCCGGAATGTCTGCCCTATATCTTCTTGGAATAAAATTAGAATCTGGCATAGGTCGTAACTTTAAAAGTGAAATGGTCGTTGTAGTGCTGAAACTCTAAAGCTTTGATGTTGCTTGCTCCCATTGCCTTTGCCGCCTGTTTGTAATCGTAAAAGAAATCATCGTTAGCATAGTAAATTACATAGCGTCCAGAGTATTCATCCAGATCAACCTTGTTACCCGGCGTATCGGAATATTCTGTTCCAAGAATCAGTTGCTTGTCAAAACTGAAGATGCTGTCGCTGTGAAAAGAACATATTTCCGGCGACTCATAATAGTCACCATAATGCCTGTATAAATCAAACTGGATTGTATGCTCATCTACCTGTGAGACGATAACATTTGCTCCTGATTCTTTTCCCCACCATCTGTTTAGCCGCCCTGTCAAATACATTGTCATTCCTAGCGGAGAACGGCCTTTTGAATCCACTAGAGTACCCATAAACATTACTTTCATATTTCATTATCATTATTGTGATGTGACTTTATGCAGCTCGATATGCAAAGCTCCACACCATAAGCTTTTCTTAATTCAGACACCAGACCTTTGTAAGCATCCGATTTCTGTCTCTTTCTGGGCATTATTTCCAGTGCCTCCTTCAAACTCAACTCGATACGCTGGCCTGAGACTAAGCCGAATCTATCCTTCAGCACCTGCATGTCATTTGAATACGGTGACTGTATGGAAGGAGTCGTATCTGTTGTATCACCATCAGACTGTATGGAAAAATTGGACTCAGCATTGTTCTGTTGCAGTATTTCCTTCATCTGACGCTCTTCTATATTATTTCTCCGGCAATCAGAAGAGAAGAGCCGTTGTAAAAAGTCTGTAAACATATTCTTTGTATTTATAACTGTGATATAACCTCGATTTGGTTATTTATCATATATAAGGCTCGACACATAAAAAAGGCCATTTTAGTGGGTGTTTTCGGGGTAGTTAAACGTCAAATTGCACGTTTTTAGCACTTTTCGGAGTAAAACCTCAAAAAACTGATTCAATTCGACTAGGAAGAGATAATCTAGCTGGCGGAGCAAAATAACTATTCCCCTTGTTGTCTTAAAAGGATGTATCATGTGAGATTAGAGTAGATCCCTCCGCTTCGCTTCAGGACTACTCTATCGGATAATCATTACTCAAAAATTGAAGATTTCCCTATTGAAGAAATATAGTATCACTCAATAAAGAATGTCCGCAGGACAGATGGAACCTGGAGTGAATTTTCTGAGGCTTGCCGAAGAAAAGAGGGGAGGTTTGGGGTTCCATCTCGTTTTACAAAAAAAAGCACTTAAAACTATTATTATAAGTGAATTAGAAATCGTAATTAAAAAATAGCACTTTTAATCCCTTGATTTCCTTGTAGATGAAGAAGATTTGCTTCGCGAGTTGCCACTACGTTGGCATTAACAAATTAAACGAAATATTCTATGATAGAAAGATTAATATTAAAAGTGCCGGAATCGGTAAACTACATTTCCGAATGGGCAGAGTTCGGGAAAATGAAAATTAACGGTCAAGTAATCATCAATAAGAAGTATGCAGGCTGTGGAATGACTACCTATTACTTGACCAACGAACAGCCTGTGATATTAGCGGCTCCAAGAAAATTTCTGCTGGAGAATAAACTTGCACAACTGCCGCACCTGTTCTATTACGAGGTTCCTGACAAGTATGACAAAAACGTTCACCAGCTTCTACATGAGAAATTAGCCCAATATCTTCAAGACTGCATCAACTGTAAATGGCCACCGAAAATCATTGTTACATACAGGTCATTCTGCAAAGCCTGTGATGTCTTACGGGATTTCAACATTCCATTTCAGGTTATAGTCGATGAGTTCCATGTTATTACTCAGGATATTGAAATGGCAGCAGGGGAAACCATTACATTTCTCCGTTACCTGAAGATGCTCCCTGATGTCATATATCTTACCGCCACACCAGAATCAGAACAGGACTTATCGACAATTCAGGATTTTCGAGGATTACGTTACATTGAGCTTGACTGGCCGAATCTCAAAACGGCTACAATCATTTCTAAGCCTATGATTTCAACTATTCAGGCTTGTGGATATGTGATAAAGGGTTTCCAAGATAACGGCTACTTTGCAAGGAAGGGTAAGCATCTATCCAAAGAGGCCGTGTTTTATATCAATGACGTATCGAACATTGTAAGCATCATCAAACAGAACGGATTGAAGCCGGATGAGGTAAACATCCTAATATCCCGGAATGAGCCGAAGAATAAAGCCAAACTCTCTAAATTATGCTCTGATACTGGGATGAGGTTTGAGATTGGAACTATACCGGGGAAAGGCGAGAGACACAAGCCATATACTTTTTGTACGAGGGTTGTGTTCTATGGGTGTGACTTCTATTCGACCAATGCTTATACCTATGTGTTCGCTGATGCCAATTCCGAGAACAGAAGGATTGATATTGCACTCGATCTTCCACAGATACTAGGCCGACAACGCTTGAAAGAAAATATCTTCCGTGATGAAGCTATCCTGTATGTAAAAACCTCTTCTTTGAACAATCTGCAAACAAAGGAGGCGTTCGAGAAGGAGAAACAACAGAAAATCGAAATATCAAGGAGGGATAGTAATGCCTGGAATAATATACCGGCTGCTTCAAGGGTTAATCTTGCCATCCAAAAACCTGATTCAAACTATATGGTCAAATATATGGATGCCAACGGTGAATACAGATTTGAATGTAATGATATTCGCATACTGAGTGATGTAAAGGCGTGGAGGGAAAAGAACAAATATTATCGGAAGCAGGGAACTATAAGGATTAACTTGCGTGATTCCGGCTTTATTGTCAGAACCACATCTTGCCCTACACCTCTCGACAACTTCTATGATGACTTTTTGGAAGAATCGAATTGGCGAAAACGAATGAGCCTGTATTGCGATTTCCTTCAAGAGTACCCGGAATATATCGAGGCTGTCCGAAACTTAACTTGGATTCCTGAAGAGTTCCATCGTTACTATGAGACCTTGGGAATGGAAAGGATTAAGGCAAACAGTTTCCAGCAATCAAGAATACTCAATGAAGTCAATCAAAATAAAACCACTGATAACATAGTGATCGCATTTGAGGATTCCTTTCATACCGGGGAGCGACTATCAAAGCAGGAGATCAAGAGCCGAATACAACAGATTTATGATGGCTTGGGGATTGGAAAGACGGCAAAAGCGACAGACCTGAAACAGTATTTTGAAATAGAGGAAACCAACGTGACGGTCGATGGAAAGAAAGTTCACGGCTATAAACTTGGTCGATGGAATATGTCATAACTGAACTTTATGACAAGAAGAACCTACCTTCATGCAGGTGGGTTTCTTTTTTTATGGGGTTTAAGCTGTTTTACACCCTTGCTACCTGTTTACAAAAATCAATGTAATAAATTGGCTATCAGAGGGTGTAAGTGTGCTATTAAGACGTTGCCAGATTAGTCATGTTCAGATAGGCTACACTCCTAATTCATTCGCCTTACACCCCAAGTTCATTGGCGGTACACGGTTGATATAACTTCTCATTTTTATACGGACTCAGCATTGATTTTTGTAAAAAACGTGTCGGAAAGATATGTTTTGCAGCACAATCCTGTGTAAAAATACCATTGATATTGAATTATTTGTAAATTTTATTTTGCCATGTGTTCAAAACTCAATAAATTTGCATCCAAAACAAATATATTGGTGATGAAAAATCTCAATCGAATAAAAGTTGCTCTGGTGGAAAGAAATAAAACAGGTAAATGGCTGGCTGAGCAGCTTGGCGTAAACACCGCTACCGTATCAAAGTGGTGCAGCAATACCTGTCAGCCTAACCTATATACGCTCGATAAAATTGCAACTCTATTAGAAATTACAACTCGTGAACTCTTATCCGAGGATTACAAATAATATAAATTAGTTCACACTATGGATGAGATAATGCCCAAGGAAGGATATTTGTTCGATTTCATTTCAGGTACTGAAGTTAAGGCGACTCCAGAAGAAGTTAATGCCGTTCAGGTGTTTTCAAAGATTCTAGTCGAAGATTATAACTATCCTAAAAGTCACATTAGGACAAGACCTCAATTCAGAGTTAAGGCACGTCCTTCCGATTTGAAAAAAGAATATCCAGTTGATATTGCTGTATTTAAGTCAGACAATATCAATGATGATGAGTTGTACCTAATTGTTGAGTGTAAAAAACCTAATCGCAAAGATGGCCGAAAGCAATTGGAGTTGTATATGCAGATGTCCAAGGCTCGTTTGGGAGTATGGTATAACGGCAACGAAAAATTATGCTTAATTAAAAATGTTGTAAACGGAGGCATTTCCTTTGAAGAAATACCTAATATTCCGGAATATGGCGAAAGAATCGAGGATGTTGGTCTATATCGCAGGAAGGATTTAAATTCACCCCATAATCTAAAATCAATTTTTAAGGATATTCGAAATTATTTTGCGGCGAATAATGTTGGAGCAACAAGAGACGAAACTTTTGCTCAACAATTTATAAATCTTCTCTTTTGCAAGATTTATGATGAAAGATTTACTCGAATGGATGACATTGTTCGGTTCAGAGCTGGGGTGAATGAACCCAAACAGGATATTGCTGAAAGAATCCGATCAATCTTCAATGATGTAAAAGAGCAATATAAAGATGTTTTCTATGATGAGGATGCCGTTACTCTAGACGATGGAAGTATAGCTTATGCCGTAGCCCAATTACAGCCTTTCTGTATAAAAGATAGCCAAAGGGATGCGATTGGCGATGCTTTTGAATCATTCATTGATTATACGACCAAAGGGTCACAGGGACAGTTTTTCACACCAAGAAATGTTGTTAAGTTAATTGTAAATATTGCACAACTGACAAGTAGGGACAAAATGATTGATCCGGCTTGCGGTACTGGTGGTTTTCTAATAGAAGGTCTGAAAGCAGAATGGAAATATTTACGAGAGCAATATGGTAACGAATGGCCAGAAAAAGAGTTGTTTGCGGAAGAACAAAAAATAGCGATTAAGAATATTAGAGGCATAGATAAAGATAATTTTCTGGGCAAGGTCGCAAAGGCTTATATGGCCTTAATGGATGATGGACGTGGAGGTATTTTCTGTGAAAATTCATTGGTTGATTCTAAGCAGTGGTCAGCTAAGACGCAAGAAGATGTCAGAGAAAAGACCTTTGATGTTGTACTTACGAATCCCCCTTTTGGTAAGAAACTTAAAATTGACGAAACAGAAATCCTTTCACTCTATGATTTAGGTAGAAAATGGAAAAAGAATGAATCTGGCGTTTTCGAAAAAACAGACCTTCTATTTGACTCGCAACCACCTCAGATTTTGTTTATTGAAAAGTGTCTGAATCTTTTAAAGGACAAGGGACGGATGTGCTTCATTTCTCCAGAAAGCATCTTTTGTAATCCGTCACATAAGTATATTGTTCAGTACATCAAGGAAAGGGCAAAAATATCAGCAATCATTTCTATGCCCGAAGAACTATTCCAGCCTTATACTCATGCAAAAACTTGTGTCGTATATTTGAAAAAAGGAAAGAGTTCTCCATCTGATAAAATATTTATGGGAATTGCTAGATATTGTGGGCATGATTCAAGAGGGAATGAAACGTCTAGAGACGATATACCATTGATTCAAGATAAATACAACCAATATATTAAAACTGGCTCTATTGAGTATGACCATTTAGGTTTTACAATTACAGAAGGGGAAATCATAAACAATATATATGTTCCCAAATACTACAATCCTGAGATTGTTAGAAAACTTGCTTCATTACAAGATACTCATGACATTATTTCAATTCAATCTCTAGAAAACGATGGCATTATTTCGATTTCTACAGGTCATGAAGTAAGTAAGGAAAGTTATGGGACAGGTTCTATTCCTTTTGTAAGGACTAGTGATATTGCTAATTGGGAGATAAAACTTGATCCAAAACAGGGATTAAGCCAAGAAATATATCAGCAGTATAAGAAAAAACAAAATATCAAAGAGAACGATATTCTGATGGTTCGTGATGGGACATACCTTGTTGGAACCTGTGCCTTAATTACTAAGGATGATGTTGAAATCGTATTCCAAAGTCATATTTACAAAATTCGCGTAAACAAACCTGAAGAATTAAACCCATTGCTATTGCTGGCTTTACTATCGTGTCCATTAGTTAAAAGCCAAATATATGCGAAGAGATTTACGCAAGATATAATAGACACACTTGGTGAACGCATACATGAATTACAACTTCCTATTCCAAAAGACGAGAAAGAACGAAACGCAATTATTGATAAGGTAAAAACCATAGTTTCGTACAAGCAGAAGGCTAAAGACATGACACGAGAAGTTGTTTCTAATGTAGTGCCAAATGATGGTTCTGACAATAAATTTATGACATTAATTGTGGACTAGAGGCACTTTCTTTACCCAACGCTACAATAAAATTCAAAGAAATTCCGTTATTATATAATGCCAATGAGATATATAGAAGATAATACCGTAGAGAAAGCATATAGGCTTTTATCTGACACAGAGAATAGGGAATCTGTGGATCGAGGCTATAATGCGTTGAAAGAACTTGCAGACAATGGAGATATGCAAGCGGCGGCATACGTTGGGTTCGCTTCACAGCTTGAATATATAGGACATTACGACCTGGACACTTGCAAGGAATATCTAGAAAAGGCTTGTAACGCTGGGAATCCTTTAGCTCAGTATTACGTTGGTAGTATGATGCTGAACGGTGAAAAGCCATTCGCACAAGACACCGTTTTTGGCAAGTGGCTACTAGAGCAATCAGCCGCCTCCGGGAATGAGGAAGCGCAGATGCTACTGAAGCACCGTTATTCTACGCTATCTCCCCAAGAGGTTAGGTCAATGTTCGTCAAGTCATCCATCAAACTCTTTTTCCTCGACATCTGGTTTGGTTTCATCAATTTATTCAGGAAAGGGCTTAGAGAATGAATGCCCAAATATTTGATATTTCCGCTTATTCGGTGATTATCATTATGATAGGCTTGCTTTTATGGTACAAGTCTTATTTCTTGGATGAATTGCCCGAATTCAGCAAACATACATTGGATATGCTGCGCCAACCGCTTGAGGACGGGAAAATCCGTATTTCAAGAGTCAAATATTCTGTGGAATATCCTGCAGATTTTATGCTGATAGCATCTATGAACCCATGCCCTTGCGGTTATTATAACCATCCTACCAGACAATGTACATGTTCTCCGGGTGCTATATCGCGCTATCTTGGTCATGTTTCCGGCCCGCTGCTGGACAGATTCGATATTCAGGTACAGATATTGCCTGTATCTTATGCCGATATGTGTTCTACAGCTCCTCAGGAAAGTTCTGCGGCAATACGTGAACGGGTCATGAATGCACGTCAGATACAGTTGGACAGATTTGCAGCAGACAGTTCAAACTCCGGAATATTCAGCAATTCGCAGATGACCAGCGCCCAGATACGCCGGTACGCAACTCCCGATGCAGACGGAAAGGCTCTTCTGGGAGAAGCTATGGAGCGTCTGCAATTGTCTGCCCGTGCATATAGCCGGATTTTGAAGGTTGCCCGTACAATAGCGGATATGGAATCAAGCCCGACTGTGAGTGCTGTACATATTGCTGAGGCAATAGGATACCGTACTTTGGACCGCAGTTCCTGGGGTACCTGACCTATGCTGGAACCGCCCTTTCCAGCGGGGATTCAGTTGTATAAAAATCGTTATCCCACCCATAAAAAAATCCAAAAAAACCCGATTATATTTTTTTATACACTGCTTGTTTTTTATTGTTGCTCCATGCAGGAAACACGTGTTACTTTTGCACTGTAATCAATAACCCGACGCAACAATGACAGCAAATTCAACATCAACAGTTAAAGAGATTCTCGCTTCTCTTCTGATTGCTTGCTTTGTAGCAGTTCTTGCTTCGTGTGCGGCTGATAATGATTATGATAATGTATTTGTTGAGTCTTCAACAAGTTCTGAAACTATTCTGAGTGTAGGCGGTTGCACAGTATCTGCAAGCGAACTCAATTCCACATTCAACTACACGGTTGCCAACAATGCCCAGGATCAGGAAGATGTATTGGTATTTAATTCCTCTGAGCAGGTTAAGAGCCTTGTTGAAGAAGATGGATACCGTTCCGTCCTTTCAACAATCGTTATCAATTTGAAAGGTGAGCAGTTAACCGGTAATGGTGCTACAGTTTATACAATCAACAGCATTACAATAAGCGGAGCCTGCGCTGACGGTCAGTTTGATTTCAACTCAGGCCGCATGAGCGTAACTGAAAATGCTCAGGAAACAGAATTCACCCTTCCAATATCTGAAGAGTGGAACGAACGTACAATCAATGGGTCTGATGAATTTGAGAGCGCTTCCGAGTATTCATTCCATATGATTCCTCAGGGTCTTTCTAATGTTCAGATTGCAGTTGACTATACTGTCAGCTATGACGGTTATGTAGTCTACAGAGGATGCAAGACTGTTAAAATTGACGGTGTTTGGAGTCAGGGCAAGACATACAGCTACTATATCAATCTTGCCAACGGTGCTCAAAGAATTTCTTATAATCCGGAGGTAAAATAATCTGATTCTTTATCAACACAATTCAACCATACACATTAAACCAAATTCAAAAAGGGTGGCCAAACGGGTCACCCTTAATTGTTTTACAGTGTGCGGAATTCGTATCCTTGGGATATAAGCCATTCAATGGAACGCGCAAGCGAATTGTACAGACGGTCTCGGGAGCGCAGTGAATCGTGGAACACTATGATAGAACCGTTACGCGTGTATTTCTTGACAATCTTGAAAACCCTGTCGGCATTGATGCGCTTGCTGTAATCACGTGTAACCACATCCCAGAAAACAATCTGATATGATTCCGCAAGATAATCCATTTCCCATGGGCGGAGCACGCCATGCGGAGGACGGAACAGATTGGTCTTGAACAGAGTGTTGCATTTGTCCACGTTTGTAGTATAATCCGCAGAACGCATCTTGAGGCCGCGTACGTGATTGAAAGTGTGGTTTCCTATTTTATGTCCGCGTTTGACAACCTGTTCAAAGATATCAGGATATTTCTTTACATTGTCTCCAACAACAAAGAAAGTTGCTTTAATGTCATACTTGTCAAGCAAATCAAGAACCCACGGGGTTACAATGGGAATAGGGCCATCGTCAAACGTCAGATATACAGCATGTTCATCAGGGTCTTTCCTGAACAGGCCGCGTTTGAAAATCTTACCGAGTATACTTGTAGGTTGTTCAATCAGCATTGATTTGCCGTGATTATTTGTTTCTGCTTTGAAAATTTCTGCTAAAGTACTCATTTATTTTGGAATTTTTTTTATTTCTTTGCAGAAAGCGGAAAATATTGGTCCGCCGTACAATATTACCCCTGAAAGTGAGTTATTAACCAAAACAAAATAATTATGAAACCTTGTTCTATTTTCACTTTTACTCTTGGAGTTGCAATAGGTGCAGCTGCTGTAGCGGTTTATCTGTCAACTGAAGGTGGCTCAACAGCCAGAGATAAGATTGCAACAGGTCTTGACAAGCTGGCAGATTCAGTTGAAGCCTTAAAGAAAAAAATGGAAAAACCACAGGAAGAACAGGCCGATGCCGCTGTATGATTGATTCAATAAACAAACTGTTCAGCGGGCTTGAAGAAGACAGTAAAGCCTTGTTGGAGAATGAGACTGACCGGTTGCGTCTGCGAACGGTCAGAGTTCTGTCTGTAGTATTAAGCGCCTTGATAACATACATTTTCATTGCGCTCATATTACTTGCAACTCTGATGTTTCTTACATTGGCGCTGGGCCAGTGGTTGGGAGTTGTGCTTGGAAATACCGCTTTGGGCTATCTTATTGTTGGCGGAATATTTCTCATAATACTGCTTGTACTTCTTGTTTCCAGGAGCAGACTGTTCATCAACAGATTCGTGTCCATGTTTATCAAACTGTTTTATTCTGAATGATATGAAAAGCAAATATGCAGGAATAAAGAGCATGAAAGAACTGGACAGTGCTCTGAAAGAGTTGGAAGAGGCGAATGAACGTAAAAAAGATCTTATGAAAGTAAGATTTGAGGTTATTTCCGGAATGGGTTTGTTTGTCAACTTTGCCAGGTTTTTAAAAAAAATATTAAAAGTATGAAATCTATCAGAAAATTTTCTTTGTTGTCTGCTCTCTTGCTGTCAGCAGTATCAGTATTTGCTCAGGATGAGCCGAAAAGTCCTTGGACACACAGTGCAATAGCTGGACTGAATGTTTCCCAGACATCTTTGATAAACTGGTCAGAAGGCGGAACCGGTTCATTGGCATCGAATGTATATTTCAATGGTTCATTGGATTATACAAAAGACAAACTTACATGGAATACCGCTTTGGATGCCAATCTTGGTGCAACAAAGACATTTGAAGAAGGTTCAGATTTCCGTAAAAGCATGGATAATCTGCAGCTTTCGACCAAATTGGGTTACACAATGGCCGGCAAATTCTATTATGCTGCACTTGCCGATTTCAAGACACAGTTTGCAAACGGTTTTGAATACGATCCCAAGAGAAAAGTTTCATATTTCATGACTCCTGGTTATCTGAATCTGTCCTTAGGTGTTGACTATAAGCCGAGCGAGCATTTGAGCATGTATCTTTCTCCGGTTGCCGGTAAGATGGTTTGTGTATCGGATACGCTCTATTCAGAGAATTTTGGTATAAAAGCCGGTTCCAATACAAAATGGGAACTTGGTGCAACATTCAAAGGTACTGTAGATTACAAGTTCTGCAATGACAAACTTACCCTTAAGAGCACCCTGGATCTCTTTACTCCTTACAACGATACGTTCGGAAATATTGACGTTGACTGGAAATTCATGGCAGGTTATTCTGTAGTCAAATTCCTTACAATTACTCTGCAGACAAACCTCAAGTACGATGACGATATCCCGTATATTGCCAGCGACGGAACAAAGAGCGGTCCGCGCGTTCAGTTCAAAGAGATTCTTGGACTTGGCGTAAGCGTTCAATTCTAAACAATTGTTCCTGTAGTGTCAGTTCCACGCGGAACATATAGCGTATTACGCCCTGCATTGCTGCTCATAGCGCTATGCGGGGCTTTTATTACGGCATCTGCCCAGTACGATGCCACATTCTCCTATTATTGGGATACCGATTTCCTGCAGAATCCGGCTGCTATGAACAAAAACACCACTTTGAATATTGTAGGTTCCTACAGTATGAAAATGACCGGATATGCAAATTCTCCAAAAACAATGTTCATTGGAGTCAATTCGGTAATGCCCTATGGAAATGACAAGCACTCCTTAGGCCTGGCAATTGTGAATGACCATGCCGGTCTGTTTGTGCATAACCGCCTGTATGTCAATTATGCCTATAAGGTAAAACTGTTTGGAGGATCGTTGGATATAGGCGTTCAGGGAGGCTTTTTAAGCGAGCAGTTCAATACTTCCAAATTGGATGCAGTCCAGGCAAATGACCCTGCTTTTCCCACGGGCAACGAGTCCGGAAGTTCCGTAGATCTGGGAGCTGGTGTCTATTATTCGCGTCCTTCATGGTATCTGGGTCTGGCTGCCGATCACCTTACATCTCCTTCTGTCTATTACGGTAAAGGACACTCCGTTTCAGCCAATCTTGTAATACGTACGCAATTCTATTTTGAGGGCGGGTACAATATTAATTTCAAAAATTCGTTATTATCCTTGCACCCCTCTTTTCAGGTGTTGACCGATATGCGCGGCAATTATACGGCAGACATAACAGTCCGCGGTAAATACGCAATCCGTGAGAATGCTCTCTTTGCCGGTTTGGGCTACAGCCCAAGCACATCGGTGACAGTGCTTGTAGGAGGCCGGATAAAGGATATCTCACTGGGTTATGCCTATCAGATTTACACAAGCGGTGTTGGTGCGCTGAATGGTGGACATGATTTGTTTTTAAGCTATTCCAAACAAATGGATTTTGGTAAGAAAAGGAAAAATGCCCATAAAACTGTAAGGTACTTATGACAAATAACATTCCAATGAAAAAAATTTGTTGTGCAGCCTTGACCGGCTGTTTGGTTCTGTTATTGGAATCGTGTTACGGAAGCAGCCGTTCCACTCTTTCCATTGGTGGAGAGGTAACCGGTGTTTCCACGTATTCATACAAGGAGCCTACTCCTTTCGGAATGGTTCTTGTAAAACGCGGTTCAATAATGTTGGGTGGCGAACAGGAAGACTCGCTTTGGGGCTCCAATGTCCCGCAGAAAGAGGTTTCTGTTGAGTCTTTCTGGATGGATGACAAAGAGGTTTCCAATGCAAAATACCGCCAGTTTGTATATTGGGTAAGAGATTCCATTATCCGTACACGTCTGGCAGATCCGCAATATGGGGGAGACGAGTCATTTATGATTACAGAGGACAAGTACGGAGAACCGGTAACTCCACACCTTAACTGGTCAAAACCTATTCCATGGTCAAAGCCGGACGAGGACCAGCTACGTGCCATACAGAGCGTATATAAACGTCATCCGTTTACCGGTGAGGTTATGCTCGATGCCAGCCAGATGAACTACCGTTACCAGGTGTTTGACTACACCCAGGCTGCCTTGCGCCGTAACCGTCTGAATCCTGAAGAACGTAACCGCAATACGGATATTACCACAGACCCCAACGAGGTGGTGATGATTTCCAAAGATACGGCGTATGTTACCGAAGACGGTGTGATAGTAAGAGAAACGATAAACCGTCCGCTTACCGGTATGTATGATTTTGTCAATACGTATATTGTAAATATTTATCCTGATACAACGTGCTGGGTAAACGATTTCCCGAATTCAAACAACGAAACATATATGCGCCTGTATTTCTCCCATGCCGGTTATAACGATTATCCGGTTGTAGGAGTCAGCTGGGAACAGGCAAACGCTTTCTGTGCGTGGCGTACGGATTTCCTTCTGGCAGGACTTGGCCCACAGGCAAAATATGTCCAGCGGTATCGTCTTCCCACCGAGGCTGAATGGGAATATGCCGCCCGCGGTCTTGAAAACAATAAATTCCCGTGGAAATATAGCGGTTCAAAGGATGAGAGCAGCTGTTATTATGCCAATTTCAAACCGGAACGCGGCAATTATTCAAAAGACGGCAGTCTGATAACAACAAAGGTGGCATCCTACAAGCCCAACAGTTTCGGACTTTACGATATGGCCGGAAATGTTGCTGAATGGACTTCTACGGTATATACTCAGGCAGGTGTGCTGCAGATGAGCGACATGAATCCGGAACTGTCCTACAATGCTGCAAAAGAAGACCCGTATTACATGAAAAAGAAAACAATCCGTGGCGGTTCCTGGAAAGATCCGGAGAAGTTCATAGAATCATCATGGAGAACATACGAATATCAGAATGAGCAGCGTTCATATATAGGATTCCGCTGTGTAAGAACCCAGGTTAACTAAAAATCAGAACAATGGAAGAGAAAAATAAAGGCTTCATGAGCCGTTTTCAGGATTATCTTGATACAGAAAAAGGACGTGTACTGCTGAACTTTCTGTATAGTTGGGGTGCTGCTGTTGTAATTTTGGGCGCACTTTTCAAACTGACACATATAGGCGGTGCGAATCTGATGCTTTTCATAGGTATGGGAACAGAGGTTCTGGTATTTTTCATATCGGGTTTTGAAAAGCCTTTCGTTCCAAAGCAGGACAATCAGGAACAGGAAGAGAATATCAGCGTAAATGTACAGACAGGCCATATTCAGGTAGAAAATGCAACAATTCCGCAGCCTGCAGGCAAGACTGTTGTTGCCGGTGAATGCGGCAATATCGATATTGCAACTGTTGAAGAGTTCTCCAATCGGTATGTGGAGCGCGTCAAGGAACTTTCCGAAAAACTTGCCCGGATTTCGGAACAGAGCGAACACATGGCAGTAAGTACAAGTGAGATTGAGACTCTTGGACGCAACCTTACAAGCATCAACCGTTTCTACGAAATGCAGTTGCGCAGTGTCAGCTCCCAGATGGATACTATTGATATGATAGGAGAGAAGACCCGTCAGATGGTCAGTCAGATTGATGAGTTGAACCGTGCTTACGCAAGGATAGTAGAGGCGATGAAAGCAACCGGCATCAATAAACAGGCTTGAAAAAATGAAACGCAAGATAATAGAAAGACCGCAATCCCAGCGCCAGAAAATGATAAACCTTATGTATATCGTTTTATTGGCGATGTTGGCTATGAACGTTTCCACAGATGTTCTTAACGGTTTTTCATTAGTTGAAGACAGTCTGCTGAAAAGTGCCCAGAACGCAACCAAGCAGAACAATGCCGCCTACAGGGAGTTTGAGCGCGCCTACAACAACAATAAAGAAAAAGTGGGCGAGTGGTATAAGAAGGCTATGGTGGTGAAAGCAATGTCCGATAACCTGTATAATTTTGCCGACTCTCTCAAAATGCTTATAGCTATCGAGGCCGATGGTAAAGATGCAGATTTGAAACATCTGAAAAACAGAGATGATCTTGAAGCCGCTACGCAGGTAATGCTGCACCCCAAAAGGGGAATGGGCAGGGAACTGTTTGAAAATATAGTATATTACCGTATGGAAATCCTGAATATTGTAAGCGATACGCTGCAACGTGAAATCATACGCAACAGTTTTTCAACCGATGTCCCGGTTTCTGCAGGATCTCTTGGAAAGAACTGGCAGGAGTATAATTTTGAGAACACTCCTGTAGCCGCAGCAATCACCATCCTTACAAAACTCCAGAACGATGTGCGCTATGCCGAGGGTCAGGTTCTGTATACGCTTCGTCAGGGAATAGACGTTGGCGATTTGAGAGTTAACGCTTTGAAGGCATACGTTATCCCCACAACGCAGAACGTAGTTCAGGGAAATGATTTCTCCGGCCAGATCATTATGGCTGCAGTGGACACAACAGCCCGTCCGGCCATCTACATTGAAGGAAAGAAAATATCATCGCAGGACGGATATTTCCAGATTCCTACAAGGAAGACGGGAGATTATACGCTGAAAGGTTATATGGAACTGAATCAGGGAGATAATGTGATACGCCGTGACTTTGAACAGAATTACAGCGTTGTTCCTCCATCGGCAACTGTTTCCGCCACTATGATGAACGTGCTGTATGCCGGTTATGACAATCCTGTCAGCATATCAGTTCCAGGGGTTACCGCCAATAAGATTACGGCCTCAATCAAACGTGGTACGGCTTCAATCAGAAATAGCGGTGCAGGGTTCATAGTAACTCCAAAGTCTGTCGGTCAGGATGTTGTTATTGGCGTAGGGGCCAGACAAGGCAATAAAGTGCAAAGTATGGGTGAATATACATTCCGTGTACGTCAGTTGCCGGATCCTACTCCTTTCATAGAATATAAAGATGCGAACGGGACTATCCAGCGTTACCGTGGCGGTGGCCAGCCGTTGCCAAAGCGTTTCCTTCTCAGTGCCCCTGGTATAGTGGCTGCCGTTGATGACGGATTGCTGAATATCGGCTATAAGGTTATCAGTTTTGAAACCACATTCTTTGACAATGTTGGAAATGCCGTTTCGGAGTTGTCTGACGGAGACCGTTTCTCGCAGCGTCAGATAGCAACGTTCAACAAGCTTACCCGTGGCAAGCGCTTCTATATACAACGGGTAAAAGCGCAGGGTCCAGATGGAATTGAACGTCAGCTTACAACATCTTTGGAAGTTATTGTGCAATAAGAAAAATAGTGATGTTATGAAACATATATTGTTATTGACTGTAGGTTTTGCCGCAAGTATTATGGCTGTAGCCCAGCCGGCACGCAGAATTCAGGAACAGCAGCAGCGCGCGGAGCAGGGTCCGGCAACAGAGCTGTCTCCACGTGCCCGTGCCCAGTACAACACCCAGTCTGCTCTTGAAACCGATGTGGAGTGGAGCCGTGATATTTACCGCGAGTTGGACCTTACGCTTGAGCGTAATGCCGCTCTATATTATCCTTCCGAGCCTCTTGGCGAGCAGGTCAATTTCTTTACCATGATTTTCCGTCTTCTGTTGGATGGCAAGATCAAGGCATACGAGTACAGATTGGACGGCAACGAACTCTTTACCAAAGACAATGAACTTGACATAAAGAACATGTTGGAAAAGTTCTACATCTATTATACGGAGGACGAAAGCGGCAGACTTTCTGTTGAGCTTGTTGATATTCCATGTTCCCAGGTCTTGAAATATTACATCAAGGAAACAAATTATGTGGACCGTCGTACCTCTACATATTCCACTCACGTAATGGCAATATGTCCGGTGCTGATGAGAGACGATTTCGGTTCAGCTGCTGTTCCTTACCCCATGTTCTGGCTTGACTACAATGATATAAGTTCCTACTTGCGCATGACACCTGCCATGACAAGCAGTTACAACAATACACGTAACATGTCTCTTGACGATTATTTTGTTATGCGTCGCTACGAAGGCAAGATTTACAAGACCAGCAATCTGCAGAACAAGCCTCTTGCAGACTATTGTCTGACAGATTCCGCTATGAATGCGGAGCAGGCAAAGATTGAAAGTGAACTGTCTTCTTTCGAAAGCCAGCTTTGGAACAGTACCTCGGAAAAGCCTGTGGTCAGGGAACCTGTTCATGATCCGGAGCCGGCCGTGGAAAAGCCCCAAAAACAGCCCAAGGCTGAAAATAGGCCGGCTGCAACAGAAAAACCAAGAATAAGTGTACGGCGTGAAAGATAATTTGTATCTTTGCGTCATAATCAACTATTTGAGAAAAAAATGAAAAAGTTTGCAATGATTTTAGCTGTCGCAGCACTTGTGGTAGCTATGCCGTCCAAGGCTGAGAATAAATTTCAGATTGGTATCAAGGCTCAGGGAAACCTTGTAGTCAACGATGTAAATGATCTTAAGAACACCAACATTACCAAAGGGGAGAGTTATTCCGGATTTTCTGCCGGTGTTGTATTGAAAACCCCATCTTTGTTAGGTTTCTCCCTCAACCTGTCAGGTCTTTATTCATGGAATAACCAGAAAATTGAGGACACAACCATCAAACAGAATTTTATTGATGTTCCTTTGAACCTTCGCTGGCAGTTCGGTTTCAAGAATTTTGGAATATTCCTTCAGGCAGGATATGAGTTTGATTTCAATATTGGCAGCAAGGAATATAAGATTGAATCAAAAGATGCTCAGGGTGTTGTAACAGAAATGGGAGACTTTATTGCAAACAAAACAAGACAGGGCGCAAACCTTGGACTTGGTGTAATGCTGTTCGGTCATCTTGAGGTTGCTGCAAATTACCACTGGTCATTCGGAGACGATTCAGAACTCAAGGATGCACTTGACAATATCAAGGATATCAAGTTGGGTACCCAGCAGTTGCAGTTAGGTGTAGCATATTACTTCTAATAAAACATTACCTTGTACTATGTTGATGTAATACTTCCATTACCGCTCCGTACATTGTTCACTTACGGGGTAGCAGACAACATAGGCAGGAAATTGACAGCTGGCTGTAGAGCCCTGGTTCCTTTCGGAAAGAAGGACAAAGGCTATACAGCCATTGTTGTATCTGTACATAACAGAAAACCGGCTGGATATCAGGTAAAAAACATATTGGATTGTCCGGATGAGAAACCTGTGTTCACCCCGCTCCAAATGGAGCTCCTCAGTTGGATCTCATCTTACTATATGGCTCCTCTTGGCGATGTGGTCAAATGTATGCTGCCCTCTTTATTGCGTGGTGGTGATGACAATCCGGCGCAGTACAAACCCAAATATGTACAGTTTCTGAGATTGGCCGGTAACGCTTTTTCCCAAACATCACTATCCGGGCTTACCGCCAAACAACTGGCATTGCTTGACTGTTACAAAGAGTTGTCAGGTTATAATGCCAATGGAGTTGAAATGGCCCAGATATCAAAAAAAGCACTTCTTGAACGTGCTTTGTGCAGCGATGTTCCCTTAAATGCCTTGCTTGAAAGACAGATTCTTGAATATTACAGGGTTCAGGTAGGACGCATACCTGAGTATAATGGTGAACTGATGTCTCCCAAAGAGTTGTCAGTGGCTCAGAACAGGGCAAAAGAGAGTATTGAAGAGGCATTCAGGGCACGGAAAGTGTGCCTTCTTCACGGAGCAACGGCATCGGGCAAAACAGAAATCTATATTCACCTGATCAAAAACGTTATCCAAAGCGGGGGACAGGCATTGTTCATGTTGCCGGAGATTGCCCTTACCATACAGATTATGAAACGTCTTCAGGTAGTATTTGGAGACGATATGATAGTGTATCATTCGGCCATGAGTCAGAATGAACGTGTTGAAGTGTGGAACAGACAGTTGGGAAACAATCCCTACAAAGTGGTTGTTGGACCGCGTTCCGCTCTGATGCTTCCTTACTCCAATCTTAAACTGGTGGTGGTTGACGAGGAGCATGATTCAAGTTACAAGCAGTCCGATTCATCGCCGCGCTATAACGGACGCGACTGTGCCGTCTGGCTTGCAAAGAAGTGCGGGGCGGATGTGTTGCTGGGCTCTGCCACGCCTTGTATTGAAAGTTATTACAATGCTCTGAGCGGCAAATATTCACTGGTGGAACTGGAGGGAAGGTACAGCAATATCGAACCTCCACGTGTTGAGGTTGCCGATATGTATCAGCTGCACAGAAAAAAGATCATTAAAGGATATTTTGCTCCAGTACTGCTTCTGGAAATTCAGAAAGCCCTTGAAAGCGGGCGTCAGGCAATCATTTTCCAGAACAGACGCGGATACACTCCCGTTCTTATGTGCAAGGACTGCGGTTGGACTGCCGAGTGTGACAACTGCAGCACCACGCTTACGTATCATAAGTCTGAATCAAAACTCTCCTGCCATTACTGCTCCGGCAGCTATCCCATTCCGCAATGCTGTCCCAAATGCGGTTCCGGATCATTTACCGTTAAGGGGTTGGGAACTGAACGCATCCAGGAACAGTTGGAACAATTGTTCCCCAATGCCGGTGTGGCACGTCTTGATCTTGACAGTGCCAATACTGTTGCCCAGTATAATGCCGTTCTGCATTCATTTCACGAACGTGAATTCCAGATTCTTGTTGGAACGCAGATGGTCACCAAAGGCCTGGATTTTGACGGTGTCAGTGTAGTTGGTATAATGCAGGGTCAGAATTTGGGTGCAAAGGTAGATTTCAGGGCATCTGAAAGAGCCTATCAGCTTATGGTTCAGGTTGCCGGCAGAGCCGGCAGAAAAGACCGTCGCGGAACTGTTGTACTTCAGACTACACAACCTGACGATCCTATAGTACAACACGTGGTGAACAATGACTACAAGGGTTTTTACAGGCAAATAATACAGGAACGTAAAGATCTGTCATATCCGCCGTTCTGCAGACTGGTAGAGATTCTTGTAAAACACCGTAACGCCGGTACAGCCACATCGGGAGCAAACAGGCTGGCCGATAAATTGAGAACCGGGCTTGGCTGTAATGTGCTTGGTCCGGAGCTTCCTGCCATTGACAGGATAGGAATGCTGAATATCCGCAGGATTCTTGTAAAAATTGAGGGTACACTCTCTGTCTCGGGCGTAAAGGAATTTGTCTGCAACTCTGCAGACAGCCTGCAGGAGCAGCCGTATTATGCCGGGTTGCAGATAGTATTCAATGTGGATCCTTAAGCAGACTATCTTTGATTCGGATAACTGATTCGGGTGTGGTTGATACTCTTCAATTTCTCTTTGAAGACCTCTTTTACCGTAGTTATTTCCAGCAGAGTAATAGGTGCGTAGTCAAACATGTGGTCTGAAACCTGTCCGTTTATAATACGGTCAACCAATTCGGAAATGGTCTCCTCGCTGTAGTCCTTAAGGCTGCGTGATGCCGCCTCAACTGCATCTGCCATCATCAGAATGGCGGTTTCTTTATAGCGTGGTGCAGGCCCGGGATATGTAAAAGGCTCTTTGTTGATTTCCACACCCGGATTCTGGTTAACACTTGACAGATAGAAATATTTCACAAGCCCTTTGCCGTGATGCTGTGCAATACAGTCCTTGATGAGTTGCGGAAGCTTGTATTTGTCTGCCAGTTCCAGACCTTGTGTAACGTGGCTTATGATAATCTTGGCACTCTCTTCAAAGTTTATCATGTCATGCGGGTTCTTGCCTTTCTGATTTTCAGTAAAATAGACCGGGCTCTTCATTTTTCCTATATCGTGATAAAGGGCGCCTGTTCTTGCAAACTGTGCATTCGCGCCAATGGCATTCGCGCCCTCGGCAGCTAAAACGGATACCTGCATGCTGTGTTGGAATGTTCCCGGGGCAGTTTCTGAAAGTTCTCTCAAAAGCGGGTGATTGATATTGGACAATTCAACAAGCGTAACATTGCTTGCAAAACCGAATACTTTCTCAACAATAAAGAGCAACGGGTAGGTAAACAGCAGTAATGCGGCATTGATGCAGAATGCAAAGAACATTTTGTAGTTTATTGACGATATGCTTTCCAGATGTATGAGCTGTGTTCCAAAAAACAGAATGGAATATGTAATCAGAATAAGTACGGTTGTCTTGAACAGTTGTGAACGCTGGGACAGCTCATGCATGCTGTATATTGCCAGCAGACCGGTAACCAACTGCAGTATTATAAACTCTGCCTGTGAACAGAACAGCAGTGATGTAATCATTATCTGTATCAGATAAGTCATGAATGCCGTACGCGAATCCATGAAAATTCTCAAAACGATAGCAGACATGGTAAACGGAAGTATGTAAATGTTCTGGCTTGAGAATATTGTGAATGCTCCGGTTATTACCTGAGAGAATGATATGCAGGCGAATATAAGCAGCAATTTGTGATTGTTCTTTATGACAGACGGCCTGTAGACGCAGAGGAATATTCCCAGAACAGCAAACGCCACCAGGCAGAATAGAATCTCTCCGATTATGGTTGTGCGGTGGTATTCCTTTGAATAATTCATCTCCCCAATCTTGTTTTCAAGAGACTGGATAATCTGATATGTGTTTTCGTCAACAATGGAACCGTAATCAATGATTTTCTGTCCTTCAACAACCTGTCCCTTGTAGCGCGAAACCTTGTCCATAAGCTCTGTCAGTTCCTGTTCGGAGCGCTCCATGTCATAATCAAGGTTGGGCTCAAGCTGTTTGTCCAGATTGCAAGCCTGGATAATCTGCTTGTCTATAGGAGATTTGATTCCGGAAATTATGGTTACGTACGCATCTTTCGTACTGTGAATCTTTTTCTTGTCAATCTGCTGGGCCTGTGTCCTGTTGTACACTTTGATATAGTCCGCTTTGCTGCCCGAAATATTCTCATAATCCGTTTCACTGCAAATGCCGGTCTTGTACAATTGGGTTACAGAGTAAACAATTTCACGGTAGAGTGAATCAGGAACTGAGAAAAGATTGCTTTTCATAGCCTGTCTGATAGCTTGTATGGCAGACTGCTCCTTTTCAGTATCTCTGATATAGTATGGGGCAAAACTGTTTCTTATGCTGTCAAGTTCCCGCTCAAAATTCTTCTGGCTTTTCTCTATTGAAAAAGTCATTGGGGCAATAAGGGTCTCGTGAGCCCACGGCGTGCCCAGGGTATAAGTGTAATTCTCTGATTTTTCAAAGATGATTGGAAGGGAAAGCGATACGCATATGGAAATAACGGATAATATGCATATTCTTATTATGTATTTTTTTTCTACCGGTTTATGTTCTTTCTTAAGTTTCATAAGTTGTGATTGTTTTTGACAGAATAAAGGTACAGTTTTTTTTGGAGAACCGTCTTCTTCTCGGCAAAAATAACTACATTTGCAGGATTTTTTTTAAATAAACTGTCAAAATGGAAGAAAACAGACTGTCAAACGGGAGAAAAGTACGCGTTCGTTTTGCTCCCAGTCCAACCGGTCCACTACATATCGGCGGAGTCAGAACCGCTCTCTACAATTATCTTTTTGCGCGCCGTAACGGTGGCGATTTTGTTTTCAGAATTGAAGATACCGATACCAACCGTTTTGTTCCGGGTGCCGAGGAATACATAATTGAAGCTTTCAGATGGCTTGGCATCAGGTTTGATGAAGGTGTTTCCTTTGGGGGTAATTTTGGTCCTTACCGTCAGAGCGAACGCAGGGACATATACAAAAAGTATGTTCAGATTCTGCTTGACAACGGCAAGGCATATATAGCATTCGATACTCCTGAGCAGCTTGAAGCCAAACGTGCCCAGATTCCTAATTTCCAGTACGATGCCACAACCCGTACAGGCATGACCAATTCTCTTACACTTTCCAAGGAAGAGGTTGAAAGACGTATTGCAGCCGGTGAGCAGTATGTGGTGCGTTTCAAGATAGAGCCTGATCAGAACGTGGAGGTGCATGACCTTATCCGCGGACTTGTTGTTATAAACTCTTCCATTCTTGACGATAAAGTACTGTACAAGTCGGCAGACCAGCTTCCAACATATCATCTGGCAAATATTGTCGATGACCATCTGATGGAGATTTCTCATGTAATACGCGGAGAAGAGTGGTTGCCTTCTGCACCATTGCATGTATTGCTGTACAAGGCGTTCGGTTGGGAAGATACAATGCCCGAATTTGCGCATCTGCCTCTCCTTCTCAAGCCCGAAGGTAGCGGAAAACTCAGCAAACGCGATGGTGACAAGCTGGGATTCCCGGTCTTCCCGCTTGAATGGCATGATCCTGCAACAGGAGAGATTTCTTCCGGTTACCGTGAAAAGGATTATTTGCCCCAGGCTGTTCTTAATTTTCTTGCCCTGCTGGGCTGGAATCCCGGAAACGACCAGGAAATAATGTCAATGGAACAGATGATAGACCTGTTCTCTCTTGAACATTGCAGCAAGGCGGGAGCCCGTTTCAATTATCAGAAACTGATCTGGTTCAATCACGAGTATATTCTTGGTACACCTGATTCCGAAATAGCAAAGATGTATATGCCGGTTCTTGTCCAACATGGAATAGATATTCCGTTGGAACAGGCTCAGACCATTGTTGGAATGTTCAAAAGTCGTCTGAATTTTGTCAGCGAACTTTGGGACATGAGCAAATTCCTTTTCGAGGCTCCGCAGGAATACGATGAGAAATCCGCGAAAAAATGGTGGAAAGAAGGTGCGGCCGGATATGTGTCCGAATTATGTGATTTCATAGAGTCCAAACAAACCTCAACCTTATCAGAACTTGAACCCGCTATTATGGATTGGATAGCAGGCAAAGGGTATGCAACCGGAAAGGTTATGAACGCTTTGCGTGTTGCTCTGGTAGGTGCCGCTGTTGGTCCGAACATATTCCAAATAACAGATTTCATCGGTAAGAAAGAGACCTTGGACCGTGCTCGCAGAGCGATTCCCGTTATGCGTAATGTACAGAACTAACATCTTGTCATGTACTCACTAGGTATTTTCATTTATATATTCCTTGTCAGACTGGCATCTCTTTTCAACAGAAAGGCAAGACTGTTGGTAAAAGGACATGGCGAGACTTTCAGCAGGTTGGCATCGGCCAGTAAGGATTCCTCATACATCTGGTTCCACGTTTCATCTCTTGGCGAATTTGAGCAGGGACGGGTATTGATGGAAATGATAAAGAAACAGAATCCGGAACAGAAAATCCTGCTTACTTTTTTTTCACCGTCGGGATATACGGTACGCAAAGACTGGAACGGAGCTGACATTATCTGCTACATGCCGTTTGACACACCGCGCAACGCAAGACGTTTCCTTGATGCGGTGAATATCAGCGCCGCTTTTTATGTAAAATACGATTTCTGGCCCAATTTCATAAAGAATCTTTCAAAAAGGGGTATCAGACAATACTGCATTTCTGCAATCTTTAATCCGAACCAGCTCTTTTTCAAGTCCTATGGCGGTTTCTACAGAAAAATGCTGTGCAGGCTGGACCATATTTTTGTTCAGGATCAGAATTCCAAAGAACTGCTTGCCGGAATAGGGTATGACAAAACCACAATAGTTGGCGATACAAGATGTGACCGTGTCCTTTCCATTGCCGGTCAAAGCAAAGAACTCCCGCTTATCGGTAAATTTGCAGGAGACTCTCCGCTGTTTATGGCAGGAAGTTCCTGGCCGGCCGATGAGAAAGTTTATCTCCCGTTCTTTGAAACGCATACAGACTGGAAACTTGTTGTGGCTCCCCATGAGTTGGGTCCCTCCCGGATCAAATCGCTGCTTGATTCTCTCAAGTCCAGGAAAACCGTATTGCTGTCCGATGCCGACGAACAGAATATTGCTGCTGCCGATACGCTTGTCATTGATTGTTACGGAATTCTTTCATCCATATACAAATATTGCACGGTAGCATATATCGGAGGCGGTTTCGGTGTTGGAATACATAATACTCTGGAGGCAGCGGTGTTCGGAAAACCGGTGCTTTTCGGTCCCAACAACAAACGTTTCCGCGAGGCTCAGGAACTGAAAAGTATCGGGGCCGGTTTCCAGATAGGCAGTACGAATGAACTGGTAACCATTATGGACAAGTTCATTTCTGATCCTGCGTATCAGCAGAAAGCAGGTCAGGCAGCTGCCGGTTACGTCAGTGCAAATGCCGGTTCTTCTCAGAAAATCCTGTCATCGGTATCGCTTTGATACCACGATGCGTACATGTGGTAGTCACGTGCAATACGCTGGTTCATTTCCTGACTTTGCGCAGGGTCAACGTTTTTAATGAATTTGGCGGGGACGCCTGCCCAAAGTTCACCCGGTCCGATAACCGTTTTACCCGTGACCACACTTCCTGCAGCCACAATGGCGCCTTCGCCTACTACGGCATGGTCAAGTACAACAGACCCCATGCCAATCAGGGCATTGTCTTTTATTTCAGCTCCGTGAATAGTAACATTGTGTCCTACGGAAACATTGTCTCCGATAGTGGTTGTTGAGCGCTGGTATAATGTGTGGATTACAGCACCATCCTGAATATTGGTACCTTTTCCAATTCTGATGGAATTGACATCACCGCGCAGAACAGCGCCGAACCATATACTGCAGCCGTCACCTATTACAACATCTCCTATAATGGCGGCATTGTCTGCCAGAAAGCAGTCTTTTCCGATTTCCGGAACGAATCCGCGTACACTTTTTATGATAGCCATAAGATTATTTTTTATTTTTGTGCGAATTTAATTCAAAAACAACAAACAAGTCTCTTTTTTTATGTAATTTTGCTGTTCCAAGTTCCAATTTTTGTGGAACTGGTTAAAAAACAGTGCATTAACTAATTTTTAAAGAATATTTGTTATGAAATTCCTTACAGATGAAAAGTTGGTCATTTCCGGAGCAGCCGGTATGATTGGTTCCAACATGGCCCAGACAGCCCTTATGATGGGTCTGACTTCCAATTTGTGCCTTTACGATGTTTACATGCCTGGTCTTGAGGGTGTTGTAGAAGAGCTGCGCCATTGCGCATTCCCTGGTGCAAACATCACATATACAGACAATGTTGCCGAGGCATTCAAGGATGCCAAATATATGGTTTCTTCAGGTGGTGCACCGCGTAAGGCTGGAATGACACGTGAGGATCTTCTTGTTGGCAATGCAAAGATTGCCGAGCAGTTGGGTAAGGATATCAAAACATATTGTCCTGATTTGAAACATTGCGTCATCATATTCAACCCTGCCGATATTACCGGTCTTGTAACATTGGTATATTCAGGTTTGAAACCAAGTCAGATTACAACACTTGCAGCTCTTGATTCAACCCGTTTGCAGAGTGCACTTGCAAAGCATTTCGGTTTGCAGCAGAGCAAGGTAACCACAGCACGTACATTCGGCGGTCACGGCGAGCAGATGGCTGTATTTGCATCAACAGCAAAAGTTGACGGCAAACCTTTGACAGATCTTATCGGTACTCCGGCTCTTACAGACGAGCAGTGGTCACAGATGAAACAGGATGTCATCAAAGGTGGTGCAAAGATTATCGAACTCCGCGGACGTTCATCTTTCCAGAGCCCTGCATTCGTTTCAATAGAAATGATAGCTGCTGCTATGGGTGGAGAAAAATTTGAATGGCCGGCAGGTTGCTATGTCAGCACAGAGAAATATAAGAATGTAATGATGGCCATGCCTTCAACAATCGATGCTACCGGTGTCCATTATTCAGACATCAAGGGAACAGCCGATGAAATTGCAAGTCTCGATGCCAGCTATGCACACCTTCAGGCAATGCGTGACGAGGTTATTTCTCTTGGCGTTCTTCCTGCAGTTGCCGATTGGAAGAAGTTTAATTCAAACCTCTAATAGAAAATAATTTGAGTTTTTTTTGGGGCGTATCAAATAATTATCTATTTTTGCGCCGCAAATTTGAAAACTAACTAAAAAAGAAAAAGCAAAATAATGATTATTGTACCTGTAAAAGAGGGCGAGAACATTGAAAGAGCTCTCAAAAAATTTAAGAGAAAATATGAGAAAACCGGCGTAGTGAAAGAATTGCGTCGCCGTCAGCAGTTTGATAAACCGTCAGAGGTCAAAAGACTTAAGATGGAGCATGCAATTTACGTTCAGAAATTGCAGCAGGCAGAAGATTAATTTTGTTTTTTCTTCGATATACGTGCTGTAGTGATACAGTCGTATTGTTAAGGCATATTCCTTAATATATATAGGGATGCGCGGTGTTTTATGCTCCGCGCATTTTTTTTTGAAAAATAGCGCCTTGTCAGGATACAATATTCCGAATAATTCATTATATTAGCCCAACAAACAATCAAGCTATGAAAGAGGAACTGTTTGCAGACTATCTGAAACTGGAACGTAACTATTCTATGTGTACGGTAGAAAGTTACATGCAGGATCTGGAATTGTTCCGCTCATTCCTTACTGAACTTTGCCCGGACAACGGTTGGGCAGATGTGGACAGCGATATGATTCGTGCCTGGATTGTTGATATGATGAACAAAGGTGCGGCAACAACCACGGTAAACCGCAGACTGAGCACATTGCGTTCGTTTTACAGATTCCTGATGATGAAAGGCCTTGCGGATTACTCGCCTGTTACCGGCATCAAAGGTCCCAAAAACAAGAAACCGTTGCCGGTTTTTGTGCGTGAAAGTGAAATGGACCGCCTGTTGGACGATGATTCATTGTATGGTGAAGGCTATAATGCCGTTCTGGGAAAAACCGTTATTGATACCTTTTACCAAACCGGAATCCGTCTGGCGGAATTGCTGGGACTTACAACCTCAAGTGTAGATCTTTCTGCTGGGACTATCAAAGTTCTTGGAAAAAGAAACAAGGAACGTTACATTCCGTTCGGCAACGGATTGAAACAGCAGTTGGAGAAATATATCGGGCAGCGCAGCGCAATCCAGAATATTCAAACCGCATCTTTCTTTGTTACCGACAAAGGGGAACCGTTGCCGCGTCACCGTGTATATGCATTGGTAAAGAACCTGCTGTTTCAGGTCTCTACTGTTGCAAAGAAAAGCCCGCATGTGCTGCGGCATACATTTGCTACCGCCATGCTTAATCATAATGCAGATATAAGTTCCGTCAAAGAGCTGTTGGGACATACCAGTCTTGCTGCAACACAGGTATATACCCATACTACTCTTCAGGAACTGAAAGATATTTATAACCAGGCTCATCCAAGAGCTTAAAATTATTACAACTATGGAAGTGAAAATTCAAGCATTGCATTTTAATGCAACAGAGCAGCTGCAAGCATTTGTTGACAAGAAGTGTGCAAAATTGCAGAGAGTATGTGAGGATCTTATCAAGGTTGATGTTGTACTGAAAGTTGTAAAACCGGAAACAGCCATGAACAAGCAGGCGCAGATTACCGCATCCATTCCCGGGAATGATGTTCATGCAGAGAAAATTTGTGACACTTTTGAGCAGGCTGTTGACGAATGTCTCGATGCTTTGAAAGGTCAATTGGTAAAAATTAAAGAAAAAAGTCGTCAGAAATAAAAAAAAAGGCAAATATTTTGCTGTTATTAAAATTGTGTATATCTTTGCACCCGCTTAACGCTCGGAAAGAGAAGCCCGTTAGGCGGGTGTTGTTTGAATTGCCTCTTTAGCTCAGTTGGCCAGAGCACGTGATTTGTAATCTCGGGGTCGTTGGTTCGAATCCGACAAGAGGCTCACTTTATAAGTAAAATTTGGTATGGGTACATTCCAGAGTGGCCAAATGGGGCAGACTGTAAATCTGCTGTCTCTCGACTTCGGTGGTTCGAATCCATCTGTGCCCACCACTTTTTTGCGGGAATAGCTCAGTTGATAGAGCATTAGCCTTCCAAGCTGAGGGTCGCGGGTTTGAGTCCCGTTTCCCGCTCTTTTTTTGTCGCTGCTGTTATAGCTCAGCTGGTAGAGCACATCCTTGGTAAGGATGAGGTCTCGAGTTCAAGTCTCGATAACAGCTCTGCTTTGCAGCGGTAAAGAATGAAAAGAAGAAAGTGGAATTGAATAAATACAAAGGTAAGAACAGTCAATTAAAATAATTCAATCAATAGAACTTTAAATTATGGCAAAAGAAAAATTTGAGAGGTCCAAACCTCACGTAAACATTGGTACCATTGGTCACGTAGATCATGGTAAGACAACTTTGACAGCTGCTATCACAACAGTATTGGCAAAGAAAGGTCTTTCAGAACTCCGTTCATTCGATTCTATCGATAATGCTCCGGAAGAGAAAGAGCGTGGTATTACTATCAACACTTCACACGTTGAGTACGAGACAGCTAACCGTCACTATGCACACGTAGACTGCCCGGGTCACGCCGACTACGTTAAGAACATGGTAACTGGTGCTGCTCAGATGGATGGTGCTATTGTTGTAGTAGCTGCAACTGATGGTCCTATGCCTCAGACACGTGAGCATATCCTTCTTGCCCGCCAGGTAAACGTTCCACGTTTGGTTATCTTCCTTAACAAATGCGATTCTCCAGATGTTGACGGTGAGATGATTGACTTGGTAGAGATGGAAATGCGTGATCTTCTTTCTTCATACGAATTCGATGGTGACAACACACCTATCATCCGTGGTTCTGCTCTTGGTGCACTTAACGGTGTTGCTGAATGGGAAGAGAAAGTTATGGAATTGATGGATGCAGTTGATACATGGATTCCACTTCCTCCGCGTGCAGTTGACAAACCATTCCTTATGCCTGTTGAAGACGTATTCTCAATCACAGGTCGTGGTACTGTAGCAACAGGTCGTATCGAGACTGGTGTTGTTAAGGTAGGTGACAAGGTTGAAATCCTTGGTCTTGGTGAAGAGAAGGAAACAACTGTTACAGGTGTTGAGATGTTCCGTAAGATTCTTGACGAAGGTGAGGCTGGTGATAACGTAGGTCTGTTGCTTCGTGGTATTGAGAAGACTGAAATCAAACGTGGTATGGTTCTTTGCCATCCGGGTCAGATCAAACCTCACACAACTTTCAAGGCTTCTATCTATGTATTGACAGCTAAGGAAGGTGGTCGTCACACAGCATTCCGTAACAAATATCGTCCTCAGTTCTATATCCGTACTATGGACTGTACAGGTGAAATCACTTTGCCTGAGGGTACAGAAATGGTTATGCCTGGCGATAACGTTGAGATTCAGGTACAGCTTATCTACCCTGTAGCAATCAACGAAGGTCTTCGTTTCGCTATCCGCGAAGGTGGCCGTACAGTTGGTTCAGGTCAGATTACTGCAATCATTGACTAAAATCATAAAGGCCGGTGCCGATAGGCATCCGGCCTTAATATACGGGTGTAGCTCAGTTGGTAGAGCATCGGTCTCCAAAACCGAGTGTCGTGAGTTCGAGTCTTACCTCCCGTGCAAAAAATAACATAATCATGTTAAAGAAGTTTTTTTCTAATTGTAAGGAATCTTACCAAGAGCTTGTTCTCAAAACAACCTGGCCTACCGGTAAAGAACTAGCAAGCAGCGCTGTCACTGTTTTAATTGCTTCCCTTTTGATCGCTGTTGTTGTGTTTGTTATGGATAAGGCTTTCCAGGGTCTTATGACTACCATCTATCCTTAAAAGTACGTTGAAGACATGGTTGTGACTGAAAAAAAGTGGTATGTTCTGAAAGCCGTCAGCGGTAAAGAGATTAAAGTTAAGGAGTATGTTGAAAAAGATGCCCAGAACAATAATCTCCAGAATTTTATTTCACAGGTTCTGATTCCCACCGAGAAGGTTGTGCAGGTGCGTAACGGCAAGCGCGTTGTAAAAGAACGCAGCTATCTGCCGGGTTATGTTCTTGTTGAAGCCTCTTTGAATGGCGAAATCAAACAGCGTCTCAGAAACATTCCCAATGTACTCGGTTTTTTAGGTGGCATGGATAACCCTACTCCTATGCGTCAGGAAGAAGTCAACAGAATCTTAGGTTCAGTTGATGAACAGATTGAAACATTGGAGGAACCATTGATTACCTTTGCTGTAGGCGAAACAGTAAAAATTATCTTTGGACCGTTTTCAGGCTTTGAAGGTATTATCGACGAAGTCAGTGACGAGAAAAAGAAATTGAAGGTCAGTGTTAAGATTTTTGGCCGTAAAACGCCAATAGAACTGGCTTACAATCAAGTAGAAAAGAACTAGAGTTCAATTTTTAAATTTTTTTACAATGGCTAAAGAAGTTGCTGGATTAATCAAATTACAGATTAAAGGAGGCGCTGCAAACCCATCACCACCAGTTGGACCTGCTTTAGGTTCAAAGGGTTTGAATATTATGGAGTTTTGCAAGCAATTCAACGCCAGAACCCAGGACAAGGCAGGTAAAACATTGCCTGTAATAATCACTTATTATGGTGATAAGTCTTTTGACTTTGTCATTAAAACACCGCCGGTTGCTATTCAATTGAAGGAAGCATCAAAAGCTAGTAAAGGTTCTGCTGAACCTAACCGCAAAAAAGTTGCCTCTGTTACTAAAGAACAGGTAGCCGCTATTGCTCAGGACAAAATGCCCGATTTGAACTGCTTCACACTTGAATCTGCAATCTCTATGGTTGCTGGTACTGCTAGAAGTATGGGTATAACCGTTAAAGATTAATCCGGAGTAATATTAAAAAAGTAATTAGTAATGGGTAAACTGACTAAAAATCAAAAGCTTGTAGCTTCAAAAGTTGAAGCTGGTAAAGCATATACCCTCAAAGAAGCTTCTCAGTTGGTTAAAGAGATCACTACAACCAAGTTCGATGCATCTGTTGATATAGATGTACGTCTTGGTGTTGATCCCCGTAAAGCCAACCAGATGGTTCGTGGCGTGGTATCACTTCCAAACGGAACAGGTAAAGTAGTTAGAGTACTTGCTCTCTGTACTCCTGATCAGGAAGCTGCCGCAAAAGAAGCTGGCGCAGATTACGTTGGTTTTGAAGAATACATCGAGAAGATTAAAGGAGGATGGACTGATGTTGATGTTATTATAACAATGCCTGCACTTATGGGCAAGCTTGGTCCGTTGGGTCGTGTTCTCGGTCCGCGCGGTCTTATGCCTAACCCAAAGAGCGGTACTGTTACAATGGACGTTGCCAAAGCTGTCAAAGAGGTAAAGCAAGGTAAAATTGACTTTAAGGTTGACAAGGCCGGTATTGTTCACACATCTATTGGTAAAGTTTCTTTTTCTGCAGATGCTATCAGAGATAATGCTAAGGAATTCATCAATACAATTCTCAAGCTTAAACCTGCTGCTGCAAAAGGAACTTATGTTAAGAGTATTTATCTTTCAAGTACAATGAGCAAAGGTATCAAGATCGATACCAAGTCTATTGACGAAATTTAAAATTTGGAGTTGATATGAAAAAGGAAGATAAATCACAAATTATTGAGAATCTGAAGCAGACTATCCAGTCATACGCTTGTTTCTATCTTGTAGATGTTACAGGACTTGATTCTGTTGCTACAAGTGAGCTTCGTAAGAAATGCTTCAAGTCCGATATCAAAATGGTTGTTGTCAAGAACACTCTTCTTGAGAAGGCTCTTGACCAGCTTGATGTAGACTATTCTGCTCTTTATGGCTCACTCAAAGGCAATACGGCAGTTTTCTTTGCAAATGTTGCAAATGCTCCTGCCAAGCTGCTCAATGATGCCGCCTACAAGAAAGCAGGTATTCCGGGACTAAAAGCCGCTTATGCTGAAGAAAGTTTCTATGTTGGTGCAAACCAATTGGATGCTTTGGTTTCTATCAAGAGCAAGAAGGAACTTATTGCAGACGTTATTGCATTGCTGCAGTCACCTGCCAAAAATGTTGTTTCTGCTCTCCAATCAGGTGCTAACACCTTGCACGGAGTTCTTAAGACTCTGGGCGAAAGAGAAAACTAAACAATACGTAATAACAATTTAAAACTTATACTAAAATGGCTGATTTAAAAGCATTAGCAGAAGAATTGGTTAACCTTACAGTAAAAGAGGTTAATGAACTTGCAACTATCCTTAAAGAAGAATATGGCATTGAGCCAGCAGCTGCTGCTGTTGCTGTTGC
The DNA here is from genome assembly GCA_024398715.1 of Bacteroidaceae bacterium. Lineage (GTDB taxonomy): Bacteria > Bacteroidota > Bacteroidia > Bacteroidales > Bacteroidaceae > Colenecus. The sequence goes on from JAKSIP010000003.1 coordinate 96,924, forward strand.
TGCCGGTCCTGCTGTAGCAGGTGCTGAGGCAGCTGCAGAAGAGAAATCTTCTTTTGATCTTATCCTGAAGAGCTTTGGTGCAAACAAACTTGCTGTTGTTAAGGCAGTTAAGGAAGCTTGCGGCCTTGGTTTGAAAGAGGCTAAAGACCTTGTAGACGCTGCTCCTTCAACAGTTAAGGAGGGTCTTGCAAAGGACGAAGCTGAATCTTTGAAGAAAACTTTGGAAGAGGCTGGTGCAGAGGTTGAACTTAAGTAAACCCGCCTGTCCACAGGTAAAAGAAATGGTTAAGCAAAGCAACCGGAACCCATTTATGGCTCCGGTTTGCGCTTAACCTTTTTCTTAGTTTATAATCACTGGTTCAATTATTTCTTCATCCCATGTCTTCAACAACCCCTAATAATTCACAAAGAATTAACTTTGCTTCCGTCAAAAATCCGCTTGAGTGCCCGGATTTTCTGGAAGTACAATTAAAGTCTTTCAAAGACTTTCTGCAGTTGGATACTCCGCAGGAGAAGCGTAAGAACGAAGGCTTGTACAAAGTCTTTGCTGAGAATTTTCCTATTGCAGATACCCGTAATAACTTTGTCTTAGAGTTTTTGGATTATTATTTGGACCCTCCACGCTATTCTATAGAAGAATGTCTGGAGCATGGTCTTACATATAGTGTACCCCTCAAGGCCAAACTGAAACTCTCCTGTACTGATCCCGATCATGAAGATTTTGATACAGTTATAGAAGACGTGTTCCTTGGCCCTATTCCTTATATGACCGCTCAGGGTACATTTGTTATAAACGGTGCAGAACGTGTAGTTGTATCACAGCTTCACCGTTCGCCCGGTGTTTTCTTCGGACAAAGCATCCATTCAAACGGAACCCCTCTTTATTCTGCAAGAATCATCCCGTTCAAAGGTTCTTGGATAGAGTTTGCTACAGACATAAACAATGTCATGTATGCTTATATCGACAGAAAGAAAAAACTTCCTGTCACTACTCTTTTGCGTGCTATCGGTTTCGAAACTGACAAGGACATTCTTGATATATTCAATCTTGCTGAAGAGGTAAAGGTTACCAAGACAAATTTAAAGAAATTAAAAGGCCGTACACTTGCTGCCCGCGTTCTTCAGAAACGTATAGAGGATTTTGTTGACGCAGATACCGGCGAGGTAGTTTCCATTGAGCGTAACGAGGTTGTAGTTGACCGCGAGACGGTTCTTGAGGATGAACATCTTGAATCCATCCTTGAGTCCGGCGTAGAGACAGTGCTTCTGCATAACGAGAATATCAACCAGCCGGAGTATTCCGTTATTTTCAATACATTGCAGAAAGACCCCAGCAACTCAGAGAAAGAGGCTGTATTATATACATATCGTCAGCTCCGCAATGCAGAGCCTGCAGACGATGCCAGCGCCCGCGAGGTTATCCAGAATCTTTTCTTCTCAGAGAAGAGATATGATCTGGGCGAGGTAGGACGCTACCGCGTAAATAAAAAACTTGGACTTACTACAGATATCAGTGTAGGAGTTCTTACAAAGGAAGATATAATTGAGATTATCAAGTATCTCATTGAACTTGTCAATTCCAAGGCTTCTGTAGATGATATTGACCATTTGAGCAACCGTCGTGTACGTACAGTAGGCGAGCAGCTGTCAAATCAGTTCGCCATCGGTCTTGCACGTATGGCCCGCACAATCCGCGAGCGTATGAACGTACGTGACAACGAGGTCTTCACACCTACAGAACTTATCAACGCCAAGACTGTTTCAGCTGTTATCAATTCATTCTTCGGAACTAATGCGCTGTCTCAGTTTATGGATCAGACAAACCCGCTTGCCGAGATTACCCACAAGCGCCGTATGTCTGCTCTCGGCCCCGGCGGTCTTTCACGTGACCGTGCCGGTTTTGAGGTTCGAGACGTACACTATACACACTATGGCCGTCTGTGTCCTATCGAGACTCCTGAAGGTCCGAATATCGGTTTGATTTCTTCTTTGTGTATCTATGCAAAGATCAACAATCTTGGATTTATCGAGACTCCGTACCGCAAGGTAAGTGATGGTGTTGTTAACCTCAACAACGCAGAGATAGTCAATCTTACTGCAGAAGAGGAAGAAGGAAAGATAATAGGTCAGGGTAATGCTCCATACGATGAGAACGGCAAGTTTATCCGTACCAGGGTAAAAGCCCGTCAGGATGCTGATTTCCCTGTAGTGGATCCGCAGAGTGTAGAACTGATGGACGTATCTCCGCAGCAGATTGCATCTATTGCGGCTGCTCTTATTCCTTTCCTTGAGCATGACGATGCCAACCGTGCCCTGATGGGATCAAACATGATGCGTCAGGCTGTTCCTCTGATGCGTTCTGAGGCTCCTATCGTAGGTACCGGTATTGAAGCACAGCTTGCACGCGATTCACGTACGCAGCTTGCTGCCGAGGGTGACGGTGTTGTTACTTTTGTTGACGCTTCAAGAATCGTTATCGAATATGACCGTACCGAAGAAGAGGAATTTGTAAGTTTCGAGCCTGCAAGCAAGGAATACCGAATCCCGAAATTCCGCCGCACAAACCAGAATATGACTGTTGACCTTCGCCCGATCTGCAAGGTTGGCGATAGGGTTACCGCAGGTCAGATTCTTACTGAAGGTTATTCAACGGCTAACGGCGAACTTGCACTTGGAAAGAACCTTCTGGTTGCATACATGCCTTGGAAGGGTTACAATTACGAGGATGCTATTGTTCTTAACGAGCGTCTTGTTAGAGAAGATATTCTTACTTCTGTTCATGTTGAAGAATTCACTCTCGAGGTTCGTGAGACCAAGCGCGGCATGGAAGAACTGACAAGCGATATACCGAATGTCAGTGAGGATGCTACAAAAGATCTTGATGAAAACGGTATTATCAGAATAGGTGCATATGTACAGCCCGGTGATATCCTTATCGGAAAGATTACTCCTAAGGGAGAGTCAGACCCTTCTCCTGAAGAGAAACTTTTGCGTGCCATCTTTGGTGACAAGGCCGGCGATGTAAAGGATGCATCACTCAAAGCCACTCCTTCTTTGAAAGGTGTTGTCATTGACAAAAAACTCTTCAGCCGTGTAATCAAGACACGTGCATCCAAGAGTGCGGACAAGGCCAAACTTCCTTTGATTGACGAGGAGTTTGAAGAGAAGGTAGGAGAGTTGAAAGGTATCATGGTTCAGAAACTGCTCAAACTCACTGAAAAGAAGAAGAGTGCAGGTATTACTGATTTCATGGGTAGTGAGGTTATCAAGAAAGGTCTCAGTTTCACGGAGTCAGAGTTGAAAGCCATTGACTATGCCGCCGTACAGACTGACGGATGGACCAATGACAGCCACACCAACCAGCTTATCAGCCAGTTGATTATCAATTATTTGAGAAAATATAAAGAGTTCGATGCCGAGGTTAAGCGCAAGAAATTTGCCCTTACTATAGGTGATGAACTTCCATCGGGTATTATTCAGATGGCAAAAGTGCTTATTGCCAAGAAACGTAAGATTGGTGTTGGTGATAAGATGGCAGGCCGTCATGGTAATAAGGGTATTGTATCGCGTGTTGTACGTCAGGAAGATATGCCGTTCCTTGCAGACGGTACGCCTGTTGATATTGTACTGAACCCGTTAGGTGTGCCTTCCCGTATGAATATCGGTCAGATTTTCGAGACCGTACTCGGTTATGCCGGTTCAAAGCTTGGAGTAAAATTCTCTACTCCTATTTTTGACGGAGCCACCATGGACGATCTTAACGAATGGACAGATAAGGCCGGTCTTCCACGTTATGGCAAGACACAGTTGTACGATGGCGGTACAGGTGAGCCGTTTGACCAGTGTGCTACAGTAGGTGTAACCTATATGCTCAAACTTGGTCACATGGTTGAAGATAAGATGCACGCCCGTTCAATAGGTCCGTACTCTCTTATTACCCAGCAGCCTCTTGGCGGTAAAGCCCAGTTCGGTGGTCAGCGTTTCGGTGAAATGGAGGTTTGGGCACTTGAAGCATTCGGTGCCGCCCATATTCTTCAGGAAATCCTCACCATCAAATCTGATGATGTTAACGGCCGTTCAAAAGCTTACGAGGCAATTGTCAAGGGAGATCCGATGCCAACTCCAGGTATTCCTGAATCTCTTAACGTATTGCTGCATGAGTTGCGCGGTTTGGGTTTGAACGTTATTCTTGAATAATACTAAATTCCGGTTATTATGCCTATCAATAAAAAAGATAATAAAGTAAAGAGTAATTTCTCTAAGATAACTATTGGTCTGGCCTCACCTGAGCAGATTCTTGAGAATTCAAGCGGTGAGGTTCTCAAACCGGAAACCATCAACTACCGTACATACAAACCGGAACGTGACGGTCTGTTCTGCGAGCGTATATTCGGCCCTGTAAAGGACTATGAATGTCATTGCGGTAAGTACAAACGTATCCGTTATGCAGGAATTGTCTGCGATCATTGCGGTGTTGAGGTTACAGAAAAGAAGGTACGTCGTGAACGTATGGGACACATAGCACTTGTTGTTCCTGTAGCTCATATCTGGTATTTCCGTTCTCTTCCCAATAAGATCGGTTATCTGCTCGGTATTCCAACAAAACAGCTTGATGCCATTATCTATTATGAGAAGTATGTTGTCATCAATCCTGGTGTATATGCTGAAAGCGGTGCTCTTGGAAGCAACAAGCTCGATATGCTGAACGAGGATGAATACCTTGAGATTAGAGACAAACTCCCTAAAGAGAACAGATATCTGGACGATAAGGATCCTAACAAGTTTGTTGCAAAGATGGGTGCTGAGGCAATCTATGATTTGCTTGCTGAACTTGACCTGGATGCCCTTTCATACCAGTTGCGCGCACGCGCAAACAGCGATTCCAGCCAGCAGCGCAAGACTGAGTCCTTGAAACGTCTGCAGGTAGTTGAATCTTTCCGCGCTTCTAAAGGTTTGAACCGTCCGGAATGGATGATTCTTAAAATAGTTCCTGTAATTCCACCTGAACTGCGTCCTTTGGTTCCGTTGGATGGCGGTCGTTTTGCCACATCTGACCTGAATGACCTGTACCGTCGTGTAATTATCAGAAACAACCGTCTGAAACGTCTTATTGAGATCAAGGCTCCGGAAGTTATTCTCCGTAACGAGAAACGTATGCTTCAGGAAGCTGTTGATTCATTGTTTGACAATTCACGCAAGTCCAGCGCAGTCAAGAGCGAGGCCAACCGTCCGCTCAAATCACTGTCAGACTCACTGAAAGGCAAGCAGGGCCGTTTCCGTCAGAATCTGCTTGGTAAACGTGTTGACTACTCTGCACGTTCAGTTATCGTTGTAGGTCCTGAATTGAAGATGGGTGAGTGCGGTATTCCAAAACTTATGGCAGCCGAACTCTACAAGCCGTTCATTATCCGTAAGCTCATTGAGCGCGGAATTGTCAAGACCGTCAAGTCAGCAAAGAAGATAGTAGACCGCAAGGACCCTGTTATCTGGGATATCCTTGAGTATGTAATGAAGGGTCATCCGGTACTTCTGAACCGTGCTCCTACATTGCACCGTCTCGGTATCCAGGCATTCCAGCCAAAGATGATAGAGGGAAAAGCAATCCAGTTGCACCCGCTTGCATGTACCGCGTTCAACGCCGACTTTGATGGTGACCAGATGGCTGTTCACTTGCCTTTGAGCAATGAGGCCGTATTGGAGGCTCAGATGCTTATGCTGCAGAGCCACAACATTCTGAACCCTGCCAACGGTGCTCCTATCACCGTTCCTTCTCAGGATATGGTTCTTGGTCTGTACTATATTACCAAGTTGCGTAAGGGCGCTAAGGGCGAAGGTCTGGTATTCTATGGACCGGAAGAGGCTCTTATTGCCTACAACGAGGGTAAAGTGGATATCCACGCCATAGTAAAGGTTCTTGTAACCGATGTTGACGAAAACGGTGCTTATGTAAAGAAACTTACAGAAACATCTGTTGGCCGTATTATTCTGAACGAGGTTGTTCCTCAGGAAGTAGGTTACATCAACTATATCATTTCAAAGAAGACATTGCGTGACCTTATCAGCGATGTAATCAAGAAAGTAGGTGTAAGCCGTGCTTGCGAATTCCTCGATGGAATCAAGAATCTTGGTTATAAGATGGCTTTCAAGGGCGGTCTTTCATTCAACCTCAGCGATATTATCATTCCTAAAGAGAAGGAAGAACTTGTCAAGAAAGGAAATGAGGAGGTTGAAGGCATTATGGCCGAATATAACATGGGTCTTATTACCGATAACGAGCGTTACAACAAGGTTATCGATGTATGGACACACGTTAACGAAGACCTCTCCAAGGTTCTGATGAAAACCATTTCTTCCGATGACCAGGGCTTCAACTCAGTATATATGATGCTTGATTCCGGAGCTCGTGGTTCTAAGGAACAGATTCGTCAGTTGTCCGGTATGCGTGGTCTTATGGCCAAGCCTCAGAAAGCCGGATCAGAAGGTGCGCAGATTATTGAGAACCCTATTCTTTCGAACTTCAAGGAAGGACTTTCAGTACTTGAGTACTTTATCTCTACCCACGGTGCACGTAAGGGTCTTGCCGATACAGCTTTGAAGACAGCCGATGCCGGTTACCTTACACGTCGTCTGGTAGACGTTTCGCACGATGTCATCATTACAGAAGAAGACTGCGGCACATTGCGTGGCCTTGTTTGTACAGCCCTTAAGGAGAACGATGATGTTGTAGCTTCTCTGTATGAAAGAATCCTGGGTCGCGTATCCGTTCACGATGTTATTCATCCTGTTACAGGCCAGTTGCTTGTTGCCAGTGGTGAAGAAATTACCGAAGATATTGCAAAACAGATAGATGAATCTCCTATAGAGAGTGTTGAAATCCGTTCAGTACTTACTTGCGAATCAAAGCATGGTGTATGTGCCAAGTGTTACGGACGTAACCTTGCTACAGGACGTCTTGTTGAGAAGGGTGAGGCTGTTGGTGTTATTGCAGCCCAGTCAATCGGTGAGCCTGGTACACAGTTGACATTGCGTACATTCCACGCCGGTGGTACTGCAAGTAACATTGCCGCCAACTCCCGTCTGGTTGCAAAGAACGATTCACGCATTGAATTTGAAGAAATCCGTACTGTAGAAGGCACAAAAGCTACAGGCGACAAATCAAATATTGTTGTTGGCCGTCTTGGTGAAATCAAGTTTGTGGACGAAAATACCAACATCACACTTTCTTCACATCCTCTGCCATATGGTTCTACTCTGTATGTAAAGGATCAGCAGGTAGTCAAGAAAGGTGATCTGATAGCTGAATGGGATCCGTTCAACGCTGTCATCATTACCGAATCTGCCGGTACAGTCAAACTGGATTCCGTAATAGAAGGTGTTACATATAAGATTGAGTCTGATGAATCAACCGGTCTTGAAGAGGTTATCATAATCGAGACCCGTGACCGTGCCAAGATTCCTACAGCAATCATTGTTGATAAGAACGGTCAGGAATTGCGCTCGTACAACCTGCCTGTTGGTGGTCACGTAGTTGTCAAGGATGGTCAGGTTCTTAATGCAGGCGATATTCTTGTCAAGATTCCGCGTATTCAGGGTAAGGCCGGTGATATTACCGGTGGTCTTCCTAGAGTAACGGAATTGTTCGAGGCCCGTAACCCGTCCAACCCGGCTATTGTTTCTGAGATTGACGGTGAGGTCCATATGGGTAAGATCAAGCGTGGTAACCGTGAAATATCTGTTGTTTCACGTACCGGAGACGAGAAGAAATATCTTGTTGCCCTTTCCAAACAGATTCTTGTTCAGGAAGGAGACTATGTCCGTGCCGGAACCCCGTTGTCAGACGGTGCAATCACACCTTCTGATATCCTTGCCATCAAAGGTCCTACCGCAGTTCAGGAATATATTGTCAACGAGGTTCAGGACGTATACCGTCTTCAGGGTGTGAAGATTAACGACAAGCACTTTGAGATTATAGTCCGTCAGATGATGCGTAAAGTTGAAATCAACGAACCGGGCGATACACGTTTCCTTGAACAGCAGGTTGTTGACAAGCTTGAGTTTATGGACGAGAATGACCGTATATGGAACAAGAAGGTAGTTGTTGATCCGGGAGATTCCGAGACACTTCAGGAAGGCCAGATCATTACTGCCCGCAAGTTGCGCGATGAAAACAGCTATTTGAAACGCAAAGACTTGAAACAGGTTCAGGTACGCGATGCGCAGCCAGCTACTTCTACCCAGATTCTTCAGGGTATTACACGTGCTGCTTTGCAGACCCAGAGCTTTATGTCAGCTGCATCTTTCCAGGAGACAACCAAAGTCCTGAACGATGCTGCAATCAACGGAAAGTCTGACTCTCTGTTAGGAATGAAAGAGAACGTTATCTGCGGTCATCTGATTCCTGCAGGTACAGGTATGCGTGAGTATGACCGCATAGTTGTAGGAAGCAAGGAAGACTACGAAAAGCTTCAGAACAGCCGCGAAGCGCGTTTTGCCGCTGCAGCTGGTGATATGGAGGTGAACGATTGATTATTTAATTGATATTTGGGGGCTCTTTCCTGGCCATGACGCCGGTTGGAGCCCCCTTTTTTATTATGGAAGAGAACACATTGATTGATCTTGACAATTTGCTTGAGCAGAAGTTCGGTGACAAGGCCAGGCACTTTCCGCGTTTTGTAAGGCATTATCTCAAACGGATATTGCATATTGATTCTTTGAATGAAATTATTCAAAAATCAAATGGCCTTACCGGATGGCGTTTTGCGCAGTTTACCCTGCAATATCTTAACATTGATATTGTTGTAGAAGGAGCGGAAAATCTTCCTGAACACAATAACCTTATTTTCGTAAGCAATCACCCTCTTGGTGGTCCGGACGGACTGGCGTTGGCATCGTTCCTTGGAAACAGGTACAACGATAACATTATCTTGCCTGTGAATGACTTTCTTATGTTCGTAAAGCCTCTTGGCCCTTTGTTTCTACCCATAAACAAAGTAGGGGCACAAAGCCGTAATCTTCCTGACAGAATCAATTCTGTTATGGAGACAGACAGTAATATCATATTGTTTCCGGCCGGTATCTGTTCACGCAAAATAGACGGTGAAATCAAGGATTTGCCATGGACCAAGATGTTTGTCAGGAAGAGTGTGGAATATGGTCGTGATATTGTTCCCATCTATTTTTTCGGGAAAAATTCGCCCCGATTCTATTTTTTGGACCGGTTACAGAAATTCCTTGGAATAAAGTTCAGCATTCCAATGGTGTTTCTTGTTGACGAAATGTTCCGTCACAGAAACAAACAATTCAAATTTATTATTGGTAATCCAATTTCTTATACTATCTTTGACAGAACAAAGACGCCTGCCCAGTGGGCTTCCCATATCAGGAACATGGTATATGAGTTAAAGCGGAAATATTCTGATGGAGACAAATGAGTTTGAAGAAATAATACAGCCTGTTGACAGAGAATTGCTCAAATCCGAACTCTCAGAGCGGAACCGTTTGCGGTATACGTGCAAGAGTAACAATCAGATATATGTTTTTACTGCCGCTCAGGCCCCGAATCTTATGCGTGAGGTAGGCCGTCTGCGCGAATTGTCTTTCAGGACAAGCGGCGGCGGGCGCGGTAAGAGTCTGGACATAGATGAATTTGATACTATGTCTGTTCCGTACCGTCAACTCATTGTATGGGATCCTGACAATGAGGAGATTCTTGGCGGGTACAGGTTTATTGTGGGAACAGATGTGTCTTTTGATAATAACGGTCAGCCCGTTCTTGCCACCGCGCACAGTTTCCATTTTTCCAAAAAGTTCATTGATGAGTATCTGCCATTCACAATTGAACTTGGCAGAGCTTTTGTGCAACCGGCATACCAGTCCACTCAGAAGGGCACAAAAAGCCTGTTCGCCCTTGACAATCTCTGGGACGGTTTGGGTGCATTGTTCGTTATGGTACCGGAATGCAGATATTGTTTTGGAAAACTGACCATGTACCGCAGTGTTCCTGTAGGACTTCGTGATATACTGCGTTTCTTTCTTTTCAAATACTATGCCGATAAGGACGCTTTGGTTTATCCCATTGATCCTCTTGAGTACCACACGGACAAGGATACGCTTTCCACATTAGTGTCAGGAACAGATTTTAAGGAAGACTATCTGTTTGTAAAGAATTATTTGCGTCATTCCGGTTATTGCATACCTCCTCTGATCAATTCCTATATTCTTCTGGCAAAATCCATGACCATTTTCGGAAGTTCCGTATGTTCCGATTCAACAAAAGAAGAAGATACTGCCATGCTTATGGGAATAGACCAGATGAACCCTGACAAACTCATGCGGCATGTACGCTCCTTCAACAGAAAGAACGCCATTGCTCTGCGCTTGGGTCTTCTGTTCAAGGCAAACCGTATGCGTGTCCTGAAACATTTGAATACTATACGGCGGGCAGACTAGTCCCGTTTATCTTTCTATACAGATCTACTGCGAATACATCGGTCATTCCCGATATGTAATCCAGAACAGCCATAATGCGTTCATACAAAATAGGACTGTTTATTTCGTATTGGCTTGAAACGCGGTTAATGAGCAGTTTTGAATACTCCTTTTCCGGATGTAGAATGGCATCTACCATCAGATCCAGCAGTGTATAGATAATTTTAACACCGGCAAGTTCCACATCAAGCACCTCTTTTGAACGGTATATCCGTTCGTAGGAAACCTGGCTGCTGTGCCGGTAAGCCGCTCTCTGCAATGGAGATATATGCTCAATAAGGGAACCGCAGAACTTTCCGTCAAGCAGTTCCTGTTCGTTCTCTACAAATACATTGATGCACTCTTTTGTAAGATTTCCAATAGCCCTTGAACGCAGGTAGGCTATCTGTTCGTTGGCATCGCTTACAATCTTGTAGATATCGTTGAAATGCTCTTTATCATGTTCGGTAAAGTAATTTGAGAGCAGTTCCTTAGCCTCTTGGGTAGACAGGATTTTCAGTTTGTGTGAATCTTCAATATCCATTATCTCATAGCAGATATCGTCTGCCGCTTCAACAAGATAGACCAGCGGGTGCCGGCAGTAACGCAAAGGTTCTCCTTCTTTGCTTAATCTTATCATTCCCAGTTCCTCTGTTATCTTGATGAAATTCTCTTTATCGCTTTCAAAAAATCCCAGTTTGTGTTTGCTGCTCATGTCCGCATAGTACGATGAATACGGATATTTTATTATGGCGGCAAGTGTCGGATAGGTAAGAGCAAAGCCTCCTTTGCGGCGTCCCAGGAATTTGTGGGTAAGAAGGCGGAAACTGTTTGCGTTCCCTTCAAAATTGGTAATGTCTGACCATTCAATGGGATTGTTGCTGAATTCCTTTTTCAACTCAAGACCCTTTCCTTCTGTGAAAAAGGATGCAATTGCTTTCTCTCCGGAATGACCGAACGGAGGGTTACCCATATCGTGTGCAAGACATGCGGCAGATACAATGTTCCCTATCTCGCGGATATATGTATTGTTCAGTTCAGGATGTCTTTCACATAACTCCTTGGCAACGCCGTTTCCCAAAGAACGTCCCACGCAGGATACTTCAAGGCTATGGGTCAGTCTGTTGTGGACAAATACACTTCCCGGCAGGGGAAAAACCTGTGTCTTGTTCTGGAGCCGGCGGAACGGTGCGGAAAAAATAAGACGGTCATAGTCTCTGATGAAAACAGACCTGTCATCGTGGTTTTCAAAACTGATATCCTCCAATCCTACTCTTTTTGTAGAAATAAGCTGCTCCCAATTCATAATCTCTTATCGTTTTAATGCAAAATTAAAGAATTTTTTGACTGTTAACGCCTTATATGTGGCAAAGAATGACTATTTTCGTAAAAAATATTGGTATGGAAGTAAAGATAATCAACCGTTCAAAACATGCTCTTCCGCAATATGCCACAGAACTCTCTGCAGGTATGGATTTAAGGGCAAACATAAAGGAACCCATAGTATTGAAACCATTGCAGAGATGTCTTGTACCTACCGGACTTTTCATTGCTCTGCCTGCCGGATTTGAGGCGCAGGTGCGTCCGCGCAGCGGTCTGGCTTTGAAGAAGGGTGTTACCGTTCTCAATACTCCGGGTACAATCGATGCCGACTATCGCGGAGAGATTGGTGTTATTATGGTCAATCTTTCTGATACGGATTTTGTTATTGAAGACGGGGAGCGTATTGCGCAAATGGTTATTGCGCGCCATGAACATGTTTCATGGCAGTGCGTTGATTCACTTGACGATACAGAGAGAGGCGCCGGCGGTTTCGGTCATAGCGGGATTTGATTTTTTTCTGCAGGTTTATGGGAAAGGTTATAAGGTCCATTGTAATTGTTCTGTTTCTTTCGGTTGCCGGTCAGTTGTCTGCAGCCCGCAGGGAGGCACCTGCCAGCACCCGGCAAGACAAAGAGGAGAACCTGTACAATTACCTTTCCGCATGTGCTTTTGACCAATTCCTCAATAATAACCATTCGCTTGCATTCGAATACTATAGGCAGGCACTGGAAGTTAATCCGCAAAGTGGAGATGCTTCTTACCGTCTGGCATTCTATTACAGTTCCTTGAACAATTATCCAAAGGCCTTGGAAATGGCACAGGCTGCCGTAGCTGCTGATTCCACAAACCTGAATTATATTGCATTTCTCAGTGTGCTGTATTATGACAGCCATCAGGAGGAAAAGACACTCCAGCTTTTGGAATCTGCTGTCGGTTTTGCCGGTTCAATAGAAGACCGTATCCAGTTTCTGAGAATGATTTACAGTGTATATTCCGGAAACTCGGATTTGCCGCAAATGCTGAAAACCCTTCTCAGAATACAGGAACTTGAGGGTGAGACCATTGAAAGTCTCATGCAACAGGTGAACATCTATGGTGCGTTGGGCAATGTTGATAGCGTAAAGACATGTGTGGAACGTCTCATTGCAGCAGATCCGTCTGTAGAAGATGAGTTCCTTGCCATGCTGGCAGAGGCTTACTGGAACAACAATATGGATAATGAGGCCAGAAAAATCTACAACACCATTCTTGAACGTTTTCCCCATTCATTGAATGGCAGGCTTTCAATGATTGATTTCTACTCGGCCAGACACGAACAGGAAAATTTTGCAAACACTTTCATCTCTTTGGTTACAGACAAAACCGTCGAGATAGATATCAGAAGCGGTCTTTTGGAAAATCTCATAGCATTGAACCGGAATCTGTGGGGGGAAGCCCTGAATTTTTACAAAAGGATATTCGACACATATTTCCAGTTTGAACCCGATGACATATCGAATATGAACAATTATGCATATTCAATGTGTCTGATTGATTCAACGGATCTTGATTACTATTTCTCATTAAGCGGTAAAACAATAAAGGCAGAGCCTCAGAACGCCACATTTCTTGATACATACGCATGGATAGCCTTTTTGTTGGGCAAGTCCGGTGTGGCAAAAGAATATATTGATCTGGCAATCAGATATTCCGGAAACATTATCAATGTTGAAATGTATGACCATGCCGGAGACATTTATCTCAAATCCGGGCTGAAGGCTCAGGCCTGCGACTTTTGGGAGAAAGCAATCAATGTGCTTATTCACAACAGGTCCGAAGGTTTCAACAATTCAACCATAGACAGTATGCAACAGAAAATAAGAAACAGTAGAAAATGAAAAACCGGATATACCTGATACTTGTTTCGGTCATACTTATGACTATGTTCATGGCCGGCTGCAAGAGCAGCGGTTATGTGCAGAATAAAAATCGCGTAGCGGCAGAAAAACTGAGACCTGTGCATAAAACGGTCTCTGCAACGGTCTCTCCATTTAATCTGCGGCTTGATATGACGTGGAACGATGTGATAATGGTAAGGGCTGTCCCTTTCGGGTTGGCAGAGGTTTTCAGGGCTGAACTGTCTCAGGACGGTATTATTCTGGTGAACCGTTTGGGACATTGGTATATCAGGATGGACTATAATGATATTCCATACAATGGGACTCTGAAAGTTGATTTCAATACCGTTCAGGGTTTGTTGTGGAATAAGGTCTTTTCTCCGGGGGCATCGGGCGCAGCACTGAAGGTAAAGAATACAGATGTTCAGGGAGATACATACCGGGAGCCGCGTGCCGGTTATACATTTGCTTTCCAGGGCGGGGAACTTGTAAACGTAAAACGTTCAATAGCCGGAAAGACCGGAACTCTGTATTACGGAGATTTTACTTATATAGACGGAGAATCATTCCCAACCCACTACTCCGTAAGTTACAAAAGCGGCAAAGGAGTTGAAAGGACTTATTATTCGGCCAATCTGGCCAATGTGAGATTTTCTGACAGACCGGTAACAGACAGAATTGATATCTCCCAATACCACAGGCGTGATTTTGATTTCAAGAAGCTGAAAAGTTTGAGAAATCCGGGTTTTTCAGAATTGTTTGATTTATTCAGATAGAATGCAACTCCGCAGCATATTCATATTATCTCTTTTCTCTCTGTTTTTCTGTGTGAGTGTCCAGGCCCAGTCCGATACTCAGGAAAAAATCAGAAATATGGAAGAGCAGCGTGCACTTCTGAACAGAAAACTGGAGCAGTCCAAAAAGCAGATTGTGTCCAATGAACGCGATATTGCCGCCCAGGTTTCCAATCTGAATGTGATAAATGCGCGTTTGGAGGAAAGACGCAAGGCAATAGGCAAAACAAAATCGGACATATCTTCGTTGGAAAAAGATTCACTATCCGTACAAAAGAATATTGCTTCTTTGAGAAATGAGCTGAAAATCTGTAAGGACCGTTATGCCGATGCCTGCCGTTTTTATCAGAGCCAGCAGGTCAATTTCAACACCATATCGTTCCTGTTCTCTTCAAAATCATTTACTCAGGCTATGACAAGGGCACGTTATGTCAGGGAATATAACGAGTCTGTGAACCGTTTGGCCCGTCAGATTATAGAGAAAGAGGTTGCGCTTAACAACAGACAGCATGATATCAGTCTTATCAAAACTGAAAAAATGCTGCTTGCTGCCGATTTGAAAAAAATGGAAAGCTCGTTGAAAACGGAGGAACAGAACCAGCGTAAGGTTATTGATGACCTCCGGAGCAAAAACAAACAGCTTGATGCCCAGATTTCAAAACAGCAGAAAGAGATTTCCAATCTGAACAAGGAAATTGACCGTCAGATTCAGATAGCCATAGAAGAGGAAAGAAAACGCAAGGAAGAGGAGCTGCGCCGTCAGGAGGCAGCGGCGTCTCCAGTTGCCGTCAATACTGCCAATCTGCAATTGAGTTCTGATTTTGAAAAGAATAAAGGCCGTTTGCCTGCTCCCATCAGCGGAACGTATCTGCTTGTCGGCAAATACGGTACTCACAGTGTTGACGGTATGAAAAATGTCCAGTTGTCCAATCTTGGTATCGATTTGCAGGGAGAGAGCGGTGCCCAGGCCCAATCTGTTTTCAACGGAACAGTCAGTGCCGTTTTCCAGCAGGGACAGGGCGAGTTGGGAATACTTGTCCGTCATGGCAGTTATATCTCCGTTTACTGCAATCTTTCTCAAGTGTTTGTAAAAAAAGGGGATAATGTCACTACGGGACAGAGTCTTGGAGCTGTTAGCAAGAATTCTCTGGGTAACTGTCTGTTGCATTTCCAATTGCATAAAGAGTCGGTAAAACTGAATCCGCAGGAGTGGCTTGAATTGTAGAATTTTTATGCGGCATACGTTTATTATGAAGTTTACAAAATTATTATTGATATTATTATTTATGGCATCAACAGAATCATGCCGCGCCAATGCGGCACAGCAGAGCGGGGCATCCGCTGCAGCGGAAGAGACAAAGGTCCTTATCAAGACTTCTTTGGGAGACATTAAGATAAAGCTGTACAATGATACACCGCTGCATCGCGACAATTTCATCAAACTTGTGAATGAAAACTATTATGACGGAGTCCTTTTTCACCGTGTAATAAAGAATTTTATGGTTCAGGCCGGTGACCCCGATTCAAAAAATGCTCCTGCAGACAAGCATCTTGGTGTAGGAGGTCCGGATTACGTTATACCTGCAGAGATTATATACCCTGTACATTTCCACAAAAAAGGTGCGTTAAGTGCAGCAAGACAGGCAGATCAGGTTAATCCCGAACGTGCTTCTTCCGGTTCCCAGTTCTATATTGTTACCGGTAAACGTTATAATGAGGACCAGCTTAAAGAGACAGAAATGCAACTCTGCCAGTCTGATATGCAGGCACATTTCCAGCGTTTGTGCAATGAAAACAGCGATACGATAATGCGTCTTCAGATGGCTGGAGACCGTAACGGGCTTCAGGAACTTCAGAATAAATTCATTAAAATTGTTCAGGATTCCGTAAAAACAAACGGACGTATGCGTTTCAATAAGGAACAGGTAGAGGCTTATACCACAATCGGAGGAACTCCTTTCCTTGATACGCAGTATACCGTTTTTGGCGAGGTTATCGATGGAATGGACGTTGTTGACCAGATAGAAAAGGTATCGACCAATTCCCAGGACCGTCCCAAAAAAGACATTACTATCATTTCAACAAAGATTATAAAATAAAATAAGTTATGCGTACTCTCAAAACCAGTTTTTTATTTTTTCTCTCATTTCTTTTACTGGCACCCGTTTCTCAGGCCAGTGCAAAAAAAAATAGTGTAAAGAACCCTAAGTATATATTCTATTTCATTGGAGACGGAATGGGTATGGGTTCATTGGTCACAACACAATTCTACAAGGCAGGCAATATGGAAAAACCTGAGATTGCTCCTTTGTGTTTTACCCAGTTCCCATATTCCGGTCTGTTGATAACACATTCGTCCGACAGCGGCGTTACAGATTCCGCAGCTGCCGGAACGGCCCTTTCCACCGGCAGTAAAACATCCAGCAGAACGGTCGGCATGTTGCCGGACCGTGAAACGCCTCTGGTAAGTATTGCCTCCAAAGCTCACGATAAAGGCTGGCGTGTAGGTATTGCAACCACTACATGCATAGACGATGCCACACCTGCTGCTTTTTTTGCGCATGTCCCTGTACGATATGACCAGCACGTGATAGGTATGCAGCTGGTGGATTCTGAGTATGAGTTTTTTGGAGGCTATGGCTTCAGGCAGGATAAGGACAAGGACCATCCGGATATGGACAAAGGAATTGTTGCCACTGCTTCTGAAAGCGGCTATACGGTTGTAAACAGTTATGCAGACTATCAGCGCATCTCGAAAGATGCCGACAAGGTTATTCTGTTTACACCTCAGGAAGACAATAACGAGCAGATTCCTTACCAGATAGATGCTACACCCGCCGATCTTACAATGGAACAGGTGTTCAATGCCGGATTTGATTTTCTTCAGAAGAAAGAGGGTAAGTTCTTCTATATGTTCGAGGGAGGTTCCATTGATCACGCTGCTCACGGAAACGATGCCGCAACTCTGGTTACTGAGATACTCGCATTCGATGCCTGTATTGAAACAGCATTCAATTTCTATAAGCAGCATCCGGACGAGACTCTTATTGTGGTAACGGCAGACCATTCGACCAGCGGCTGTACTCCCGGCGATGGCGGATATTATCTGAATATTCCAGTATTGGCAAACCAGAAAATGTCAGAGGGTGCTTTTGCAAAATATCTTAAAGCCATAGCTCAGAAAGAGGGTCTTCCAACTTGGGAGCGTGTAAAGCAGGAGCTTACACTCAATTTCGGCTTTTGGGATAAGATAAGGATCAATCCTATGCAGGAGCGGGCTCTGAAAGAGGCTTATGAGCAGTCTTTCACAACCGATGGTGTAAAGCAGGACCTTTCTGAAGATAATCTGTATTCATATTACAAAACAGACAAACTTTCAGACCGCGCGGTGAAGATTATCAACGACATTGCGCAGGTTGGCTGGATAAGCGGCGATCATGACGGCGGTTATGTGCCGGTATTTGCCGTTGGAGTAGGAGCGGAGAACTTTTCCGGTCAGATGCAGAATATTGAGGTGCCTGATAAAATTGCCGCCATTGCAGGTTTCTGACACTCCTATTCGTAGGAAATATACGGAGCAAGTCTGACAAGATCCTGCTGGGTGAACTCTTTTAGAAGAAGTAGCCTGGCAGGGTCTTTTATTTTGCCCTCTTTTTTCCTTAAATCATCAATGGCCTTGGCCTGATAGAAAGAGATATACGGATGTCTCTTCATATCATAAACCGATGCCCTGTTGATTCTTATCTTTCTGATACTGTCCGGCGTAGCAAAGAACCAGCTCTGCAGAGAATCAGGGAAATGACTGATTTCTGAAAGTTGGGCCGGGCTGGCGAATCCTCCCAGTTTATCCCTTAGGATTATTATGCTTAGAGAAAAGCCGTGTCCTATACCTGGTATCCTTTGAAGTAACGTGGTGTCTGCCGTATTAAGGTCAATCAGTTGTCTGGTCTTGAATTTATTGTTCTTCTGAAACCTTGTGTTCAGTTTGCTTTTTTGGACAGTTATCTGCTCCGCTGAGTCAATTTTTGCGGAAAATGTACTGTCTGCAACAGCTTGTGCATACGCACCGTTTCCTGTTACCTGTTGCGGGTCTGTAAAATATCTTATGGACAGCAGAACCAGTATAAGTACGGAAAGGATTGCCAAAGCCCTTCTGTCGGCCTTGGAAAAATAAAATATGTCTCTGAGCATTGGTTATGGGTTCAGTGCAAGATAAGAGTTGTAGTAACGTGGAATACCTGTTACCTCTTCTCCTATGAATGCCGGTTTTTCAAATGGTTCGTTTTCGCTTTCAAGTTCGACTTCTGCAATAACCAGTCCCTGGTTTTTGCCGAAAAACTCATCAACTTCAAACAGATGGTCTTTGTAATGTACCAGGTATCTGCATTTTTCAATAAGACTGCCGCTGCACAGTTCCAGCATCTGCCGGGCTTCTTCCATTGGTATAACCTGATTGAATTCAAAACGTGTAAGACCGTTGTTGCTGCTTGGTCCTTTGATGGTAAGAACTGCCTCGGTATCTGTTGTGCGGATTCTTACGGAAAACCCGTTGGATTGGACCAGATACCCTTGTGTAATGTTTCTGGTTTCGCTGGCAAGATCCTTGAATGATTGGTCTTTTACCAGGAATTTTCTTTCAATTTCAACTCCCATAGTAATTAGTTTCTAAAGATGTGTAAATATGTCAGACAAATACTATTCCTGTGATTCGGAGAATTCTGTCAGATAAGATTTGATGAACTCATCAATTCCGCCATCCATAACACCGTTCACATCGCTTGTCTGGTAACCGGTACGGTGATCTTTGACGCGGCGGTCATCAAACACGTAACTGCGTATCTGTGAGCCCCATTCTATCTTCTTTTTGCCAGCTTCAATCTTTGCCCGCTCTTCCATGCGGTGCTTGAGTTCCTTATCGTACAATATTGAACGCAGATGCTGCAGAGCGCGTTCGCGGTTCTTGGGCTGGTCACGGGTTTCTGTATTTTCAATCAGAATTTCCTCTTCTTCTCCGGTATACGGATCCTTGTACTGGTAACGCAAACGCACACCCGATTCCACCTTGTTTACGTTCTGTCCGCCTGCACCGCTGCTGCGGAAAGTATCCCATGACATAAGGGCAGGGTTGATGTAAACCTCAATAGTATCGTCAACCAGCGGGGTTACAAATACCGATGCGAAAGATGTCATACGTTTGCCCTGTGCGTTATATGGCGATACGCGTACCAGGCGGTGAACGCCGTTTTCGCTTTTCAGATAACCGTATGAATACATACCGTGAATTTCTATTGTAACAGATTTGATACCTGCTTCATCGCCTTCCTGCAAATCTGATATTGTGAGTTTGTAATTGTGATTCTCTGCCCACCGCATATACATGCGCTGCAGCATGGACGCCCAATCCTGGCTTTCGGTTCCACCTGCTCCGGAATTGATTTTCAATACACAATCCATTGCGTCTGCCTCGGAACGCAGCATATTCTTGAATTCCAAAGAATCTATGGCTTCTATTGTTTTGTAATACGCCTGATCAACCTCTTCTTCTGTTACAAGCTGTTCCTTGTAAAATTCAACGGCAAGTTTCAGTTCGTCTGCAAGATCCTTTATCACCTTGTAACCGTCTATCCATGATTGTAGCCCTTTTACCTTCTTCATTTGAATCTCGGCTTTCTTGGGATCGTCCCAAAAACCGGGAGCCTGGGTACGGAGTTGTTCTTCTTCTACCTGAATCTGTTTGGCATCAATGTTCAGATGCTGCTTGAGTGCTTCAGCCCGGTTAATGGCCTCTTTGAATTGGTCTGGAGTAATCATATATGGACAATTGTGATAATTTCTTTGCAAAGATACCCATTTTTAGCCGATTTAAGTTAAATTTGCCGTGAAAAAGGGCATATTCCTATGGATACAATAGAAAATCTTGGTAAAAAAGCGTTTGAGCTATTGGAAAAACTGATTGCAACTCCGTCTGTCAGCAGGTCTGAAGAAAATGCGGCCCTTCTGATAGAGCAGGCTTTGCAGGAATACGGTTATGAAACCAAGCGTATATTGAACAATGTCTTGTGTTATGGCAAGCACTTTTCCAGCGGGAAACCCACCATTCTGTTCAATTCGCATATTGATACTGTAAAAGTTGTGTCAGGATGGACATTGGACCCTTTTACCCCAATTGTGCAGGATGGAAAACTGTATGGCCTTGGGAGTAACGATGCCGGCGGTTCTCTAGTATCTCTGCTCTATTCATTTGTCTATCTTGACAGAGTGCCCCAGGAATATAATCTCATATTTCT
Source organism: Bacteroidaceae bacterium (assembly GCA_024398715.1). Classification (GTDB taxonomy): domain Bacteria; phylum Bacteroidota; class Bacteroidia; order Bacteroidales; family Bacteroidaceae; genus Colenecus. The sequence continues at coordinate 117,672 of JAKSIP010000003.1, forward strand.
TGCAACTGCCGAAGAAGAGGTTACCGGTGCAAACGGTGCAAAACTCGTCCGTAGCCAGCTCCCAAACGTGGATCTGGCAGTAGTTGGTGAACCTACCGGTATGAATCCGGGTATTGCGGAACGCGGGTTGCTGGTTCTTGATGTTGAGGTTGCTGGAAAATCCGGACATGCTGCACGTAAGGAAGGGATCAATGCAATTTATCGTGCAACCGATGCCATAAACTGGTTCCGTACATACAGGTTTGATAAAGAGTCTTCTTTGCTTGGGCCGGTAAAAATGACAGTTACAATAGTAAATGCCGGCACGCAGCATAATGTTGTGCCGGACAAATGCACTTTTACAGTCGATATACGTTTTAACGAACTTTATTCAAACAGAGAAATTTTTGACGTTGTATGTAACTCCTTGCCGCAGTGGTGCAGTGTAAAGGCCCGTTCGTTTGACCATCATTCCAGTTGTGTGAAAAATGACTGTGCTGCTGTCAGGCGTTGTGTCGAACTTGGCCTTGAACCGTACGGGTCACCTACAATGTCAGACCAGTCCGCATTCAATTTCAATTCGTTCAAAATAGGTCCGGGCATGTCTGAACGTTCCCACAGTGCCGATGAATACATACTTTTGGATGAATTGGATAAGGCAATTCCGCTCTACATTGAAATTTTTGACGGCCTCAAACTTTAACCAACCCGTTAAGTAAAAATTTTATTCCTGTTCTGTTTTAGGTGTGGCAATGTTTTGTCTCACCTTTTTTGTGAATTCCCGTTATGCAAGGTGAAACAATAAAAAAACATAGATGCACAAAAAAAATAACCTATTTGCACAATTGTTTTGTTTGTTTTGAATAGCATATTTGCAAGCGATTTAATAATGATGTTCGTTGTTTTTATTTAAAGTTAAGTTTTGTTCAGTGCTGTTTACTTTTTTCATACTGTGAAAATCCTTGCCGTGATTGCACGTGTGTATGGTAATACATGTTGAAGAACGATTTATTATGGTTTTTTATGTTTGAGACCTAAAGTTTTCCCCGGAGCTCTCTGTCTGTGAAGATCGAGAGCTCTATTTTTTTGCAGAGCAAAAAAATAGAGCTGAAGCTCCTTTGTTTACGGGGAAGACCCCGAACCCCTTCGCCGGCAAGTGCCGACGTCTCCCTTCGGTCGTTGCCCTGCAAAAAAATAGAGCTGAAGCTCCTTTGTATACGGGGAAGACCCCGAGCCCCTTCGCCGGCATACATAATATTGGAAACAATTTGACTTTTTGTTCGTTATTTAGTCTAAAATGTATATCTTTACATCCACATGGATTATACTAACAGTTTATAATATGAACAAGAAATTTTTTTCCGTTTTAGGCGCTGCCGCATTTTGTATTTTTTCTGCAGGTAATGCCGCTAACCGTCTTTCCGAAGACTTTGGTACAGGTAACCCGTACCTTCCGTTGTGGGAACATCTTCCCGATGGCGAACCGCGTGTTTTTGAAGACCCTGACAATCCGGGCAAGTATCGTGCATATATTATCGGTTCGCACGATGTTGCTTTCCGTCAGTATTGCGGTGCCGACATCAGAATGTGGTCTGCTCCTGTTGAGGACCTGAACGATTGGCGTGACGAGGGCGCAATTTTCACATATAATGTAGATAACCAGTGGGATATCATGTATGCGCCTGATCTTGTTGAAATCAGACAGAAAGACGGTACAAAGGTATATTATCTGTATCCGCACAGCCGTGGACCCCGTCGCGAGGCAATGGTCTGCAAAGGTGATAAGCCTTACGGTCCTTTTACTCCGCTTAACCTGACGGAAGATGGTCGTGGAACAATTCCTGGCAGTACAATGGGCTTTGACCCGTCTGTATTTGTTGAGTACGTTACAGATCCGGCTGATCCCGATTATGAGATTGGTTTCCGTGCATATGGTTTCTGGGGCTTCCAGCAGAGTAATGCAGCCCAGTTGGATCAGAATACAATGTATTCCGTAAGACCCGGTACTGAAGTTAACCGTAATTTCATTCCTGCTGCAACACGCTACGGTCAGGTAAGGGACAGAGAAGGAACGGAGTACAAGGCTCTGTATCCCGGTGAAGATATCAGACAGTTCAATTTCTTTGAAGCATCTTCTATCCGTCAGATTGGAAACAAATTCGTTTGGGTGTTCAGCGGTCACTCAGGACCTGATTACGGTATGGGCAGCTCCAACTCAACACTGCGCTATGCATACGGTGATTCTCCGCTTGGCCCTTGGAAGATTGGCGGAGTTTTGGTTGACTCACGCGGTCCTGTCCTGAACCAGGACGGTACACAGGTTGTAGGCATGGCTCCTGCGCATAATACACATGGAAGCCTGCTGGAAATCAACGGTCAGTGGTATGTATTCTATCATCGTCCGCCACGCGGATTCGGTTATGCACGTCAGCCTATGGTTGCTCCCGTATATGTACAGGCCGATGAAAAGCCGGTTGCAGAGGGAGGCCGGGTAATTATCCGCGGTTATGATCCGTTTGCAGCAGACAAGCAGTGGACTGCCAAGGCTGCCGATGGTACTGAATACAGAGGTGCTGAGGTGACATCGGAAGGTTTCAACATCTTTGGTCTTGACCCTTACAAGTATTATTCAGCCGGTTATGCATGCTATCTGTCAAATCAGCAGGCTCAGCAGGATTCATGGGATATATGGGATAACAACATGCCTCTTGCCAACGTAAAGAGCGGAGATATTTTCGGTTACAAATATTTCGGCTTTGAAGGCCTTTCTAAGGCAAAGCTTGGTCTTAAACCGTTCAAGGGTGCTGTAAAGGGCAACCAGACAAAGTTTGACCTTTATCTTGCAGCAAAGACCAGTCAGGCATTCAAGATTAATGTATGGATTGACGGTCCTTGGGATAATGATGTATGGAACGGAAAACAGATTGCTACAATTGAGATTCCTGCTGGTTCTTCTAAAGAAATTGCAAAATATTCTGTTGATGTTGCATCTGCAGTAGAAGGTCTTAAGGGTAAACATGCTATCTATCTTGTTGCTGAAGGTCCTCAGGGAGATTTGTGTGACATTGTCGGTTTGAGTTTCAGTAAGAAGGACAAGGTTCTTGAGCGTCCGGTTGCTCCTCAGGTTACCATCAAGGTTAACGGCAACGCCATTGAACTGCCAGCTATTCCGGACCGTTTCACCAACCGCAACGGTTTCCTCAGCTACAATAACTATTCAGTAAAAGTTGCTGCTCAGGGTCAGCCGTCTGTTGAGGCATCGGCAGATAATGATGATGTTCAGATTTCTGTCATGCAGCAGGATACATATGCTGTTGTAAGCTGTGATTATCATGGTGCTGTAAAGAACTACACTCTGTATTTCACTGAGTAATTGAATATACATATATGAATGAAGAGAGGTCGGCTTTGGTGTCGGCCTCTTTTTCATGTTTGTCCCTAACGGGACTTCACCCTTCGCGTTTTGGGCTTTTTTTGCGAAGGTTGAAGCGATTTTCCTTGCCACCCTTCGCAAATTGCGGGGTTTTTGCGAATGTTGAGCCGTTTTTTGCTGCCATCCTTCGCGTTTTGGCTCTTTTTTGCGAAGGATGATTTGCCGCCGCTGTTCGTACCCCGTCCACAGACCCTTCTGGCGGTGTTTTCATTGCTAAGTTCATTTCACCCTTCGCGTTTTGGGCCTTTTTTGCGAAGGTTGATATTACAGCGGGGTGGCGGAACATTATAATACTTTTTGCAAGTGGCGCCACCGTCAACAAAGATTGCACACTTCATTCGTATGCAAATACCGGACCAATATTGTATTCAAACCACCTTGTAGCCGCGATTCCGTGCAATATTGGCACAGGTGATAACATTGTACCAAGGCGTGGAATGTAGTACACTATCTACAACCACTTTGGGCGGGGTTGCAAAATCATTTCGATTGCAGTTGCTGTCTATTTGTTCTTTCGCCCCGCTATGCAAATTTCATAATGTACTGCCGGCAAATTCAAGGTCAGGCGCCAGAGCGTTTGGTACAAAAATCTTCCTTTATAAATAAAGAGTATTTTTGACCAAAACCTTGCCTTAGCCGTCAGTGCATAAATCTGTGGCATAACGGGTCAAAAGAACAACCAATGCTCAATCAGTGGGAACCTTCGCGTTTTGGGTCTATTTTGCGAAGGTTGATTTGCCGCAGCCGTTCGTACCCCGCTCACAGACCTTTCTGGCGGTGGTTTCATTGCTAAACTCATTTCATCCTTCGCGTTTTCCCGCCTATTTGCGAAGGTTGATTTGCCGCAGCCGTTCGTACCCCGTCCACAGGCCTTTCTGGAGGTGTTTTCATTGCTAAGCTCATTTCATCCTTCGCGTTTTCCCGCTTATTTGCGAAGGTTGATATTACAGTGGGGTGGCGATTTGCTGGGGTTTCCACTGAGCCGGATTCCGCCCGCGGTGGTGAGCTATGAACTGTGGATGCTGGAAAAAAGAATAGAGGATGAACTTTAAAGTCATCCTCTATGAGGGTGGTGCCACCGAGAATCGAACTAGGGACACAAGGATTTTCAGTCCTTTGCTCTACCAACTGAGCTATGGCACCAACATGTCGTGTCTCAAAGACGGGTGCAAAGATACGCCCATTTTTTTATCTTGCAAAATTTTCTACAAAAAAAATTGCCATTGTGTGAAAAATCATCTACCTTTGCATCGCTTTTGAGAAATTCAATCGGAATGTAGCGCAGTTGGTAGCGCACTACGTTCGGGACGTAGGGGTCGGGCGTTCGAGTCGCCTCATTCCGACAAATAGGTGGAAGTACAAAGTTTCTTTCACCTTATTCTTTTTTTTTGAACGCCCGACCCCACTGTCCGCTGTGGCGGACTTAACAAGGTATTCCGCACGAAGTGCGGGCGTTCGAGTCGCCTCATTCCGACTAGAAGGTGGAAGTAGCATATTTACTTCCGCTTTTTTTTTGTTTTATTTTGAACGCCCGACCCCTATCGTCCGCTGTGGCGGACTTAACAAGGTCTTCCGCACGCAGTGCGGGCGTTCGAGTCGCCTCATTAGTCGGAAACGCCGGTTTCCTGCCTGACCCTCCGGTAAGTGTTCACCATATTGTCATAATCCGATGGATTGATCCATTCGCTGCGGTGTCCCAGCCACTCTTTTACGAATATTGTGCTGAAATTATCATTCAGCCTTCCTGGAAGGCAACACCACATGTATCTGATTTCCGGTTCAAGCATGGTCCTTATACCTGTAATATGATCGTTGACAAAACGTAGTGTAACTGCAAGTTCCAGTCTGGTATTTTCTGCACTCATGTTGGAAACCGCATTTCCAATTGAATAGAATACCGGAACACCATTGATATGGGTTGAATCCTGAACTACATGCGGATGCCCTCCAACAATAACATCGGCACCCCTTCCTACAAGATATCCTGCCCATATTTCCTGCGTGCTGTTGTGATGCAGTTCATACTCCGTGCCCCAATGGGGAAGAACTGCAATAAAGTCGGCATTCTGTTTTGCTGCTCTTATGAATGCGCTGTCTATGCTTTCTTTGACCATATAGTTGGTATTTGGCCATCCTTCTGCATGAATTCCGTTTGTACCGTATGTAAAGTTAATGATAGCTAACTTGATTCCTTTTCTGTCAATAATGACCGGGTAATTCTGCTCAAGCTCCTCTTTGCTGCCTGCACTGCCCGTAAACAGTACTTTTTCTTTCATTCCTTCATATACGGAAAGGGTGCGCTTGAGGCCTTTCTGACCTCTGTCCAGAATGTGGTTGTTTGCTGTTAGAAACACATCGACTCCACACTCTGTTGCCACATATTCCGCGTATGAGTCGGGTGCGGAAAACCTGGGATACCCAGTATATGGTTCACCTCCAAGAGAAAATTCCATATTGGCAACTGCTATGTCCGCACTGCGTAAATCCTTAGAGATGTGTTTCAGGAATTGTGTGTAATCTTTCTCAAGCTGTGCCTGATGCATCATGACATCGCCAATTATCATAACGGATAACGTGTCCCGGCATGCCTGTGCTTTTATTGCAGTCTCTCCGTTCAGGAAATGACATACAGATAAAATAATAAACAAGGTGATTGTTTTTGCTTTCATATGCTCAGTTGTTGTGCCTGTATTCCTATTCTGATTTTAGAGTTGACAAATCCTGCATGAAATTGGAATATTCACTCATCCTTTTCTTTTCGAAAGCCAAAGCTGACTGTGAATCGGAGTTCAGTATGCGGTGTTCCATAGCCAGATGGATTTTTTCTGCGCGCTCGAACATGTCCGTTTCACGTTTTTCATTGCTGAGTGCATATTCGCGGAACCTTTCAAAGATGATGTCAACGGCAATAGTGCTGGGGTGACACATGTCGGTATCATAAAAACGGTAGTCACGCAACTGGTCCATCATGATTTCGTAAGCAGGAAAATAATGTACATTCTCAAACCTGTTGCACAATCTTTCTGTTGCCAGCAGAAGAACGGATTTGCTGATACTGTTCTGATGCAGTCCGTCTTTCAGATGTCTTACAGGACTTACCGTCAATATTATATTTGTGTCCTTATTCATTTTTTGGAATACTTGTGCTAATCTGTTTTCTACCATTTCAACGGTCATTTGCTCTCTTGTAAATAAATCTGCGCCCATTTTGTGGCAATTGCTGACTACCAGACCGTTTTCTTTCAGACGGTATATCCAACTTGTTCCTAATGTGATAATTATCCATTTTGAACTGTTGATATAACCATTACATTCCATTAATGCACTGTTGGCGTTTGCAATTACTGTTTCTGCCGATGGATTGGCGAATTTTCCATGAATGTACCATGAATTGTACATTCCGTCCGCATAAAACAGATCATCTTTCGAGAACAGCTCGGGACTGTCCCCGTTGCCTATTGCCCTGTCAAGCAACGAACAGATTGACTCCGGATTGAATAAAACACCGAACGGATTTACCAGTGCTGAGTAGTAATGGCTTGTCAATCTTGATCCGATGCTGTCTGTAAAACATGAGCCTGTCAGCAGTATTTTGTCTCTGTATTTTATTCTCCGGTCCAGAGGGGATATTCCAACGTCTGTGCTTAATTTCATTTTTTCTCAATATAGTGTTGTTTTATTTGCGTTATTATTTACAAAAATAGTACATTTGTGGGACTAAAACAATATTGGAACAATTATATGGACCAAGAGTTTGACATAGCAATCATTGGAGGCGGCCCGGCAGGTTACAATGCTGCTGAAAGTGCATCAAAAACCGGTAAGAGTGTGGTTCTGTTCGAAAAAAATGAGCTCGGCGGAGTCTGCCTGAATGTAGGCTGTATTCCTACAAAGGCTCTTCTGTTCAGCGCCAAGGTTCTTGATTATACATCCAATGCCGGCAAATACGGAATTGACTGTCTGCCCGGTTCGCCCCAAAGTGCCAGAATTTTTGCCCGTAAGAACAAAATCGTCAAAAAACTGACAGGTGCGGTAAGTCTCAAATTGCGCAATTGTGGTGTAACTGTAATAAAGGCACAGGCCCGCCTTGACGGTAAGGAAAATGATCTGTTCAGGATATCTGTCCAGGACGGCACCTGTTTTGCCCGCAATGTACTGCTGTGCTCCGGCTCTGAAACGGTTATTCCGCCAATACCGGGCCTGAAGGAAGGCCTTGGAAGTTATGTGTTGACATCGGACATGGCATTAAACCTTAACAGCATTCCACAGGAAATTGCCATCATTGGCGGTGGGGTGATAGGAATGGAATTCGCCAGTTTCTTCTGCAGCATGGGCTCAAAAGTCACTGTTATTGAGATGGCGCAGCAGATTCTTCCGGGATTTGACAGTGAACTTACAGATTATCTGCAGAAAACGTATTCCAAGAAAGGAGTCAGGTTTATGACCGCTACAAGAGTTACTGCGGTAAGTCCTTCAGGTATCAGTTATTCCAGTGATTCAGAGCCCCAGGGTTTTCTTGAAACTCCCGTATCTCTTGTTTCTGTAGGACGCAGGCCGAATGCCACCGCTCTTGGACTTGATACGCTCAATGTGGAGATGGATAGGGCCGCTGTAAAAGTAGGCTTGGATATGCAGACCAATGTTCCCGGACTTTTTGCCGCAGGCGATGTGACCGCTCTGTCCATGCTTGCCCATAGCGCAATAGCCCAGGCTCAGGTGGCAATAGACAATATGTGCGGAACCAAATCAATTATGCAGTACAATGCAATTCCTGGTGTGGTTTATACAAATCCTGAAATTGCCCAGATAGGGCTGACCCAGGCCAATGCCGTTGCCAAGGGACTGGATATTGATGTCCGCAAGCTTCCAATGACATACTCCGGACGTTTTCAGGCCGAGAACGAAATGGAGAACGGACTTTGCAAGGTAGTGCTTGACAGACGCACCAATCTGATTCTCGGTGCTCAGATGTGCGGAAATATGTGCAGTGAAATCATTTCGGTAATTGGTGTTGCAATCAAGTTCGGAATCACTCTGCCGCAATTGCAGCAGACAATATTCCCACATCCGTCAGTAACCGAAATTTTGAAAGAATTGTAATTTTAAAATCATTCATATGAAGTCAGTAAAAGTTAAACCGGCACATGGTAAATTGGGAGTTATGTGCGTTGGTTTGGGAGGCGTGGCATCGACTTTCATTGTCGGAACGCTGATGGCCAGAAAAGGTCTTGCAGTTCCTGTCGGTGCTTTTTCCCAATTGGGGAAAATGCGTGTCGGACGTGGGGCTGAAAAACAATATAAAGCAGTTGGAGAGATTATCCCTCTGGCAGATCTGAACGATGTGGTTTTCGGCGCCTGGGATGTGTTCACAGACAATGCTTACGAAAGCGCCCTTTACTGTAAGGTTCTCAAACCGGAGGATATTGAACCTGTGCGCGATGAACTGGAGCGGATCAAACCTATGAAAGCATGTTTCGACAAGGATTTTGCGCAGAACCTGCTGAATCCGGAATATGGTCGCACGCCGGATCCCGTTTGGGCTATGCCGGCCGATACCCGCTGGAACTATGCACAGAATCTTAGAAAGGATATTCAGGATTTCAGGAAAAACAACGGTTGCGACCGCGTTATTGTTTTCTGGATAGCAAGTACCGAGTCTTATGTCCCGCGTAACGAACAGGTACACGGTTCCTTGGCCCAGTTCGAACAGGCATTGAAAAACGATGACCGTGTGCATATTGCCCCAAGTATGGTTTACGCTTATGCCGCACTTCAGGAGGGTTGCCCCTTTATCATGGGTGCTCCCAATGTCTGTGTTGACATACCGGCAATGTTTGAACTTTCAAAACAGAAAAACGTTCCTATCATAGGCAAGGATTTCAAGAGCGGTCAGACTATGATGAAAAGCGCTCTTGCTCCAACTTTCCGTACCCGTCTGCTTGGAGTTAACGGCTGGTTCTCAACCAATATCCTTGGAAACCGTGACGGAGCCGTAATTGATTATCCTACCAATTTTGAGACAAAACGTGTAAGCAAATCGTCTTCTTTGGAATGGATTCTGGATCAGGATGTATATCCCCAGCTGTATTCCGATGTCTATCACAAGGTTAAAATCAATTTCTACCCTCCGCGTAATGACAATAAGGAAAGCTGGGATAACATTGACATATTCGGCTGGATGGGTTATCCAATGCAGATAAAGGTCAATTTCCTGTGCCGCGATTCAATTCTTGCAGCGCCTATCTGTCTTGATCTTATGTTGTTTGCCGATGTTGCTCTGCGTGCCGGTCTCGCAGGTGTTCAGGAGTGGCTTTCCTTCTATGTCAAGAAACCGATGACATACGATGACGGAATACCTTGTCACGATCTTTTTATGGAGTTCGCAATGCTCAAAAACAAGATCCGTGAATTAGGCGGATACGAACCGGATCAGGAACTGGATTAACCTGTGTTATGCAACAAATATTCATTTTTTCAGAAGAGGCAAGTTTGTTTTAAGCATATTTATTAATAAAATTCTGCTGAAAATATGCCGGATTATGAATATTATGCGTAATTTTGTGGCCCATTTCAGAATATTTATACAATATGAAGAATAAGAACAGTCGTTTGGATGCAATCCGGCTAATAGTTTCCGGTCAGGATGTCCATACTCAGGAGGAACTGCTCACTCTTTTGATTCAGGACGGATATCAGGTAACTCAGGCTACATTGTCCAGAGACCTCAAGCGTATGAAAATATCCAAGGTGGCCAATGCGTATGGCGACTACCTGTATGTATTGCCCAACCATGCTGTCATCAAACATGCACCCGCAGCGGAAATGTCTGCAGCGAATTCTTCCGGATCAAAGCCCCGTTATGGTTTCATTTCTTTGAAATTCACAGGGAATATGGCTGTTATCAAGACTTGTCCCGGATATGCAAGCGGACTTGCTTACGATATAGATAATTTGAATGTGGCCGATATTCTTGGAACAATTGCCGGCGATGATACATTGCTGATCATTTTGTCCGAGGATGCGGACCGCACCAAGATAAAACGAATGTTAGAACCTGTAATAGTTTCATTGTAAAAGTTTTTTTTACGTAATAATGGAAGAGGAAATTGAAGTGCTTGTGGCTGATGCCAGTCACGAGATTTATACTGATGAGATTCTTAAAACTATTGCCGATGCCGCTGCAGTACGCGGAACAGGCATAGCCAAACGTACTCATGAGTATGTTACTCAGAAAATGAAGGAAGGAAAGGCAGTCATTGCTTTATGCGGCAAGTCTTTTGTCGGTTTCAGTTACATTGAAACGTGGGAGAACAAGAAATATGTGACAACAAGCGGTCTTATAGTATCTCCGCTGTTCCGTAATCGCGGTGTTGCAAAGAGAATAAAGGACATGACATTCACTCTTGCCCGTACCCGCTGGCCGGAGGCAAAGATATTCAGTCTTACAAGCGGTTCCGCCGTTATGAAAATGAACACTCATCTGGGCTATCTGCCTGTTACTTTTGCAGACCTTACAGAGGATGAACATTTCTGGAAAGGCTGTGAGGGTTGTGTCAATGTTGATGTCCTCAAGCGTACGGACCGCCGTTACTGTATCTGTACGGCAATGCTTTTTGATCCCAAAGAGCATATGGGCCAGCCGCTCCCGGTCGAACTGGACAGCAATACAAAGAAAAGAATTCAGGAATTGGACAAATTGGAAAAATAAAAATGGCAAAGAAAAAAGTTGTAGTTGCATTCAGCGGTGGCTTGGACACAAGCTACACTGTCATGTATCTTGCAAAAGAGAAAGGTTACGAGGTTCATGCCGCATGCGCCAATACAGGCGGTTTCAGCGCTGAACAGCTTAAAACAAATGAAGAGAATGCTTACAAGCTTGGTGCAACCAAGTATGTGACTCTTGACGTAACTCAGGAATATTACGAGAAGAGTTTGAAATATATGGTATTCGGAAACGTTCTGCGTAATAACTGTTATCCTATTTCAGTATCCAGCGAACGTATTTTCCAGGCTCTTGCCATTGCCCGTTATGCGCGTGAGATAGGTGCCGATGCCATCGCTCACGGTTCAACAGGTGCAGGTAACGACCAGATCCGTTTTGATATGACATTTCTGGTAAAAGCGCCAGGAGTGGAAATCATAACTCTTACGCGTGACAACAACCTTACCCGTAAGGAAGAAATAGATTATTTGAACGCTCACGGTTTCAGTGCCGATTTTGCAAAACTCAAATATTCATATAACGTAGGTATCTGGGGCACTTCAATTTGCGGTGGAGAGATTCTGGACAGCAAACAGGGTCTTCCCGAAAGCGCATACCTGAAACATCCTGCCAAAGACGGTTCAGAGATTTTGAGTCTTGGATTCAAAGAAGGTGAGCTCTGTTCCGTAAACGGAAAAGAATACAGTAATAAGATAGAGGCCATCCAGGCAGTTGAGTCAATAGGAGCCTCTTATGCAATAGGCCGCGACTGTCATGTTGGCGATACTATCATAGGTATAAAGGGCCGTGTAGGTTTTGAGGCCGCTGCTCCTATGCTCATTATAGGTGCACATCGTTTTCTTGAGAAATACACACTTTCAAAGTGGCAGCAGTATTGGAAAGACCAGGTAAGCAACTGGTACGGAATGTTCCTTCACGAAAGCCAGTACCTTGAGCCTGTTATGCCTGATATAGAAGCCATGCTTCTCAGTTCACAGCGCAATGTGACCGGTACGGTAACTCTCGAGTTGCGTCCCTACAGTTTCCAGACAGTAGGTGTTGATTCCGGGAATGACCTTGTTCACAACAAACTGGGCGAGTACGGAGAGGTTCAGCGCGGTTGGACAGCAGACGATGCCAAAGGCTTCATTAAAGTTACTTCAACCCCGTTGCGTGCATATTATGCAGCGCATCCCGATGAAAGAAAATAATTTATTAACCTTTAAATGATACAAATTATGAGCGAAAAAAAACTTGTCAGAAAGAATGGTGTTATCGCAGGTGTTTGCGGTGGTGTAGCAGATTACTTCGGCTTTGACGTCAAACTTGTCAGAATTATCTGGGTGCTTGCAGTAATCTTTGCAGGTATTGGTCTTTTGGCCTATCTTATCCTTTGGCTGATAATGAAAAAAGAATAATCAGTCATGATTAAGGTAGGAATAATTGGAGGAGCAGGTTATACAGCCGGTGAACTTTTAAGAATTCTTTTGAACCATCCGGATGTTGAACTTGTATTCGTAAACAGTAGCAGCAACGCAGGAAACAAACTGTATTCCGTTCATGAAGGATTGATAGGAGAAACGGAAATGGCCTTTACAGACGCTTTGCCTTTGGAGGACATTGATGTCTTATTCTTCTGTACGGCCCATGGAGATTCCAAGAAGTTTCTGGAAGAGCATACCTTACCTGAAAAGCTCAAGGTGATTGATCTTGCTCAGGATTTCCGTCTGGAATATGAGGGGAACAGGTTCATATATGGTCTGCCGGAACTGAACCGCCGTAAAATCTGTCAGAGTCAGTATGTTGCAAATCCAGGTTGCTTTGCCACTGCTATCCAGTTAGGACTCTTGCCTTTAGCCAAGAACCTGATGCTTAATGACGATATCTATGTAAATGCCATTACGGGCAGTACAGGTGCCGGCGTTAAGCCTCAGGCTACAAGTCATTTCAGCTGGCGTACCGATAACATGAGCATTTACAAGCCCTTTGTCCATCAGCATCTGCCGGAAATAAAACAATCACTCAAACATCTTCAGAACAGTTTTGATTCTGAGATACATTTTATCCCGTATCGCGGAGATTTTGCACGCGGTATATTCGCAACAATGATGGTTCGCAACCAGGTTGGCATAGAGGAACTGTACACTCTTTATCGTGATTATTACAAGGAAGACTCTTTTGTGCACGTGGTTGAAACCAATATAGATTTAAAGCAGGTAGTGAACACAAACAAGTGCCTTATTCATCTTGAGAAACACAATGACCAGTTGCTTGTAGTATCGGCAATCGACAATCTTATCAAGGGAGCAAGCGGTACAGCCGTTCACAATATGAACCTGTTGTTTAATTTGAAAGAGACCGTTGGTCTGAAACTCAAACCTTCCGGTTTCTGATTTGAAATAAGGAGTATATAATGGATCTGTTCGATGTATATTCTCTTTTCCCTGTCAATATTGTAAGGGGAAAGGGTTGTAAAGTGTGGGATGACAAAGGTCAGGAATATCTTGATCTGTATGGTGGTCATGCAGTCATAAGTATAGGCCATGCCCATCCGCATTACGTTGAGGCTGTAAGCCGTCAGGTTGCAACCTTGGGTTTCTATTCAAATTCCGTAGTAAATACGCTTCAGAGTGAATTTGCGGAGAAACTTGGCAGTATGTGCGGTTATCCCGATTACCATTTCTTTATGGTCAATTCCGGAGCCGAGGCCAACGAGAACGCGCTCAAGCTGGCATCGTTCTTCAACGGTCGTACACGTGTCCTTGCTATGGACAAGGCATTTCACGGCCGTACCTCTCTTGCAGTGGAGGTAACGGACAATCCAAAGATTATTGCTCCTATCAACGCAAACGGGCATACCACATACGTTCCGTTGAACGATATTGATGCTGCGCGTAAGGAACTGGCAAAAGGCGATGTATGCGCCGTCATCATTGAAGGTATTCAGGGTGTAGGCGGTATTCGTATGCCTCAGAAAGAATATATGCAGCAGTTGCGTAGCCTTTGTACGGAATATGGTACGGTACTCATACTGGACGAGATACAGTGCGGCTACGGACGCAGCGGCAGATTTTTTGCGCATCAGTTTTACGATATCAAACCTGATCTGATTACAGTAGCAAAGGGTATTGCCAACGGTTTGCCATGTGGCGGTCTGCTCATCAGCCCCATGTTCACTGCAGTGAAAGGCCAGTTGGGAACCACATTCGGTGGCAACCATCTTGCATGTGCAGCTGCAAGTGCTGTTCTGGATGTCATAAAAGAAGAGAAACTTATTGACAATGCCGCATGTGTAGGTACATACCTGTTGGAGCAGCTTAATACATTCAAAGAGATAAAAGATGTGCGCGGACGCGGTCTTATGATAGGTATGGAGTTTGAACAACCTATAAAGGAACTGCGTCAGGCACTGTTGTTTGACAAACATATTTTTACAGGCGTAAGCGGTACAAACGTGATACGTCTGCTTTCTCCGCTTTGTGTGTCAAAAGCGGATGCTGACAGATTCCTGACCGCTCTGTCAGAACTGTTGTAACACTGTTTGAATATAGAGTAACTATTTTATATGGATATAAGAAACATTGCTATTATTGCGCATGTGGACCATGGCAAGACAACCTTGGTTGACAAAATGTTGTTAGCCGGAAACCTTTTCCGCGAGAACCAGTCAAAAGGCGAGCTTATGCTCGATAATAACGACCTTGAACGCGAAAGGGGAATAACCATTCTTTCAAAGAATGTGTCAATCAATTATAAAGATGTAAAAATAAATATCATTGATACTCCGGGGCACTCCGATTTTGGCGGTGAGGTTGAGCGTGTGCTCAATATGGCAGACGGTTGCATTCTTCTTGTCGATGCTTTTGAAGGCCCTATGCCACAGACCCGTTTTGTACTGCAGAAAGCCTTGCAGATAGGTTTGAAACCTGTAGTGGTAGTCAATAAGGTTGACAAACCCAACTGCCGTCCTGAAGAGGTGTACGAGATGGTATTTGACCTGATGTTCGCCCTTAACGCAACAGAGGACCAGCTGGATTTCCCGGTACTGTACGGATCGGCAAAACAGGGTTGGATGAGTACAGATTACAACAAACCTACAGACAATATATTCCCGCTTCTTGATACAATCATAGAAACTATACCTGCTCCAAAAAAACAGGAGGGCAATCTGCAGATGCTTATCACATCTCTTGACTATTCATCATATACCGGCCGCATTGCAATAGGCCGTGTAAACCGTGGAGAATTGTCTGAAGGCATGATATGCAATATATCCCATCGTGACAAATCCATTGAAAAGATTAAGATAAAGGAACTCCATATTTTTGAAGGAATGGGCCGCAAGCGTGTCCAGAAGGTTGATGCCGGCGACATATGCGCTATTGTAGGTCTTGAGAAATTCGAGATTGGAGACACTATCTGCAATCTGGAGAATCCGGAGCCGCTGCCTCCTATTGCCATTGATGAACCTACAATGAGTATGCTGTTCTCAATCAATGACTCTCCTTTCTTTGGCAAGGAAGGCAAATATGTGACATCCCGCCATATTCAGGACCGTCTGGATCTGGAACTTGACAAGAACCTTGCGTTGCGTGTAACCAAATGCCCGGAGGACGGACGTTGGATAGTTGCCGGGCGTGGTGTTCTGCACCTGTCCATCCTTATAGAAACCATGCGCCGTGAGGGTTACGAACTGCAGGTAGGCCAGCCCCAGGTTATTATGAAAACCATTGATGGAGTCAAATGTGAACCGGTTGAGGAACTGACAATCAGTGTTCCGGAAGAGTTCTCCAGCAAGATGATAGACCTTGTAACCAAACGCAAGGGCGATATGACGTCTATGGAGACTCAGGGAGACCGTGTGATTATATTGTTTGATATTCCTTCACGCGGAATAATAGGCCTGCGCACCAACGTACTTACAGCATCTCAGGGTGAGGCTATCATGGCACACCGTTTCAAAGAGTATCAGCCGTATAAGGGAGATATGGAACGTCGTACCAACGGTTCCATGGTTGCTATGGAAACCGGAACGGTCTTTGCCTATGCGCTTGACAAATTGCAGGACCGCGGCAAATTCTTCCTTAATCCCCAGGAACAAGTATATGCAGGTCAGGTTGTCGGTGAACACGTTCACGAGCGTGACCTTGTTATCAACGTTACAAAAAACAAGCAACTTACCAACATGCGTGCCAGCGGTTCCGATGAAAAGGTCCATATTGCTCCTCCTGTCATATTCTCTCTTGAGGAGGCTCTTGAGTATATTAAAGAGGACGAGTACGTTGAGGTTACTCCAAAGAGTATGCGTATGCGTAAGATTATACTTGACGAGTTGGAACGTAAGCGTGCTGCAAAGTGATATTGCGCAGAAGTACCGATATTATTGTCTTATGCCTGTCTTTGCTGCTTGCAGCTTGCGGGCAGAGTTATAATTATACTCTTACCGGGTCTGTGCCCGGGGTAGAATATGACTCTATTTTTGTTACCGGACTGGATTCCCGTTATGAACGTGTAGATACAATCCGCATAGTTGGAAGCAGGTTCACATATAAGGCAAAAGTCGATACTGTAGTGCCTTTGCTGCTGTTCTTTTCATCGGGTGTTCAGCATGTGGTTTTTGCAGACAAGGATATTTCTGCAAAGATGGTCTGTTCACGGAACGATTCTCTTCCAACCGTTACCGGTTCCGTTTACGATGCCCAGTTGGCCGATTTTTTGAATACGGCAGATACTCTGGATATATTTTCCAGAGTTGAAAACTTTATCCGGAAAGACCCTTTCTCCGAGGTTACACCGTATCTTATTTTCAAATATGTGCTCACGCAGCCTGATTTGGATGAGCAGAAACTGCGCGGTCTGATTGGTCTTATGGCCGGTGTCATGAAAGAGAATGCATACATATCGGAACTGTCTGACCAGTTGGCAATGGTGCCGGGGCAGAACAGAATGTATCTTCCCATCAACTCTCAGGTCTATATGCCAGATTCCGTCAGGTCCGTTCCATTGGAAAATGTTGTGAACAGCGGCTATTATCTTCTTGTACTGTGGGCTACATGGCAGCCTGAAAGCAGAGAGGCTTTGAAGGCTCTTGACACGATATGTGCGCGGTATATTTCCAACGGAATAAAATTTGTGGCCTATTCAATGGATGCAGATAGGGAAAAGTGGGAAAAAGCCGTAAAAGAGGACTCCCTTACCAATTTCATTCACATCAATTCATTTCGCGGACTCAATACTCCGGTACTTACCCAGTTCAAGGTAAGGAATCTGCCTTATTATTTTATCTCCACCAGAGACGAAAGAGTCCTTTTGGAAACTCCCCAAATGGAAAAGGCGGATAGTGTCCTATCCGCCCGCTATTATAAACCTGTTGATTGATTACTGTATCAGCAGACCTCGCTACCCGGTGCAACCTCTTTCGGTACTGTAATAACCGCAAGAGAATTGTCATTGTCCAGCGCTGAAAGAATCATGCCCTGGCTTTCTATGCCGCGTATCTTGCGTGGAGCAAGATTGGCAATGAAGCAAACCTGTTTCCCTACAAGTTCTTCAGGCTGATAGTGCTGTGCTATGCCGCTAAGAATAGTGCGGCCGCCAAGTCCGTCGTCAATCCTGAACTGGAGCAGTTTGTCTGCTTTAGGTACCTTCTGGCACTCAAGCACAGTACCCACACGGATATCGATTTTTTCAAAATCTGCAAAGTCAACAGTCTGTTTTATAGGATTTGCTTTCTTTTCTGCAGCCTGGTTCTGTTTCCTGCTGTTTTCAAGTTTTTCAATCTGAGCATCAATCTGTGCGTCTTCAATCTTCTCGAACAGAAGTTCCGCTTTGCCAAGCTGGTGATCTGCCGGCAGGATATCAATACTGCCAAGCTGTTCCCAGTTGCAATCCGGTGCTCCAATCATTGTACGCAGTCTCATGCTGCTGAACGGCAGGAACGGTTCAAATGCTATAGAGAGGTTGGCAACCAGCTGCAGGGCTATGTTCAGAATTGTAGCCACACGTTCCATATCTGTCTTGGCAAGTTTCCACGGCTCGGTATCGGCAAGATATTTGTTACCTATGCGTGCAAGGTTCATTGCTTCCTTCTGGGCCTCGCGGAACTTGAAGTTTTCAAGCAGAGACTCAACTCTTTCCTTTACGTTCTTGAACTCCTCAAGAGTCTGTCTGTCATAATCAGTCAGGGTTCCGCATGCAGGAACTTTGGCATCGAAATACTTGGCGGTAAGAACAAGTGCGCGGTTTACAAAGTTACCGTAAATAGCTACAAGTTCGTTGTTGTTGCGGGCCTGGAAGTCTTTCCATGTAAAGTTGTTGTCTTTTGTTTCAGGAGCATTGGCTGTCAGGACATAACGCAGCACATCGGCCTTACCCGGGAAATCCTCAAGGTACTCATGTACCCATACAGCCCAGTTGCGCGATGTTGAAATCTTGTCATCTTCCAGATTAAGGAATTCGTTGGCCGGAACATTGTCCGTAATGTTGAAACTGCCTTCCGCCTTAAGCATGGTAGGGAACACAATGCAGTGGAATACAATATTGTCTTTACCTATAAAGTTGACCATACGGGTTTCGGGGTCTTTCCACCAGGTCTCCCAACTGCCGCGCTCAGGGTTGGCATCGCAAAAATCCTTTGTATTGCTGATGTAGCCTATCGGGGCATCGAACCATACGTAGAGAACCTTTCCTTCCGCTCCTTCTACCGGCACCGGGATTCCCCAGTCAAGGTCACGGCTTACCGCACGCGGCTGGAGCCCCATGTCAAGCCAGCTCTTGCACTGTCCGTAAACATTCGGGCGCCATTCCTTATGGCCTTCAAGAATCCATTTTGAAAGCCACTCCTGATAATCGTCCAGCGGAAGATACCAGTGTGTGGTCTCTTTCATGATTGGTTTGCAGCCGGTAACCGTGCTGACAGGGTTTATGAGTTCGGTGGGAGAGAGTGCGCTGCCGCATTTCTCACACTGGTCTCCATATGCCTTGTCATTATGGCAATGCGGACATTCTCCTGTAATATAACGGTCGGCCAGAAACATTTTTGCCTCCGGATCATAATACTGTTCAGATGTTTTCTGAATAAGCTTTCCGTTATCGTATAGTGTACGGAATATATCTTGAGCCATTTTGTGGTGGGTATCGGAACTTGTACGACCGTAAATGTCATAAGATATGCCCATCTTTTCAAATGTCTCTTTCATCTGGTAGTGGTAACGGTCAATAATATCCTTGGGAGTAACTCCCTCCTTGCGTGCGCGGATTGTAATAGGTACTCCGTGCTCGTCCGAGCCTCCGATAAAGATTACATCCTCTTTTTTAAGACGCAGATAGCGTACATAGATATCTGCTGGGACATATGCACCGGCAAGATGGCCAATATGCAAAGGACCGTTTGCGTAGGGCAGGGCCGATGTTACAAGTGTTCTTTTAAACTCTTTCATTACCGCTTTATATTGGTTTAATGTGCAAAAGTACTCATTTTAATGCGTTTATCCGCTTTTTTTAACAAAATAATAGAAAATGTGATTTATTTTGTGTACTTTTGCGCCCTTGAAAAAAGCGAAACTATATAATGGGCATTAAAAAAATTCTGATATCGCAGCCTGCACCTTCAACAGGCAAGTCTCCATATTTGGATCTGGGAGAAAAATATGGCTTTAAGGTTGTTTTCCGTTCATTCATCAAAGTAGAAAGCATCTCTGCAAAGGAATTCCGTGCTCAGAAGGTCTCCATCCTTGACCATTCTGCAGTTATTTTCACAAGCAGACATGCCATCGACCATTTCTTCCAGCTCTGTCAGGAAATGCGGGTGGTTCTGCCGGAAACAATGAAATATTTCTGCATTTCAGAACAGGTTGCCAACTATATCCAGACCTATATCCAGTATCGCAAACGCAAAATGTTTTTCAGCGAGAACGGTCAGATAAGCGGTCTTATGGAAAAGATTCTGAAACATTCATCGGAAACTTTCTTCATTCCTATCTCCAGCGTTCATACAACCGAGCTCAAATCACAGCTTGACAGTCATAATATCAAGCATTCGGAAGCTATCATGTACCGTACCGTAAGCAACGATTTTGAACCAAAAGAGATGGACGGCTACGATATGATGGTCTTTTTCAGTCCGGCCGGTATTGAATCTCTGCTCAAGAACTATCCTGATTTCAAACAGAACAATATTGTCATAGGCTGTTTTGGTCCTGTAACGGCTCAGGCGGTGAAAGATGCGGGTCTCAAGCTCGATATCGAGGCTCCTGCACCTGGAATCACCTCCATGGCCGCCGCCATAGACCAGTATATGGCATCGCATAAATAAAAATCCATTGCACAATAACAGGTTACCAAAATCCAAACGTCTCTATCAGGACAGTCTGATTGGCGCACTTTTCAACAGTCCGCAGGGTAAGTTTGTGCAGTTTCCTTTTTGCGTGCTCTATAAAGAATTCAAAGAAGAACTGGATTCGCCGGCAATCCTTCCGCTGGCTCCCAAAAAACGTTTCAAACATGCGGTTGACCGTAATAGGGTGAAACGGCAGATAAGAGATATATATCGCCGTAACCAGTTGTGCTGTCAGATTGGCGGGGCCGCTGTTTCAATACTTTTTCTTGACACAAGACTCTGGCCTACTGCAAAGCTGGAACAGATACTTGTGCCGTTGCTTCTTAAAGTGGGAGAGGCTCTTTCACAACCTCAGACAGGACAATGAAAAAAGTCTGGGCTATATTCTGCAAGGCTCTTACCTTTCTGCTGCTTCTTCCCGTCAGATTCTACAGAGCCTGTATTTCTCCGCTCACGCCACCATCGTGCCGTTTTGTTCCCACCTGCTCCGAATATGCCATGGAGGCAATCAGGAAGCATGGCCCTTTCAAGGGACTCTGGCTGGCGGTAAAGCGTTTGCTCAGGTGTCATCCGTGGGGTGGTAGCGGATATGACCCCGTGCCGTAAGAACCAGACGGGCAGCTTTTTTTTATAAAATAATTCCATCTTGCAAAAAAAAGTTTAATTTTGCGGTTTGAAAACAAAATGATTTATACAAGAAAATATTTTTTCCCATGAATTTTATTGAAGAATTGACCTGGCGCGGTATGATTCACCAAATGATGCCGGGAACAGAGGAATTGCTTGACAAAGAACAGGTGGCAGCTTATGTAGGATTTGATCCTACCGCAGATTCGCTGCATATAGGACACTTGTGCAGTATTATGATTTTGCGCCATTTCCAGCGTTGCGGTCACAAGCCTATTGCTCTGGTAGGCGGTGCTACAGGAATGATTGGAGACCCCAGCGGAAAATCCCAGGAACGTAATCTTTTGAGTGAGGTTGCTCTTCAGCATAACGTAGAGTGCATCAAGAAACAGCTCTCAAAGTTTCTTGACTTTGACAGCGATGCCTCCAATCATGCAGAACTGGTAAACAACTACGATTGGATGAAGGATATGACATTCCTCGAGTTTTCACGTGACATCGGCAAGCATATTACCGTCAATTATATGATGGCCAAGGATTCTGTAAAGAAACGTTTGAGCGGTGAGTCCCGTGATGGCCTCTCATTCACCGAGTTTACCTATCAGCTGCTTCAAGGCTATGATTTTCTGCATCTGCATAAAGAGAAGAACTGCCGTTTGCAGATGGGTGGTGCTGATCAGTGGGGAAACATCACTACCGGTGCAGAACTTATCCGCCGTATTACAGGTCAGGAATGTTTTGCTCTGACATGTCCGCTTATCACCAAATCAGACGGAACAAAGTTCGGAAAGACAGAAGGCGGCAACATCTGGCTGAATCCGGAATATACATCGCCCTATAAGTTCTACCAGTTCTGGCTGAATGTTTCTGATGAAGATGCTGAGCGCTACATAAAGATATTCACCAACATAGAAAAGGACGAGTGCATGCAGCTTATTGAAGAACATAAGGCTGCTCCCCATCTGCGTCTGCTCCAGAAACGTCTTGCCAAAGATGTGACTATTATGGTTCATAGCAAGGAAGATTACGAATCCGCTCTTGAAGCTTCCAATATACTTTTCGGGAACAATCAGGAAAGTGAACGCAATATCAAGGATATCAACGAAAATATGCTCCTTACCGTTTTTGAAGGTGTTCCACAGTTCCACTTCCCGCGCACATTGCTCAGTGAAAACATAGAAGTTGCCGAATTCCTTACAGAAAAGTGCAATATATTCTTTTCAAAGAGTGAGGCCCGCAAGATGATTCAAGGCGGCGGTGTTATGATAAACAAGGAAAAATGGTATGATCATCATCGCAGTTTTACAGAAGATGATCTGATAGACAACCGCTATATCGTGATGCAACGCGGTAAGAAAAATTACTATCTTTTGATAGCCGATTAAAATATATTTGTTATATTTGCGCTGCTTTTAACAGAAGCACACTCAGGATTGTCGTATGGTGTAATGGTAGCACAACAGGTTTTGGTTCTGTTTGTCGAAGTTCGAATCTTCGTACGACAACATTAAATCACAAAGATTATGGCACAACAATCACAAGCAGAAGCAAAAGGCTTCTACAAACTCTCTTGGTTACAGCGTATTGGTTATGGTTCCGGTGATTTGGCACAGAACCTGATTTTTCAGACGGTTGCATGTTTCCTGATGCTGTATCTCACTACAGTATTGAAAATCAACCCTGCATTCGTCAGCGGACTTATTCTTGTAGTCAGACTGCTTGACTGTTTCTGGAGTCCTGTAGTTGGAAAATACATCGATAACCGCAATCCCAAGTTAGGCAAGTATCGTACCTATCTTCTCTATGGCGGTATTCCGCTTACAGTTGCAGCGTGCCTGCTCATGCTTCCTGCAGTAGCAACTTGGAGTGCAACCGGTAAGGTCATATATGCTACACTCAGCTACACAATCCTCAGCATGATCTATTCGGTAGTCAACATACCATACGGCTCAATTATGGCAAGTATGACACGTGACAACGACGAGGTCCTTATTCTTACATCAACCCGTATGGTCTGCGCCAACATCGGCCAGATTGTAGTTCAGGCAGGCTTCCCTATCGGACTTGCAATGATTGTAGGCATAGCAGTTGACTGGAACCAGGCTGTATTCATGGCTATTGGTACTATTCCAGCTTTCATAATTCTGCCTTCTCTTCCAATTTTGAAGAGGTGGTTCGGCAAGAAGGGCCTTTATTATCTGCTCCTCTCTGTCGGTCTTGTAGGATTCATCGCATTGTTCATCATCGGCAAGTTCTTTGATGTCAAGGAGTGCAATACTCTTGTACAGACTGCCAAGGTCCTGACAGGTGTAGGTCTGCTTGTAGGTTCACTCATGTGGGCTCTGGTTCCTGAGGTTATCACCGAGGCCGAGTTCCGTACAGGCAACCGTCCTGCAGCAACGGTCAATGCTCTTGCAGGTGTAGCATTCAAGGCTGGTTTCTCACTTGCCGGCTTTATCACTCCATGGGCTATGACAGCTATCGGTTTCAACCTTGCCAGCGAGGAATCAGCACTGCCTACTGATCCTAAGGCATGGTTTACCGTGACCTGCATCTTTGCCATTGTCGGTTTCATCCTTTTGACATTCTGCTTCCTTGGCAGTAAGGAGAATATCACCACTACTCCTGAAAAGCCGGTTACATTCGGTGAGATGTGGCAGGAATTCAAGGCTAACAAGTGCCTGCAGCTTGTACTTGGTGTGTTCATCGTTGTGTTCCTGGCATCGTTCATCAGCGCACCGGTAAATGCCTACTATACACACTTGAGTGACTATAACCCGACAGTGCAGAATGCAATCCTGTGGTTTACCACCATTATTCCGGCAATACTTCTTCTTATTGTGGGTTACCTTATTTACAAGTATCCTCTTACTGATGAGAAACTTGATGAAATCAACCGTGAAATAGAGAGTCGCGCAGCCCAAAAATAAGCAATCAATTCTTAATAAAGATTAAAAAGGGGTAGGCTTTGCTTACCCTTTTTTTATGTTTGAAAAAGAGAGGTTCTGTGTTAATTAATTAACTTATATGACTGTTAATTATATATGAAATTAACATTTATATATTCCTGCACGTGTATTGGTTATTTGATTGTCTTCCTTGATTTTTATTGTGAATTCTAACAAAAACCATAAATTAGAAGCCTTTTTTTTATAGTTTTTTGGAAAAAAGTGGCTGGATATTTATCATTTTTTAAATTTTTTGAGTATGTTTGGATGTTTTATAGCCTAACGCCATTTGGGGTAAAGTGTGCTTAATTGCTACTTTGTCAATGATAGGCTATTGCAGAAGCTTGAACATTTATAAATGAAACAACTTATATGAAGAAACGTTATCTTTATCCTGCTGATTACATGGCTGACCCATCGGTTCATGTATTCAACAATCGCATTTACATCTATCCGTCACATGACTGGGAATGTGACAATACGGAGAACGATACGGGAGATCAGTACGTTATGAAAGATTATCACGTGCTTTCTACCGACGATCCCATGGAAGGTGAGGTAGTTGACCATGGCAAGGTTCTTGATTTGGAAGATATCAAATGGCATGGCCGTCAGTTATGGGATTGTGATGTTGCTGAAAAAGACGGCAAGTATTACATGTATTTCCCAATGAAAGACAAGAATGACGTATTCCGTCAGGGCGTTGCTGTTGCCGATAATCCTGCAGGACCGTTCATACCGGAACCGGAGCCTATTCACGGAAGTTACAGTATAGATATGGCCGTGCTTAAAGATGATGACGGCAGCTATTACATGTATTTCGGAGGTCTGTGGGGTGGTCAGCTCCAGTGTTACAGAGATAACGTAGGAATAGAAGATCCAGCTGTCAACAACAACCCGGACAGCAAAAATCTTCCTCATGGAAATCAGCCGGCTATTCCCAGCCGTATGGTTAAATTGAGCGATGATATGCTTCAATACGCAGAAGAACCAAAGCCTATTGTTGTAGTTGATGCTCAGGGCAAGCCTCTTGCTGCTGATGATCCTCACCGCTTCTTTGAAGCCAGTTGGGTTCACAAGTATAACGGAAAGTACTATTTTTCATACTCAACAGGCGATACTCACATGCTTTGTTATGCCATAGGAGACAATCCTTATGGACCTTTTACATATCAGGGTGTTATTCTGACTCCTGTAGTCGGTTGGACTACCCATCATTCCATTGTGGAATATAAGGGCAAATGGTATCTTTTCCATCATGACAGTGTTCCTTCAGGTGGCAAGTCATGGCTTCGCAGTCTTAAAGTCTGCCAGTTGGAATATGACAGTAACGGAAAAATCCAGACAATAGAAGGTATTGACTGAGATACACCTTATTAATATAGTGAAGAAATAAAACAAATATAAAAATAAATGAAAACAATCAATTCCAAAAAGAGACATTCCTTATTTGGCAAAGTATTGTTGCTAACAGCAGTGGCAGCCGGATTTGGATCATGTCAAAAGTATGACTTGGACAAGCGCATGCCGGAATGGCTTGGTCCCAGTGTTTACGATTATCTTGTTGAAAATGGTTTCAAAACCTACGTCAATCTTATTGAAGATCTTGACTACAAGGAGGTTTTGTCAAAAACCGGTTCAAAAACTCTTTTTGTAGCCGATGAAGAGGCCGTTCAGCGTTTTTACCAGAGCGGCAAATTCAAAAAGGCCGACGGAACACCTGTAACACGTTATGAAGACCTTTCACTTGCACAGAAAAAGATGATTCTTTTCGGTTCAATGCTGAATAACGTATATCAGGTTGCCATGCTTTCCAGTACTCAGGCAACAGGCGATGGTGAGAAACCTCAGCGCGGCGATGCTATGAGAAGGGTGTCATCATCTTCCGTATTTGATACTCTGACTGTGATTCCTGCATCTGAGATGCCGGGTTACAACAAATTCTGGTCATCTATCAAGGCATCGGGAAGAAAGATTGTATGCTTGCAGGACAATACTGTAAAACCCATGGTGTTCTTTACCCCAAAATTCCTTGAGGCCAAGAAGATTACCGACGACGATTACAACTTCCTTTTCAACATTGGCCAATATTCAAGAACCGGAGTAGGCGGCCGTCTCCCGAATGACGCCAGCGTTAACGGTATCCGTATCAAGACACAGAATGTCAAATGTCTGAACGGTTTTGTCCATGTTATGGACGATGTTGTATACTCATTGCCCAATATGGCAGAGTATCTTCTCAATAACCCCCAGGCAACAATGTATACCGCTATTGTTGAGCGTTATTCATTGCCGTATGCAGCTGCGGGTAGCAATGAACTTGCAAAGGAGGTTCAGCGTCTTATAGATGCCGGAGAGGTAGAGGTTGCTGCAGATGCATGGAGAGATACCATATATATAAAGCGTTATTTCTCAATCCGCAACCAGTCAACTCCTAATGCTTCAAAGGCAGAAGATGGTCTGTACAAATATCGTGAGATTCCTTCTGACGGTGTTCTCAAGTTTGATCCGGGGTGGAACTCCTATTATTCAACCACATCATCAACTACCGCTGCAAACGTTGCTTTGCAGCAGAATATGGGTGTAATGCTTGTTCCTCATAACGAGGCTCTTACACAGTGGTTCAACGATGGTGAGGGTGCTCCATTGAAAGACCTTTACCACACACTTGACAGTGTTCCGGACGGTATCATCGAGAGATTGGTTTACAACAACATGCTTAACTCCCTTGTAGGGTCAGTTCCAAGCAAATTCTCTTCTGTTCTTAACGATGCCAACGATCCTCTTGACATCAAACCTGAGCATGTTGACAGTGTAGTCATGTGTTGTAACGGTGCTATCTACTTTACAAATGTAGTGTTCAGCCCTACTGCATACCGTTCTGTTTCTTTCCCTGCTCTTGTTAACAAAGACTCCTATCTGTCTATTATGAACAAGGCAAAAGAAGCTTTGGACTTTGATGCATACCTTAACTCAATGGTTTCAACCTACAGCTTCTTCATTCCTACAGATCAGGCTCTTCAGAATTATCTTGATCCTGTATCCTATCACAAAAACCAGGGAGTCAGGATGGCTTTCAACTATGACAAGAGAACTTCCTCAATCAAGGCTCAGACATACAAGTATGACTTTGATACACTCTCAAACAACACCGGTACTGCTGAAGAACTTGGTAGTGTAGAAGATTATTCAGACGGTTTGAACGGCCGCATTCTTGACCGTTTGGAAGATATTCTTGATTATCATGTAATTATCGGTAACGTAGAAGATACCGTTTACAATTACTTCCAGACTAAGGGACGCGGTACAATCTATTTCAAGGTTATCAATGATGACCCGAACAATTTCGAAGCTTACGTTGGTGGCGGTTATCAGTTGGAAAGAAATCTTGCTGAGGCTACTCCTGCTGATCCATATGCTGGTCTCATCCATATCCAGGACCGTACTGCTGACAAGCAGACAGATCCGTCCTATCGCCAGAAACGTTACGATATGACACGTACAGGTAACGGTCATTCATATGTGATTGATGAGCCTCTCATGACATCAAGAAAAAATGTTTATGATATATTGTCAGATTCAGTCAACTATCCTGAATTCTCTGAGTTCTTCAAACTCATCCCGGGTTCTTTGCTCGAGGATTTGAGAGACAAACAGTATTCTACTGGTCAGGACAATAACCTTACAACATTGAATACCTATCACTATACGGTATATATTCCTACAAACCAGAGTATAAAGGAAGGTATTGCACAGCACAAAATCATTACCCCTGCCTTCATTGATTCAGTTGAGACCCATTACGAGAATGTAGTTGCCGATATCAATGATGCTATTGATTTGGGTAACGAAGAACTTGCCGCTTCTCTTGAAATGGCATACAAGATGGAAATAATTGGCAAGTTGGAAAAGAATCAGGAGTTTGATAAGGATACAGCTGCTATCAATGCTGCAAGAAAAGCTTATCTGGATCTTATCGGTACAGGTGTTGATCCTGAATCCCAGGAAGCAAAGGAAGCCGAGGCTGTTATCACAAAAGCCATTTCCGACAGTACAAAATTCATGGGTAACATGACCTACACTGCATATGTTTCCAAACTGAGTGCCGAACGTGAAAATTTTGTCAAATATCACATTCAGGATAACTCTGTATATTATGGTGCCGAGTTCAAACTTGATACTGTTGGTGCAAGAGCAACCTCTGCCGAATATGAGACTGCATACATGAACAGTTACAATCAGTTTGAGAAACTGAGTGTAGTTTCAAACAACGATGGTATCTTTGTTACAGACGGTCAGTCTTTGGCTACCGCCCAGCGTAACAAACGCAAGGTTGTAATTGCAAATTCCGAATCGGGACGTCCGTTGTATAATATTATGTGTAGAGAGTATCTTTTGAATGGTAACACAAGAGAAACTTCAACTCTTATCGAAACTTCTTCTTATGTTGTTATTCATCAGATAGATGGTCCTTTGTATTTCAAGTAAAGAAGTAACCCGAAATTAAAAAATGAAAACAATGATAAATAAATTTGTTAGAAGAGCTTTATTGACTCTATGTATGGTCCCGGGTCTTCTCTCCGCTCAAAAAGCCGGTGATGTTATCAGTGGTGTTATTTCTGATAGCCAGGGCCCGTTGATGATGGTAAACGTAATTGAGGTTGACGATGTAAATCGTATCAACGCCAGTGCGATTACAGATATTAATGGTGAGTTCTCTTTCCGTCTTGTTGACCCGAAAGATAAGATTAGAGTATCTTTTGTAGGTTACACAACGGTTGAACTTCCGTTTACCAAAACCTATTTTGAAATTGAACTGCAGGATATGCAGGAAATCGAACAGGTTGATATTGTAGCAGAAAGATTTGTAAACCAGGGTGGTATGGCAATTCCTATCACTGAGCAGTCAACTTCTATCGCTACTATTGATATGAAGGAATTTGAAGGTCTTGGTCTTACTTCTGTTGACGAGGCTCTTCAGGGTCGTATCCCTGGTCTTGATATCACTTTCAACTCAGGTGACCTTGGTGTAGGTTCAACAATCCGTCTGCGTGGTGTTTCCACCATTACCGGTAATGTCAATCCTCTTATTGTTGTTGACGGTAACATTTGGGCAGGTGACCAGAACGCCAAGAACAACTTTGACTTTGGTAGTGCAAATGAGGAAAATTATGCTCAGTTGCTGAGTATCAACCCGGAAGACATCCAGTCAATTTCAGTATTGAAAGATGCTGCTGCAGCAGCCATGTGGGGTGCTGAAGGTGGTAACGGTGTTATTGAAATTACTACCAAACGTGGTTCGAAAGGTAATACACGCCTCTCTTACAATTTCCGTTTGAACGGTACATGGCAGCCTGAAGGTTATAAACTGCTTAACGGTGACCAGTACACAATGTTCCTTAAGGAAGCATACTTCAACCCGCGTTTGAGCGATGCCGCTTCTGATTTTGACGAGTTGAACTATGACAAGAGTTTCTCCGAGTACCAGATGTACAACAACAATACAGACTGGCCAGCGCAGGTTAAAACATTCGGTGTCCAGCATTCTCATGATATAGCAATCTCCGGTGGTGGTGACAAGGCTAACTTCCGTATATCAGCCGGTTATGCAGGTCAGAACGGTTCTATTATTGGTCAGCATCTGGATCGTTTTACAACCCGTGTTGCTCTTGACTACTTTATTTCAGACCGTATCAAGGTTGTTACAAACTTCAACATGACATACACCATCAACAAGCAGAATGCAGGTGATCTTCTTGCCGATGCTTTGAAACGTATGCCTAACCTTGCTGTTTATTACGAAGATGCAGAAGGTAATCCTACCGATATGTATTATGAAGTTCTTGCAAGCGCTCCGCAGGATATACCAAAGCAAGCCAACCCTGTTGCAGTTGCTTACGATGCAAAGAAGTATAGCAAGAACCTTGATATGCAGCCTGAATTCCAGTTGGTTTACAACATTCTGAGTATTGACGGTTCAAGTCACAGACTTACCTATGACGGCCGTATTACGTTTGGTGTTTCAAATGGAACAAGTGATTCTTATTCACCATCTTCTTTGGCAAGCGAAGGTTGGACATCTTCCAACGCTAACAAGGTTGGTACTAGTGCAAGCAAGAATTCTTCCATTACCACAACCCATCAGTTGACATTCACTCCTAAATTCAAGAACGAGAAACACAGTTTCATGACAATGGTTCGCGGTCAGTTGGGTGAAAGCAACAGCAAGAACCAGAATTCTTCTATGCACGGACTTCCTTCAGGTTCGTTCCAGTCAACAGCCCTTCCAGGTAATATTGACGATATGAGTACCGGTGCAGGCAAATCAAGAACCGTTAACGGAACTTTCTCCGCTCACTATGCATATAGAGGCAAATATGTACTTGACTTTACGGTACGTGCCGATGGTAATACAAAATTCGGTGATGACAAGCGTTGGGGTGTATTCCCATCCGTTTCAGGTCGTTGGAACATTATGGATGAGGATTTCCTCCGCGATGTTGAGTGGATTTCAACATTGTCTCTCAGTCCCAGCTGGGGTATTACCGGTAGAGCTCCTGGATCTGATGACCTTCAGTTCAGTAAGTACGGTTCAGGTGACCCGTATCTTGGTACTTCTTCCATGACTCCTAAAAACATCAAGCTCAGTTCAGTTCAGTGGGAACAGAGCCAGCAGTGGAACCTTGGTATCAATATCGGTTTGTTCAACAACAAATTCGATGCCCGTGTTGACTTGTACACCAAGACTACTACCAAACTTCTGTTGAACAACCAGGCTATTCCAAGTTCATCAGGTTACTCCACTCTTAACTACATGAACTGCGGTGAAATGCACAATGCAGGTTGGGAGTTGGCTTTCGATACCCGTGGACTTATCCGTGCTGGAAATTTCCAGATTGATACCAATATATCTTTTGCTGATAACATCAACGAACTTACCGAGATGGATCCTACCATTCTTGCAAACATGAACAAAGAGTTCGATTTCAACAACGGTTCTTATCTTACTTACGTTCAGTTGAAAAATGCATTCGGTTCCATTTACGGTTTCAAGTATAAAGGCGTTTACCAGTATTCGGATTATACCGGTCCTGAAGATGTTCCTTACGATGAGTTCGGCAATCCTCTTCCGGGTTGGAACGTTGACGGTGAATGTTATGGCGTCAGCGGTCCTAATGCTCCTGTTGTACGCGATGCAGACGGCAATGTAATCCGTAATCAGAAAGGCCGCACCAAACCTATGATGTATGACTATGGTGAAGGAAACCATAAGAATTATGAGTTTGTTGGTGGTGATGCCATCTACGAGGATATCAACCATGATGGTAACATCAATGAACTTGATATTGTATATCTTGGTTCATCTCTGCCTAAATTCAATGGTGGTTTCGGTCTCAGATTCATCTACAAACGTTTCTCTGCCAACTTCCAGTTCAACTTCCGTGCAGGTAACAAGATTATCAATGCAGCCCGTATGAATCTTGAAAGCATGTATAACAACGATAACGCATCAGCTGCTGTCAACTGGCGCTGGCGTGTTGAGGGTGACAAGACAGAAATACCTCGTGCTTTGCACAACACCGGTTACAACTATCTTGCCAGTGACCGATTTGTTGAGAACGGTTCTTTCCTCCGTTTGAATTACATGCAGTTCTCTTATAATTTTGATGCAAAGCGTATTAAAGCAATTGGTTTGAGTTCTTTGCGTCTCGATTTGAACATGAACAATGTATTCTGTTTGACAAAGTACTCGGGAGCCGATCCTGAAGTTGGTGGAAATGCTCCTGGAGCTATTGCTACAGATAACTCAAAAACACCTCGTTCAAAGAGTTTCCAATTTAGTCTTTCAGCATCATTCTAATAATTACTATAATGAAAAGAGTTAATAAAATATCAATAGCTTGTTTATTCGCAAGTATCTTCCTATTCTCCTCTTGCTTTAACAAGTTTCTGACACTTTATCCTTTGAATGAGATAGTGTTGGAGAACTATTGGACAGAAAAAGCCGACGTTGAAAGTACTCTTCGCAGTGTATATGCTGCTATGGAGTCCAAAGATTGCATTGAAAAGATGATTCTTTTCGGCGAGGTCCGTTCCGATAATATTGTAGACGGTCAGAATCCTCAGGACGATGTAAAACAGTTTACAAAAGACAATATTCTTGAAACCAACGGTTTGGTAAAGTGGGATTGTTTCTATAAGGTAATCAATCTTGCCAATACCATTATGTATTATGCTCCGGAAGTTCAGAGGATAGATCCTAACTATACCCGTGACGAGCTTAATGCCAATTTGGCCGAGGCAATGTTCCTGCGTTGTCTGAGTTACTTCTATCTTATCCGTTCATATAAGGACGTTCCGTATGTTACGCGTCCTTCCATTGACGACTCAGAGGATTTCCATGTAGGGGTAACTCCTTTCGAGGAGGTTCTTGATTCTCTGATTGCTGACATGGAATTTGTCAAGGACTATGCCGTTAACAGATACGCCGGTGCTGCATCCAATGATAATATCTTGCAGTTGTCCAATACTGCACGTGTAACCCGTGCAGCTGCTTATTCCTTGTTGTGTGATCTTTATTTGTGGAAAGGTGACTGGGACAAATGTATTGAATGTGCCAATGTAGTTTTCAATCGCAAATATGCTGATTACGAGGAGTATGTTCAGAAATACGGTGAGTCAGGAACTCCAGTTTACGATATGCGCGGTTATCCGCTCTACCCTGAGATAACAGAAGGTTCCACTCAGGTTAATGAGTTCTTTTACGAGGTATTCGGCATTGGAAACTCAATGGAGTCAATCTTTGAGTTGACCTTTATGTCAAACAGCACCAAGAATGAGTCTATCACCAAATATTATGGTGGCCAGACCCAGCAGGGCTGGCAGGACGGTTGTCTTTCCGGTAACAGTGAATTGTATGTAGGTGTCGCTACAGGAACAAACGCTCTGTTCGGGGAGGGTGCCAAGTATTCAGGAAAATTTGACACACGCTGTTATTATTCTACCTACGAGTCTAATTCAAAATACTGGATCTTGAAATATTCATATGACGATGTATTTTTCAAATCTTTGAAGGGCGGTGCTGTAGGAGCTCCTACAGTTTCACGCAGCAGCAGAAGCGAGACAGAACCTTCAAACTGGATTGTTTACCGTTTGCCTGATGTAATGCTTATGAAAGCCGAGGCTCTTGTAATGAAAGCAAAACAGTTTGAAAATGTAGAGGCCGATACACTTTCCGGCACTGAAGAAAGGTCTGCGGCTGCTGCAGAGAAGAACAATTTGTTCCAACAGGCATTCCAGCTTGTTCAGGTTGTTAATCTGCGTGCTGTTGACAGACACGATTACACTACCAACAGCAGTTGCGATACCCTTAAGCTCAAGGATTTCAATACCAGTGCTACTGCTATGGAAGAACTGGTATTCAACGAGCGTCGCCGCGAGTTCCTTTTTGAAGGAAAGCGTTGGTTCGATCTGGTTCGTATGGCTCGTAGAGACGGTAATACTGAACGTCTGGTCAACTATGTATTGCCAAAGCATACACAGAATCAAAGTGCTATACGTATCCGTCTTGCTGATATGGATGCTATCTATTTCCCAATATTCAAGGAGCAGATTAAGATTAATCCATTGTTGCACCAGAATCCTGCTTATATACAGGACGATTATTCGGAGCATATTTAAATAGAAGAGATTAAATAAAACACGGTAGATGAGAATGTTATCATTTAAACATATTAATCAGGCTTTATTTGCAATAATTGCCTCTGTTGTGCTTCAAGGATGTTTGTCCGAGTATGCACCGGGCAGTTATTACACATTCACAGGGCAGACTGTTGCCGACTTTCTGTATAATGAAACAGAAAAATCGTCAGATTCTGTATTCAGCGATTTCATTACAATTTTGAAACGCGCAAATATATGGTCAGAGTTGTCAACATACGGAACATATACATGTTTTGCTCCAACTAATAATGCGGTCAGAGCATATCTCAGGAAGATTTCTCCCACATATACTCTTGATTCGCTTACAGACGCCGATTGCGATACCTTGGCATGGACACACTTGGTTAACACTGTCTGTTATTCATCCGATATCAATGAAGGTGCTCTGCCCGAAATGAACCTGAATGACCGTTTTCTTGTTCTTTCGTTCGATTCAGTTCCAAATGAGGAAAATGGTTCATACAGACTTCGTTACTGTATCAACCAGAATACCCATCTGATTCAAATGGACGATACCTGTGAAAACGGTGTTGTACACGTTGTTGATAGCGTCATTGTAGCTGCAGGTGATTTTATTTATGATGTTGTTCAGGCTAATCCTGAATGTACCATCTTTGCCCAGGCGTTGAAGCTTGTAGGTTTTGAAGATTCTTTGAAATATTGGTATGACCAGTCCTATAGTGTAGGATATGACTCAGTAAAATATGGAATCAAGATGAACGGCGGCGGTTCTGTGTATAATGTATATTATTGGGAAAAGAAGAAAACCAACTATACATTCCTTATTGAGCCCGATGTTGTTCTGGCCAAGTGCGGAATCAATTCTATTGAAGATCTTATTGCAAAGTCAAAAGAGATTTATGATGAATCTTTCCCCAATGATGCCGGTTTGTACGACGATGATTTCTACAACAGGAAGAATCCGTTGAACAGATTTGTCTCATACCATATTTTACCGTTCTATGCCGCTATCAACGGTTTTAACGAGCGTGAAGATATTTCGGAGTCAAGAAATCTTGGTAAAGTGGATCCGGAAGATTATTTTGCTACGTATATGCCCCACTCAATCATGAGAGTCTCCACCACCCGTTCCGGTGCGGAGAAAGGCGTATATATCAATCGCCGTGGTGTTGCAAGCAGGGCTCCTCTGGAAGGGGAACCGTCCAATATCCGCGGTGTCAAAATCTACGAACCTACTTCAGTTTCACAGGAAGCAAGAAACGGTATAATACATTATGTGGATACTTTGTTGGTTTATGACAGGTTTGTAAGAGAAACGGTTTTGAACAGGCGAATGAGAATAGACTGTTCAACATTGTCTCCAGACTTTCTGACCAGTGGCGGTCGCCAGCGTCAGAATGCCGACTCATACACAGAGATGGGTTTCAAACAGCCTACAAACTTCCATTTCTTCACAGACTGTATAATAGCTGTCCGCGGTGCTTTTGCTGCAAACTGGTCTTACCAGGGCGATGGTGTTGACATGCAGGGTAATTATGACTTTTATGTCAAATTACCGCCTGTTCCTTTTGATGGAACATGGGAGGTTCGTTTGTCTCACTCCGCTCACGAGAACCGTGGTGTGGTTCAGATTTTCTTAGGTGAAAAATCTGAATCCTCCCAGCAGATCAGCTGGGCACCATGCGGTATCCCTTCTGATTTCAGAGTGGCTGCCACAGATCCGCGCATTGGATGGAAAGAGGATATGACAGAAGAAAACAGTTCTTCTATTTCTGCAGCATCTATTGAGGAGTATAATATGGCATTGGACAAATCAATGCGTAACCGTGGTTTTATGAAGGCCATGGATTCATACAGCAATGGTTCGGATGCCTTCAGAAGTCTGAGTACAATGGCACGCAGAATATTGTCAACGCAATACATGTATGCTGAAACAGATTATTATCTGCGTTTGAAACTTGTACTTGACAATCCTAAGGCAGAGATGAACTTTGACTATATGGAGTTATGCCCCAAGGCTGTTTACGCCAACAACGAAGACAGACATTGAAAAAATATAAAACAAAACAATATGAGAAATTATTTGAATTTTTTAAAGAAAAGCGCTTGGGTTGCACTTGTTGTACCTTTGTTTGCTTCATGCTCCGATGCATGGAACAAGCATTACAGTACAAACACCGATGTTGTAGCTGACAAGACAATTGCCGAGTTGCTGTCAGAAGATCCGGATTACAGCAAGTTTGTTCAGGTCTTGAAGAATACCGTTGTTTTCAATGGTAAGAAGACCACTAAACAGACTTATTTCGAGTTCCTGAACAGCAATCAGTTTGTTACTCTTTGGGCTCCGAAAAACGATGCGGAGAATGTTGACTGGAGTTTGTACACCAAATCCGGAAAGAATTATGACGAGGCTTGGGAAACCCAGTTGGAATTCATTAAGAACCATTTGGCTCTTTCGAACCCGTCTGCAGGTGTTACCGGTTCCAAGATTATTCCTATGATGAGCAAGAAAACGTTCACCATTACTCCAAACTCAATTGGCAATGTCCAATATGCTCAGGCAAACATTCCTTGTACCAACGGTGTTATCCATAAGCTTGATGGAGCCTTGTCTTACAGCAAAAATGTTTATGAAATTCTTACAACTGAAGACCGTTTCTCTCATATAGGAGTTTTCCTTGAGAGTTACAAGGAAGAAATTCTTGACGAATCACAGTCTGTTTCCAGCGGACTTGACGACAACGGAGAAAAGATCTATATTGACTCTGTTGTTAATATCAGAAATATTTTCCTCAACACTTTCGGCCGTTTGGATGTTGAAGACAGTACATTCTGGGTTGTTGCCGTCAATAACGATGTGTGGGACCAGCAGATTCTTAAGGCCCTTCCTTATTTTGATTATGGAAAGCAGGACCGTAGCCGCCATATTAAGGTGAAATCCAACATTGCAGACGAATTCGAACAGAAGTATTCTGAATTCTGTACCGTTGACAGAATCGGTAATGACTGTTATTTGAATATTGACTCCTTGCAGTGGCTTTATGCCAATGCTGCAATGTTTGTTGATATGACCTACAACATGAATGCAAAACGTGCTATCAACAGATATCGCGAGGATTCGGTTTACTCTGTTGCTTGGGGCTTCTTTGGCAGTTTTATGGATCCTGCTGATATCTCAACATTGGAGGGTCATTATTACAAGCCGTTCGGTCCTGTTTCCGACACAATCCGCAAGAGCGGCCTGTTCAATGCAGGTACTGCTGTTGAAGGAAGTAACGGTAAGGTCATTGAAGCGGAAAAATGGCTGTTCAACGATTATGAAACATACAATCTGCCACATGTTTGGAATGTTGAAGGCATGACTGGTGTTGAATGCATTGAATTGTCAACTGCGACTATGCAGAGAGTTTCATCTGCTTTGGTGAAAAAAGTCAATAATGGTGCATATCTTGACATTGTGGGCGATAACAAGAGCGCATGCTGGACTACACGTTTCAAAATCCGCAATATATTGTCTGGAAAATATAAAGTTTCTGCCGTTATACTTCCTATAGATTTTGACAGCAGCAAGAAACCTCTTCCGGTCAAATTCACCTCAAAATTCACATATGCAAAGACCGATGGTAAAGATACGGTTGTCCAGGCAACAAAACTTAACAACCGTGGCAAACCTGTTGCAGTGGAGTATCTGACCGATGTTTCCGTGATGGATCTGACAACAGGCAGAACCAAGATTGATACCCTCCTTCTTGATACGATTGATTTTCCTGTTTGCTCATTCGGTGAGGAATATGCAGGACTTACGGTTGATATTACCATCTCTATGAAATCAACAGAAGATAACAAATATTCCAATAACCTTAAGTTGGACTGTTTCTATCTTGAGCCTATTAAAGATAACGAAAATTGATGATGCAGATGAAAACATTTAATAGATTATTTAAGGGAAGTATCCCTGGAGCATTATTAGGTCTCATGCTGGTACTTCCAGCCCATTCATTTGCTCAGAATGATTCTGATCAGAATATGATGACCATTACGGGTATTGTCAAGGACGCTGCAACAAACTCGCCTCTGCAGGGTGTGCGTGTTCAGGCTTACAACAATATTCTCTACTCTGCTATGACAAGAGAAGACGGTTCTTATGCCATTTCGGTTCCGAAACATATCACCTCTTTGATTTTTGCTCTTGAAGGTTGTACAGATGCCGTAGCTCCTATAGCAGGTGGTGTTACAACAGCAGATATGCTTATGTACTCTGATGTATTTTCTCCTATTTACAGCAAATACCTCAGCGGAGACAAATCCAAAACAATGGGTGTATCTGCCAATACAATGGACATCAGCATTGACAATCAGATAGAAGACAAGCTGCAGGGTGATATTCTTGCAACAAGCCGTTCAGGTCATCTTGGTGTAGGTGTAAACATGTTGCTTAACGGTATCAACTCTTTGAATGTCAATACACAGCCTCTTATTGTACTTGATGGTGTTATTCTGGATATGCAATATACCAGGGAAACATTCCATGACGGATACTACAACAACCTGCTTGCAAATATCATGGTAAACGATATTGAAAGCGTTGAGGTTCTCAAGAACGGTCTTGCAGTGTACGGTTCAAAGGGCGCCAATGGTGTTATCCTTATCAATACCAAAAGAAACAGCGGCAAGAGCATGGCTACCCGTATTGATGTTTCTGCAGGTGCCGCATATCAGATGCTGCCTACTCTTCCTTCTATGATGAGCGCCGACCAGTACAGAGCCTATGCTTCTGAAATGATTGGTGGTACAGGTACCAAACTTACTGAGTTCAAGTTCCTCAAGTCAGATCCTGATTATTATTACTACAAAACGTACCATAACGAGACAGACTGGACCAAGGAAACATATAAAGAGGCTTTCCTCCAGCAGTACAGTATCAACGTTCTTGGTGGTGACGATATAGCTGACTATAGCCTTTCTGTTGGTTATACATTCGGTAATTCAGTTTTGAAGAAGAACGATTTCAAGCGTTTCAATCTCCGTTTGAACTCTGATGTCAAACTTGGAAAACGTATTTCCATCCGTTTTGACGCTTCTTATTCCGATGTTACAAGAGACTTGCGTGACGACGGTGTCAAAGACGATGTGGATGACGGTTTGATTTCATCTCCCGGTTTCCTTTCTTTGATTAAGTCTCCGTTCCTTTCACCGTACGAGTACGATGTTAACGGAAACCTTTCCCAGTATCTGGCTCAGGAAGACAACTATCTTGATGAACTTTTGGCATCGTCTGCTGATCTTGGCCGTAACAACGGTTCTCTTCCGAACCCTGTAGCATTCCTCACTTATGGCGAGAGTGTCAACAAGAACTATTTCGGTAGCCGCATGATCAATCTTGCTGTTACTCCAAAGATCCAGATCAACCGTTTCTGGACTGTTAACGAGCATTTCTCTTTCTCTCTGTTCAGTGTAGACGAGAACTACTTTACTCCGCTTAACGGTACACCTTCTTACGAGATTGAAACTATTGGTACTGTCCAGAACCTTTCAGGTGCCCAGAACTCACAGCAGCTTTCTTTCTTCAGCAATACATATACGGAATATACCCGCAGATTCAAACAGCATGACATGTCTCTCAAGGCAGGTTTCCGTTATATGAAGAATTCCTTCAAGGAAACATCAATGTGGGGCTACAACTCCGGTAACGACAAGACCCCAAATATGAACAAGGACCTTGCAAACAAATCTACCGATGGTGTTGACGATACCGATATTTCCCTTACATGGTGGTTTCAGGGTAACTATAATTTCCGTGAGCGTTATTATCTGACTGCAGGATTGGGCGTAAGTTCTTCTTCAAGATTCGGAGGTAAGGTATCAAACGGTTTGCAGATGTGCGGTGTTCCATGGGGTATTTTCCCATCTGTAAGCGCATCTTGGGTTCTGACATCTGAACCTTGGTTCAAGCAGAACAAGGCTGTTAACTTTATGAAACTCAACCTTGGCTATGACCTGACAGGTAACGACGGTTTTGACGATACAGCAGCACGTACATATTTCTCTCCGGTCAAGATTCTTGGCGTAACAGGTACCGCTCTTGCAAATATCGGTAACAGTTCTCTGCAGTGGGAAACCACTTCCAGACTGACAGCCGGTCTTGATATGAGTTTCATCAATAACCGTCTGTTCCTTTCTGCCAATTTCTACAAGAGCAATACAAACAATCTGCTTGCAACAAGCGCTCTCTCTTATCTGACAGGTATTGAAGAATCCTGGACCAACGACGGCGCTTTGAAGAATCAGGGCTTTGACGTTTCATTGAACGCAAAGCTTGTCAACAGAAACCTGTTCAAGTGGGAACTCGGAGCCTCTGTAGGTGCTTACCAGATGGAAATCTCATCTCTGCCTGGTGGTCACAAGGATTTCACCTATTATGGAGCAACAGTCCGTGTTGAAGAGGGTTCCGCACCTTATTTCTACGGTTATAAGACCAATGGCGTATTCGCAACATCTGCCGAAGCCCAGAGCTCCAATTTGGGTATCAAGGCACAGAATGGAGCCAAGATTCCTTTCACTGCAGGCGATGTCATCTTTGAAGACCTGAATAACGACGGCTTTATCGATGAAAGCGATATGACAAAGATTGGTATGGCACAGCCTAAGTTGTACGGAGCAATACAGACCAAGTTCACCATTCAGAACTTTACATTGTCCGCATCGTTCGGTTATCGTCTTGGCGGCGATATCTACAACTATCAGCGTTCCATACTTGAAAGCGGTTCACGTTTTATGAATCAGACTGTTGCCTTGACAAACCGTTGGGTTGCCGAGGGTCAGGTTACAGATGTTCCTAAAGCTTCTTATGGTGATCCTATGGGTAATGCCCGTTTCTCTGACCGTTGGATTGAAGATGGTTCATTCCTGCGTCTCAGAAATGTTACCCTGTCATATAAAATTCCTGTTTACAATGCTTTCATCAAGGGACTCAGCGTATGGGTAGCAGGAAACAATCTGCTGACATTGACCAACTATCTTGGTTCAGATCCTGAATTCTCATACAGCAATAATGCTTTGACAAACGGTATTGACCGCGGATTGCTTCCGAATGGTCGTAGTGTTACATTCGGACTTAAATTAAACCTCTAATAATCAGTAGTTATGAAATTTAAATATATTATATTTTCAATGACGGCTTTGGCTGTATTTGGTTTGCAGTCATGCCAGAAAATGTTGCATACTGATTCTACTATTGCCACTTTTGAAGATAACCATCAGTTGAATTCGGCATCGGACTCTGTATATTCTGTATTGGGAGTTCTGAAAAACATTCAGGCAATTGCAGATCAGACTTTTTTGCTTGGTGAGCTTCGTGGCGACCTTGCTGCTCTGACTGATACTGCTGACATTAACATCCGCGAGATTGCCAATTTCAATTTCTCGGAGACCAACAAGTATAATACTCCTACAAAATATTATGCTATCATCAACAACTGCAACTATTTCCTGAAACATGCGGATATGGAGCTGATGCAGAATAATGTCAAGGTTTTTGAAAGAGAGTATGCGGCTATCCAGGGTTTCAGGGCTTGGACATATATCCAGCTTGCTCTTGCTTACGGTAAAGTGCCTTTTGTTACTGAGCCTATCATGAGCGGCGATATAGCAAAAGCAGACCTTTATCCAAATCTTACAATTGACCAGATTGCTGAACAGCTGATTCCTGAATTGGAG
Organism: Bacteroidaceae bacterium; assembly: GCA_024398715.1. Classification (GTDB taxonomy): domain Bacteria; phylum Bacteroidota; class Bacteroidia; order Bacteroidales; family Bacteroidaceae; genus Colenecus. The sequence continues at coordinate 159,098 of JAKSIP010000003.1, forward strand.
CCTCTTGTTGACAGCAAACTTCCAAGTTATGGAACCTTGTCAGGTTTGACTTCTTCTTCTTTTTTCATTCCTATCAGACTGATTCTTGGTGATCTGTATCTTTGGAGCGGCAATTATGTAAAAGCTGCAAAAATGTATCATGATTATCTTTATAATGCTGAAACCGGTGATTACAGCCCGGTACGTTCCAGCAAGTGTTATTGGTATGAAAAAGACCTCAATTTCCTTGATGATGTGGATGGTTCCGTTTCTACTTCCTCATCATTCAACGAGGTGCTCTGTTTCATTCCAATGGAAAGTTCTGAGTATAACGGATATGTTTCAAAACTCCCTGACATATTCGAATCAACTGTTGACAACAACTATTACTATCAGGCTACCTATTCGAACGCGCTGTCACGTTTCTCTGCATTGAGCAAGTACTGCTATGTATATGCAGATAATGCCCGCAAGAAGCGTACTGTTTATGTATTGGACTCAAAGAATTATGAAAGTTCCTATGCATTGTATAAAGGTGATTTGCGTCTAAGAGGTACTATCAATATATCAAATAACAGTACGGATGAAAGCAGCATTTTCAATTCGAAATATCTGACAAACTACAAGATCGATGAAAGGGAAATCAGTCTGTACACCCTTGATGCCGTTTATTTGAGATATGCAGAGGCTTTGAACCGCGCAAAGATGCCTCAGGCCGCTTTCTGTATTCTGAAGTACGGTTTGTGCGAACAGAATGTGAACAAATATGTCCCATTCTATGAAAGGAAAATGGCTTCTGCCAACAATCTTCTTGAATTCCCCAACCAGTATTTCCAGCCGTATGAATTCAGCCCGTACGATGATTATGTATATCCTACATACGCCAATACTATGGGTCTTCATGCACGTGGCTCAGGCGATGCCGCTCGTGATCCGAATTATGTTCTGCCTATGCCGTCAGAGTTTGACATTGATACATTGTCAACACGTTATACTGACGATATGACGCTGGCCGAGCAGGTTGCTTATGTTGACAGTTTCTGGGTTGCCTCTTTAGGCCTTGACACAACATCTACAGGTAAGGATGCAGTTTATATGACACTTGGCAAAAGCGCCAAAGCTGCATATATAGATTCTGCAAAGACAACAATATTGCAGCCTTATGCAGAGTCTGTTCTGGTTGATATGGTAGAAAAGTATATTGTTGACGAGATGGCTCTTGACCTTGCCTTTGAAGGTTCCCGTTTTGCCGATTTGCTGCGTATTGCCCTGCACCGTGCCAAAGAAAGTGGAAACGGTTATGTTGACAATGAATTCATAGCCCGTCATGTAGCTGCACGTAATGTGTTCTACGAGGCTCATGACAGCATTACATTCTACGATAACAATGATGAGAAACAGACTGTAGTAAGCCAGCCCGGTTTCGATACTGAACTGTACAACAAGTTGAAAGGTTCCGGGAACGATCTTAATCCGGCCATGTATATGAGTCTTCCCGAATAATTTGTTTTTGTAATAGTTTTTTAATAACTTTTATAAATTCGCATTCCGCGTCAAATGTTAAATTTGGCGCGGAATTGCTTTTTTTTTTATTGAAAATATTGTTTGCTTTGAAAAATATTTGTAACATTGCAGTTGCATTAGGTGTGAAATGCAGAATTTTTAATTAATTTATATTAACTTTTTTACTAACTAAATTTTTATTTCTATGAGGAAAAGAGACTTATTACTTGGTTTAGCCCTTTGCGGCTTAACCTCTGTCTTTGCCCAGCAGCCTCTGTTTGTTTATGATTTTGATCATGACGGACAGGACTCTTTGAATGGAAATGGCCATCTGGTATATGGAACAGATACCATTTGGGAAAACATTCACAGTTCGCAAAGCATTGAATGGAGAAATCCTGAGGCTCAGAGAGATTGTACAATTCTTATTTACAAGGCTGTGTACAGTGACTTTACTGCTGATGGTGCTACTACACAGGATTCTTGGGAAATTATTCCTGAAGAAGGTAACGAAGAAAACAACGTATTCCACCTGACTACCGGTGATGCAACAGGTGCTGCTGATTATCAGCGTGTACTGCGTCTGTATTTCCCTGAGGGACTTATCAAGGACAACACTTCTTACCGTGTTTCTTACCGTGTCAAGGCTAATTCAACAGCCAATTCAGAATTGTTCGTTGTAAGAGGTATTGACTACAACGATGTACGTTGGCAGTATTGGAATGGTTCTAAGGGTGACCAGACTGTTTCAATCGGCGATTTCAACCCTGAGGTTTGGACTAATGCAAGTGGTGTGTTCTTCTATCTTACAGACTCTTTGATGGAGGCTACTGCAAAAGAACGCGCAGGCTGGTGGTCTGGTAGTTGGGGGCATTCTGAAGGTATTTACCAGCCTAACATTCACCGTATGCAGGCTTGGTTCAAGACAGAGAATTCTGAGTATTATGTAGACGATATCAAACTTTTCAAGTCTTTCATCGGTGGTGCTGAATCAAATCAGGATATTATCCGTGTAAACTTTGGTTACCAGACAAACGGTGCCGCTCTTGCAGCAGCTACTCCGTTCGGTGCAATCAATCTTCTTGAAGAAAATGAGGATGCTGTTTCTATCGTTGGTTACTGGGAAGGCGAACCTGAGAATGTTGCCGTTAAATGGGCAGAATTCCATGCAGACGGATATCTCTACATTTGGGCAGACCTTGAAGATGGTCAGGATTTGACAACAGACTACTATGATTCTGTATTCCTGTCATTCTCTAACCCGATGCAGGATTTTGTTTACAATGGTAAAGTATATCCTAACGCTCTTGATGAGGAATACAGCAAGACAAAGGTTGTTCTTGGTTTCCAGAACGAATTGGTTATCCCGTCAGAGCGTGCTTTCAACGTAACTTCCATTACACAGCAGCCTCCTACATTTGTCAGCGTAGAACCTGAAACAGGCTCATTCAACCTGACTCTTGCAGAAGACAATGTATTCAAGTTCAAATTCTCCAAACCTGTTTATATTGGAGAAGAGGGTGCAAGCATCCGTATTGCCGGTGGTTCTCTTGGCGAAGAAGGCAAGGAACTTGTTCTTGCACAGGATCCTGATGATGAGAATGGCGTAATTGCTACTCTTCCTGCATCTATCAAAGAACTTAACGGTGACTACCAGATGATTGTCAGCTGCATTGCAGTTGAGAAGGGCGCTCAGACAGCTGAGCCTGTAGAACTTACCTATACTTATGGCGATGCAACGGGTCAGGCTATGGTTGAATTCTTGAACAGCGACTGGTGGTTGAAACTTGATGCCAATACTATGCCTCTTGGCTGGCAGTTTGGCGATTACAGAATTGGTGACAGCTACATTGACGCTGATGGTAATGCTCAGAATGTTACTACTTATGGTTCTGGTGTTCGTCTTCTGGGCAATGATGGTTCTGCTACATACAAACGGACCCTTTATTTCTGCAACCGTGATGGTGCAAAGTCTATGATTTATGGTAAGCAGGAAGGTTCAAAATTGCATCTTGCTGCAGGCTCATATTATATTACTGCTCCGCTTGGTGTTCACGATGGCAACGGTGCCGATGGTGCTGATCCTAAGATAACTGTATACGGTCTTGAAGACAATACAAATGTTGCTCTTGCTCCTTCTGCTATGAAAATTGGTGGAGATCGTTCGTCAGCTGTTGCTTTTGCAGAAAACAAGTTTATGTTTACTGTTGCTTCAGAGGGTGATTATGTTATTGAAATCTCTTGCGAAGTTGGTACGCCTAAGGGTGTTGCATTGGCTCCTGTTACTGTAACTAACGTTTACTCTGCTGCATACGGCTATGTTAAGGCTTTGAACGATCAGCTTGCTATCATGAAGGAACTCATTGATCAGAATGGTGCTGCATATGTAGCCAGCCCGCTGTTCAAAGAATTCTCTGCTAATTATGAAGCTGCTTCTGTATGGTCTGCTAAACAGCCAAAACAGTACGATGCTAAGGTTGAGGAACTCAAGGGATATATTTCTGCATTCAAAGAACTGTTGACTTCTGTTTCTGATTTCGAAACTGCTTTGGCTAATGCAAATAATGTTATTACCAATAATGCTGATGGTCCTCTTGCTGATAGAGAAGAATTTGCTACATTGAAGTCTATTGCTGCCCAGTATGCTAGTTACGATGCTATCAATACAGCATCTGTAGAAGCTAACAAAGAAGCTACTAATGCTCTTAATAATGCTGCTACCAAGTTCACTGTTCTTCTTAAGGGTATGGCATTCTATCAGGTTCAGCCGCAGGCTTTGAGCGATCTTGCAGATTCTCTTGGCTTTGACTGGAGCTCACTTCCTGAAGGTGCAAAAATTTCAGATAAGATAGCTGCTCAGACTGGTCACAATGTTGACTTTATCAATGTTCTCAAGACTGCTGTCAAGTGGGCTATCTACAAGAAGTTCGCTAACAACGATATTGCTTGGATGCCTACTAAGGAAGTTGAGGATACTCTTGGCAATATTACAGATGTTCCTTATCTTGACGTAACTACAGCATTCATACTTAACCCGTTGTGGTGCACAACCGGTAGAAATAACAAGATTACCGGTTACAATGAGATGCCGGGTTGGACATTGTCAGGCTTCGATCTTGCAAATGTAGGTGACCGCTACTATGGTCATGCATGGTACAATGCTGCTGCTACAGATGCAGATCCTTTCCACGATTCACAGATCGGTTGCGGTTGGAACAATGGCCTATGGGCTTCTCAGGAAATCAGCAATCTGCCTGCAGGTCAGTACCTTGTTGGTGCTGGTCTTGCTTGCGACGATGCTGCTCCTTGGGATGTTCGTATCAAGACAGCTGATTCTACTTTGCTTCAGTTCACACTGAAATCAAACAACAACTGGACAGCAGATCCTAACTCTAACGTCTCATATGACACATTGGCTCTCGATGTTGACAAGTTCACATTCGAACTTGGTCAGGATGGTAAGGGTGGCTGGTCACAGGCCGATCATCCACAGATGATTCTTATCGGTCTTAACAGTGCATTCAACTATATTGAAGCTGAGGCTGCTATGGATGCTGAATTCAAGCAGGCTATTGAAACTGCTGCTCTGCGGATTGTAGAGGCTCAGGATGGTCTGGTTTACGGTCTTAATGGCATTATCTACAATAGTGTAGAAGAAGTTCCTGCTGGAAAATACTATATCTTGAACGGACAAGTTATTTTGAAGTAAATCTCAGATTTATTCCTTAATATTGAGGGGTGCTTTATGGCGCCCCTCTTTTTTTATTTATTATAGTTCGTTTTCTCTTTTTTTGTACTATCTTCGCATATCAGAGCAATCATTTTTTATTCATTAATAATATTTTTATGAAGAGGTTTTTATTGTCCGTTGTTTCTGCTGTGGCTATTCTGACTGTGTCTGCTCAGAATCCTATTATCAGAGACCAGTTTTCTGCAGACCCGTCTGCCCTTGTAGTGGGGGATAGGGTTTTTGTTTTTCCTTCTCATGATATTCCTGCTCCGGAAGATTATCCGCGCAAGGATTGGTTCTGTATGGCAGATTATCATGTTTTTTCATCCAGTAATCTTATTGATTGGACAGACCATGGCATGATTGTTGACCAGAAAGAAGTTCCTTGGGTAAATTCTACCAGTTATTCAATGTGGGCTCCAGATTGCAAGGAACATGACGGCAAGTATTATTTCTTCTTCCCCGCAGGTGCAAAACCTGTTGAAGGCCAGCGTTGGGGTGGCGGTAACCGCGTGGGCATTGCCATTGCAGACAAACCTGAGGGTCCTTATACACCGCAGGAGAAATATATGGAAGGTCCTATGGGAATTGACCCGTGTATTTTTGTTGATGATGACGGTCAGGGCTATCTTGTTATGCCGGGCATTACCATCACAAAAATGAGTGAAGATTGGTTGTCAACAGATCGCAGTGTAAGTCATCGCGTTGAAGGTGTCCCTACCAAAGGTCTGGTTGAAGGTCCATATCTGTTCAAGGCCAACAACAAATACTATATGACTTTCCCGTGGGCACGTGACAGTACAGAAGTTCTTGCTTATTGTATGGCCGACAATATCTTTGGTCCTTATGAATTCAAAGGTGTTTTCTTTGAGGAACATCCCAACGGATGCTGGACAAATCATCATTCAGTAATCAATTTTAAGGGTCAGTGGTATCTCTTCTATCATCACAATGACTATTCACCAAATTTTGACAAGAACCGCAGTGTCTGTGCAGACTCTCTCTTCTTTAATGCTGACGGTACTATAAAAGTTGTAAAGCCTACATTGCGTGGCATCGGTATTACTCCTTCAAATTACCAGATTCAGCTTGACCGTTACTCTGAAATTGGGAACGGAGCTTCCATTGCTTATCTGAACACAGAGAACTATTTTGATGGTTGGAAGCTTTTGCTTTCTAAGGCCGGTGCGTTTGCGCAATACAATACTGTACAGTTCTCCAAAGCTCCTAAAAATGCTACTGTTATGGCTAAGGGTAACGGTGTTGTTGCTCTGTACCAGGATGGAGTCAAGATTGGTTCCGTAAATATCTCTTCAGATTCATTTGCTGTTGCCAATGGTTCTGTTAAGGGTAAGAAGGGCTTACACCATGTAAAGGCCGTTCTTGAAAGCGGCTCTGTAGAAATTGACTGGGTACAGTTCTGAATTTCTGCCATATAAGAATCAAAGAGACCGACCAAAAAGCAATTTTGGCCGGCCTCTTTGTGCATAGAAGTGTCACCTGCTGCTTATTCGTGGTAGGGAATGAATTCAACGCTCATTTCTTTTACCATTTTTGCAAGTTCTTTTGCTGTATATGGTATGTCTTCAATAGAGAATTCCGGAATATTGTATGAATACATCAGGAAAGTTGAATGTTGTGGATTCTTTGTAGGGAGTGCAAACGGTTTGTCAAAGGTTCCGTCTCCGTTATGATGTGCAATATAGAGTCTTGTGTACCCTGCGTCTTCTCTTCTGGTTGAAAATACCACCCAGTTGCCTGTACTGGACCATGAATGGTAGCTTTCCGCATAGTTGCTATTGATGCTGGCTATGCTGTTGTATGTCCCTGTTTCAAGGTCAAGAAGATATAGGTCAGATTCATGATGCCATATATGGAATACGCCATACGTGCCCATTGAGAACATAAGGTAGCGTCCGTCTGGCGATACGCGTGGAAGTGTTATGCTTTTGCCAAGTTTTGCGGCATCGATTACTTTTACTTCTTTGCCCCATTTTTTTGTTTCCGGGTCAAAATCTTTGTACATCAGGTCATAATGTATTTCTGAACTGTGGTTGTAGAAATAGGTTGTTTTCATTCCGGGTTCGTCGCTCCCGGAATATGGCATGTGCGAAAGCGTATAGTACAGGCGTTTACCGTCTGTGGACCATACGGGGTAGCAGGCCAGTGTGTTTTTGTTGCTTGAAACCATAGACACTGTATTCTGATTAATGTCATACAGTATCAGTTGGCTGGCATCGTCCAGTACTTCTATCAGATTATGATCCATATTATGTAAATCCTCGAATGTTGAATTGGTGGTGTAGGCTATATAATCATATTTGGGATTCCATGCAGTATATACGCCGTTTGATATTGTACTGTCATTTTTCAGATTGATTTTCCTGACATTGCCGTTGTTGAAAAGCATTGTTCCCCCAAGGTACTGGCGCACGTGAATCTGCATCTGGTCTGTTTTGTAGTTTCTGAAGTAGTGGCAGTTCATGCATTGTGCTTTTCCGGGTTCCTGCAGGTATCTGTTGCTGTAAAACTCCCGTTCTCCGTAAGATTCCAGGTCTCTGACTATCAGTTTCAACTCGTTGAAATTCTCGAATCCGGGCGGTATCAGGCGGTAGGAGAGATATTTGTCTATCGTATCGGCAGATACAAAGTATGAGAAACTTTTATAGGCGTTCCACTGCCCGTTTTTCTGTACGTAGCTTGTTATTGTTATTTGATTTGATGAGTCTTTCAGCTTGTTCCATTTTTTTGCTGGTATTACTACATTCCTGCCTTTGACAATATATTCTGTATTCCCGCTTGATATTGATGTGATGTATTTCTCCGCCTGTTCTTTATAGCAGAATGCCAATGGCGCAATGTTGCATGGAATGGTAACATTTATATTATCCGGAAATATTTCAGGATTTCCCGATATGTCAGTGTAACAGTCTGGAATATTTGTGCATGCTGTGCAAAATATCAGGCATATGGATACTATTGAATTTCTAACGGATTTCATATTGGTGTCTTTATACTGTTTATAGGAAATTTCTTACAAAAAAGTAAAAATAGAAGAACGTGGAACCGAACTTTTTAAAACATTCGTTACGCATTTCAACTGCTGTGAGTTGGCGGTTTTTTTGTGCGAATCTGTCAAAATCCTTGTAAGTGTTGGCAATCTCTTTGTCGAAAGGAAAGATTTCCAGCAATGCAGGTTGTTCCAACGTTGCATACATGTATGCCGCTTCCTGATAATAACGTGGTATGTGCGTTGCATCCGTTATTTCCATATATTTATTGAATGCAGTCCAGAATTCAGGAATCTGTTGTGAATATATGGACCAAAGCATGGCGCATTCCGCATATTCAGGAGTAATCTTTTCGGGTTGTTTGTCCCATAGGGCAAAATGATGGACAAGAAATGATTCAATATCTCTTGAACTTGAAATGTATTGGTTTTCTCTTGGACAGTCCAGTGCCTGCATGTAACGGTACTTGCTGTTTGTGGCGGCTGTTCCAGTCTGAATATACTGTTTCTGTTCTTCTGCCCATTTTCTGTAAACCTTTGTAGCACAAAGTATGTCAATATATTTCCCTGCAAGTTCGTTGTCTCCCTTGAGCATAAGGGCTATTACAGATTCTTTCAGATTGTAGTAGTTCCATCCGGAGTGTATGCTGTTGCCCGATGCCCAAACGTATGCGCTGCTGAACACGCCCCAGTTGTTGAAGAAAGTAGGACCATATTCAAACAGCATTGTTGAGTATGATAGTTTTGAACTGCGGTCAATTTCTCCGGTCATAGAAGAGAACAGTTTTGATCCTATCTGTCCTGTGCGCCCAAGTGCAATCAGTCTGAACTGGGACATGATTCTGCTTGGTGTTTTATATGTATCTCTGTAATAGCCGCTGAGTATGTCAGCCTGTTTGGTACGTTTCTGTCCTGATATTGACTTTTTCAGTGATATGTAACTTTTTTTGTTTGCGGAAATGCATTTGCCGGCATAGTCATCGTACATTTCCAGCACTTCTTCAAAATTTTCTTTTTCCAGTGCCTGGAACATCTTGAGTTCTGTTGCGAACTGTCTGTCAACTCCGTTTGTAAGAATGATTGCCAGTACAGATGCTGCAATTGCGCATGAAAACTCCAATACCGTTTTTTTGTCATTCAGTTGTTTCGAAAATGCAAGCAATATGGTATATATGGCCAGCAGTATGAAAGGAACAATATTGCAACAGTTGTATGTTGTGAAATTCACAAATTCTATTCCGGCAATATAGTGTTTGCAGAAATAGAGTGGGAAAATGGCTGCGGTAATAACAGCTGTGCCGGTTGCGGCTACTCTATATGTTACACTTAACTGTGTCTCTGCAATTGACATGACCGCAATTATTGCAAGCCCCAGCAGTGCGTATGTTCCGGCTATCAGATAACCTGCTGTACCTGCAATAGCAATTGTAACAAGTTTGCATGTAAGGCATTTGCTACACTTCTTGCTGCATGTTGCAATGCACAGGGCGAACAGGTATCCTATAGTAGAAGTGTAAAAAATGTTCTGGTTGCTCAGGAAATATATGTTTCTGCCATAACCGGTAATTGTACACAGTAGTAAAGCTATTGGAACCAGTGCCAATATGGTATGGCTTTTCTTCAATTCAAACAGTCTGACTGCAAGCGCGTATGCTGCAAGCCAAAGCGTAATCAGAAGCAATGCTGCAAGCCACGGTGTGAACAGCAGTTGGTTCAGGAAGGAACATATGTAATCCAATGTGCCTGCCGGTGTGAATACTTTCTGGTTGAAGAACTCTGTGTTGTATATGAATAGAGACAGGTCTCCGAGCCGCTCAATGAATGGTCTCAGGCATAGTGTAATACTAGGCCAGGCAATAATAATCAGCACTATGCCCATTAAGAAGCTGTATTGTTCAAGGAATGCGCCGATTGCATTGCTTTTTTTGTTTTCAGTATTTACTTTGCTCATTCGTATATTAATGGTTTTTTATATTGAGAAACTATTCTGCAAATATAGTATTTTTCATAAGATGGAAAAAAACATTTTTCAAAATGTTTGCAAGACTCAAAAAATGAATGTATCTTTGCACCGCTTTTAAGGAAAGCGTCGGTTTTCCGCATGTTTGAAAGTTTGGAGAGATGGCAGAGTGATCTATTGCAGCGGTCTTGAAAACCGCCGTACGGAAACGTACCGGGGGTTTGAATCCCTCTCTCTCCGCAATCTTAATGAGCAGTTCCCCACGGGAACTGCTTTTTTGTTGGAATATGGCTGAGAGCTTGCTCTCAAAGCCATAAAAGTGTCCAACACGCATATATCCAAATACGTTAGCTCTTCTGTAGTGACATAACCATGGACCGTGTTGGGATTTGCGTCAAAACACCGCACCATTCCCAGTATTTTGCGGGTTTTGAGGGGGACCGTGTTGTCATTCCCCACATTTCCCAACACCGTCCCGTATAATAATAGAAAACTCCAGCCGCCAATGAAGACAGACTGGAGTGTTTATTTTGGTTGGTGAATGATTGCTGTCTGTTACAAAGCCGCAACCTGTTCTTTTGTTAGGCTTGTACATTGACAAATTATGTCTACAGCAATGCCAGCTTCTTTCATTTTGCGTGCAGTCTCAAGAGCTTTGTTTAATTCACCTTCTGCACGGCCTTCTGCACGGCCTAGTTCCAGTCCTTCTGAGTGGCCTTGTTCAAAGCCTTGGGCGCGACCTTCGGCCAAGCCTTGTTCGGTAGCTTTACGCAATGCACATTTCATCTGTGCACGTTT
>JAKSIP010000030.1 GCA_024398715.1 Bacteroidaceae bacterium
ATATCTTTGTCAGCAATAAATAAAACAAACAAATTTTTCTCATATCTCATTTATACTTCTTTCACACGGTACTACAACTGCACGCAACATAATGTAATGATTACACTGCTAATTGAAATACATCTATGATATTTACAGAAGAGCATATCCTATTCCCTGGTTTTGACATTCAACTAATTGAGTATTGGCCCGTCACCATCTACCCAACTCACAATTCTCAGTACATTACCATCTTTATATAGCCTGTATTTGGTTTTTTCTGCAAGTTTATCAGGAGAAAAATCAGGTAGACCTGTTTCTGGATTTATCATATCTGTACCATCAGTTATATAATCCATGGAAAATTCTTCCGAATCAAAATCTGCAGGAGAAATCACAGCTGCAGGACCATCAAATACAAGAGTCGCGACATTTTTACTGACTACAACAATAATCATTTCTCCAACTGTCTCATCCCACTCTATATCAAAACTGGAAAAGAACAATGCATAGCTTACATCATCCAAATCTACCTTTCTAAAATAATTGGTATCTCCCTCAATACGACTCAAAGCATGCGTTGTGCTCAAATCGTAATATCCGAACCTTCTATAAATCAACTTATCATCTCGTTGATTAATTATTTCAAAGAAAAGAAAACTAGAATAATTATTTATGCCTTTTGTTCCATATAGTTGGACAACACAGTCATATTGATTATTACTGCAACTAACTGGAATTGAATGAAGTAAAGGAGCATCATGTAGTCTTTCATTAATCCAACTATAAGATAAAGACCTATTTAATGAAATAAAAACATCGTCTGCAACAACATTTTCTTTATCCCATGTGAACAAACTTTGTTGCGCAAAAGAAGATGTGGTACATATAAATGATACAACAACCAATGTTAACAAATTATTTTTCATACTATTCATCAATAGTTCGTTAGTTTTATAAAATAATTATGTGTTGAAAAGAATCATCTATTGCCATGTTCTTATTTTAAGCATGGCTCCTTCTTTATACAGTGTATATTTGGTTTTTCCGCTGAGTCCTTCTCCCACTTCTTCAAACTGGTCTGTTATTTCATTCAGAACTAATCCAGAAAGATTACTCACAAAATCCATTGAAAATGAATCGGGCGTCAATGTATAACCATTAGAAGATATGGAGGCAGCGGCACCATCATACACAAGAGTTGCTTCATTTTTATTTATTACAACTATAATCATCTCACCTGGAATAACGCTGGGATACCAATACCAACCTGCAAATATTAATGCATAACTATTTTCATCCAATGGAACTTGAATAAATAAATTTAAATCGTCTGGATCCTTACTCAACCATCTTGTTGTAGTAAAAAAACCCGCCCCTATCATACTAAGCAACACAGAAGATTTATCTGAGTCAAACAACCTTACAACGTAAAATTCATCAAAATCAACATCATCACTTTCACTACGAGTCTCAACATATATGTTGTATTGTCCATTGGAAGAACTGACTGGAATTGTTTTATGTAAATACGTACCAGCAACTATCATTGACATATCTTGTTCATTCGGCTGGTTTGTAGCAGTAAACTTTGCTTTTGGCACTACTCTATTATTTTCCCATGTGAACAAATCTTCTGTCTGAGAGAATCCACAAGCTACACATAATTGCAATAAAATTGTAATAAAGATTAGTCTTTTCATACAGTAATTTATTATTCATAATAAGAATCTGTTTTGAAATGTTCGATTAAAAATTTTATGAAAGATTTTTGAGATGAAAATTTGTTTCATTGAAGGCGTTATGGGGTTCCATAATAACTGAAAGGAAACGAATTTTCAGCCGAAAAGATTTGTAAAAGATTAATTGGAACATTTCAAAACAGATTCTAAAATAACGAATGTTCAATGAACCACTGGATTGGTAACAGATACAATCTTCTAATAAATAACCGCAGTAATGGCAATAATCACATTGACAATGACTGTGGCTCCTTATGGAAGGAGAGACTATTTTGACAATTTTTTTATCTCGCTCAATTGAGCCGATGTTCTTGAATATGTACCGTATTTTTCAAAGAGTGCCAACAATTCGTCATTATCCATATCCTCATCGGTCATCTGGTAAATGCATAACTGCTTGCGTCCAACCTTACCCTCGTACATACCGTCAATGATAATGTCAAGGTTAGATTCTGACATCTGCTCATTGATACCGAATCCGGTTGCAAGAATGGTAATCTTGACCTCGTCTCCAAGTGTAGGATCGGTAGCAAGACCCCAGATAACTTCTATATCATCGTTGGAGAAGCGTTCTGTAAAACGGTCCACTTCTGAAAACTCAGAAACCTTAAGCTGGTAATCTGGATTTTCGCTCTGATATATGTTGAACAGGACTTTTTTAGACGAAAAAATATCATTATTATGCAACAAAGGCGATGTCAACGCCTCGTTAATAGCGGTTTCCAAACGGCCGTCTCCACTACCTGTACCGAAACTCATAAGGGCCACACCGCCATCTTTCAGGATTTTGCTCACATCGCGAAAGTCAAGGTTTATATCTCCTTGGATGGTAATAATCTCAGCAACAGATTTCGTTGCATCGTATAGAGTCTTATCTACTATTTTAAAACCCTGCGTTGCAGATACGGTAGGGAACATGTCAAGAAGTTTGTCATTCTTGACTATAAGAAGTGCATCTACATGTTTTGACATTTCAACAACACCTTTCAGAGCCTGTTTGATTTTCTTTCTAAGTTCAAACCTGAATGGAATGGTTACAACACCTATTGTAAGCATACCTGACTCTTTTGCAACACGGGCAATAACGGGAGCAGCGCCAGTTCCTGTACCGCCACCCATTCCGGCAGTAACAAAGGCCATATGGGTCCCATCCATAAAGAGCTTCTTGATATCTTCCACACTCTCTTCTGCAGCCTCTCTGGCTACATTAGGATCGTCGCCGGCACCAAGACCACCGGTAACATTTTCTCCAAGAGCTATCTTGATAGGTATTTCAGAGTTTCTCATTGCCTGGACATCGGTATTGGCAAGAGCAAAAGAAACATCGTGGATTCCCTCTTTGTACATATTCTTTACGGCATTTCCGCCACCGCCACCAACTCCAATAACCTTGATGATAGACGGATGTTCGTTTAAAGAGAAATCAAAATCCAATGTTGAATTTTCTCTCAATTCATTAATAGTATTGTTGTAATCCATATCAGAGATTATTAAGAGTTAGCATTATCATTATTATCATCATTGAACAGGATTTGTTCTGTTGAGGATGTCACTTTGGAAAAGACTTTCCAGAAGTTTTTTTTGGTTGAAGTCTTACCGTTTTTAGAAGTCTCAACATCTTGTTCTCCGGATTTCTGTTCAAATTCTTCAATACGCTTTGTTTTAGCCTCTACCGTTGATGAAACTTTTGGAGAATCATCAAACAAGTCATTTGTAACAATCTGAGAATCTGACGCCTGAGAAATATCTATGGGTTGTTCCCACGTTTCTTCAGTTATTGTGGCACAATTTTCATTATGGTCTCTCATAATCAATGACAGAAGTCCAAGTTGGGTACCATCGTCCTTCTTCCAATCCGGATAATCCCAATGTATATCAACAGGAAGTACTTTTGCTATACGGAATTTATAGATCTTTGTGTACTGCTGTTTTATCAGATCGTCCATCTTTCTAAGATTACTGCCACCACCTGTCATGACTACACCGCCGTAGAGAATATCCGCGTATCCGGACTTACTGATCTGATTCATGACGTTGTCAAGAATCTCTTCGTTACGGGCTGCAATAATCTGTCCCAATTCCTTCAATGGAATTTCTTTCTTCTCGTTGGCATCGTCCAGTTTGGCTATTTCTTCTTTCTTTCCCTGTTCCTTTCTGGAGATATTGTATAAACCATAGGTATTCATCAACGCTTCAGCATGAACAAAAGAAATATGGAAATGGTTCATTATATCATACGTAATCAGATTGGCTCCCATTGGAAGAACCCTGATGAAGCATAGTCTTGAGGACTTGTATATGGTTAACGTTGTAGTGTCTGCACCATAATCGATAAGAGCACATCCTTTTTCGCGTTCAATATCTGTAAGAATAGTCTTTGAAAGAGTAAGCGGAACAATGGCATCGTCAAGTATCTTGTGATTGGCCATATCAAAACACTGCCTGATATTTTCAATATACTGTTTCTTAATAACTACAAGCTGATACCTGCACTCAATGGTGGAGCATAATACTCCGTTTGGATTATCGTTCCTTGCCTGAGATCCGTTTATTCTATAATCCTGAACTTCTGAATAGATAAGCTGATATTCTTCAGGAACAGATGCATTTGCCTCGTTCTGAATATCGTCCAATATATTATCGTCAATTGTCACCTGGGTCTCAAAAGAGCGCTTTGCCGTATATAGAATGGTGTGCAGAGAGCGTCCGGCATAGTTCAGATACAGATGTTCAATACTGCCGTTCATCTTATGTTCCAATCCGTCAATAACAGCAACAATATGGTCTGCAGTTTTCTGCATATTGTAAACAGCGCCATAGTGGACTGAATCACTGCAGCGTACAGAACTGTATGACAATACTTTCAAGCAGTTGTCACACTTTTGTCCGGCCATTCCAGATATTTTACTTGAGCCTATTTCAATTGCGGCTACAATAGGATTAGAATTATTGACCATAATATTTTATTTTTTATTCAGGTTACAGACTATCTGATTTTGGAAAGCCAAATTTATTGTGGAATACTTGTTCCATCCAATTTTACTCAGTCCGTTATTGTAAAAGTTCATAAGTCTTTCAAATTTATTTTCAAGATTGGAATTATCTCCCATGAAAATAAGATGTTTTCCTATGCGCGGAATAATTTCAACATTCCCGTTCCCGGTAACATTTATCTGCTCAACCTGCTCTGACCAGAATGGATCATCGTGAATGAAAGTTCCCAATTGGGCAATCCAGGTTTTGCACATCAAAGTATCAGCGCATCCGGTCAATACCGGGAGTTTGACTTTGATATATTCCGATGAAAGAAAATCTCCGCTTCTGCAAAGATAGAAATTTCCTGCATTTGCCAATACCCGCAATACCGGTTCTTTACACCAAATCATACATTTGATGTGACCGTTGTTTGTCTCATAGCACTCCACATATTCTACAAGAACATGCTGTTTCATTATATTTTCAATACGACTGGCAGAAAGGGTGTCTGCATTTTCCACAAAATTGAGAACCGTTTCTTTTGGTAACAGATATTGTCCCAGTGAATCCATATAAACCAGTTCAAGCATTGGAGATTCATGCTGAACAGTCTGTTTTGGCAGATACAACAGAATAAAAGTTATATATGCAACAAACAGACAGGAGATTGTTATGGCAAGGACTTTCTTCATATCATTTCAATATTTCAGCTATTTCATCAGCATAATTGTCAAGATCTCCGGCTCCCAGGGTTACCAGAACATCAACACTGTCCTTGATAGATTCCACCAGAGGCAAGACCTTATCTTTGGAGATAACTCCAAGGCACTTCCCAGGTTCCATATTATCTGCAATAATCTGACTGGTAATGCCGGGAATGGGAAGTTCTCTTGCCGGATAGATATCAACCAGCCACACTTTTGAGAACAAGTTCAAGGCTTTGGCAAAGTCTTTATAGAAATCTCTTGTCCTGGAGTACAAGTGAGGTTGGAAAATTGCAGTGATTTCTCTTGCGGCATACAATTGCGATATGGAAAGGGCACTTTGCTGCAATTCTTTGGGATGATGGGCATAATCGCTGATATAAACTTTATCAGGAGTGTTGAGATGGAAGTCAAAACGTCTGTCCGCTCCCATGAAAGTAGCCATTCCTTTACGGACCTGTTCTTCCGTAGCCCCACTCAATAATGCCATGGCAATAGCGGCCACACCGTTTTCCACATTGATTGGGAACGGTTGTCCCAAGGAAATGTCACGGATAACATATTCTTTGGAAACAAAGTCAAAACACAAAGTTCCATTACCGGTTCTGATGTTTTCTGCATGAAAATCACCTCCATCCGATGCCGAATAAGTAAATAACCTGACACCATCCTGCAAAGCAGGAGCCAGTAACTCTTCAAGGCCTTTCTTCACTATGAGATCACCGTCCGGACGTATATGGGTAACATACTGCTTGAAACTGTCAATATAGTTCTGATGGTTCCCGTATATGTCAAGATGATCGGCATCCATGGCCGTAACAACGCTTCTGAATGGATTCAGCGCATGAAAAGAGCGGTCGAACTCATCGGCTTCTATAACAACGTAATCACTTTGCTTGCTTAACAGAAGATTGCTTTTGTAATTCTTTGAAATTCCGCCCAAAAATGCATTGCATTTGTCTGTTCCCTGCATAAGTATATGGGCAATCATGGTACTTGTTGTAGTTTTTCCATGAGTACCGGCAACACATAATGCCTTGTAGTTCCTGCTTATCACGCCAAGAACCTGAGCCCTTTTCATTATCTGGAAACCGTTATCTCTGAACCATTTCCACTCAGAATGTTCCTGCGGTATTGCAGGAGTATAGACCACCAGTGTTTCTGACGGAATACGGCAATATTCAGGAATCAGAGAAGAATCGTCAGTAAAGTGTATCTGCGCGCCTTCCGCTATCAAAGCATCTGTCAAAGGTGTTGCTGTTTTGTCATATCCCGCTACCTTGATATTTTCTGAAAGGAAATAGCGAACCAGGGCACTCATACCAATACCACCGGCTCCCAAAAAATAAACAGATTTTATTCTATCGGTCATAATCATTTGTTTCTACTATCTGTAATGCCTTTTCAGCAATTATCCTTGCCGAATCAGGCATTGCAAAGTTTTTGATATTACTTCTCAACTGCTCAAGGCGCTCATTGTCATGTGCAAGTTCAAACGCACTCGGTATCAGTGTTTCTTTTGCATCGGAATCCGGTATGTAAACGGCCGCATTCATTTTTGACAGAGAAAGAGCGTTTTTTGTCTGATGGTCTTCAGCAACATTTGGAGAAGGCACCAGAATCACGGCCTTTCCAAGCATGGCAAACTCAGAAATGGAGCCTGCTCCAGCTCTTGATATTACAAGATCAGATATGCTGTACAGCATATTCATTCCCGATATGAAATCTATCGGGAAAAGATTACATACAGGTTCTGTCTGTGCCAGACGCTGTTTCATCTCTTCAAAATAGATTTTACCTGTTTGCCATAACACCTGAACATTGGCAGACTTGCGGATTAGCTCCAGATTGTGCATAACACTCTCATTGATGGTTCTTGCACCAAGACTTCCGCCCAAGATGGCAATTGTACTTTTGTCAGGGTCCAGTCCGAAAGCCGAATAGGCCATTTCTTTAGTAAAATCATTTACAAGCAGATTATGACGGATAGGATTTCCTGTCAACAATATTTTATCTTTCGGGAAGAATCGTTCCATGTTCTGATATGCCACACATATCACTTTGGCATCTTTTGCCAGAAGTTTGTTTGTTACACCGGCATACGAGTTCTGTTCCTGAATCAGAATAGGTACATTCTTTCTTGCAGCCTCTTTCAACATTGGACCACTGGCATATCCGCCAACACCTATTGCAATATCAGGGCGGAATTCTTTCAGAATACGTCTGGCTATTCTGCGGCTTTTCATAAGACAGTACATTACCTTGATATTTTTCAGGATATGTTTTCTGTCAAAGCCCATTACAGGAAGACCTATTATTTTATATCCGGCCTGCGGAACACGGGTCATTTCCATCCGTCCCAATGCACCTACAAAAAGAATTTCTGCTTGGGGTTCCAGACTTCTAATGGCATCGGCTATGGATATGGCAGGGAAAATATGCCCGCCAGTTCCTCCACCACTGACAATTACTTTCAAACCGTTACTCATATGCTAAAATTTTATTCATTAAAATACTCAGCACTGGCATTATCGCCGGTATCTGCATTACTTCTTGCCAAATCGGATTGGACAATATTCTCTCTGCTGATATTCAGAACCAATGCCATCATTACCGAGTATATCAATATTGATGAGCCTCCACGCGTAATAAAAGGCAAGGACTGACCGGTTACCGGTATAGAGCCGACAGCCACAAGCATATTTATCATTGTTTGGGCAAACATCACTACCCCAATACCTGTCAACACATACGCAGGGAACTTTGCCTTACAGTTCCTGACCTGTTTTACAATCCTGTACAACAGCGCAAGATAGGCGGCAATCACAAAAATTGCCGGTACGAGTCCCAACTCTTCTACAATTATGGCAAACATGAAATCGTTACTTGCCTCTCTGAGGTATTCTCTCTGGTCGGAATTCCCAGGTCCTTTTCCCAATATGTTGGAAGATGCTATTGCTATATTGGCTCTGGTTTCCTGCGGTTTGTCCGGAGCAATTTTCATAAAATATTCCTGCGGTGTATTTTCACTCTGTTCATCGCCTTTATTGGAATAATCCAGAACGCGTGCCTGCCATGTTGTGGTTCTGCTCAACACGGGCAAATTTTCCATTTTTTCCGGCGGAATCGTTTTGAACAGGAGTATCGCAACAGATGCCAACAGGAGCACTACCCCAAGCAGGCTTAGCAGATATTTTTTATCAACATGTCCAACCCACATCATTACAAAAACCATAAAGCCCAGCAGCAAGCCCGTTGACAGATTTTCGGGAATAATCATCAGACAGAACACAATTGTGCAGCATAACATTCTGTAGAACCTTGGTTTCTGTTCTTCAATATTGCTTGGCAGTATCTCCAATTCTCTGGCAATATATAGGATAAGGCCGATTTTTGCCAGTTCCGATGCCTGGAAATTCATGAATCCCAAGTCTATTGAACGCTGTGGAGTATCTGCTGTCATGCCCTTGATGGCCAGAATGCCCAGCATTATCAAAGAGACCGGCATTATGATGAACTTATTGATAATCTTAAAGCTGTTGTATGGAATACAGAAAACCACAAACATTACAAACAGACCGATAAAACAATTGATGATATGGGATTTCAACGGTGACATAAAGTTTGCCTGACCATGGGTAAACCAACTGGTTGCACTATATACTTCTATCACAGAAACAACCATAAGCAAAAGAATGATGATAAGAATGACCTTGTCAAACTTAAAATAATCCTTATATTTTTCTGATAATCCCATATTACAACTGCTTATTTATGAGTTAATACCTTTCACATAGTTCTTGAACTTGTCACCGCGGTCCTCATAGCTTGTAAAAAGGTCAAAACTGGCACAACACGGACTGAGAAGAACCGTCTGGCCTGGTCTTGCCATTGAGCGGGCTGCATTTACCGCTTTGTCCAACGCATCGCAACTTACATATGGAATTCCAAAATCTTTAAAGAAATCTATCAGTTTTTCGTTGTGAAGTCCCATATATACAAGTCCAACGCATTTCTGACGTACAAGATCAGCTATTTCGTTATAATCATTTCCTTTGTCTTTACCGCCAAGAATCAGAATGGTTTTCTTTTTCATGCTTTGCAGAGCATACCAGCAGCTGTTCACATTTGTAGCCTTAGAATCATTGATATAGTCAACTCCGTCAACCTGAGTTACATACTCAAGCCTATGTTCAACACCTTTGAATGTCTGCAACGCCTTACGGATTGTTTCTTTCTTGATACCGATAATGTTTGCGGAAATACCTGCCGCCATTGAATTGTACAGATTATGCAAACCGGTCAATGCCAATGATTCCTGTTCCATATTGAAGTCACACGGACGGGTAAACACAAGATTCCCGTTTTGGGTATATGCAGCCAGATCCGAATTTTCCAGATTGGTTTCTGAGAAAGGATACAAAGTTGCCTTCAGACCGTACTTTTTCAATTCGCGCTGAATGATAGGATCATCGTTCCAGAACACAAAAGCATCATCTATAGTCTGATTCTGGATAATACGCATTTTGGCATCGACATAATTCTGCATTTTGTAATCATACCTGTCCAGATGGTCCGGAGTAATATTCATAAGCACAGCAACATTCGCTCTGAAATCGTACATATTGTCCAGTTGGAAACTGCTGAGTTCTATTACATAATACTCATGGTCATTCTCGGCAACCTGCCATGCAAGACTGCTGCCGATATTTCCGGCCAGACCAACATCAAGTCCAGCCATTTTACAGATATGGTATATCAGCGATGTGGTAGTTGTCTTTCCGTTGCTGCCGGTGATGCAAATCATTTTTGCATCGGTATATCTGCCAGCAAATTCAATCTCTGAAATAACAGGTATATTCTTTTCCATGTATTCCTGTATCAAAGGAACGGTATTTGGAACTCCCGGACTTTTGATTACAAGGTCGGCTTCACGCACCTTTGACAGAGTATGGGAGCCCTGTTCCCATTCGATATTCCGTTTATCCAGTTCTTCCCTGTAAAAATCCTTAATAAGTGAACTGTCAGATACAAAAACATCAAACCCCTTTGCCTTTGCCAGAATTGCGGCTCCCACACCGCTTTCTCCCGCGCCAATAACAACAACACGTTTATTCATTACTATCTGATTTTAAGTGTTAACAATGTAAATACGGCAAGACCGATACTGATAATCCAGAAACGCAATGTGATTTTTGTTTCATGCTGAAGAGTACTGCTGCCTTTGAATTTGACAATACAACCCGGATCATATTTTTCAACTATACTCAAAGATGTACGGTAATGGTCATGAACAGGAGTGCGTTTCCACAATCTGCGGTGTACGCCTTTGCGTTTTCCTGTTTTGTAATACCATCTTTGAAGTATTACGGAAAGGCTCTCGAACAGGAATATTCCACAGAGAAGCGGAAGCAGCAATTCCTTATGGATACATATTGCCGCAACAGCAATGATGCCTCCAATTGTAAGAGAACCGGTATCGCCCATAAAGACAGCAGCCGGATATGAATTATACCACAAGAAACCTACAAGAGCTCCCACAAAAGCTGCCATAAAGATTACAATTTCCTGGCTTCCGGGAACATACATAAGATTCAGATATCCGGAAAGCACAAGATTACTTGAGACATAGGCCAGCAAAGCAATAGTCAGACCTATGATTGCGGAGTTGCCGGTAGCCATTCCATCCATTCCGTCATTAAGATTGGAACCGTTGGAAACAGCCGCCACTATGAATATGGTCAGCAATACAAAAAATACCCAACCAGCCTTATACTTGTTTACAGGACCAAGGAAACTGAACAGATCAGCATAGTTCAGGTTATGATTCTTGAAGAAAGGGATTGTTGTTCTGGTTGACTTCACGTCAGGACTTTTCACGATAGTCTCAATATTGTTTTCAATTCTGGTGTCAACCGTTTCATTTATCACAACACTTGGTGCATATCTCAGAGTAAGGCCCACTATCAGTCCCAAAACTATCTGCCCCATTATTTTGACCCAACCGTTCAGGCCATCCTTACGTTTTTTGAATGTCTTTATATAATCATCGGCAAAACCTATGCAGCCAAGTATCAATGTTGTAACCACCATAAGGAATGTATATACATTTTTAAGGTTGGATATCAGCAATACCGGTACAAGAATGGCTGTAATGATTATAATACCGCCAATTGTAGGTACGCCAACTTTCTGAGTATTGAACGGATCAATACTCTCATCTCTCTGCGTTTCGGAAATCTGGTATTTGCGCAACAGCTTGATATAGAATTTTCCAAACCATGCAGAAATGAATATGGACAGAACCAGAGCAAACGCCATTCTGAAGGTTACGTATGTAAACAGAGACGCTCCCGGTATATTGTATGTATTTTGCAAATAATCAAACAGATGGTACAGCATAATATTACAAGTTTAAATTATTCAGAACCTCTTTATCGTCAAAATGATATTTCACACCCTTTATTTCCTGATAATCCTCATGTCCCTTTCCCGCCACAAGAATGACATCGTCCTTCTGAGCCATCATAACGGCGCTTTTTATAGCCTGGGCACGATCAACAATTGAAAGGACCTTATCTGATTTGTCTTTCGGGACACCGGCCAGCATATCGTCCAGAATATCCTGCGGTTCCTCAAAGCGCGGATTGTCAGAAGTCAATATGACAACATCGCTGCCGTTCACGGCCTCTTTCGCCATCATAGGGCGTTTCCCCTTATCTCTGTTTCCGCCGGCACCTGCCACTGTGATAAGTTTTCCGTTCCCGTTCATAACATCTCTTATAGCCGTAAGAACATTTGCTATGGCATCGGGAGTATGCGCATAATCGACTACAGCAGTGAAGCCTTTCCTGAAGCGGATTGTTTCAAAACGGCCCGATACCGGAGTCAGTTCTGACATGGCTGTAAGAACTTTGACAGGTTCCTGCTTCAACATAACAGCCGTAGCATAAACCGCCAGCATGTTACTTGCATTGAAACGGCCTACAAACCTTAGAAACACATCGCAGTTGTTTATATTGAGCAGCATGCCGTCCAAATGTGATTCCAGCAGAACTGCCTTGAAATCTGCCATACTTCTCAGAGAATATGTCACAACCCTGGCCTTGCAGTTCTGAGCCATAAACATTCCGTTCGGGTCATCAAGATTGGTTACCATGAATGCACCGGGTTTCAACGAATCAAAGAAGCTTTTCTTTGCATTCCGGTAATTTTCAACTGTCTTATGGTAATCCAAATGGTCTCTTGTAAGATTTGTAAAAATTCCACCTGAAAAATTCAGACCTCCTATACGCTTTTGGGCAATTGAATGACTGCTGCACTCCATAAATACATACTTGCAGCCTGCTGCCGCCATTCTGCATAATATTGAGTTCAGACTTATTGCATCGGGAGTTGTATGGGTTGACGGTATTGCCTGGTCATTTATATAATTGCATACTGTAGATAACAGTCCGCAGCTATAGCCCAATTTTCTGAAAAGATTAAAGAGTTCCGTTGCTATTGTTGTCTTGCCGTTTGTTCCGGTCACCCCTATCAGCTCAAAACAATCTGACGGATTGCCGTAAAATGCCGATGCCAACACGCCTACGCAATCTTCAACGTTACTGACTTGAACATAAGTCACATTGGGATTGATTAAGCTTGGCAAATCCTGACAAAAGACCGCAACGGCGCCCTTTTCAATAGCGCTGTCAATAAAATCATGACCATCCATGGAAACACCACGCATTGCAACGAACATACACCCGGGCTCCACTTTTCTTGAATCAATCTGGACAGACTGGATATCTGTCTGCAGATTTCCCAACACAGATATGGTTTTGATTCTTTTAATTAAATCTTCAAGTTTCATATTGGCCAATCTATTACTTTACATCAAGTGTTATTACAATTTTATCTCCCATTTTCATCTTTGCACCAGCTTTGGGTTGCTGTTTGACCACATAACCAACCCCATTTACCTGCGGTTGCATTCCGCATGTTTCAAGAAGATTCAAGGCATCTGCCAATCCCATTCCCACAACATTCGGAACAACACCCATCTCAACAGCAGGAACAGGTGCAATAGGAATATCTCTCCTGGAATCCATTTGCAGTATTTTCAAAAGCCGCCTTGCGCTGCTTTCATCGCCTACAGATACAACCGGAGTCCAGTCATGCCTGGTATCAAGACCTTCCTCAACCGGACGGGTCTGGACCATTGCCATAATCTTCTCAGAAATTTCATGAAAAACAGGACCGCAAACACCGCCGCCACTTGCTCTTCCGCCATCTGAATAGATTGCTACCACACAGCTGTATTTGGGTGCATCGGCAGGGAAATAACCGCAAAACGAGAGCAGGTACTCTACTCCGCCATCCTTATAGCCGGACTTTCCTTTGGAATGCTGTGCTGTTCCGGTTTTTCCAGCCACCTTGAAATGGGTTGATCCGGCATCCTTTGCCAGGCCCTCGCTGACAACCCTTTCAAGCATCTGCCTTATTTGGACCAGTACGGTATCCGAACAGATTTTTTCCTTGACAACCGTTACCGGATATGAATCGGTAACAACATCGCCATTACGGACATAATTAACCAGTCTTGGAGCAACAAGTTTACCGTTGTTTGCTATGGCATTATAGAATACCAGCGTATTGATTATCGGGAAAGAGACGTTATAACCGATTGATGTCCATGCCAAACGGTCCTCATACCAATAAACGCCCTTATCTGACGGTTTCTCAATATTCGGTTTGTCAACACCAAGAAGTTGCATATCCCAATGCATGTCATAGCCAAGATTACATATTCCCTGAATATATTTTGAAGGATTCTGATGGTAATGCTTGTCAATAAGACAGGCAACACCAATGTTACTGGAATACATCAGTATATGAGGTACATCAATAACACCATATCCGCTGTTCGCCACATTGACTCCCTTGAAATTATGGTCTTTCAAATCATCATGATAGAAATGATGGATACCCTTTCCGGTATTGACCTCGTCACTCATCTTTATATACCCCTGGTCCATACCAACCATAACAGATGCCGTTTTGAAAGTGGAGCCTGGTTCATATGAGCCAACCACTGCATTGTTACGTATCTCCGCCAAGGTCCTTTTATCCTTATCGACAACATCAAGACTGGCCATTGCCTTGATTGCACCTGTTTCAACCTCCATAACAACGGCGGTTCCCCACACAGCAGCCTTATTGGCAGCCATCTGAGCACGCAATGCCTGTTCGGCAATATCCTGCATTTCAATATTGATTGTTGTATAAACGTCAGAACCGTCTATTGCAGGAATATCAATCACATCTCTTGAACGGTTCTGCAACTGTTCCTGATGGGCAATGCCAGGAGTACCTCTAAGAATAGAGTCAAAAGACAATTCAAGACCGAAACGGGGTTTGTTGTCATCGGCAATATGGATTTTGCCTACAACACGGCCTGCAAGAGAGCCATACGGATATGTCCTTGAAGTATTACTCGTTACAGAATAGAACCAATTGGTGTTTATAGGATTAAACCACTTCAGTTTACGCAGTTCCATATATTGGTTGTAAGAAAGCGGCGCGCTTGCTTTTGTCAACGGATAATATCTGCTCTTTTTATTATGGCCTTCTTCAAAATGCTGTTTCCAGTATTGGAAAGTTGAACCCTTGACAATTTTTGTCATGCCAAGACAGACGCTTTCCAAATAATTGTTGAACAGTGTATCTTTATTCTGCTGATCCTTCAAATCAGCGACATATTTTCCAGAAGCATCTCTCCTTCCGCTGCCAAAATCCATAAATACGGCAAACTGGGGAGAAGAACTGGCCATAAGCATTCCCGTATCGCTGAGAATATCGCCACGCCTGGGATTAACCACAATATTATCCTTATAATAAAGACTTGAAACTGTTTGCCAGTAAGATCTTTCAACGAACATAATTCTGACTATCCTGAAAATGACAAACAGGCTCAGCACAAGTGCTGCAATAAACACCCACGTGATGCGTTTGTTCAATATTCTCTTCTGGCTATTCATTCTTCTCTATCGAAAGGCAACATATAAGGAGCTGTAGATGTAGTATTCAAATCAAATCCAGCCTCTTTTATCATTTTCTCTATGGTTGACGGACGGGTCGATGCCGAAACATCGCTTTGTGTATTCAGCCATATATACATCTTTTCCTGTTTTTCAACCTTCAATTCCTGAATATGGACCAGTTCACGCTGACTCATATACCTGTTGGTTATATAGACTATTGTCAATATCACAAACAGAATTCCAAGCGCTACCTGTCTTTGGAAGAATTCATTTGTTATCCAGTCAAAGGAGAGTATCCTTCTGAAAGTGACAACAAAATTCCGGATAGTCCTGACGGTCTGAACATCTTCCTGCTCAGAAAACGTATCGGCCCCGTTGTCAACAGGTTCTCCAGCATCGGTCAGAGGTTCAATCTGATCAATACAGATATCATCTTCTTCTGAATCCATAGACTTGAATATCATATTTTTTCCGCAATACGCAATTTTGCACTTCTGGAACGGGGATTGCGCTGCTGTTCTCCAGCAGAAGGCAATACAGGTTTCCCCATCTGCCTGAAAGGAACATTTCTGTTACCATAAAAATCCTGCTCCACATTTCCATTCACGTTTCCGCTTTTCAGCAGATTCTTTACCATCCTGTCTTCCAGAGAATGATAGGTAATAACCACAAGTCTGGAATTTGAAGAAAGGACATCGACCGTTTGCTCAAGCATCTCTTTCAACGCATCCATTTCATGATTAACCTCTATCCTTAAAGCCTGGAACAATTTGGCCAGATCTTTTTTCTGCCGGTCATAACCCATCAGAGGATTTACAATATCAGTCAGATCCGATGTTGTTCTTATAGGTTTCACTCCCCTGCCGGTTACAATTCTGGAAGCAATTTTACGGGCATTGCCAAGCTCCCCGTACAAATAGAAAATATCTGCCAGTTTGTCTTCCGGATATGTATTCAGTACATCGCATGCGCATTTTCCTCCCTTTTGATTCATACGCATATCCAGATCAGCATCAAAGCGGAAGGAAAAGCCGCGCTTTTCATCGTCAAAATGATGCCATGAAACGCCCAAGTCAGCCAATATGCCGTCCACTTTTCCAACACCGTAATAGCGCAGGAAATTACTCAAATATCGAAAATTGGAATATACGAATGTAAAACGCGGATCCTGTGGTCTGTTAATCAAAGTATCAGCATCCTGATCAAAACTGTAAAGATGTCCGCATGACGAAAGTTTGGACAATATCTCCCTTGAATGGCCACCGCCTCCGAATGTAAGATCCACATAAACCCCGTCCGGATTGGTAACCAGTCCTTCTACACTCTCGTGTAGCAATACAGGAACATGATATTGTTGTTCTTGGTCCACCTTCTATATCTTATTGTTTGATTCACTCCAACATCAATTTTCTTACACTTTCAGCAAAATCTTCGTCGCTCATAAACATTTCATCAACACTGGCTTCAGATGCGGCAGCCCACATTTCAATAGTCTGTTCCATTCCTACAAACAGAATTCCGTCAGACACACCTATACTTTCCAGTAACTGTTTGGGTATGAGAATACGTCCGTTTGCATCCGGAGTCACACACACAGCCTCAGAAACCATTTTCCTATACACCATCTGCTTGGCACTGTCAAAACGGTTGAGACCGGCACGGAGTTTGCCAATTTCCAGCTCCCATTGTTCCATAGGATAAATAACCAGGCAATTCTCAAAGATATCTTTTCTTACAACCAGCTGGATATCTTCGTCCTGAGCTGTCTGCAATAGTATCTTACGGAACTGGGCAGGCAAAAAAACTCTGTTTTTTGCATCTGCCTTGCCATAATATTTACCTATAAAACTCATTATCCAAAATCATTTTGTCAAAAATACAACTATTTCCTCCACATTCCTCCACTTTTCCCCACTTTTTTTCAAAAAGTTATCAACAAGTCGGCCACACCTGCTCAGAATGCATTATTAACAGGTCGCAGCACCAAGTCACGATTGGGACACCGCTAAGCGCCAAAATTGTGGGCACCATGTTGCAAATCGCGGCAATTCGCAACATGGTCATGCCAAAAAAACGGCACCACCGTGGGCAAAACAGGCCCAAAACGCGCAGGTTGAAATGAGCTTAGCAATGAAACCACCGCCAGAAGGGTCTGTGAGCGGGGTACGAACAGCGGCAACAAATCAACCATCGCAAAAACCCCGCAATTTGCGCAGGGTGGCAAGGAAAAGCGCTTCATCCTTCGCAAACAAGGCCCAAAACGCGCAGGTTGAAATGAGCTTAGCAATGAAACCACCGCCAGAAGGGTCTGTGAACGGGGTACGAACAGCGGCAACAAATCAACCTTCGCAAAAACCCCGCAATTTGCGCAGGGTGGCAACGAAAATCGCTTCAACCTTCGCAAAAAAACCGCAATTTGCGCAGGTTGAAATGAGCTTAGCAATGAAACCACCGCCAGAAGGGTCTGTGAACGGGGT
>JAKSIP010000031.1 GCA_024398715.1 Bacteroidaceae bacterium
ATGACTCCTTCCACGCGTACGGCCTGTATTTCGATGGGGGCAACCAGTGGGTGAACAGCGGCGTCACCCGCAGCAAAGGCTGCTCCGTCCGCGCCGTGCTTGCTAAATAGTTAAAAGCCGCCCGGCTCAAATATCAGGGTGGCGAAAGCACCGCGCTGCTGTCAATCAGATGATGATTTCGATCTGTGCTGTCTCGCCTGCCTTGAACGTGTACTGGACATGGTCGCCGTCCTTGGTCAGTTCCTTGCCGTTCACAAGGATGCGGCAGCCTTCCCGGCGGTTGCGAAGCGTCAGGGTCTGGTCCTGATTGGATGTGATGGAAGCGCGGATGCCCTTCTCGTCCCAGTCCATATGATTAAGCTTGGCGAAGGTATACAGCCAGACGCCGTCGATTGCACCGTGCATCAGGTTGTCGGGCATCACCGGCAGGAATTCCACTGTGCCGGGCTCGCTGAAGACGCACATCTCCACCAGGAACGCCGGGACAGCGCCTGTCAGATCAGGGAACACGCCCCTATAGGGGAAGTGGCTGGTCTGCAGCGTGCGGCGGACGAAACCGTGGTTGAGCAGCTGGCTCAGGTTCTGCTCTGCTTCTTCCATATCCTTCAGGCGTATGGCCGTGAAGGCACGGTGAATGATGCCGTGGGCGGAGTCATCCTGCTGGGCGCGCTTGCGGTTGGAGATTATGATGGCTTCCGTCAGCGCGGGATCCTTTTCGGGCGTGACCGCGCGGCCGGGCCAAACGTCATAATGGTGGGACACGTGGCGGTGGTTGTAGTTCTCCTCAATAGTTGGCCAGGCCCATTCCTTGAGGCCGCCGTCCAAGTCCAGAAGATAGGTTGGAAGGGATGCGAGCTGGGTCTCCCAGTGGGGGATATTCTCCTCTTCGATGCCCAGGGTCCTGCAGCCATCAATCAGGTTCATCAGGATCTCGCGGCAGATGGCGATGTCCATGACAGAGTTGATCCTCGTAGGATTGATGTCTTTGCTGGTGACTGTCTCATAGCCGGGATTCGGGGTCGGGTTTTCAGGAGAGAAGGACGGATAGAAGATGACCTTGCCGTCCGGACCACGGTCGCACGCGTAATCCTCGTAGAACAGGGCCATTTCCTTGTAGGCCGGAATCAGACGGGTCCGCAGGAATTCCTTGTCTCCTGTGACGAGGTAGTGGCCCCACAATTCGTTATAGACCCAACCCAGTACACCGGTAAAGCCGTAGTGCGGATAGGTGTGGGAAAAATGATAGTACAGGCCGGAATTCGGGTCGCAGTGGACGCTGGCCAGTACGCCGCGGGCACCGTATAGCAGCTGCGCGTTGGTGCGGAAGTCATCGAACTTAGTCTCGTAATATTTGAAATACACGTCCATCTCGTCGAAGAGGCCCGTGTTGTTTCCCGCGCAAACCTGCAAGTTGGTGTTGATGTTGTGCTGGCCCGTAAAAGGAGGAATATTCTTGCCCGTCTCGTAAATCTGGAAGAAGCGGCCCATGTCATAGAGTTTCTCCAGAAGGGCGGGATCCAGTTCGTTCCTGCTGTGGGCGCGACGGAGCAGTTCCTCGCCGGAAAGCAGCAAGTCTTCATCGGGGCTCAGATGGATGCGGGAACGGTCCATGCGCTCGCCGATGTACTTTTCATTACCCTTGAGCAGTTTGTCGAAATCGACCTTCATGGCCACCAGTCTGTCACGGACGGGCTTGACGCATTCAAAGGTGAAGTCGCTTTCGAACCTCTCGATCTTCGCAACAACCATCAGACAGTCCGCGCCGGAGATGTGTATGCCTTTTCCGGTCTTTGTCATGGTGCCGTTCGTAGGCAGGAAGCGGATGGCCACGGCATAGCCCTTCTGACCGAAGTCCGGATTGTACGCGGTGGCCAGAGTGATCACGCCGTCCCCGATATTCAGCTCGTGGGTGCTACCGGTCAATCTTGGCAACTGAATCTCTACGTCCAGGTCCAGCTGT
Source organism: Bacteroidaceae bacterium (assembly GCA_024398715.1). Lineage (GTDB taxonomy): Bacteria > Bacteroidota > Bacteroidia > Bacteroidales > Bacteroidaceae > Colenecus. The sequence goes on from JAKSIP010000031.1 coordinate 1,961, forward strand.
CCCTTCGGCGCAGTGAAGCGGTTCACGGTGATGTCACCATCATAGGCGCAGAAGCATTCGTTACGGAAAGAACCGCGTGCATCAGTCCACATAGAGGTAATCATGCCGTTCTGCATGTCCAGGAAACGCAGATAGTCCCGGGTGTCGGGCTGCTCCGGACGGCGGAAGGAGAGCGTGAAGGCTGTGTGTCTGGACGGCCCGCCGACGGGGTACAGAATCTTGTTGTCGAAATTCATGTACTTTTCAAAGCCGGCCTTTTTCTGGGCTTCGTCAACCAGGGCGTTCGCCTCATCCGGTTTGCCCTCCAGTAGCAGCTGGCGGATGCGGGGCAGGTAGGGACGCAGGTCGGGAGGCAGTGGAGTCTCCGCCCATTTCGGCTCATAGAGATCTTCCTGGGTATAGGTCATCACATCGTTATATGGCTGGCCGGAAGCCTGAATGCGCAGGGTACCGTTGCCGGTGATGAAATTGTCCGAAGATTCTCCCGCAGGTGCGATGGAGCAGATATTGTGCTTCGGTAGGATGAGGGAGCGCTTCTCCACCGGAATATAAGGGATGGAATACTCGAGCTTTTTGGTATCTATCTTGGCATAACTTCCTTCCGGGTCGTCCGTCTGCCTGTTGGAGGTGTTCTCAACCTTGTCGGATACGGTACTCCCAGGGCTCTTCAGTAAACCCTTGGCACTGGTGACCCCAAACGCAATGCACAGGAATGTGAAAAATGCAATTAACTTTCTCATAGCCAGTATATATTGTGTGTAAATACAATTATCGGGGTGAAGGTAGCAATTATTTTTCAAACTCGTATCTTCGTTGCGCGGATAAGGTCGTACCTACGCACGAGCGGATAATTCTCACGCGCTTTGTCCTGGCACTCCTGAAGGGTGATCGAGGCGTTCGCCGAGAATGTGTAAACCAAAAAGGATAACCAACAGTTTGCCTGTTGTGAACAAGTCTGCCCCAAGAGTCAGCATCATTGTAGCAAAAGAATGTATTTTTGCTTTTTTAATAATGTGATTGTGGAAAAATTGGGATTTTATATATAAGTTTGCAATATTTAACCGCACATGACTTCATTCACGCTATGGTTCTGAATTGGATTTGGATTTGCTTCTTTGTTGTTGCCTTTGCCATTGCACTGGTAAAGCTCATATTCCTTGGAGATATGGAAGTGTTTCCGGAAATAATGAACAAAGCTTTTGATGGAGCAAAGAACGGCTTTGAAATCTCTCTTGGGCTTACCGGCGTTCTGGCATTGTGGATGGGTATAATGAAAATAGGAGAGAAGGGCGGTGTGGTGAATGCTCTTGCCCGGTTGCTCAGTCCTGTATTTGTGCGCCTTTTCCCTGAACTTCCAAAGAACCATCCCGCTTTCGGCTCAATTTTCATGAATCTTGCAGCCAATATGCTGGGCCTGGACAATGCCGCAACTCCAATGGGGCTCAAGGCAATGGAGCAGATGCAGACTCTGAACAAAGACAGCCGTACCGCAACAAACGCTCAGATTATGTTTCTGGTACTGAATACATCCGGTCTTACGCTTATACCCGTAAGCATAATGGTCTATCGTGCCCAGATGGGAGCCGCCCAACCTGCCGATGTCTTTCTGCCTATACTTTTGGCCACAACGGTTTCTACTCTTGTGGGTATGCTTGCAACATGTCTGGTACAGAAAATCCGCATAGACAAAGTTCTTCTGCTGTTCATTCTTGGAATATGCGCATCCGTTTCTCTGGTTGTATGGGGATTCAGTGCAATGCCTCAGGTAAAGATAGGCCCTGTATCTGCCAACATTGCCAATATAATTCTGTTCGGCATAATCATTCTGTTCATTGTCTCCGGTATCAGGTCAAAGATAAATGTTTACGATGCCTTTATTGAAGGGGCGAAAGACGGTTTTACCACGGCGGTCCGCATAATCCCGTACCTGATAGCCATTCTTGTAGGTGTGGCTGTTTTCCGTGCAAGCGGTGCCATGGACTGGATAACCGGTGGTATCGGCTGGATAGTATCAGAATGCGGACTTGATACGGATTTTGTAGGTGCTTTGCCTACCGCATTGATGAAACCGCTCAGCGGAGGCGGTGCACGCGGACTTATGATTGATGCTATGAATACATACGGCGTTGATTCCTTTACGGGCCGTCTGGCCTGCTCAATCCAGGGCTGTACAGATACCACATTCTACATTCTTGCAGTATATTTCGGCAGTGTCGGCATAAAGAATACGCGCCATGCTGTAGGATGCGGACTGTTGGCAGACATTGCCGGAATCATTGCCGCGATATTCATTGCATACATATTCTTCAAATAACATTGGTATGATTGGTTTTTACAATGATGATATTGAAATGCCCCGGATTGATGCCAGGCTGATAAAAAAATGGATTGGTGCGGTTGCGGAAAGTTACGGCCGTAAGGTGGGCAATCTGAATTACTGCTTCTGTTCCGATAAAAAGATACTTGAGGTGAACATGCAGTTTCTTGGACATGACTATTATACGGACATCATCACCTTTGACTATTCCGATACCCGAACCGTGAACGGTGATATGTATATTAGCCTTGATACCGTACGTACAAACAGCGTCAAGTTCAAGACGGAATACGAGCGTGAATTGAAACGTGTGATAATACACGGAGTACTGCATCTGTGCGGTATTGACGATAAGGGACACGGTATGCGTGCCGTGATGGAGAGTGCCGAAAACAAGGCTTTGGATTTGTTGGATTCTAAAACTGTTATATGAAAAAACGATTATATATTGCATTGTCTCTGATACTTGGTGCCGGTTTTTCTTATGCGGACCGGGCGTTTGAGGAGTCTGTCCGTTCTTTTCAGACGGCGGATTATGCCGCTGCAGGCCACTATCTGGAACAGTACCTTGCGGAGAATGGCTCCGATGCCTGTCAGGATATGGAAAGAATTGACTATATGAAGTTGGTTATTCTTGAAAATGTTGACTCTTTCGGACATATTGTTCCTGCTGAGCATTTCCTGAACAAATACCCGAATTCCATATACAGGAACACTGTCCTGTCTTATCTTGGCAGTGCATATCATACAAACGGACAGTATGGAAAGGCTGTGGAAATTTTCGGCGATTGCGATATCGAACAGCTTGATATGCGTGATTGCACACGCAGTCTGCTGCACAATGCTGTCTCATATATAGAACTTGACAGTCTTGAAAATGCCGTTGCTCTGCTCAACAAACTCACTTTTTTTGACAAACGCTATCAGCAGCATGCCGATTATTATATCGGTTATATAGCTTACAAGGTAAAGGATTATGATTTGTCTGTGGAATATCTTGACAGTGTAAAGCACAACGGGATTTATTCAACCGGCTCATATCTGTATCTGGCAGAGATTGCACTTGTACAGCGGGATTTTGATATGGCAATAGAACATGCCGAACGTGTTATCTCATCCAAAGCCGATGCCAATTCCATTCTGCAGGCCAACCGGATAAAGGGTCAGGCTCTGTTCCAGAAAAAAAAGTATAAAGAGTCTCTTGATATTCTTGAACCGTATATGGGTTCCGTCCAGACACCTTCCAGAACAGATTTCTATACGGTCGGTATGGACTATTTCCATATAGCCGAGTACTCAAAAGCCATAGAGCAGCTGCAGCATGTTACTCTGACAGAAGATGGCATGGCGGAGAACGCTTTCCTTCATATAGGTCTTGCCGCTCTCAAGCTCAATGACAAGAATCAGGCGGAACTGGCATTTCAGTTGGGAAGCGGCATCAATGCCGATGCTGCAGTTTCCGAACAGCTGCTGTATAACTATGCCATGACATTGTATGAGACCTCTTTTTCTCCTTTCAGCGATGCTGTTACCGTATTTGAACAGTTTATCAACAAATATCCCAATTCCAAAAATATAGACAAGGCAAGCCGTTGCCTTATAGATGTTTACGAGAATTCGACCAATTATTCATCGGCTATTGCCTCCATTGGAAAATTGAAGAATCCGCCTGCAAACGTAATGCGTTCAAAGCAGCTCCTGTATTTCAGACGCGGAAATGAGTATTACGGTGCAGGACAATATGACAAGGCCCAGGCAGATTATACTCAGGCTATCAAACTGAAACAATACAGCAAGGAAATTGCTGAGAAAGCCTATTTCTGGCGTGGTGAAACCTATTTCCGTCAGGAAAAATTCAGCCAGGCAAGACAGGATTACCAGTCTGCGATAGACGGTACCGTAGATGTATATGGAACGGATTATATGATGTCCGTTTACGGCCGTGCCTACGCCGCTTACAAGGTTCGCAATTTTGAACAGGCCAGAGAAGAATGGTATTCAATGCTCCATCATCCCTCTATGCCGGAAATGTCCAGAACCATACAGAGCGATGTTAATGCGCGTGTTGGAGATTGCTATTTTGCCATCAAGAAATATTCGGAGGCATCGGGCTATTATCTGAAAGCATTGGAACTGGACAGCTCAAACGGTGATTATATATTGTACCAGCTTGCCCTGCTTTCCGGACTCACGCGCGATTATGAGTCAAAGGCCAGCTATATGAGCCGCCTGGCAAAAGAGTACCCCAATTCAACAATGAGACTTTCTGCCATATATGAACAGGCCAGAACTTATCAGCAGCTGGATCGCGGTCAGGAAGCAATCTCGCTGTTCGAAAATATTGTCAAAGAGGCCCCGTCTTCTCAGATGGCCGCCAAATCTCTGCTTGAGACGGCACATATTTACAATCAGCTTGAGAAATCTTCCAGAGCTATTGAGACATATGAGAAAGTGGTAAGGAATTATCCCGGAAGCCAGGAATCCAAAACTGCATTGAAAGACTTGCGTAATCTGTATGTTGATCTGGGACGTGTGAATGATTATGTGAAATTCACAAAGAGTGTTGAGGGTGCTGCTCCCATAGCCGCAAACGAACTTGATTCACTGTCTTACATCAGTGCGGAGAGAAACTTTACGCGGGGAGATTACAAAACTGCCGGGAAAGCTTTCAAGGAATATATTTCACAATACAAGAACGGCCAGTATGTGACAAACGCCTATTATTATCTGGGCCGTATAGCAGAGAAGGATAAAAAGAACAGTGATGCGCTTGAATATTATGCGCTGGCGGCACGCAACAAACATCACAATTTTGGACAGGAGGCCATGCAACAGGCTGCCGTACTGGCATATTCGTTGGGCAAATATGATTTGGCTCTGAATAATTACCGTGATTTGTACGAACTGCAGAGCGGTTCCAGAAAGAGCAATGCGCTGTACGGGTTGCTGCGTTCCGCATACCGTATGAAAGAGTATCAGATTGTGCTGGATTATGCTGATTCCGCATTGGACGGACCGGCAAAAGACGAGTTGCGTCTGGAATTTCTTTATTACAAATCAAAATCCACCATTGCGCTGTCCGGCATAGCCGATGCTGTTCCAATGCTTGAGGAACTTGCAAAAGATACCCATACGGAATATGGGGCGGAGGGTAATTACCTGTACTGTTCATATCTGTATGACTATGCCCTGTATGCAAAATGCAATGAACTCATAATGAAATTCATCCAGAGCGGAAGCACGCAGCAATATTGGATAGCCCGCTGTCTTATTCTGCTGTCTGATTCATATTATGCCCAGGGCAAACAGATTGAGGCAAAACAGTATCTGCTTTCTCTGAAACAGAACTATAAAGTCAAGAACGACGATATACAATCCCTTATTAATGAACGTCTTGATAAAATAGAGGCTCGTGGAGATTCATTAATGCAACAATAACCTATGAAGAAAATATACATATCAATATTGGCAACTCTGCTTGCCGTTTCCCATATCAGTGGCCAGACCCGTCAGCAGGACCGTTCCATGGTGGTTGAAGAGTCTTATGTGGCTGATTTTTCGTCCGGGTCCAAATATATGCCGTACGCACCGTCCCATACCTTGAGTAAAAGCAAGAGAATAGGAAATTACATTACACAGCCCCAATATCTGTCCGGTTATTACAGAGAAGATCTTGAACTGAAAGATTTGAGCAACGAAGTGGAGACTGACCAGATGGGTGTGGCGCGTCTGGGATACGGCTTGCGCAATACACTGGACGCTCTGGTTCATGTAGGTCTGTCCCTGTCCCCGAAAGACAGAATCGAATTCGATACCAAGGCAGACGGAGAGAATTCCGGATTGTTTGACGGGTGGCGTAAAAAGTACTATGACTGGGATGCCTCTGTAACATATCAGCACCGCTGGGAACGCTCTGTGATAGATGTGGATCTTTTTACGGATTATAAAGGTTTCAATTACAGACCGGGTATCAATGCCGACCAGGTTACGGACAAACAGAATTTGTGGAACTTTGGCACATCTGTTCTTTTGAATTCTTTTGCAACAGAAAAGGTTGAATACCACGTACGTCTTGCCTACAACCGTTTCTCCCGTTCAAATGACGGAGCCGGAAAAAATATCAGTGTCCTGAACAGACTTGAATTGAATTCCGGAATGTTTTTGCCGCTTGGCGGGAACAATTCTTTAGGTCTCGATTTCAATATTGCCGGTGGTTCCTATGATTGGAACCGTTTTAACGGTACGGCTGCGTTTGACAATTACTGGAACTTCACCTTTGCACCATATTATACATATAATGCAGACCGCTTGAAGATCAGACTTGGTCTTGATATGGATTGTCTTGCCGGCACCCGGCACAGTTTCAACCTCTCTCCCGATGTTGCACTGCTCTTTAAGCTGTCTGACAGTTGGGCCTTGTTTGCCGATGCCAACGGCGGTTTCAGAGAGTATTCAGCAAACAAGCTTTATGATATCTCTCCGTATTGGTCTGATACGGCTCAGGTCAGACACGGCTATTCGGCAGTCGATGCCCGGGCCGGTTTGTCATTCAACAGGACGGACAGCTGGAAGTGGCAGTTGTATGCCGGATACAGCTACAATAAGGACGAGATATTCCAGACTGTGGCCGATGACCGTTTCATAACATCGGCATTGACACAGCGTAACCTGTCCATGTTCAAGGCAGAGCTGAGCAGTTCACTTACGGCAATCCCGTCCTTCAATCTGAACCTGTTTGCCGGATATTATTCCTATTTCAATACAGACCGGGCCCTGCTGCTTATGAGACCTGTTGCAAGAGTGGATCTGGATATGCATATCAGATTGTGCAATTATCTTTATACAACAATATCATACCAATCCGCTTATTACAAGGATTTGAAATCGAAACAGAATATCTCTTTGAGAGTTGATTGGGATATTACTGAAAATATTGCCGCATATATGGCGCTGGACAATATTCTTAACAGGGAATATTACGATTTTGCAGGGTATCAGCATCATAAATTCTCTGCAATGCTGGGAGTTTTGTTCCGTTTTTAAAATTTTTTGGTTACTTTTGCGCCGTTTTTGAAAAAATAGGTAAATGCAATCCAATCTTGTGATAGTTGAGTCTCCTCATAAGGCGGAGACAATTGAGAAGTTTCTTGGCAGTGACTACAAGGTAATGTCAAGTTATGGTCATATTCGTGATCTTAAGAAGAAATCTTACGGTATTGATGCAGATACTTTTGAACCGTTGTACGAGATTCCAAGCGATAAACAGAAGGTTGTCAAAGATTTGCGTGAGGCTGCAATCAAGGCCAAGATGGTATGGCTGGCAAGTGATGAGGACCGCGAGGGAGAGGCAATAAGCTGGCATCTTTTTCAGGTTCTCGGACTCAGACCCGATACTACAAAGCGTATCGTTTTTCATGAAATTACCAAAGATGCTATTCTGAACGCAATAAAGAATCCGCGCGATATTGACCGCAATCTGGTAGATGCGCAGCAGGCACGCCGTGTGCTTGACAGGATTGTAGGTTTCAAACTTTCTCCTATTTTGTGGAAGAAAATCAAACCTGCATTGTCTGCAGGTCGTGTCCAATCTGCAGTAGTCCGTCTGATTGTTGAACGTGAAAGGGAAATCAAGGATTTTGAATCCAATCCGTCTTACCGTGTAGTTGCACAGTTCCATGTTCCCGGTTCCGATACGGTCTTTAAAGCCGAAATGCGCAACCGCCTTTCTTCAAAAGAGCAGGCTCTGGCTTTTCTGGAGTTGTGCAAGAATGCTGAGTTCAAGGTTTCGGGCGTTCAGACAAAGCCGTTCACCAAATGTCCGCCTGCACCGTTCACTACTTCTACCTTACAGCAGGAGGCTGCCCGTAAATACGGCTATTCGGTAATGCAGACCATGCTTTTGGCCCAGCATCTGTATGAATCCGGTTACATTACATATATGCGTACTGATTCTGTAGTATTATCGCAGTTATGTCTTGGCGCATGTAAAACAGAGATTTCCGGTACATTGGGCGATGAATATGTAAAAATCCGTAAGTTTACTCAGAAATCGAAGGGAGCCCAGGAGGCTCACGAGGCTATCCGCCCTACATTCATGTCCAACAGGACCATTCCGGGAAATACGGCAGAGCAGCATCTGTATGAACTTATATGGAAACGTACATTGGCATCGCAGATGGCCGAGGCCGAACTGGAAAAGACAACCATACAGATATCAAGCAAGTCTTTTACGGAAGAATTTGTTGCAACCGGAGAGATTGTGCGTTTTGACGGATTCCTAAAGATATACAAGGAATCTTCTGCAGACGATACCTTGGACGAGTCTTCAAATTCAGTGCTGTTGCCAAAACTCAAGAAAGGTTCCGTTCTCGAGTTCTCCCAAATAGATGCCACCGAACGTTTTGCACAGCATCCGCCACGCTATAACGAGGCTGCTCTTGTTCACAAACTTGAAGAATTGGGTATTGGACGTCCTTCTACATATGCGCCCATCATCAATACGGTCCAGCAGCGCGAATATGTTGTAAGGGAAAATATTGCCGGTGTGGAACATAATCTGAACCAGCTTTTGCTGGGCTCTGACGGCACTCTTCAGGATAATATGCTGAAAGAGGTAATTGGCAGTGAGAAAGCAAAGCTTGTTCCTACCGATACAGGTACTGTTGTAAACAATTTCCTTGAGCAGTATTTCTTTCAGATAATAGACTATAACTTTACTGCCAAAGTTGAGAAGGATTTTGACGATATAGCACGTGGTACAAAGAAATGGAAAAAAGTCATAGAGTCTTTCTATGCCGGTTTTGAGCCGCGTGTTGAAGAAATATCGGCATTGAAAAATGAGCATAAGATAGGTGAGCATCTGCTTGGCACTGACCCTGTAAGCGGCAAACCGGTTTCTGCAAAAATCGGCCGTTTCGGTCCTATTGTCCAGATTGGTTCCGCTGACGATGCCGACAAACCGCTTTTTGCCCAGATGAAGAAAGGCCAGAGTATCGAATCCATAACACTTGAAGAGGCTCTTGAACTGTTCCGCCTGCCACGCACGCTTGGCCTGTATCAGGATAGCGAAGTTGTTGTCAATGATGGCCGTTTCGGTCCGTATATCCGTTTTGACGGTAAATTCGTATCAGTGCCGAAAGATATTGATCCTTTGTCAATCTCTTTGGAACAGGCTATTGGACTTATTGAGGCTAAAAGAGAGGTGGAAAGGAATAATCTTATCAACAGTTTCGAACTGGATGGACAGCCCTTGCAGATACTTAACGGCCGTTTTGGCCCTTACATCTCTTACAAAGGCTCGAATTATAAGATTCCCAAAGACCAGAATCCATCTGAACTTACCCAAGAGGCGTGTCAGTCTATTGTAAGTCAGGCTCCTGCCGCAAAATCCAAAAAATATTCACGTTCCAAGAGCAAAGCGTGACAAGAATTTTTCTCATAGGTTTTATGGCTGCGGGAAAGACCACTCTTGGTGCTCCTCTTGCCGCATCAATGAATTTGTCTTTCTGTGACCTTGACGCCTATATAGAAGAGAACTGTCATAAGACAATATCGCAGATTTTTGCCGACAGCGGAGCCGATGCCTTCCGCCAAATAGAGCGCGATATGCTGCATAAGGCTGCGCAGACTGATAATGTTGTCATTTCTGCCGGTGGCGGAACTCCGCTTTTCTTTGATAACATGGAGTTCATGAACAGCGTAGGAACAACCATATTTCTTGACGCATCCGAACCTGTTCTGCTGCGCCGTCTGCTTGAGGCATCTGCCACACGCCCGTTGGTTGCCGGAAAGAGCAGGGAACAACTGGCGGAATTCATTCACATGGAACTTGCTGCAAGACGCAGGTTCTATCAGGAAAGCAAATATACAGTCTGTGCTGACAGACTTGAAAACCTGTCCCAGATTCAGGATACTATAGGTCTGGTTAAAACAATTTTGACAAACAATTAACTGTAAGAATATGAAAGATAGCCTGGTTATTGTAAAGGTAGGTGGCAAAATAGTAGAGGACAACGATACTCTGCAGCAACTTCTGAAAGACTTTGCCGCAATTCCCGGCAAGAAAATCCTTGTCCACGGCGGCGGACGCAGTGCAACGGCTATGGCAACCCGTCTTGGTATAGAGAGCAAGATGGTTGAAGGACGCCGTATAACCGATGCCGACATGCTCCAGGTTGTTACAATGGTCTATGGAGGTCTGGTCAACAAGAATATTGTTGCAGGTCTTCAGGCAAAAGGCTTGAATGCCATAGGTCTTACCGGTGCTGACGGCAATGTAATACGTTCGGTAAAACGTCCTGTAAAAGATATTGACTGGGGCTTTGTAGGCGATGTAGAGGCTGTCAATACCGATACGCTGACAACTATCCTGAATCAGGGTATGATACCGGTTCTGGCTCCATTAACACACGATGGAAACGGCCAGTTGCTCAATACCAATGCCGATACCATTGCCGGTGAGACAGCAAAGGCTCTTTCACGCATATATAAAGTTACTCTTGTATATTGTTTTGAAAAACCGGGTGTACTGTTGCATGAGGACGATGACAACAGTGTTATTCCTTACATTTCCTACTACGATTTTCCGCGTCTTGTAGAAGACGGCACAATATCCGGAGGTATGATTCCAAAACTGCAGAATGCTTTCTCAGCTTTGCAGGCAGGGGTGACATCGGTTTTGATTACCAAGGCTTCAAATCTTGATACCCTTACCGGAACAACTATCGCTCTGTAACATTATCATTCGGATCAGTACTGCTGTGACCACGGCAAGAACCACCAGAGTGACCACGGAAATATGCGGTTGTGAAGTTTCTATTACGCCTTTCTTTTCCAGCAACAGCTGTATATAGCCAATCAGGTTGTTAAGCATGTGTCCTATAAGACCGGGCAGTATGCTTTGTGTGCGCACATAAAGCCATCCGAACAGCAGTCCGGCTCCCAATGCGCCAACGCATTGTGCGGGATTAAGGTGCAGCACGGCAAACAGCAGGGCCGATGTTACTATCGCTACCCATGGATTAAGACCTTTTTCAACCATACTGCCAAGCATGGTGCGGCGGAAAAGCAACTCTTCCGTAAGCGGAGCCCCTATTATTATGCTGATGGGACTGATGGGGAATGCCACTATGTCCAGAAAGAAATCATGGTTCAGGTCTCTCACTCCAAATTTAACTGTAAGCCCGTCAATGAATGTCATTGCCGTGATGGTAAGCAGTGCGGTAAGGATGCATATCTTGGGTGTGATTTTTTTCCTGAAGTCCTGCTTTTCAAAATAGTGCAGTCCGTATAGCGAAAAGAACAGCAGTACCTGACCAATAAACATGCCTGTTATGTTTATAATGCTCTGTTTTTCCACATACAGCTGCTTTATGGTTCCAACAGAGAGCTCCTGCGGAAATGCTATAAGAATGAACAGCAATACGGACAGGGCGATGCCGCCGAATTGTGACAGAAAGAACAATAATATGGATACGGTAATCTTTTTCATTGCCCAAGCAGTGCGCGTATCTGTTCCCGGTCTTTGCAAAGTTGTGCGGCCAGTTCCTGCAAACCGCCGAATCTCTGTTCGTTACGGATGCGGCTGGCAAATTCCAGCGTGAGGCGTTTACCGTAAATGTTGCGGTCAAAATCAAGAATATGAGCCTCTACGGAAAGATGGTTGTGTTCTGCAATTGTAGGATTGTATCCAACATTGGCCATGGCTGCGTAGCGTTTGCCGTCAAGAATTACGTATGCGGCATATACTCCGCGCTCCGGAATAAGGTTGTTTATGCAGTCCGGGTTGATGTTTGCGGTAGGAAATCCTATCTTGCGCCCGTTCTGCAATCCTTTCACAACCGTTCCGCTTACATAATAATTCCAACCAAGCATGCTGTTGGCATCGGTAATGTTGCCTTGGGACAATTCTCTCCTGATGCGCGAACTGCTTATCGGCAGGTCCTTGTAGAGAAGTGGCGTGCTTACAACCAGATCCATGCCCAACTCTGCGGCGGTTTGCACTGCTTTCTGCGGTGTAAAGTCCTTGTCGCAGCCAAAGCGGTTGTTGTAGCCCAGCAGTATTGCATCAACGTTGTACTCCGTATGCAGAATCTGCATGAACTCCCTGCTGCTTTTTTCAGCAAAAGCGGGGGTGAAATCAAATAACTGGAGAGTGCAGTTTCTGTGGGAGAGCAACATTTGCGTACGGTCCGGCTGCGTCTGCAGCATAACCGGAATGAATCCTGCACAGGTAACGCTCTTTGGGTGCTGGTTGAACGACACAATAAGGGGTTCCAGGTCGTGCTCTGCAGCATACCGTTCAAGTTCACTTATCAGTTTCTGGTGACCAAGATGAACTCCGTCAAAGAAACCTACTATTGCCGCTCTTTTTTTCATCAGGACACAAAGATACAAAATTATTCTCTGTGGCACACAATTTGAACAGGGGACAGTCTTGCTGAGCCTTGAAAAGCAAGCTTTTCACGCTCATCAATCCTACCTTCCGGGCCCCTCCCGCTCACCTCAGAGCGGGTGCTGAGGGTCCTCTACGCATATATCCAAATACTCATCTACCACTAAAGTATGGGCAGGGCTTTGACAGGACAAATCTCTATTACTATTTGGATTTTGCCAAGGTATACCCGACATTGTTCGAAGTTGACACTCAAACGAAAAGAATTATCCACACGTTGTGTGAACAATCTGACAATCGGTATTCTTCTTTGCGCTGACACCGATGCGGATGTTGCCAAATATTCCTGCCTTCACGACAATGACCAACTCTATATGGCAAAGTATCTAACTTATATGCCGACCCAGGAAGAGTTGCGTAGGGAAATAGAACAGCAGAAGATGATTTTTGCTGCAAATAGGATTCTCAGTATGTTAAACACATATGTATGGACGGATGAACATACATCGGTACAGGATTGTTTTAGATTACGTATCTTGGATTCTGGTAAAACCTGTTGTTTTTGACGCTACGAACTAAGCCATAACAAACTTCATGCACGATATCCCAAGTTTTCCTTCAATATCAGCAACACTTTTGAATGAAAAATTGGTATTGCCGGAAAGGATACGGCTGACATATTGAGGAGATACACCAAGTTTGGAGGCTACATCCGAACGGCTCAGTCCGTTCTCCTGCATATAGTCAACAATAGACATTGCAACGCCGCGTGACCATTTGAGCCACACTTCATTCTCCTGACGCCATTTGGCATCTTCCGTAAAGGTTGAAGGCATCTCACTCTGATGAGCCTCCAGAAAGTCCAATGTTTTCTGTTTCATAATTATCCCTCCTCAAAGGTATGAAAAAGAATTGAATCTCGCAACTTATAAGTTGCAAAAACAATTCAATTAATTCCGGACAAAATGTACATGCGGAGGGATGTTTTAGTTACGTTCATCCGTATGTATCAACGATTTTAACGTACTGCGAACATCATAACAAACTAATAAACAATACATTATAGGCGTGATTTAATCACCTTTGCCGGATGCCGATTTTGACACAATACGCTATTGACAGTATTCTGAAGGGTATAAAGAAATTGAGCTATAACTCGACGTTTTTGAGTTAT
>JAKSIP010000032.1 GCA_024398715.1 Bacteroidaceae bacterium
AATTTGATTATTCTATGTCTCCAAAATCGTCAAATGTGCGAATATGAAGACAAATTGTTATAAATTTACTAATTGATGAGAAGCAAGTAAACTCGAAGAACAGTTCTGTTTGTAAAAGCAACACACACAATTTTTCAAAAAGCATATAATGCCATTTGTGGGTATTATTTTGGTTAAATATTACCGTTTTTCTACGGCATTTATAATTTTATGCCGTACAATATTGGTTATTTTAATCTTTTTTACTAATTTTGCACCCAAAAATCACTGTGTATGGAGAGTATTTCAGATATAATTGAAAGAAAAGGAGGATACACCACAGTCGGAGAGCTTTCAAGTGATTCTGAATACCGCAGGGTTCTGAGAGCTGTAGAACGTGGTGAGATGCAAAAGATTCGTCATGGTGTGTATGCAAATGCAGATGCATTGGCAAGCACGATGATAGACGTGGAGCGAATCGTTCCGCGTGGAGTATTGTGTCTGTATAGTGCTTTCTCTTACTACAATCTCTCGACACAAATACAAGGAGCATGGTGTATCGCTATAGAAAGGAAAAGAAAGATTGTATTGCCCGATTACCCAATCATTGACCTCTATTATTGGATGGGCAATAATCTGGAGTTCGGTATCGTTACACAGAATATCTCTGGTTTTGATGTCCGCATCACAGATTTGGAGCGTACCGTTTGTGATGCTGTCAAATACCGCAACAAGATAGGCATGGATGTCTGCGGTGAAATTCTCAATTCTTATCTTAAACGAGAAGACAAAGACCTTGGGTTGCTGCATGAATATGCCAGAAAACTTCGGGTTGATAATGTGCTTACAAATTATCTTGCTACACGACTATGATTAAAGACCACGGACAATCAATCAGATCAAAACTACTCAATATCTCAAAAGCAGAGAAGCAGGAGTATATGAAGGTGTTAGGGCGTTACTTCCATGAACGCCTTCTTTACCGTATATCTATCAGCCGGTACAAGTCAAACCTTATGCTAAAGGGCAGTTCACTGCTATATGCTCATTATCAGTTTGCGGCTCGTCCGACTATTGATATTGATCTGCTTGGTGAACACATAGATCGAGATCAGCAGAACCTCATAACTGTGTTCAAGGAAATACTGTCTATTCCATGTGATGAAGATGGTGTCACCTTTGATATTGAATCAATAAAAGCAGAGCCTATCGCAATTGAGAAGAAATACCCCGGTACCAATCTGTCTTTCGAGGCTCACTTGCATACCATTGTATATCAAGTTTCAATTGATATTGGCTTTGGTGATGTGGTAACTCCCCATCCTGTCCTTATCGATTATCCGCTGCTTGTAAAGGGAGTTCCGAGCGTAGATGTATATTCGTATTCACTTGAGACGCTAATCGCAGAGAAGTTTCAGGCAATGATAGAGCGAGATGTGGATAATAGCAGAATGAAAGATTTTTACGATCTATATCATTTGTTCCATACCGAAGATATTGACAAGGAAGTTCTCCAAGAGGCAATCCGCAATACCTTCGCAAACAGAAATACGACTTATAGCGAGAACAAACATCTATTTGACGAGGCTTTTGCTAACGATGCAAAACGAAACATGTATTGGAGGGCATTTCTCAAGAAGCTTCGCTTGAAGGATGAAACTACCTTCCCTGAGGTAATGGCAACACTCAAAGAGAACCTTCAACAGTACTGGAATCCAGAATCATTCAATGTCAACAACCAATAGCATATTCACGCTACAGTTCCCCGAAGCAAAGAATATCATTGTTTCGGGTGACATTCATGGTGACTTCAGAAAACATATGGCAGATGGTCTTCCAGTCGAGAACGGCTCGGAGGCACATCTGTTGATGCACGAAATGGCTCAGGAGGCGCTACGCATCACGGCTGAGATAAACAGCAAGTATCATGAACTGACGGAGCAGCGAGAGCAGAGTCAAGCTCGCTTGAACTATGCCGAGTCGTGACGGAAGAAGACCGATAGGTCAACTGACGGAGCAGCGAGAGCAGAGTCAAGCTCGCTTGAACTATGCCGAGTCGTGACGGAAGAAGACCGATAGGTCAACCTGCCGAATTACGCAAGCTGCTTACCGAACTCTGGGGACATGAGGCCCTTACTTTTTTTGAGCATATTCTGCGTGTGAAAAAATCGCTCCCGCCGGCCAAGACGGAACCCAAATCTACTGAAAACCCCTGTCAGCTCAAATTGCTGGCAGGGGTCAACATTGACCGATTCATAATAAAAGATTATCGAATAATTGCCGGAATTATGGCAGCCAGTTGAAATAATATCGTTTACTTTGCGTTATAATTAATTTAGATAGATTTTATAATTCAAGGTAAGGTATGGAAAAAGTCGATTTTTTAAGCAGATTGAAAGAACTTTTCAATGAGGACGCTATGCACAAAATTATGGATTACGGCATGACGTTGGGCAAGAATATTCTTGTGGCGCTCCTGATTTACATTGCGGGCAAGTTTATCATTGCCAAAATTATCAGATTGGTACGTAAACTCATGCAGAAAAAGAATGTTGAGCCGTCTCTCTATTCTTTTTTAGACAGTCTGGTGTGCATCTGCCTGTATTTTGTACTGGTTATTGCAATAATCGGAGTACTGGGTATTGAAACCAGTTCTTTCGTCGCTCTGTTCGCATCGGCTGGTGTTGCTATCGGCATGGCACTCAGCGGTACGCTCCAGAACTTTGCAGGTGGCGTAATGATACTCCTTTTCCGTCCGTTCCGCGTAGGCGATTTTATTGAAGCGCAGGGATACAGCGGAACAGTGAAACAGATCCAGATTTTCAATACTATACTTACTACAGTGGACAACCAGACCATCATTATTCCAAATGGAGGTCTTTCAACAGGCAGCATCAAGAATTATTCAAAGCAACCTAACCGTCGTGTAGATATAAATGTGTCAGTTGCATATGGAACAGAACCTGAAGACGTTCGCAAGATTCTTTTTGATATTTGCAGTAAGGATTCACGTATTCTCAGTTCGGATGGTCTTGAACCTTCTGCTCCTATGACATCTATGGGAGACAGTTCAATAGTATTCCAGCTTCGTGTCTGGACTCCATCTGCAAACTACTGGGGCGTAATGGCCGATACAACAGAGGCTGTTTACAAACGTCTTTCTGAAGCCGGTATTGAAATACCGTTCCAACAGATCAGCATCCATATGAAAAACTGATTTTGTGTTGCATTTTTTTATAAAGTTTAATAAATTTGCAACTTGATAAAACAGTTAACCGGCCTGCCGCCGGATTCGCTTTTTGACGAATCTTGAGGAAAGTCCGGGCAACACAGGGCACCCCACTTCCTAACAGAAAGCAGTTGGTGACAGCTGACAAAGCGTAGAAGAAAATAACCGCCGTGCAAACGGTAAGGGTGAGAAGGTAAGGCAAGAGCTTACCAGGTGTGTGGTGACATACACGCTGTGCGCCTTGGGGGTTGCAAGTTCATGTATACCAGCGTCAGAGGGCTGCCCGCTCAAGCTGGAGGGTAGAACGCTAGAGCTTTGCGGCAACGTAAAGTGCAGATTAATGGCAGACATCTTTGCAAAAAGATACAGAACCCGGCTTATAGGTTAACTGTTTGATTTGATAACAATAGGCGCCAAATGCCTACAACCGCTATATAATAATGAAAAGGGTGAGATGTCCAAAATGTGATGGCTATATTCAGTTCGACGAGACAAAATATACTGTCGGACAATCTCTTATGTTCGAGTGCCCGAATTGTAAAAAAAAGTTTTCTATCAGAATGGGTGCAACAGCGCTCAGTTCCACTATCAGAGACTCAAGGAAAAATAGCTCGAACCCCGATAACGGATATGGTTACATTACTGTGATTGAGAATGTCTTTGCCTACAAACAGCAGTTTGCGCTTCAGTATGGGGACAACGTTATTGGACGTTACAATAAGGGCGATGTGATTGATATTGCCATAGATACTACGGACCGCAGTATGGACCGCCGTCACTGCGTGATTACGGTAAGCGGGGAACCCGGACATCTTGAATACCACCTGCGTGATTTTCCCAGTCTTACCGGAACATTCCTTTTCAATACTATACTTGGAGATAAGGAACGCGCTCTGATAGAAGATGGGGCAATAATCACATTGGGGGCAACAACCATTATTTTTTCTGAACCGGAAAATAGATAAATCAAATTATACAGATAGAGATGAAAACGTCATTTATTTTTGCTGCGGCAGTACTGGTGTCATTAGGCACAACAGCGCAGAACGAGTGGGATAATGTTGATATCAACAGTATTAACCGTCGTCCTGCCCATACTGTGGAATTCCCTGAAACGGAGAATAATCCCGATGCCTATTCCATGTCGCTTAACGGAGTCTGGAAATTCAAATGGGCTGCAGACCCAAGTCTCAAACCCGCCGACTTTGAAAGTGTCTCATATAACGATTCAGATTGGGACGATATTGATGTTCCTGCAACATGGCAGATCTACGGATTGCGCAATGGCAAAAATTGGGATAAACCTCTGTATTGCAATGTGGCGTATCCGTTCTCCTATGACAGAGAAACTTTCAGTGTAATGGCAGACCGTCCGGAATGGTTTACATACGGCAAGGATATGAAAAACCCTGTAGGTTCCTACCGCCGTACATTCTCAATTCCGCAGGAATGGAACGGACGCAGATTCTTTGTCAGATTCAATGGTGCCGGTCACGGATATTATGTATATGTCAACGGAAAACAGGTAGGTTATGCCGAGGACAGCTATCTTCCGTCCGAATTTGAGATTACAGACTATGTAAAGAACGGGGAAAACCTGCTTGCTGTACAGGTCTACCGTTTTACAAGCGGCTCGTTTCTTGAATGTCAGGATTACTGGCGCTTGACAGGTATCACCAGAGATGTGTTCCTGTGGTCAGCTCCGCAGAACAACATTCTGGATTATTTCTTTACAACAGACTTTGACCATACCTTTACCGATGCCACTGTGAATCTTGATGTCACTTTGGACGGAAAATCCATTTCAAGGAATTATTCACTTTCTGCAAAAATCCTTGATGGTGACAGGGTAGTTGCCGAAAAGAAGATTGCCAAGGTTGCTGATGGCGTGAATAAAATGTCTTTCCCGGTTGCATCTCCAAAGAAGTGGACCGCAGAGACTCCAAACCTTTATACATTGGTTATTGCTTTGAATAATGGCAAACAGGATATTGATATCCGTACCAGTCAGGTCGGATTCCGCAAGATTACCGTTGGAGAAGACGGTTCCGTAAGAGTAAACGGACAACCAATCAAATTGCGTGGAGTAAACCGTCATGATCACAGCCATATTAACGGCCGTGCCGTTTCAAAAGAAGAGATGGAAAAAGACGTAAAACTGATGAAACGCTTGAATATCAATACGGTACGTACGTCTCACTATCCCGTTAGCCCGTATTTCTATTCTCTTTGTGACAAGTACGGACTCTATATGGTAGCCGAGGCCGATGTTGAATGTCATGCTGCTACCCATCTTTCAAGCAACATCAAGTTCCGTCCTGCAATGGTTGAACGCAACCAGCGTAACGTACTTACGCACCGCAATCATCCTGCCATTATTTTCTGGTCATACGGAAATGAATGCGGCGGCGGTGACAACTTCAAATATGTAAGCCAGATGGTAAACTCTCTTGATACCACTCGTCTGACCGTATATGAACCCAATGACACATGGAGCAGTGTGGAAACTACCATGTATGCCGGTTCTGACTATGTTGAAAGACTGGGACGTGAGAAGGCGAACCAGAAAAATCCCAAACCGTATTTCCAGGTAGAGAACAGCCATTCCATGGGTAACTCGATGGGTAACATGAAAGAGTATTGGGATTTGTACGAAACATATCCCGCCCTTAACGGCGAATGTATCTGGGACTGGAAGGACCAGAGTCTTCAGGTTCCTGTTCCGGGCTCAGCAAACGGTGAAACATACATGGCGTATGGTGGAGATTTCGGCGATAATCCGAACGACGGCAATTTCTGCACAAACGGCGTTATTTTCTCAGATTACAATATAAGCGCCAAGTCTTATCAGGTAAAAAAAATCTACCAGCCGTTCGCATTTGAGCAGGTAAGCTTTGACAATGGCAGACTTGTAGTACGTATCAGGAACAAGCTGGCATTCAGAACTGCAGAAGGCTATGAATTCAGTTACCAGGTTCTTGAAGACGGTATTGTTTTGAATGACGGTAAATTCAGTGTCAAACTTGACCCTGCAGGCGAGACTCTTGTTGAACTTGTTGACCTTCTTCCGTCAAATGTCAAGACCAATTCTGAATATTCAGTACGTTTCAGCGTAACGCAGACAGAAAGTACCTGGTGGGCCGAGGCCGGATATCAGGTGGCATCGGAACAGTTCCAACTCAAAGATGCACAGGATATGCCGATAATTGCCGTTCAAGGCAAACATGGAAAACTCTCTGCCAATGCCGGTACGGAGGGTATCGTTTCAGTCAGTGGAGACAACTTCAATGCTGTATTCTCTCTCTTGGAAGGTACTCTTTCTGAATATACATTTAACGGTAAAAAGATTCTGACCTCTCCGCTTAAACTGAACGTGTTCCGCATTCCTACAGACAATGACGGTTCCAAGAGCGGAATGTGGGATCAGATGGGTATCCGTGATCTTGACGTTGAAACTGTGGACTACAAAGCATACAAGTCCGGTAAGGATTATGTTCTTGAGTTTGTGAACCTTTGCAAAGGACACAACGGCAATGACTTTACCACCACTGCCAGGTTTACTGTCCTGAGTGACGGCCGGATTATTGTCAACAGCTACATCAAACCAAGTATAAAAAATGCAGTGATTCCAAAAGTGGGCTTTATTACCGAACTTTCTGCAGGTTATGAGAATATGACATGGTTCGGTCTTGGCCCTTGGGACAGCTATGCTGACCGTAAGGATGCTACATATCCCGGTGTGTACAGCAGTACAGTTTCTGAACAGTACACCAACTATGTAAAACCGCAGGAAATGGGTAACAAATCAGAAACGCGCTGGCTTGCTCTTACCGCAGAGGATGGTACTGGACTTATGTTTGTATGTCCGGACAGGATGAATGTTTCTGCCCAGCATTTCCGTCCTGCTGAAAACTACATCAACCGTAACGAACGTGCAATGCACCCGTATCAGGTAAAGAAAACTGAAAATACGGTTTTGTGTCTTGATGCCTTTGTCCGTGCATTGGGCAACAACAGTTGCGGACCTGACGTTCTTCCCAAATACGAACTCCGTACTGCTGATGTGGCCTTTGATTTCATTATCATGCCTGTTGGCAAACAGCTGACAGAGCAGGAAATGTCCGAAAAAGCACACGTTTCATTGCCCAACTGCCCTATGGTAAATATCAGCCGCAGCAATAGGGATGGAATGGTTACTCTTGAGGCTAATAAATCTGCCAATATTGAAAATCCTGAAATCTACTATACTCTGAACGGAAAGAAATGGCAAAAGTACACATCTCCTTTCTTCTTTGAAAAAGGTGGTGTTGTTTCAGCATTCTCTTCCAAGAAGAATACTGTGAAAAGTATAGTCAGCAATGCCATGTTTGATATGTTCATAGACAAAAGTTTATGGAAGGTTGTCAGCGTTGACAGTGAGCAGGATGGTGGCGCAAATGCTGCCTCAAATGCAATAGACAATGATCCTGCCACTGTATGGCATACGGCTTATTACGGCGATGCTCCCCGCCATCCGCATTATATTATAGTCGATATGGGCAAGGAATATTCTGTTACCCATTTTGAATATGTGCCCCGCCAGGACATGAGCAACGGAAGGGTTCAGGAATATGAAATCTATTTTTCCAACGATGCCCAGAACTGGGGTGATGCCGCCGCAAAAGGAAATTTCGGGCGCATGCAGAATTCAGCTGTTCTTGTAGAAATCCCTTCAAAACCCACAGCCCGTTACTTCAAGTTTGTGGCTAACAGCGAGGTTGGCAGGAATATCTGGACATCGGTTGCAGAACTTGGTATCCGTGCCGGTGAGTAATACTGTTGTTGCTTGAAATGAAAGCTGATTTTATAGACAATTGGCAGATAGAGACGTTTGTTCACGCCAGTCAATGTGATTCCCTGTCACTTCTCAAGCCCAAAGCAATATTGGAACTTATGCAGGATGTTGCGGAAATCCATTGCTGTCAGATGGGGCTTGACGGCCCTACCATTACGGCAAGGGACGGCGTCTATTGGATATTGTCCAAAACAAAATTTGTAATAAACAGAACAATGCACCAGGGGGAACCTATGTCTGTGAAGACGTGGCCTATTCCCCCTACAGAGGTGCGTTGCCACCGCTGTTTTACCTTTAAGGATTCCAACGGAAATATTACTGTGGAAGGCTTGGGAGAGTGGGTCCTGATAGATTCAAAGACCCGTGCATTGCGTAAGATATCATCAACAGGATACCCGTTGGATAAGCCGCATCTTACAGATATGGTCACTGATGGTGTTTTTGCTCGTGTAAGAGATAATTTTACCGACAGTGAATTTGTATACAAAAGGACAATAACATCGTCTTATATAGATTGGCCTCATCATAATAACAATACCAATTACAGTACGCTGGTTCTTGATACGTTCAGCGTAGAAGAACTCGAAAAGATGGATATCCGCTCTATGGAGTTCCATTTCCAGCATGAAACTGTAGAAAATGAAACTGTTTCAATATACCGCCGGCAGACAGATTCAGGATATATGTTCTGTGTCCGACGCGAGTCAGGAGACTGCGCAGCAATTGTATTGCTCGATTGTTGAAACATTTCTTACAAATGTTAATTTTTAACAAAAATCGAAATACCTATTGTTTTCTTGATTTTTTGTGTATACCTTTGGTTTGTAAGTAATAATTAAAAACTATTCATTAACAAATAAACAAATTATAGGTATGAAACAGTTAAGTCCAAAATCGTTTATCCTTGGCTCGTTGGTTACTGCAGCCATTGTGGCCGGTTCTTATTATCTGTCCGTAATCCGACCAGTGAAATCCGAGAAAACAAGCATTGTCTCCAATACTTTTTACACAGAAGGAGCCTATTCTGTAAGGACATCGCAGTCATCCGCGTATCAGCCTGTAGATTTGACAAAAGCGGCAGGAACGTCTGTTCATGCCGTTGTGCATATCAAATCCACAATCAAAGGCAAATCCCAGGTTATTCAGGAAATGCCTGATCTGTTTGACTATTTCTTTGGAAACGGCCGTCCAAGCCAGCGCGAAATCTTTACCGAACCTCAGGTAGGTTACGGCTCGGGTGTCATTATTTCAAAAGACGGCTACATTGTAACAAACAATCATGTAATTGAAAATGCTGATCAGGTAGAGGCAACCTTGAATGACGGCAGAATCTTTACTGCTAAAGTTATTGGAACCGATACATCTACTGATTTGGCATTGATACAGATTGAGGGAGACGAGTTCCCCTTTATAAAAATGGGCAATTCGGATAATCTTCAAGTTGGTGAATGGGTACTTGCAGTGGGTAATCCGTTTAATCTGACATCGACTGTAACAGCGGGCGTAGTAAGCGCAAAAGCAAGGAAAATCGGAATATACGGAAAAGAAAGCATTGAATCCTTTATCCAGACCGATGCCGCCATCAACCGCGGAAACAGTGGCGGTGCACTTGTTAATGTGGAAGGCGAACTGGTTGGCATCAATTCTGCAATAGAATCGCCTACGGGTACTTATGCAGGATATGGTTTTGCTATTCCTACAACCATTGTCAAGAAAGTGATTGCCGATTTGAAGGAGTTCGGTGCAGTTCAGCGCGCCCTGCTTGGTATTATGGGTATGGATCTTACCGATTACCGTCAATTGGAAGACGCCAAAGGTAAAGATTTCGGTTCAATTGACGGAGTTTATGTGAGCGAAGTGCAAGAGGGTAGCGGTGCTATTTCTGCCGGTATAAAAGCAGGCGATGTCATAATATCCGTTGACGGCAAAAAGATAAAGACCATGACTGAACTTCAGGAAACCATTGTCCAGCACAGGCCGGGCGATGTTGTAAAGGTTGTTTATCTTAGAGACAAAAAGGAACATTCAGTTTCTGTAACATTGAAGAATTCCCAGGGAAATACCAATGTACAGAAAAATGTAGAGACCACAATTCTGGGAGCTACGTTCAAAGATGTTGAACCTGATGTAAAATCAAAGCTGAACATAGGATATGGAATGCAGATTGCTTCTTTGAAAAAAGGTGTGCTGTCCGATGCCGGAATACGTAAGGATTTTATTATTCTTAAAATAAACAGCCGCCAGATCAAGAGCAACGGCGATATTGACAACGCCTTGCAGGAAGCTTCAAAAATGCCTGAACAGGTGCTCTTCATCAGCGGAATATACCCGACCGGTGTCCGTGCCAACTATGCGGTAAGTATAGCGGAATAATCCGTCATAAAATATTTATCATTTTTTAGGGCGCAAAAGTTGCAAATTGAAATGATTTGCAGTACTTTTGCGCTCTATTATGCACATATTGTGCACATTTGCTAAAAATGGTTTTATAAACTGCATATAATGAGACAACTAAAGATTACCAAAAGTATCACTAATCGTGAGAGTGCATCTCTGGACAAATATCTCCAGGAAATTGGTCGCGAAGAACTTATTACTGTAGAAGAAGAAGTTGAATTGGCTCAGAAAATCAGAAAAGGCGATAGAGAGGCTCTTGAGAAACTCACACGTGCAAATTTGCGTTTTGTGGTTTCTGTAGCAAAACAATATCAGAACCAGGGACTTTCTTTGCCGGACCTTATCAACGAGGGTAATCTTGGTCTTATTAAGGCTGCTGAAAAATTTGATGAAACACGTGGTTTCAAATTCATATCGTATGCGGTATGGTGGATCCGACAGTCAATCCTTCAGGCCCTTGCAGAACAGTCAAGGATTGTACGCCTTCCTTTGAACCAGGTTGGCTCTTTGAACAAGATAACCAAGGCTTTCTCCCAGTTCGAACAGAAAAACGAGCGCCGTCCTTCAGCAGAAGAACTGGCTGAGGAACTTGATATTCCGGTTGACAAGATAGCAGAGACTCTTAAAGTCTCAGGCCGTCACATTTCTGTCGATGCTCCTTTTGTTGACGGAGAAGACAACAGCCTTCTGGATGTCCTTGTCAATGACGATTCTCCAATGGCAGACCGCACCCTTGTAAATGAATCCCTTTCAAAAGAGATAGACCGTGCACTTTCAACCCTGTCTGATAGGGAAAAAGATATTGTCAAGATGTTTTTCGGTATTGGTGTCCGTGAAATGACCCTGGAAGAAATCGGAGACAAATTCGGTCTGACCCGTGAACGTGTACGCCAGATCAAGGAGAAGTCAATACGGCGTCTCCGTCACAATGCGCGCTGCAATCTATTGAAATCTTATTTGGGCTAATATCCATTCATGAAGATGTCTCTTGTGAAGCGTTTGACCTTGCTCTTCTGTATGCTGTCTGTCTGTGTCATTTCCGTATCGGCGCAGTCAAGGCAGGATAAGCAGAAGGAAAACGATGCCTATCTTGCAGAACATCAGCGGAACATGGAGAAAATCAGGCAGGATCAGGCAAAGCGTGTCATGCAACGTCTGGTTGCCGATGCCGATACTACAACCGTATATATGTTCGCATCGTCTTTTGCCTTTG
Source organism: Bacteroidaceae bacterium (assembly GCA_024398715.1). Classification (GTDB taxonomy): domain Bacteria; phylum Bacteroidota; class Bacteroidia; order Bacteroidales; family Bacteroidaceae; genus Colenecus. The sequence goes on from JAKSIP010000032.1 coordinate 11,653, forward strand.
GAGATTCTGTCATGTACATATCTTCCATACAGAAAATGGAACAGATCCAGCTTACAAACAAGGCTTACCTTTTGGCTCGTGCCGAGTTCGCAAGTCAGTATGCCCGGTTTCTTGAAGAAAACGGATGTGTTGCGCCCCAGTTGTCAAGCCTTTTCTTTTCCGAAAAAAAATCAGCAGTGCTGAAAAAACTGGAAAAAGTGGAGAAACGCTGTAAAAAGAAAATGTCTTTCGGAGTGATCAACGTTGACGATTTTGAATTCACTCCGGTTCTGTACTGACCCTTTTTTTACAGATTCATTATCATTCTTATTCTGATACCCCATTTGTCAACATTGGGTACGTCTGTATATGTAAGGCGGCGATAGTAGTCAATTCTGAATAGTTTCAGTATGTTGTCCAGTCCCACACCTATTTCCATATATGGTTTGGTCATTCTGTTCGCAAGAACATTATCCGGTAACATGTATATCTCAGGATTGTTTGCCCTGGGGTCGTTTTTTCTGCTGATATTGCCCCATAGACCTTTGAATACCACAATCTCTCTCAGATTCAACTTCCTGACCAATGGAATCCTGTTTAGGAACAATCCGTTGAAATGATGCTGCCAGTCCCATTGTACATATCTGTCAAATATGAATTCCATAGGATCAAGCAATTCAAAAGACTCAGTCCTTAATGTATAAGACAGGTTTGCATTAGGTATGAACAGTAAGGGATATGGAACCTGTCCCCAGATATATCCTGCTTTTACAACTATGTCACTGTATCCGAACATGGACATGTATATTCTCTGGGTGTAAGAGAATTCCGTTTTCATATAAGAGTAGTCGCTGCCAAGCAGACCTTGTCTGGACATGGTATGGCTCAATGTGAAAACGGGATATTTTGTATCTACATTCCTTCTGTTCCATTTTCTCTGTATAAACTGTTCTCCCGGTGCAAAACGCAGATACAGCTCAAGCTCTGTCTGGTTGATGTTCCTGTAATGAATTGTGTCTGAACCCTCAACCCTGTCAAATTTTATGAATCTTGACGTGTAATTGGTCCTGTGTCTTGCTGTGGCACCTATTGTGAAATGATTGTTGAACTCCTTTGTATATATTAATTCCTGCTTGCGTACATAACCTATTTTGTTGTCAGGCCGTCTTCTTATTGACAACAGGAAATTGTCTTTGTTTGTAATGTACTGTTGGCCGTACTGATATATATCGTCTTCCGCAACCAGCTTGATGGAGTGGGTAGGGAATTCGGTATTGTGTTCTTTCTTTGCGTTGAATGAATATTCGGCAGAAGCCATGTATTTGAATTTTCTGTCATTTACTCCGTATGCAAGATATCCGCGGAAGAACCAATGCGGACTTAACTTGGCGCCGGTCATTCCGCCTATTCTGAATCTGGCTCCTTCCAGTCCGTTGAAACTGATAGTGGTGTTTACAGGTCCAAAGTAGAAAGGTGACGGCTCAGGCGATACTGGGATGAATCCGGAAAACAATACAGAAAGCACTTTTTCGGTAGCACAATAGAATTTGTTGGCTCTCAGCGTTTCAAGCATGCTGCTTATTGATTTTCTTGTGGCAATGGTTTTTGCCTGAACTGCCGAGTCTCGTGGAAGCTGCTCCGCCCAAAAGACATCGTCTCTGTTTTTGGCATCGGTCAGTTCAATCTCTTCTTCAGCGTTATTCAAAAGTGTCAGATCTACATTGCTGTCAAATCTGTAGTTGCTGTAGCTCACATCGCGTTTGCAATATATGCCGTCAAGAAAATCGTAGATATAGATAACGGCAGTCAAAGACTGGTCTGTCATTGTTCTTGTGCCGTCCGCAGTACGTTCGAACTTCTGGTCAATATTGAAATATTTGAAAAAGTTTACGTTTGATCTGAAAGGAACGCTTACCTGTATCCATTTTGCAAAGTATGTGGAATCATTCACAATGTACAGATGACCGGAAAAACCGAAAGACTCAGGAGTCTTGGGAACAAATGCCAGGTCTATGCATTGCTCATTGTCAACCATCAGGGTATCCATTATGTAATATTTGTAGAAGTTGAGACCTATCTGAGAAATCGGGCTTACAAATTCCTGCCTGAAAATTACAACTTTCTCATTGTAGAAATCAACGTCTGAAAGCAGAATGTCAATACGGTCCTGCAATTCGTCTGCCGACATGAAATCGTCTATTCCTTCCCATTTGCGCCCTTTTATCAAAGTCCTGAATTTCTTTGGTGCCTGCTGGTAATAGTCTGTTATTGCAGACTCTCTCAGAGACAGGTTCAAAATGGGTTTCCCGGAAACCAGCGATGTGTCTACCTGATTGGCTATATCGGGGAACGCTCTGAAGAAAGAATTGTTCTGTTTTTTGCTGTCAAAATCATCAAGTGCAAGCAAAAGTGATTCGTAACGGTCTCTGGAATAATATGTATGGCTGCGGATATCCGTTGAATCCATGCCGGACAGAATATGTTCCATTATTTCAACCGCCGGGTTCCCGCGTTTCCTGTATTGCTCGCGTTTGGGTTTGACAACAATCTCGTTCAATTCGTAATCCTGCGGTTGCAGAATGACATTAAGTGGAAATGTTATCTTTCGCGTCAATTCTATTTTTACATCGTGATAACCGATAGAGGAAATTACCAAAGTCTGACCTTCAACAGGACCGATAAATGAGAAATTTCCGTTGTTGTCTGTAATACAGCCTTTGGAAGTCTCCTGAAGTCTTACTGTAGTATATGGTATAGGGTCGTTGTTGCAATCACGTACATTTCCGGTGATTCTTGTTTCCTGAGCTGTAATTCTGCCGGAGCAAAAAATTATAGCAAAAAGCATTTGAATAAGTATTCTACAGCGCAACTTGTTCATAGATGCTGCAAAGATACTGTATTGTTTTTTAACCTTTCAATTTGACTTGCTTAAATTTTGTTTTAATTGTGAATCCGTGTGAAAATATACTGTAAGGCATATTTTTTGCATAAATAATTTTTATTGCTTAAATGATATTGAAAATCAGGGTGTTCCGTTTTCAGTAAAAAAATAGTGCAAAAAAAGTGCTGA
>JAKSIP010000033.1 GCA_024398715.1 Bacteroidaceae bacterium
AATTTCACTATGGGCAATGTGAATTTCAGCAGTAACAATGTGATTGACTATTGGGATTATGAGGGACGCCAGCAGGGAATGATTCCTCTGTTCTGGAAACAACTGATTTCTGACGGGTATTTCCTGAATCTTGTGAAACAGCGTTACACTGAGTTGCGTAAGGATATTCTCAGCCAGGAGTCTCTGAACGGATATATTGATTCATACATAGCTATGGTTGACGATGCCAAAGACCGTCATCTTGAGGCGTTCCACTTGCTGAAAACAGATGTGTATCCGGGCGGGGGAGTCTTTTCAAAGTATATGGAGAATCATGTGAGCAGTTATGATGAGGAAATCTCCATTCTTAAGAATTGGATTGCTGCCCGTCTTGCTTTTATGGATGCAGCATGGCTCCTTTAAGGAACATTGTCAAAGGAAAATGAAATTGTTTAAAAAATGTTTCAAAAAGTTTGACAAATTGGATTTTAATATATTACCTTTGCCAAGAAACGTATTCGCGAAACGTCTTTATGTGTGTGAAAAACTTATTTGTAATCTATTTAAACGTATTTTTATGAAAACCTAGAAATTATTTTAAACCATGCATCTTTTGCCAAATTTATTAGTTCACGTTTTTATTTCACTTTTTTTAATATTATTTTTCAATCTAATCAATTATTATGAATTTTCAGAATCTAATTTCAACCCACAGAAAAAGTCTATTGACTTCTGTTTTATGTATGGCTGTCATTGCAGCATCGTTTCTAACCCTCAAATCAAATTCTTTCCGCAGCATGTGGTCTCTTGCAAACTCAAATGTGGAGGCTATGTCCATTTCTGAGAATTATTGCGATTTCAGATATATTGGATATATTGATGCGGAACAGGCTAGAGAAAATGGTGATCATGGAGCAGTTGCGTATTTGAATCAGTGCAATAATGGTTCTGGATCATGTGTGTTTGACAAATGGCATAATAGAAATAATAAATTCAGTATTGACTGTGTGATGTATGCTTATGTTTCTTGTTGCAGTGAAATTTTAAACAAGGTTAAAGAGATTTGCGCAGAAATTCAAGACGAGGGCGGACTGATGACTGCAATTGGAGCATTGTTCAAGAAATAATTGTTTATTCCGGGTGTGCCGACACACCCGGAATATTTTAAATAAACTTAATATTACAATGAAAAAGAGTATTTACATTTTATTGATTATAACCGCAGTGTTTGCTAGTAGCTGTAAGAAAAAAATTGAGACAACAGCAGAAATTGTAGTAACAGATATTCCTGCAAAAGAATATCAGCTTACGGACATTGCAGACGATATAGAAATCATTACATTACATTCAAACGAACCATTGGATGATTTTGGCCGTATTAAAATTATAGATAACAACTTGTTCGCACTTAATTCAGACAAAACTCTGCTGTATCATTTTGTCGATGGTCAGTTGAAACAAACCTTGCATAAGATTGGCCGTGGTCCCGGTGAATATTTTGTAATTGATTTGTATGACTATGACCCTGTCAAAGGTTTGGTTTATATAAGTGACAGAGACGACAGAGAGTTACTTGTTTACGATGCCAACAATAACTTTGAACATGTCAGGACTATCAAGATAAATCAGTCTCAAACTCTTCCAATTATGGCCTTGCTTGATTCAGACCATTTGATGCATGTGGCATCTCCGAATACCGAGGGTGCATTTGCAAGTATGAAAATATTGAATTTGCAGGATTTGAGCATTGATTCAATATGCGGCTTTAATCAAAACGTCAAATTGAACAGTACAATAACAATGAACCGTCATTCAAATAAGGATAAGCTGTTTGGAATAAATGATCACGTTTCATATATGTACCGGTATGTTCAAAGAAATGGGACATACTATATAGATACATTATATTCCATACAAATGGGTGAAGGTTACGATATACCATATGATATTGCCAATGCCGATACCAGGACAGATGATGGTTTTTGGACATTTAATAACTACAAAGAAGCAGTTACCACTCTTCCAGCCAGTATAACAAAACAAACAGACGGCTTTGCTTTTTGTTATGGTTCAACATCTCTTTCATATATTCCAGAATACAAATTAAAAAATGGTCTATACATACATAAATACAATAGCAATGATATTAATGTATCAAAATTGAAAGTGCCCGGAATAATACGTAACTTTTTATCAACCTTCCATGACGATGAACATTATTATACATGGTTCTGCAACACGTACGAGAATGTTGAAACAATAATTGACCCTAATGAAGAACTCTGTCCTCTTGCTGTAGATATACTGCGCAGCATAGTCACAGATAAGACAGTATGTGCTTTAATGGTCAGTTACAAGTTGAAATAATAATCCATATCAAAACTGTTTGGTTTCAAACATATAAAACACGTAATAATGAACTATTGATATAACAATGAAAAAGAGTATTTACATTTTATTGATTATAACCGCAGTGTTTGCTAGTAGCTGTAAGAAAAAAAATGAGACAACAGCAGAAATTGTAGTAACAGATATTCCTGCAAAAGAGTATTTGCTGACAGATATCGCAACCGATATTGAAATCATAACATTGCATTCAAACGAGCCATTGGATGAATTTGGCAATATTAAAATTATAGATAACAATTTGTTTGCGCTTAATTCAGACAATAACATACTTTATCATTTTGTCGATGGTCAGTTGAAACAGACCCTGAATAAGGTTGGCCGTGGTCCCGGTGAATATTTTGTAATTGATTTGTATGACTATGACCCTGTCAAAGGTTTGGTTTATATAAGTGACAGAGACGACAGAGAGTTACTTGTTTACGATGCCAACAATAACTTTGAACATGTCAGGACTATCAAGATAAATCAGTCTCAAACTCTTCCAATTATGGCCTTGCTTGATTCAGACCATTTGATGCATGTGGCATCTCCGAATACCGAGGGTGCATTTGCAAGTATGAAAATATTGAATTTGCAGGATTTGAGTATAGATTCAATATGCGGCTTTAATCAAAATGTCAAGTTGAACAGTACAATTACAATGGATCGTTGTTCAAATAAGGATAAGCTGTTTGGAATAAATGATCATGTTTCATACATATATAGGTATGTTCAAAGAAATGGGAAATACTGTATTGATACGTTATATTCAGTCCAAATGGGAGAAAACTACGATATTCCATACAATATTGCCAATGCCGATACCAGGACAGATGATGGTTATTGGACATTTTATAATTACCAAGAAGCAGTTACCACTCTTCCAAGCAGTATAACACAACAAACAGACGGTTTTGCTTTTGGTTATGGTTCAACATCTCTTTCATATATTCCAGAATACAAATTAAAAAATGGTGTTTACATATATAAATACAATGACAATGATATCAATGTATCAAAATTGAAAGTGCCCGGAATAAAACGTAACTTTTTATCAACTTTCCATGACGATGAACATTATTATACATGGTTCTGCAACACGTACGAGAATGTTGAAACAATAATTGACCCTAATGAAGAACTCTGTCCTCTTGCTGTAGATATACTGCGCAGCATAGTCACAGATAAGACAGTATGTGCTTTAATGGTCAGTTACAAGTTGAAATAATCATTTCAATTCCTTTCTGCAGGAGTTTCCTTCCAATGCCTAGTCCCCGATCTGCTGTTTGATATATTCCACTGCACGGTCAAGTTGGGTATCCCTGCCACCGGCGACCAGGGCATCGTAATCAAGAGGACAATATATGTCTGGTTCAAAGCCGATGCCCTCAAAAGATTCCCAACAACCATTTTCCCTGTTATAGTACCGGCTGTCGAAAGTAGAGGTGTATATGGAAACGTCTCCATTATAGTTGGCAGTTCCTGCATGATACACATCTGGATATGTCGGCATTAGCATTCCGGTTGCTCCCATACTGCGTTCTCCAATAGTAACGGCCGTTGGCATGCAATGTGAAAAGGCATATCCTGTCAGTTCTCCCAACGATGCGGAATGCATATCCTGAAGGACAACAAACGGAGTGTTACCGATATCTATTCTATAATCATCGTCATCATATGGCTTAACTGTAATGTGCTTCCACTGCGTGTAATCATATCTTCCAAGTCCCTTCTTAGTACGCTGTTTGCACAGGTAGAATGGCATATCTATAAACATACCGGGAAGATATTTTAAATCTTTTGCATTTCCCCCCGTATTACCTCTAAAATCAAGAACAATACCATTAAGAGTTCCCTCATCATTCATATCCATGATTCCTTTCAGAAAGAGATATACAGCTCCGTGAATATCACTTTCCTTTTCCGGATCAGACAATTGGCAGGCGCCTGTGCGCATATATACAATACCGTCTTCAAGAATACAGGAATATGCCCAGAGGGATTCATCATCTGAACTCTCAAAATGTGGCTCAACATTGTAGTTGCGGACAATACCGTCATAGATATAATCAATTCCGGAATAATCAGGATTATCTTTAACTGCAACACTGTGTGTAACACTTGGATGATAGTCTGAGCGTTTTACCAAACGAACAGACGATGTCCAGAAGGAGTGGGATTGTCCAGCATACAGGTTATAGAATTTGATATGCATATGCTGGTCTGCAAGTGTTCCCAAGGCCTGACTGAAATCGGAATCCAGAAAATCTGAAATAACTGTTTCCGTACTGTCAACAAAATCCGGATAGGGTATTATGTCGTTCTGGCAATCCATATAAAATGATTCTATAAGTTTGTCCAGATTGTCGAAACGGACATACAGTTTATTGTAAAGTGCATCCCAGTCTGTGGAGTCTATATCCCAGAACACATACTGGTTGTCCATAACATGCCAAATGTAATCCCACTGGCCTGCCAATGTATTGAATTTATAGTCTTTGTAGTATGGATCCTCAGGGTTGAATACAATAGTACTGTCTTTCCGGCAGGAGGCAAGTCCCAAGACTGATACACCAATCAGAATCAGTATATATCTTAACCTTATCTTCATTTCTAAAACAATTATATTTGTCAAACTACTTTATTTGTCAAATACCCATGCCAGTCCCATATTGATGCAGGGAGTGGTGAAGTAAGACGGTTGGACATATCTGGACGAACCTGTATTGTGACTGTTGACCAGACCATAATACAGCATTCCCTCCACATTTACGGAAAGGTCGGCGGTCAGCATACAAGTTACTCCAAGACATCCGGCCAGACCGGCATCGAAACGTTTGTCCGCCTTTGAGAAACCGGATGCAGTGTGTCTGAAATCCGGTTTGCCATTGTGCATTTCTCTGCTGTAAATATTTTGGGCACACCATAATCCGGCATACACACCTGTACCCAGATAGCCCCGCACTTTCTTTCCTCCAAAAGAAAAACTGGCCATAACGGGAAGCGTCAGATACATATTCCGATATCTGTAATATTCACTCATAATGCTGTAGCAGTCATTGTAATTTCTCCATTGGGCATTCAGATCCGTTCTGATGCCAAGCCATTCATTGAAAATGTACTGACCGCTCACTCCGGCAACACCTCCCACAGCAGCAGAGCGGGCAAAAGCGTAACTGTAACCGGGGTTAATGCTTCTTTTACCCCAGTCGATGCCACCATACACACCGGCACGCCATTGCGCTGATGCCTTTGGCACAAATATGCCAAGCAGAAGAATGACAAGAACAATTTTTTTCATATTTATGTCATCTTTGTATAATATTATGGGTTAATTTATTTCTGAAGATTGCGGCGGCAATACTGCCGGACAGGTTATGCCAAGCCGAAAAGATTGCTCCGGGTACGGCCGCCATGGGATACATGGCAAAATGAGTCACGGCAAGCTGCGTTGCAAGACCTGAGTTCTGCATTCCCACCTCTATTGAGATTGCGGTACACTTGTCCTGTTCCAATCCAATGAGTCTGCCTGCAAAGTAACCCAGCAGCAGGCCCGATACGTTGTGCAGAATAACGGCAACAGCCACAATCAGGCTGCAGGAAAGTATATTTGCTGCATTATGTGATACCACTATGCCAATAATGACAACAATGGCAATGGTGGATATCATTGGCAGCAGCGGTGTGACACGTTCAGTAAAACGGCGCATCCAATGGTTGACGGCAAAGCCTATTATTATTGGAACTATAATAACCTGTACTATGCTCATGAACATACCAACGATGTTGACGTTGATGGTCTCTCCTGCAAGCAGATAAACCAAAGCCGGTGTAAGGATGGGAGCAAGCAGGGTAGAGATACTGGTCATTGCTATGCTTAGTGCAGTGTCTCCCTTTGCCAGATAGCAGATAACGTTGCTTGCTGTTCCGCCGGGGCAGCATCCCACAAGAATTACGCCAAGAGCAAGCTGTGTGGGCAATGCCAATATCCGGCAAAGCAGCCATGCAACCAATGGCATAATGATGAACTGTGCCAATTCTCCCGCAATAATCTCTTTGGGTCGCATCAGCACGGGTTTGAAGTCTGCGGGGCGCAGTGTGAGTCCCATGCCGAACATTACCACCCCCAACAGTGGTGTAACGCTGGCCGTACTGATCCAATCCAATGATTCAGGTACAATCAAAGCCACTGCCGTAACAACTATCACCCAGATTGTGATATTTGCAGCCACCCACGCCGATATCTTATTTAGCCGCGTCATGAAATCCTGTTACAGATATTATTCCAGAGAACGCAGGCGGAACTGGGTTTTGCCCTCCACGGCAGCTTTGAGCGCCTCGAGGTCTGTTGTGTTCTGGGGTGAACCGCCACCGTAATGATACGGATAGAATACAGTTGGACGCATTGAGTCAATTACTCTGGCACATTGTTCAACAGTCATTGTATAAGGCTGGTTTACAGGAAGAAATGCAATGTCGATGTCACGTAAGGCCAGCACATCGGGGTTATCCTCAGTATCGCCCGCAACGTATATTCTGCTTCCGCCAATGGTTAGAATGTAGCCGGCATCGCCACGCTCCTTGGGATGGAAATTGAGATGTTCGGGAGTGATATTGTATGCAGGTACGGCATCGATGCGGATGTTCTGGAATGCGTCAAGAGACTCTCCCGGTTTGAGCTGCGTGTATTCTCCTGTACCGTTCAGGCTCATAATGGCGTCTTTGCTCAGATGGTCATAATGAGTGTGCGTTACAAGAACCAGATCTGCCTTAGGCTCCTGGTCCCACGCAATCTTTTTGGTGGCATCGGCCGGATCAATATAAATACGGTGTCCATTAGCCTCAACAGCAATAGAGGCGTGGTTATAAAACGTGAGCGTGATTTTGGTGCCGTCTTTGGCCCTTACTGTATCCTGTTCATAACCGCTTCCGTTTGAACTGTTGCATGCCGCCACAAGTGCGCATGCTGCCAAAGTGCCTGCCATAAGTGTAAATGATAATCTTGTTTTCATATTATGTCCGTATTATGTTACATATCTTCCATCGACAACCCTCGGAGTTCTACCTGATACCCACGTAGGTGTGACTTGATGTTCTTATACTTCTCATTGAGCGTATCGTATGAGTATTTATTGGAGTTACGTTTTACCTCTGCTACAACAGCGTGTTTATCCAACTTTTCAATGGCAATAATGTCTATCTCATTTTCACCTTTGCTGTCCCACCAATGTGAAACCTCAGTCACACGCTCGCGCTCTCCGTATTGCTGACGAAAATACTTCTCCAAAACTATTCCACTATATTGAGGATATTCCTTCTTGATAAGTTCAAACAGCAGGTCGAACTTTCCCAGCTCTACCATTGCACGATTGGTCTCAACAAAGCGGAACCAGAACATCAGGAAACAGTCATCAATGTAGAATTTCACCCCTTGGCTGTTTGGCTTTGCCCACATAGGGCGACGTTTGCTGATGAGCGAATATTCCGTATTGAGAGTATCCAAATAGCGCCCAGTGTTCTTCTCTATTATGCTATCTATCTCTGCCTGACTTGTCATTCCTTTGGCAATGAGCTGCAGTATGCTGTAGTATATTTGGTATTTACGACCGAACTCACCCACGAGCAATTCCGTACCTTCCTCCAGGAAGATGCTTGACGGGCGACATACGGCATGCAGCATATCCTCCCATGTCTTGCATCCATCGTCCATCAGTTGGGTAATGTATTTTGCTACACCACCCGATATAGCATAGAGCATCAGAAGGTCTTGTGGAGTATAGTCGGGATTGTGGTCTCTTAAAATCTGCTTTATGACCGTTGTAGTGAATGGTTTCAGATCAATGCGAGCGGTCTTACGTCCAAAGAGCGGTTCCTTACGATCCTCAAAGATTTTCTTCATCATGGAATAGATGCTTCCACAGGCAACAAGGTGTATGTGGGCCTCGTTATGATATTTATCCCACACGTTCTGTATTCCGCTGATAATACTCTTGTCAATGTCCGCAAGGCGCTGGAATTCGTCAATGATTACCGTAATCTTATTCGTTCGGGAATATATCATCAGTTCCTCAAGTAACGACGCAAGGTTGGTAACCTGTCCATGGATATGCAATCCCAATACGGTCTCCACCTGTGCTTGGAAGTCAATACATTGCAACTGTTCCGCCTTTTTGCCTACAAAGAAGTAGAGGTATGGCTGTCCTTCAAAAGCACGCATCATTAATGTGGTCTTTCCGGTGCGTCTGCGACCCATCAGAACAGTAAACTGAGCGTTTGTCTCAGCCAAAGTGTCCATTCGCCTCAATTCTGCAATTTCACTTTCTCTATCGTAGAACTCCATAACTTTACAAATTTGTAAATTACAAATAATTTATATGCAAAGTTACTATATTCTCTGACATCGTCAAGTCTCCGATGCATTTATTTTTCAATATTAATACAGTCCGCAGTTTGGACTGGATATGGATGTCGCCGCTGAAGATGCTTATGTAAAAGCCCGCATCCAGTAAGCCCGCATCCAATAACTTTCCCACTCCCATATTTCCTTGCCAACGTGATAATTCTATATCTGGCATGAAGGGGTATATGTTGAGATATCAACAACTGGCAATTTGCTGCCATTTGATAGGACATCTTGAATAAACTGACTGCACTCAACCTTGGTCAATTTACCTCTTACAAATGCATAATATAGAAAGTCAAGTGTTGTCAGATAGGTAATATTTTCAGACACACAGTATTTCTTTACGTCTTTTAAATTGCTGCTTCCTATTACATTGTTTGTGTATTTACAGTATGCCATGCAAGAACTTTCTCCCTTGCCAAATCTGGACGATAACATTGCATATTCTTTTCGCATTTCTCCAGATGGGGCAAATTGCTCTATTGAAATATTTTTTAATAAATACACTTGGTTGTCAACCTGTTTCTGAATTGACTTGATTTCTTCATATACAGTTGACAGTATTATGTGGTCAAACTCATTGAGAATAGACGGTAACAATGATAGCTTACCGGCTTCAGAAAAGTGAATTAACACATCAGCGTCCAATACTATCTTCACTTTTGCCATATCCTATCAGATTTAATAATTCCCAATAATGACCTTCCGAAATTATTTCATCGTCAAATAGTTTTTTTGCCAGAGTACCATAATCACCAATGATAACACCCTCGTTTCCCGGTTCGTACATACTGTTATCATAGCCTCTAAGATGAGATTCCCGCTTTATTGATAAAGATAAAAGGTACTCTATGCATATTGGTTTGGCAATATTCAATTCCTTAAGACGATATACAAGAGTTCTATGAGAAACTCCGAACAGATATTCCAGACGAATAACGGTATCTACACTTATTGTACCGGTTTTAATTTCATCATTAGGAATATTCTTAATCAATCCTCCTTTCGGCATCAATAAAGCCGATGCGAACATATTTGCAGATCGTTCAGTAGGATTCTTTTCAGATTCATTTCCACAAAAATGCGGTTCAGGATTTGAGTCAAAATAAAGATGGTAAAGTTCGTGAGCAATAGTAAAATGCTGGCTTCCTTTATTTGAATTGCTGTTAACCAACATAAATTTCTTGCTGCCGTCAAAGGATTTCAACGAAAGCCCCCACAATTGCTCTGATAATGGTCTGTACAACGTGAGGATATTCAACTGTCTTACAACAGTCTTCATGTTCAAGGGCTCATTGTCTGATACTTGAAGTATTGCCCTCATCTTCATAGCAAAAGATTCTGCTGTGTCTATTGAAAATTTAGCCATTATTTATCAAACTGTCCATTTTCAAATAATTCATAACAACACTTTTGAATGTTGCTATTTCTTTCATGTCATTATCGCTAAATCCATCAGCGCGGAATGCGCAGATCAGCATATTGTTCACGGCTTGTTTGTCTTCAGAGAATAACATATCCAAACTGCAACCGAACAAATTACATGCTTTTTCAAGAATATCAATAGGTGCTTCTCTATCTCCAGATTCGTAATTTGCGTAGGCAGATCTTTTTACTCCAAGATAATCTGCTATTCTTTCCTGTGTGAATTTATTCGCTTCCCTTAAAGCTTTAAGGTTACGTCCAATTACTTTGTTCATTTCAGTTTTGTTTCATTTCAGTTCCGTGGCAAAAGTACACAATAATATCCAAATAATCAATTTTTGCCACACATTTTTAGCTTCATTTTTTAATTGATTGATACAATCCAGCTTTTGCAAACATGATAAAAATAATTATATTTGCAATGCTTTCAACAGGTTTGCTCTCATCGGAATTGTCTGAGAATTAATTGAAAAACCATGTGGCTGCAGAATCATCCATTGCCTTTCATGATGCTAACTATTGTGTTGAAATTGTCATGAAGATTTCCTTTTGAGATTGATTGGTTTCTGTTTGTATTAGTAATAACTTTAGCTTTAACTGTCATGTCTTTCAAATTAAGAACTTTTTCCCATTTTCTTGCTGCCCTAAGAATCAACACAATGCAATTTTCTCTTTCCAGAATATGTTTTACAAGATCAATCGTAAATGCGATTGACTTTATATTATCATACTTTTTGTCTTTGTACGCAATGGATGTGTATGGTAGATATTGTATTAATTTTACCATCTATTTTGATAAAAATCCAATTTTGTCCTCCACGCATTTCTCCAAATACGTTGGCGCATTTAGCGTGAATTGGTAGGGACCGTGCTGCGATTCAGCGCCAAACACCGCACCGTCCCCAGCATCCACGGCATCCCCCCAGCAAAAACGGGTTGAAAATGGTGAACGGAACCTGTCTCCTGTATCACAATCACGGAGTTCTATCTGAGCATAATGACTTTTATTTTAAACGCTACAAAGAAATAATGTGGCATTCAAGCGGTAAACACATACTTTACCGGGTGCTTACAAAAGGATGTGGTTTTGATTTATATTTAAACGGGCGTAAAATTGCGAGATTTTATGTAAGTTTGCAACTGAAAAAATTGAAAGCATAATATGTTACGCATTGGACTTATTGGAACCGGAACGGTTGGCGGTGGAGTAATCGCTATAATTGAGCAGAAAAAGGCCGAATACAGGGAAAAACTGGGCATAGATCTGGAACTTGCATGCATCTGCGCCAAGACCGATGAAGAGGTGGCCCCCTACAAGGCAAAGGGATACACCGTTTCGACTGATGCCGATGCCATGATTGCCAACCCTGACATTGACGTGCTTGTTGAACTTGCAGGCGGCTACAACATGCCCCGCAAATGGATTCTTGCCGCGCTGAACGCAGGCAAACACGTTGTCACAGCCAACAAAGCCCTGCTTGCAAAGCATGGTCACGAGATATTCCCGCTTGCAGCGTCAAAGGGACTGCACGTATTGTTCGAAGCTGCCGTAGGCGGCGGCATTCCAATCATACGCAGCCTCCAGGAAGGTCTGGTTGGTTCAACTGTTGAAAGCCTGAGCTGCATAATTAACGGTACATGCAACTATATTCTTAGCCGCATGGCCCAGGAAGGTCTGGACTTTGACACTGTTCTCAAAGACGCTCAGCGTCTTGGCTTTGCCGAGGCCGACCCCACATTCGACATTGAAGGAATAGATTCTGCCCACAAGACAGCGCTTTTGGCAAGTCTGTGCAGCGGACATCGCGTAGATTTTGAGAAGATACACGTAACCGGCATTTCCAAGATTACGGCACAGGACATTGCAATAGCAAAGGAACTGGGCTGCACCATCAAGTTGCTTGGCATTTACAACCGCGACGGCGACCGTGTGGATGCACGCGTACATCCGTGTTTTGTTCCACAGAATCACTTGCTGTCAAGCGTGAACCGTGTTCTGAATGCGGTCTATCTGAACTGTGACAATTTGGGAGAGACTCTGCAGACCGGTGCAGGTGCAGGCCGTATGCCTACCGCCAGCGCTGTTGTTGCCGATCTTGTCTCGCTTGCACGCTCCATAGATACCGGCAAACGCGCCGCACTTCCAATGGGCTGGTTCAACGTGGAGAATTCGGCCACTCTAGTGCCCATTTCGGAGACATCGGCCCGCTACTATTTCCGCATAACATCGCGCGACGAACGCGGAGTGCTGGCCAAGATTACCGGAATACTTGCAGAAAACAGCATCTCAATAGAGACCATCATACAGAAAGATGTCAACGACCCCGGCAACGTATCGATAGTTGTGATTACCGAAAAGGTTCAGGACTGCCGTGCTTCAAAGGCCATAGATGCAATCAACGCCCTGCCAGAAATTGTAGAGAACAGCCAGGTAATACGTTTCCTGGCCTGACCTCCCCATTTGATTATCACATACTTTTGCAAATTCACTCTGTTGAGCCAACTTGGCCCATATCCCTTGTGCAAAACCATCGGGCAAGTCCTTTAACTCATGCATGTGGCGAATACAAAAATAGAATCTTTCTTTGTCATTGTCAATATCTTCCCACTTTTTGTTGAAATTATTCAGCTCAACAAAGACAAAATGCAGGTTGTCTGTCATGAGTTCATGTGTGCGGTCTTCGCGCAAGGAGTAACTTGAAAGTACACTCCCGTCCCAATTTGCTGCATGTGGTCCCACATTTCCTTATTCTTTCGCATAAAAGTGTCTTTGTTCTTTCGCCCCGCTATGCAAATTTAACAATGCCCTGCCGGCAAATTCAAGGTCAGGCGCCAGAGCATTTGGTACAAAAATCTTCCTTTATAAATAAAGAGTATTTTTGACCAAAACCTTGCCTTAGCCGTCAGTGCATAAATCTGTGGCATAACGGGTCAAAAGAACAACCAATGCTCAATCAGTGGGAACCTTCGCGTTTTGGGCCTGTTTTGCGAAGGTTGAAGCGATTTACCTTGCCACCCTGCGCAAATTGCGGTGTTTTTGCGAAGGTTGATTTGTCTCCGCTGTTCGTACCCCGCTCACAGACCATTCTGGCGGTGGTTCCATTGCTAAGTGCATTTCACCCTTCGCGTTTTGGGCCTGTTTTGCGAAG
>JAKSIP010000034.1 GCA_024398715.1 Bacteroidaceae bacterium
ATTACATGGTTCCCGATGTGATGATGCAGCTTGAAGCCATGCCCGTTACAGCCAACGGAAAGATTGATAAAAAAGCTCTTCCCGAAGTAAAGCGTGAAAAGAAAAAATCAGGCAAAAAGGCTCCGCGCAAATCTGTTGAACAGGAGCTTTGCGAAATTTTTGCAGAGGCTTTGTCACTGGACGAATTTTACGCAGACGATGATTTCTTTGAAATGGGCGGAACCTCGCTTACAGCTTCAAAGGTTACAATGCAGCTTATGGCAAAGGGATTAAAGATAGAATACCAGGATATTTTTGAAAATCCAACGCCCGAGCTTCTTGCAGATTATATTTCAAGCATCGGATGCAGTATTGCTATGGAACGTATTCCCGAAAAGGATTCAGATGGGAATTTTGAAATCAAATCCGATTATCCCGAACAGCTTAAGTTTAACACGCTTGAATATGCTGACCGGGTTAAACGCGAGCCTCTCGGAGATGTTCTTTTAACAGGTGCAGTCGGATTCCTCGGTATCCATGTGCTTCGTGAACTGATTGAAGCAAATGAAGGAAAAATAACATGCCTTATCAGACGCGGAAGATATTCTTCACCGCTTAAGCGTCTGAAGAATATGCTGTTTTACTACTTCGACAATCTGTTTGAAGATGAACTTGAAAACCGTATTCAGATTATCGAGGCCGACATTACCGATGATAACCTTAAAGACAAGGTCAAAGATGTTCATTTTGATACAGTTATAAACTGCGCGGCCTGTGTAAAGCATTACGCGGCAGATGATATTTTAGAGCGCATCAATGTTCACGGTGTTGAAAATCTTATCGGAATCGCCACAGAAAGAAACGCAAAAATGATTCAGGTTTCTACGATTTCAATACCCGGTGTGCATACAGAAGAAACCTACAGGCGCAACATCAAGGCATATGAAAACAAGCTTTTCGTTATAGATGATATGGGAAATAAATACGGTATCTCCAAGTATCACGCCGAGCTTAAAATGCTTGAAGCTGTCAAAAACGGTATGCGCGGCAAAATTCTCCGTGTCGGCAACCTTATGGGGCGTCACAGCGACGGTGAATTCCAGATTAACTTCAACACCAACGCGTTCATAAACGCGATACGCGGCTTTGCAGCTATCGGCAAATCACCTGTCAGCCACGCAACAGACCCCATGAGCTTATCGCCCATAGATATGACTGCAAAGGCCATTGTACTTTTGGCAGGTACAAACGATATTTTCACCGCATTTAATGTTGACAACCGCTTTATCATTGACGAGTGGCAGCTTATTGCCGCAGCAAATAGATGCGGTGTTAAGATTACGCCCGTACCCGACGAGGAGTATTACGCTGATTATCACAGAATGCTCGGCGACCCGAAGGTTAACGCCAGACTTCAGGGACTTATAACCAATGACCGCCCCGATCTGCACGGCGTGGTAACCGACAACAAATTCACGGCAAACGTTCTTTACAGACTCGGTTTTTCGTGGCCGCTGCCTTCAAATGAATATCTGGAACGTGTAATTACGAGTCTGCTGACAATGGATTATTTTGACTTTGATGAAAATTAAATTCTGAATGAGGACAACAAATGAAAAGAAACAGGAAACTGATAACTAACAAATATTTGGAGTTTTTTGCGCCGACGGTGCTGACTGTTATGGCAACAAATTTTGCGGCGATTGTTGATGCGGGAATCGTCGGAAATCTTATAGACAGTACTGCACTGTCAGTTATAAATATTCTGATGCCCGTGGTTCAGTTCTATGCGGCTATCAGCATTCTGTTCGGTATTGCCGCAACTGCCATTATTGCAGGCTCACGCGGAAAAAACAGCAACGATTTTTCCACAGGAAATATGACGCTTTCGGTAACTGTTATTTCACTGCTCGTGCTGAGTACAGTTATTATGGTATTACAGTTTACTTTTATAGACGAAATCACTGCATTTCTCACACCTGTTGAAGAAATCCGTCCGCTTGTCAGAGAATACTATCTGCCGCTTATTTTCGGAACTCCGTTTATGCTCATTATGTCAAGCCTTGTTCATATAGTGCGCACAGACAGCAGACCGAAATTTGCTACATTGATTGTCCTCGTTTCAAACACGGTTAATCTCGTTCTTGATGTTGTGCTGATTAAATTCTATGATATGGGGCTTACAGGTGCTTCATTGGCAACTGTAATCGGAAGTATTGCCGGACTTGCAATGATTTTCAGTCATTTTAAAAGCCGTAAATGCACTGTACATTTTGATAGCTCAATAATCAGAACTCCTGCGCTTTTTGGAAAATTTTTGCGAAATGTGCTTTCGGCAGGTGCTTCAGGAGCAGTCGGAGTTATGCTTACAACAGCTAAGCTTCTGTTTCTGAATCTCTTAATACAGCATTATGGCGGGAAAGCGGGAATGGTTGCGTTTTCAGCAGTTTCTTTGTGTCAGATTGTCGAGTCAGCATTCGTTTCAGGCGGCTGTCAGGCAATGGTACCTATTGTAAGTCTTTTATACGGCGAAAAAGATTATGGCGGAATAAAAATCGGATTTCGGGTGACCGCACATATCCTTGCAGTAAGTTGTATCGTGATTACTGCTTTTGCAGAGCTTTTCCCCGAATTTGCCGCAGGTATTTACGGCATCAGAGGTGAAGAGCTCGCAGGTGCAGTATCTGCTATCAGAATCACCATGATAATGCTGCTCGGAGATGCACTGACATATATCTTTATCTATTTCTATATGTGTGTCGAAAGGAAAATGCTGTCGACTGTATTTTCTGTTGTAAACGGTATTGCATTAATAATTCCATTTGGCTTTATTATGGGTAAGTTTTTCGGTATTAACGGTGTCTGGCTTGCTATGAGTGCCGCACAGTATTCTGCTCTTTTACTAATATTTGTTACGGCCGTAATTATTAAACGCATAAAAAAATACAGAAGCATCCTGCTCATTGATGAATCAAATGGGAACGAGATTCTTTCGTTTTCTGCAAATGACGGCAAATCAAATATGCAGATTATCCGCAAAGAAATTTCAGAAAAGACAAATTCAGATATTGCTGATACCGTGTGCACTGTTTTAGAAATTTTTGAACGAGCTGAAGCGGTCCACCACCATAAGAAGCAAACCGATGTGCGCATTGTTAACGAAAAAAAATATTCAATTATTATAAAAAACATCGGTGCCGCTGTATGTGAAGACGACTTTTTTGATATAATAAAAAAATGCAAATCCTTTACTCTATCAGAAAATATAGGATTTACATATGTATTACTGTTTTAATTGATGGATTGTCATATATTACGTTCTCAAAATATACTACCGATTTGATTCTAGTCATTATTTCTTTTATGGGATTAAGAAGCGTATCAAAGAAATAATAATGAGATTTTTTTGAGATTCAAATATGTATGCCTTATTCGGAGAGTTGATGTTTACCGTGATTACAAATTGAAGATTGATTTTAACTTTGATTTTCAACAGTTCATCAGCAGAATTGATTCAGCAGCATAAAAATTAAACCGTGCAGAGCTTTACGCATTGCACGGCTTTTTAAATAAAAATAATTACTTAGTGTGCTTGGTGGAGACGGAGAGGATCGAACTCTTGACCTCTTGAATGCCATTCAAGCGCTCTCCCGATACACCCACAAACGCACCCCCATATTTAAATTAGAAAAATACTGAAAAGCTTCTTAAATTCTTTATATATTAACTGACTATTCATCAGATTTGTTAAAATAATCGGCCGAATGGCTGCATACAGGGCAGATATAATCCTCCGGGAGCGTATCTCCTTCATATATATGTCCGCAAACTCTGCAGACCCACACGTTTTTTACTGCCGGCTTCGGTCTTGGCTTTACGTTTTTCTGATAGTAAGTATAGGTCATTGTATCCTTATCCGAAATCACCTGAGCCTGCATAATTGAGCAGATGAACATTCCGTGAGTTTCAAGGTCAATGTACTGCTTTGTTTTCAGCGAAATATATGCATTAACATAATCCGTCAGAACGGCAAGCCCGTTGTCGGAACGCAGGAGCTTTTCATTTTCAAATTTGTTTATACTTCTTCCGCTTGCATAACCGAAACGCTCGAAAATGGCAAAGGGAGCATCGGTTGAAATGCAGTTGATGTTCATTATTCCGCTCTTCCTGATTACATCGTGTGACCAGCTCTGCTTATTTATACAGACAGCAATCCTTTTCGGACTGTCAGTCACCTGCATGACTGTGTTGCATATCATTGCGTTGTCTTTCGTGCCGTCGTTTGAAGTTATTACATACAGTCCGTAGCCAAGATTGAAAAGTGCTGACGGTTCTTTAATATCGGGTTTAATGTTGAACATGGGGCTCACTCCTTTCAAAATCACATCTCAGTAGTTTTCACAGCGAAGCTCATAGTATGCCTGCGGATGGTCACAGGCGGGGCAGTTCTCGGGTGCTTCCTTGCCGATGTGTATGTATCCGCAGTTTCTGCAAATCCATACCCTGACTTCACCTTTTTTGAAAACCTCCGCATTTATCAGATTGTCAAGCAGCCGCCTGTATCTTTTTTCGTGTTCGTTTTCAATAAAAGCAATTCGTCTGAAGCGTTCCGCAAGCTCGTGGAATCCTTCGCTGTCAGCAACGAAAGCAAAGTTTTTATACATATCCGTCCATTCGGAATGCTCGTTGTCGGCGGCAAACTGAAGATTATCCCCGGTTGATCCGATAAGGTCAAGCTCCTTTGCCCACAGCTTCGCATGTTCTTTTTCGTTGTCTGCTGTCATAAGAAACAGAGCCGCTATCTGCTCGTAGCCTTCCTTTTTGGCTTTTGACGCAAAATACGTGTAAAAGTTTCGCGCTCTCGACTCTCCGTCAAGTGCGGCGAGCAGATTTTTCTCCGTTTGTGTTCCTGAGTATTTATTCATATCGGTCAACCCCCTTCAGTCAAGACCTAAAGCACGTTTTATTTCATTTTTTGTGTGATGTCCTACAACTCTTTTAATGCTTCTTCCGTTATCGAAAAGAATCAGTGTCGGAATACTCTGTACACCGTAATATACGGGAAGCAGCGTTTCCTCGTCAATGTTGACCTTTCCGATTATGACAGCTCCGTCAAATTCTTCCGCAAGCTCATCGATTATCGGAGCAAGTGCCCTGCATGAACCGCACCATTCTGCCCAGAAGTCAACAAGTACGGGCTTATCTGAATGCAGTACTTCTTCTTTGAAGTTTTTGTTTGTTAACTTTAATACTGACATAACGGTCACTCCTTTACACAGATGCTTTTATGGCATCTTTTATCAGTCCGTTGTTTTTGACTGCGATTTCAAGCGACATTGCCGAGAAAATCAAAGCTATTGAGATGATTGCCGCGCCCACAACATATGGGTATTCGTTGTTATAGTAATTTGCGGACAGATGATGGATAATTATACCCACATAAGCCCAGATTACCGCCAACCCTGCGGCGCTGTAATGCCCGATAATAACCGTCAGTACGGTGATAATCATCCCGACAACAAGAATTGCCGCTGTCCAGAACTGTTCGGATAAACCAAAGCCGTTCCATTCGAGCTTTGCCAGAAGCACACTGATGTTTGCGATAGTCGCTGCGATTATCCAGCCGAAATAAATCTCAAATCCGTATCTGATTAATTTAACTGTTATTGAATCGTTTGCAACAACAACCTGTCTGTTGATGACAATCAGTGAAATAAGCAGCCATACGATACAGAAAACCGACCAGTCAATTCTTTCATAGTGCCAGAAGAAAATCCATGCAGTGTTGAAAAAACAGCTTATTGAAAACCACGGACCGATTTTCCTGATAAATACATCATTGTCTCTGCCTGCCCACTGCCACAGAACGAACCAGCCCATGAACAGATATATGACTGCCCATATTGCGAAGGTAATCGGCACAGGGGTGAACAGATTGGGATATTTTTCGGAAACCTGCCCCGTTGTATTGCCGCCGAGGGGAATGATGTTTGCCAGCGCATTGGTAAGCACCATAACGGAAAACCATATTGTGTTTATTGTTTTCAGGATTCTTGCCGTTATGCTGCTGTCAAATACATTTGCGGTTTTTAATTATCCTTTCGCCACAATCCGTGAAGATTGCAGTAAGCATAAACCGCTTTTATTTCGTCACCCTCGCAGATTGCGAAGCAGGCTTTCGGTTTGTCCCCCGGTTTCAGTTCTCTTCTCTGGTTTCCGCTTGCTGTCTGAATGGCTATCCATTCAATGTGATGCTCGGCGAGCATAGGGTGCTCTGTTTCGCCGACTGTAACATGAACAAGGCTGCCGTCAACGGTGAACTGCGGAATGTGCTTTTCAAAGGCAGCGTCAACGGTGTTGGGCTTGATTTCCTCCATGTCCTCACCGCAGCACATTACTGGAACGCCTGATTCTTTTACCGCGGCTACTATATTGCCGCAGAGGTTGCATTTGTAAAATTTCATGTTCATAGTGATTCTCCTTTCTTTTTGTGTCGAATTTGTTTGATTTTTACAGTTAACTGTGTTATTCTTTTCGTAAGAGGTTTTCCTCTTCTCAACTACATGATAACAGCTTATCCTGTAAGTTCCACTATCACAAACGAATAATTCACTTCACATTTAAAAGCAAAATTCCTTATTGACACTTATTTGAAGGAGGCGAGTCTTATGATGTCCGACCCGAAAACAATGCCCGAAATAATGAGTCTGAATCCTGCTGAGCTTATTGAATGGTGTAAGGAAAGAAAAAAGTTCCTCGGAATCTCCAATCAGAAGCTCTCTGAAATGTCTCTTGTTCCTGTCGGAACGATTGACCGCATTATGGCAGGAAAATATACTGAATTCAGATACAGTTCAATTCAGCCTATAATCGCCGTGCTTATCGAGATAAACAAGGAAACGCCCGTTCCCGATGAAACGGACACGGAACAGTCTAAGTATTATTATGATACTATTGAAGGCTATAAGATGATTGTTGATAATAAGAATCATGAAATAGAAGAGCTTAACAGAAATCTGGCAATACTGTCAAAAGAAATCGAATTTCTTAAAAAAGAAAACGAGTCAAAGCAGCAGACAATCGACAATTACCACAATCACACCAAATGGCTTGAGAATATGATTGACGATATGAGGCAGATAATTGTCGGAAAATAAAAAAGTTAACAGTAAACAGAAAACTTATAATAACCTTATTTTCAGCAGTTTGTCAGCGGAATTGACTCAGTGGCATAAATACAGGAAACCGAAAAGACAGTGGGACGGTTCTATGTCTTACCTGTTCAACAACCCCGGCAGATTAATCCTGCCGCTTAAATCTGAATAATTTTCTGCAAAGCAACACCCGGCAATGGTCAAATCTGACCGCTGCCGGGTTTAATCTTGTCTACGAGGGATTATTTTGGGGTTACGAAAGAACGGGTATCAGCTACACTTTGCAAGGAGATTACTATATCCCTGATTTAACATTACCACCCGAAGACGACACCCGACCTGTCGGAATATGGGGAATGAGGCACCGAGATTATCTTAAAAATCACCGCAAAGCTATTTACTCAATTATGCTGATGGATAACACTTTGCACTCATATCTTGCAGATATTAACGAGCATGCGGAGGATATGTTTTTTCGGCTCGTTAAGGATATGGCAAAATCAGAGGGCATAACAGAACAACTCAAAGCTGAAAATCAGATGCTGTGGGTACAGGAAATGAATAACATCCGCAACCGTGCAATGGAAATTGTTAATTCGGAGTTGATTTATGTTTAAATATTTACCTTAACCGCCGAAACACCGTTATTTTCCGGCTTTTTAGTCATAAAATCCTCGGGAATTTTGCTTTCATATGAATCCATATATGAAGCAGAACCGAGATAAGCGGAAATATTGGTTCTCGGTAAGACAACCCAATCGGAATCAGGCTCGTGATTTGCGATATAGTATTCAGCTATCGCAATCATGAGCTTTTCTGTTTTTATGTCGGTCATATAGGATTTAATACGGTATATCTGTTCTTCGGAAAGTGATATTTTTTCTGTTCTTAACGGGCCGAGAACAAGAGCATCCGCTATCGCTGTATCAAACAATAACGGAAAATCAGCATTTGAACTGTCACTGTAAAGCGAATATTGAAATTGAATTACCTTTTTACTCCACTTGCTTTCAATATCCTTTATCGTTTTCTTTTCGGCCAGGATATGCAGTTTTTTTGTTACTTTATCCTTGTGCTTTGATATGTATTCAGATAAAGTGTGCAGATAACGGTAATACCACCCTGCTCCGTTTTCATCAACAATGTCGGGAAATTCAGAGTTAAGCTCCGGGAATGATGTGTGAAATCGTAGGTTTTTATCCGTAACGGTTTCATTCGGCATACTGCACCATGCACAAAGAAATTCCCTTGCTTTGTCGGTAAGAGTGTAAGGGTCTTCTTTCCTTAATGTTCCGTCTGTATTATGAAACAAAAATCCTCTTGCAAGAATTGTGAAAACACGGTTGAATCCCTTGTTCTTCTTTATCATTGATGTTGTAAACCGTCCCATAAACGCAGTTGATTGTTTGTTGACTGCATTGAAAACAGGAATGTCGGTATATGCTTTGAATTCAAGCCATTCATTTGTCATAAGGTTCACCTTGCCTTTTTAACATATCGGCTTATGTGCATATAATACGCATCATACAGAAAATCACGCCTGCCGAGTGCAACAATGTATTTTACAGACATATTAAGCGAGATAATATGTGTTTCAAGTATTTTTGCCGCTTCTGCCGCTACTGTTACACGGTAATCTGTTCCGACGGGATTTTTAATATATGCTTCTATCATTCGCTTTAATTCCTTGGAATCATTCGGATAGTGCATTGTTGCATCGTTTTCCGCAATGTTGTAATTGTGTATTTCCGTGATTATGTCAGAAAGCAACCTGTAACCGCCGTGCCTGAAATCTGCAAAAATATCATAATACTGTGTGTATTCTTCCTCGGGCAGGAATCGGTTGAGAAAAGCATATCTGTCATCCTCTTTCATAAGATGCCAATTCTCATTACGGATTGCTTTGTATATTTCTTCTACTCTGTCGGGTACAAGGTCGATAAATTCTGCGGCAAGGTCATCTGCATCGTATTCATTTTCTCTGTCCTGCATATACAGTATTCGATTGATGTCATTGTGCTTTGCCTTTATGCCGCTGACAGCATTACGGCGTGTGCGTATTCTTTTAAGACAGGTTTCATAATCTCCGATTACCCTTGAAACATAATCAAGAATTTTCGGGTCGAGTTTTTTCTCCCAACCCTGCTTTTCCGCAAATGTAAATAACTCTCCTGCGTTTGCAGGTGTGTATTTTATCCTCGGAGTGTTCTTTTTGAGCATACGGGCAAAATACGGGAGCTTTTCAAGATTTGAGCTGACATTATCCCAATCTGTATTGTTGAAATATGCTTTGAATCTTTCGCCATGGGAGGTTTCATACCAGCGGCGTTTCTGCTCCGATTTTTCAATCAGAGTTTTGTATTTAAGAAACGGCGTTCTTGCGGCACGGTTAATTTCGAGATATTCTGATAAATCCGGCTTTATTCCGCTTTTTGCAGAATCAATTTCAAGTCCTGTCAGAATTTCAAGTATTTCTGTTTCTTTTCGGTATTGCTCTTTTATGTCATAATCCGTATTTTCGTCATACGCAACAATGCTTCTGTCAAGTGCGGCATTGGAAATCTGTCCTACCCGGGAAGAAAATGTGTTTTTAACTGTTTCAAACCGTTTGTACCAATCTGACGAGTCGGCAATTATCGGTTTTGCTGACGGAATACTCAATAAAGGAAGATTGCATTTGAATGAAAAATCATTACCGCCGTAGTTCTCTGCAACACTCCTGTTAAGCACAGGTTCAGCTATGGTTTTAATCATATCACCGTCAAAATCAGCACCGCCGAGCCTTTCCGCAATAAGTGCTGTGGAATTAACCATAATTACATCTGTGAGTTTATCAAGATACTTTTTTCTGTATTTTCCGATATTTGCAGCAGGTCTTACAATCGCTTCTTCATTTCTTGCAATATGGGGATTACGGAGAAGTGTATATGTTTCCTGCTGTGAATACACAGACCCCGGTGCATAAAATTCATCTGTTTTAAGACATTCAGATTGTAATATATCAAGAAGCCTTTTACTGCCGTTATTGTTTTTAATGATTTCACAGAAAAGCTCCATAATATCTGCGGCAAAGAAACGGTTGTCACCGTCAACAAGAAGTCTGCCAATTGAATAGTCTTCAAGCAGCTTTTCCGCTTCATCCTCAAGTTGTTTTACGAAAAACGGTTCATTGATAAAATCGGGGTTCTTTTTTAGTATCTGTGCAAGATAATAGTTTTTGCTCTTTCTGCCGAAAGTCCATGTATCGGCTTTATCTGTAAAGAACTTTATTCGTGCATCCCTGTCACAAAGCAGTTCATAGTATCTTTGTTCGGTGAGTTTTGTAAGCCATGTTCTTTCATCTTCAACCCAACCTGACGGTAAATCATCGGGTCTGAACTGTTCTGAAAGCATTTTGACAGTATTCAGAAACTGATAATTAAGCTCCGTAATGTTTTCGGCTTCCGCTTTGCTGATATTTGTAATATACAGAGCGTGTCTGTATTTTTTACAGGTATCAATAAAATCTTCCCACGAAACGCCACACTGATTTATCCATTTACAACCCTTAAACTGACTTTCGGTAAGGATAATATCAATATCATTCAGTTTATGACTTTTGCCCCATATATCAGTTATGCTTTTAATTCCTGCTTCAATGAAAAGAGATTTAAAATCGACCTTATGAAGCATTCCTTTGATATACGGCATACGAATCTGAAACGAGGTATGCTTTTTATCGCTACCGAGTTTAATGTCTATCATTTCCGCAAGCTGTACGGATACAAGGCCCATACCGTCGAACCGTGTTGTTTCTATATCACCGGTGCATTCAATTCTTTCATATTTGCGAATACCGCCGCAGCCGGTTATATCTCTGACAGAAACATAGGGAACATCTGATGTAACAGCCTGCGGATTGGGAATCACGACAATTCTGTTCCAAAATGAATTATCATTAAGTTCCACTCTTACGCCCGAAGAAAACATCAGTCCGTTATACGCATAGAGCTTTGACAGTTCACATTCCCGTATATCCAAATCAAGGGTTATTCTTTTTCGGATAGTATCATAAAAATCTGCACGGATAAAGGAAAGCCTTGCGTTTCTGCTCATGCTTGCAGAACGCTCAAAAGCAACATATTTATGTTTACCGTTTCCGAGGTCAAAAGTTATTCCTTCGGGACGGAACATTGATTCTGCTTTCTTCTGACGAAGTGCATTCTTTATATGCTTTGTACTTCTGTCAAAAATGCCTTTGAAGTCAACATATATGATTATGTCAAACAAATCATC
>JAKSIP010000035.1 GCA_024398715.1 Bacteroidaceae bacterium
GACTCGAACTCGCGACCCTAACCTTGGCAAGGTTATGCTCTACCAACTGAGCTATCACCGCAAAATAGTGAAGAGAATGAGACTCGAACTCACACGGCATCGCTGCCACTACCCCCTCAAAGTAGCGTGTCTACCAATTCCACCATCTCTCCAAAACTTGTGCCCAAAACAGGACTCGAACCTGCACGCCTTGCGGCACACGCACCTGAAACGTGCGCGTCTACCAATTCCGCCACTTGGGCAAAGTTCATAATGTGTTTTGAACAAACTGTTCTACATTTGAGCGGTGAACGAGACTCGAACTCGCGACCCTAACCTTGGCAAGGTTATGCTCTACCAACTGAGCTATCACCGCAAAAACGGCCTTCCGTCGAAAGCGTTGCAAAAGTACTGCTATTATTTGGAATAATCAAATCATACACCGTTTTTTTTCAAAAAAATCAAATTATTTTATTACAGACAAACGTGCAAACTTCAACAGCAATGTTTTCTGCCCCATTGTTTCAAAATTTATTATTGCTTTTGCACTGTCACCTTCTCCTTCCAGAGACACAATAACACCATAGCCAAAACGGTCATGTTCAACACGTTGCCCAACACAGAGCTGGTTTGCGGGCATCTGGGCAAAAGTCTTGCCGCTTACTGAAGGCCGTTCTGTTAATGAAGGTGCAGATTGTTGTCTTGGAGCAAAGTATTGTTGTTTACTTTCTACAGATAAAAAATTCTTTGCCGTTTTCTGAGAATAGGAATTTCCGGAATATAAAGGTTTGCGGTCTCCGTAGAAAGTATTGTCGTTATATGTATTGCCTGCTGTATAAAGGGCGTGCTTGGCAGAACGTCTGTCTGTCATCAGATACGCCGGATCCAGTTCATCAAGGAAACGGCTTGGCATCTTGAAATTGGTTGTTCCGTATTCAAAACGCTGGGTAGCATACAACAGGTACAGATATTTCTTTGCACGCGTAATGGCAACATAGAACAGACGGCGTTCCTCTTCCAGTTCACGGTTATTCTCTGCCGAGCGTTCTCCGGGGAACAGGCCTTCTTCCAGACCTACCACCAGAACGGCATCGAATTCCAGACCCTTTGCCGCATGAATGGTCATAAGCGTTACCTTGCTTTGGTCTGTATCGTCTTCCGTATCCTGATCTGTAAGCAAAGCTACGCTGCCCAGATATTCGGAAAGAGTCAGATTCTGACCGGACTCCTCCAACTTGTCTTTAGCAGCAGACTGGATACCGGCCAACAGTTCGTTGACATTTTCCACACGGCTCATGCCTTCTGGACTTGTATCCTGACGCAAATCGTTACTGATGCCGGATTCATTACATACCATTTTGACGAAATCGTATGCAGACATACCCTCAAGTCCTTTCCGGAACAGTTCAATCATACCGGCAAACTGTTCCAGTTTTTTTATTGTGGCTCCATTCAGCGGTACTCCGTACTCGGTAATATGCTGCATTACGTTCCATACGCTTGTCCTGTTTGCATAGGCAGATTCCAGCAGACGTGTTACTGTAGTCTGCCCTATTCCGCGGGCCGGATAATTGATTACTCTTTTAAGAGACTCCTCGTCATTGGTATTCAACACCAGACGGCAATACGCCAGAACATCCTTGATTTCCTTTCTTTGATAGAAAGAGAGAGAACCGTACACTCTATATGGAAT
This sequence comes from Bacteroidaceae bacterium, assembly GCA_024398715.1. Classification (GTDB taxonomy): domain Bacteria; phylum Bacteroidota; class Bacteroidia; order Bacteroidales; family Bacteroidaceae; genus Colenecus. Next base: position 1,673 of record JAKSIP010000035.1, read on the forward strand.
TCCGCGTTTTCTGAAAACCTCTTCAAATATACGTGACTGGGCGTTAGTCCTGTATAATACGGCTATCTGATTGTAATCAACATTACAGCCGGCATGAATACGGGTAACGTAACCTGCAGTGGTCTCGCCCTCCATAATGTCACTGTTGGTCTGGGACACCATAATCTTATCGCCGCACTCATTCTCGGAAAAAACGTTTTTCCTGATCTGTTCCTGATTGTGCCCAATCAGAGAGTTTGCCGCGTTTACAATATTCTGCGTAGAACGGTAATTCTGTTCCAGTTTCACCACTTTTGTACCGGCAAACAGTTTTCCGAACTTAAGCATATTGTCAATATTGGCTCCACGGAATGAATAGATGCTTTGGGCATCGTCTCCAACTACACATACATGCTGATGCTTTTGTGCAAGAAGCCAAACAATACAATGCTGCACATAGTTGGTATCCTGGTACTCGTCAACCAGCAGATACTGGATCAAAGAACCGTAATAGTCTCTGATGTCATCGTAGTTCTTGAGTAGAAGATATGTATTCAACAGCAAATCGTCAAAATCCATAGCGTTACTCTGCTTAAGCCTTTCCTGATACAGATTGTAAATCTTATATATTAAAGGAGTGTTCTTGAGTCTGTCATAATTCAGAAACTCTTTATTGGTTTCATAATCATGTGCAAATATCAATCGGTTTTTTGCTCCCGATATACGGTTCTGTATATTACCGGGTTTATAGATTTTCTCATCAAGTCCCAGGTCTTTCACAATAGATTTCACAAGATTCTTGGAATCCATCTGGTCATATATGACATAATCGCTTGTGTAACCGAGTCTTTCCGCATCAAGACGCAGCAATTTTGAAAAAACGCTGTGAAAAGTGCCCATCCACAGTTTATTTGCATAACCTTGGCCAAGACTGTTTTCTATACGGCATCGCATTTCATTGGCAGCCTTATTGGTAAATGTCAACGCCATAATGGAATTGGGTTTGTATCCGTGTTCAAGCAGATAGGCAATCTTATAAGTCAGAACCCGTGTTTTTCCTGATCCCGCCCCAGCAATAACCATTTCCGGACCATCACAATACTCAACGGCCTGAAACTGGTTTTGATTCAGTTCGTTCCGGTAATCTAATTTCATAAATAAAATTTTATTGTAGAGAACGCGAATTTACCTTTTTAGTTACTTCAAACCTAATTATTGATTAACTTTGTAGTGAAAAATTATCAACAGCAGCCAATGAGTGCAATATTTCCATTGCAGAATCCCATATGGGTTACATTCACTATACTTCTGTCAGTATTGGTTGTTCCCATATTGATGCAAAGAATCCGATGTCCGCAAATTGCAGGACTCATACTCACCGGAATGATTATTGGTTCCAACGGATTGGATCTGATAGAGAACAGTCCGTCACAGCTCTCTTTCTGCGGACAGTTGGGAATGCTGTTCATCATGTTCTTTGCAGGTCTGGAAATAGACATTGAACAAGTGCGGAAGAGCAAGCTGCACGGCATTCTGTTCGGAATATTCACGTTCATTGTCCCCGGATGCCTTTGTTACTTTGCATGCATCCATATTCTGGATATGGACAACACCTTATCCATTGTAATGAGCTGCATTCTTGGGTCACAGACTTTAATTGCCTACCCTATCATAAGCCGTTACGGGCTGTCAAAACTGCCGATAGTCACAATAGCCATAATAGGAGGACTGATAGCAATAACATCGGCACTGGTCCTTTTTTCCGTAGTACAGGCTACGGCAAAAGAAAGTTCGTGGACCCGTTTCATACTGCTTGCCGTTGAAAGCGCTGCGTACATTTTTGCAGTAATTTTCTTTTACCCCAGACTGACCAGATTCTTCTTCAAACAGGTAAAAAACAGTTTTCACCATTTTGTATTCATAATGATTCTGCTGGCACTCAGCGCCGGATTGGCACAGCTGATAGGCCTTGAATCCATAATAGGAGCATTTCTGGCCGGCATTGTACTGGGCCGATACGTTCAGGGCAACCAGGCTTTGACAAACAGGATTGATTTTGTAGGCAACACATTCTTTGTTCCATATTTCCTGCTCAACACAGGTATGATGATAAACCCAAGGTCTTTTATTGAAGGATGGGACGTAATACAAATCTTCACACTTCTTTTTGCCGCATGCACATTGGGAAAATGGATAGTTGCGTTCGCATTCCAGAAAATTCTGAAAGAGGACAAGCATTCACGCCGCATTCTTTTCGGTCTGAGCGAAGCCCATGCCGCAGGAGCCTTTGCCATATCCTTTGTGTGCATCAAACTTGGAATTATGGGCAACAACACATTCAGTGTAATAGTTCTTATTGTATTGTTTTCCTGTATTCTCAGCACTCTTGTTACAGAATATTCCGCATATACCGTACACAAGCTTATGACCAGTCATGTTCCTAAAGAGAACACTTTGGAGAAGACCCTGATCCATTTCACCAACCATCACTCCGTCCAATCCATAATTGACATAACCAATGCCATAAGGACAGATTCTGCCCAGCAGGTCGGAATACATGTCACAATAAATGGAGAACACGCCAAGAATTTTTTACGTATCGGTCAGGAAATACTGGATATGGCCAGTGCAGGCTCATCTGAATCCGGTATCAGCATAGTCACTCAGAACCGTATTGGCAACAACATTACCGACAGTATTGTAAACTCTGCCAACGAGTACGATGCCACACGCATTCTGCTGCGTTTGCCCGTACCATCTCAGGTGAACAACCATTTCTACAATGAGTTCATTTATCCGTTTGTACAGGATTATGCAAAAGAACTGCTGTTTGCACGCGTTTCAATACCGCTCAATACAATAAGAAACATTATTGTGATTATTCCTACTCCAATACAACCCAACATTTTCATCAAGAACGGAGTAAAGATGTTCGCAAATATGTGCCGCAGCATACAATGCAGAATAGAATTTTACAGTGACGATACCACATTGAGCTACATTCACAGTTATGCAGACACTTTCAGTGTACATAAAAGTCACTTCTATCCTATAGGAAACATTCAGGATCTTGATATGGTTATCAGCGGACTGAAAAATGACCACCTGCTTGTACTGTGGGGAGCGCGTACGGAACACATCACACACAAGCACGATGACTTTGCAGAAATATTCAATCAGATACAATACCTTCCTGCAGAAAGCAATATCATGCTATTCTACCCCCAATGCAATCTGTCCGTAATTGAGAACTTTGTAATAAACAAGACCATATCTCACCGTACAGACGGAGACCTTCTGAAAATTCTAAGAATGTGATTTGTATTTCCTTATAGTCCGTCATGGCCCCAGCGCACCTTGGGGTGCGCTGGAGCCATGACAGCCTATATGCACCTATCAAGTTACTCCGCAAGCACCGCGCGGACGGAGATGCCGATGCCGCAGTAGTAGTAGCTCACGTACAGGTCGCCCGAATTGAAGCACAGGTTGTCCGCGTGGCTGCTTTCATATGGATATGGCGTGGAAGACCAGTAGTGCCCGTAGTTGCCCTGGCCGCGGACATCGCCGCCGTAGCAGTAGCCGGCAGCAGGAAGGAACACGCTGTTGGATGAATAGGCATCCTTGCCTGTACAAAGAAGACCATTGACACCTGTTCCTTTATAATTCTCAGTCCATGTGCATATGCAGTTTTTTTGATTCAAAAGTGCCGCTAATTCTTTCTGTGTAGGCATGCGCCAGTTAGAGCCCCAAAGGTTGGTGGCGGTGTCATCAGTGCCAGTGAGAGCATCGGTGCCGCTCTTAAATGCTGCATTTGAATCCTTGTTTATGCTGCTACCCCAGCAATAATAGCCGCCAAAACTTTCTTCCTTGCCGTCTGTAACACCTACGTTAAACTCAGCGAACTTAGGACCACCATCCCAGAGCTGTACCCATCTAACCTTACCGATGCCTTTGGCTTCTGCCTTACCTGTGCAGAATGTTGACTTGAATTCCTTGCCCGTAAGGGTGAGTTTGCCCACGGTGTTGTGGTTGATGGTCACGTTGCCTTTCAATGTGCATGTGCTTTTATCTATTGCTGTGAAGGTGATGCTGAGGTTGCTGTATGTGCCTGCTGGTACGGCGATGTTGAAATATTGTATCTTATTGCTTACTGCAACACCTTCGCCGAGGTCAAGAGTGATGCCTGCTTTGTCAGTAGCAGTGATACCAGCCTTGCCGTTTTCATCTACGGTGAATGTGCCGCTCATCGTTGCGTCATCGTCCTTAATGGTGATGGACTTGAGGGTTACATCTGCTTGAGGTGTGGTGAATACAATCTGAAGCATTGCTCCGAGGCTGGCAAAGGAGAAGTTCTCTGTTCCTGTGCCGCCCAAAGTATTCTTGCTGTACATGGGCACTACGGTGCTGGTTGTCTGCTGTGCCGGCCATACGAGGTTGCCGTTATCGACCAATGATGCCGGATAGAATGCCTCTACCTCATCACCGCTTTCAAACGGAGAACTCTGACATTCGAATGTGCCGTTTGTGGTTCCTTGGCCTGTTTTTAGGGTGAAGGTCTCATGGTCTGTGCTGCTCATGACATAAATCTCGTCATCCTCGCTCCAGAGGATGTCGTATTTGTATGCCATAGAGGCCCTTGTCCCTGTGCCGATGCCCTCTGCCACGGCATTGATGACCATTGGTTTGCCCGTAAGTTGCAGAGTGGGTTCCTCGTCGCTCTGGCATGATGTCGCTGCAAACGTAGCAGCGAGTGCCATGAATGCAAATATTGATTTTTTCATTGTCTTGCTCTTTTTGATATTTAATTACTTTGATTGATTTTTCGGAATCTTGTTCTTGTTGCATGTGACTGGTGGTGTCATAGCTCCTCGAAACCGCCGTCTCCCAGGTCCCACTCGTACATGCTCTTGGTACTTGCGCAGATGATCTGTGTCTGCTGCACCTGCACCACCTTCATCGTGGGTGATTGATACTGTTTCTTCATTTCTGTCATAATTGATGGTTTTTAACTTAATGATTTTTCTATCCTATAGGAAACATTCAGGATCTTGATATGGTTATCAGCGGACTGAAAAATGACCACCTGCTTGTACTGTGGGGCGCGTTTTCTGTTTTTATTATCTCCTCAAGCTTTGCCATGGTTTTCCGTTTTGGGCATTTGTATATACTTACAAGCTGTCATGGCCCCAGTGCACCTTGGGGTGCGTTGGAGCCATGACAGCCTATATGCACCTATCAAGTTACTCCGCAAGCACCGCGCGGACGGAGTAGCCGAAGAGGCGGGAGTCGGAGCTCACGCGCTGGTTGCCGAACCAATCGAAGTACAGGTAGTACTTGAAGATGCTGCCATCAGGCGTGGAAGACCAGTAGTACCCTTGGTCGCCCTGGTCGCAGAAACCGCTGGCGTATAAGTAGTAGCCGGCAGCAGGAAGGAACACGCTGTTGGATGAATAGACATCCTTGCCTGTACAAAGAAGACCTGTGACTGTTGGAATGTTATATATCTCGATGATACCATCTATCCATTTCACATCACATTTTGCAAGAAGGCTGTCAAATTCTTCTTTTGTCGGCATACGCCAGTTGCTGCCCCAGAGTTTGGTGGCGGTATCATCAATGCCAGCGAAAGCATCTGTTCCGCCCCAAGTGTAATAGCCACCGTATCCGGTTGCTGAATTTGCACCTATGTTATACTCAGCGAACTTAGGACCGTTTGCCCAAAGCTGTACCCACTTTACTTTACCGATGTCTTTGGCTTCTGCCTCGCCTTGACCGAATGGGAATATTGTCATGTTGTCGTTTACGTTGAGGTCATCCTCGCTGCTGCAAGCAGTAAAACCAAGTGCCGCAGCTATAAGTCCGAAAATAAATGTCTTTTTCATTGTTTCTTCTTTCTTTTAACAGTTAAACACTTTTTTCCTTTTGTGAGATTTGTATTTCCTTATAGTCCGTCATGGCCCCAGCGCACCTTGGGGTGCGCTGGAGCCATGACAGCCTATATGCACCTTTCAAGTTACTCCGCAAGCACCGCGCGGACGGAGCAGCCTTTGAGGCTGCTGGAGTCGGAGCCCACGTACTGGCTGCCCGAACCGAAGTACAGGCGGTACGCGAGGTCGCTGCCATAAGGCGAGGAAGACCAGTAGTACCCGCTGCTGCCCCGGCTGTGGACAACGCCGATGATGCAGTGGCCGGCAGCAGGAAGGAACACGCTGTTGAATGCAAAGGCTGTACCTTCCTTGCCTTGACACAGCAAGCCTTTGACACCTGTTCCTTTATAATTCTCAGTCCATGTGCATATGCAGTTTTCTTGATTCAAAAGTGCCGCTAATTCTTCTTTTGTCGGCATGCGCCATTTTGAACCCCAGAGCTTGGTAGCGGTGTCTTCAGTGCTAGTGAGGTCCTCTGAACCAGTATTGGTTGTATTGTGGTCATCACTCCAGTCTTTGCCGTCTCCGTTTTCATATGTTCCGCCCCAAGTGTAATAGCCGCCGTTTTCGGTTGCTGATGTTGCACCTATGTTATACTCAGCAAAGTAAGGACCGTTTGCCCAAAGCTGAACGGCTTT
>JAKSIP010000036.1 GCA_024398715.1 Bacteroidaceae bacterium
ACGTGACATTCCAGATATCCGGCATAGTTTCCCTTGAGCGGATGCGGGTCATATTGTGAAGGGACAGTCCCTTCTTTGGATAAATGCTCCAGCACCTTTAAAAGATTGTCAATCTTCTTGGGCTGATTCTGATATCTCTTCAGGTCTTTTTTGAATTGACCTGTGTATTTTAGGATCCACATACCCGTTAGAGCGAAGCAACAAATTCCTTGAATCTTGCAAGGTCAAGAGTTTCCAGATTCTTGCTTGATTTCGCCTCATTCATTGCTGCAATGGTTTCCTCATTAGGCTCGTCGTAAACAATGTCCATAAGAACCTTCTCAACATAATTGTTGAGACTTCTATTTTCTCTTTTAGCCCTGGCCTTAAGCCTTTCTATTAGATCGGGATTGAACCTGAAAGCAGTTTGTACTTTTGCATTTGAAACGGATGTGTTCATAATCGTTGCTATATTTATGATTGCAAATATATAACATTCCGTTATTATAAGCAAATAATTACTGAGAGAAATACAACTTGATTTGTTTTGTATGATAGTGTGTCTTTCACCGCACAGAAACTTACAGAGTTAGGCGGCTTAAGTCTGCATACCACGTCAGTGGGATTGAGCGCGCTGACGCTTGCTCCATCCCTGCACTGCCGTGGGCGTCCCTGCAAACATCTGCCCAAGTTCTTTCAGAACTTTTTGGACTTTTTTAATACCTAAGCGTTCAAGCGAAGCTTGACGCTTCTATATTAAAAAAGCCCAGAGCGCATAGCGCTTTGGGCAGATGCTTGCGGAAAGAGTGGGATTCAAACCCACGGAACGGCTAGGCCGTTCGCCGGATTTCGAGTCCGGTCCATTCGATCACTCTGGCATCTTTCCGTGTGCAAAAGTACTACATTTTTTTGATTTCTTGAAAATTCAACTTACTTTTGTGTATACATACGCAATAGATTTTTGGAACATACGGAATATTATGGAACAGGAATATAAGAATATTGAAAAACGTATCGGCGTTGCAATTCCCGTATTTGCTCTCCGCAGTCAGCGCGGATTCGGAATAGGAGAGTTTACTGATCTGCAGTTGCTTGCAGACTGGTGTGCTGCAACAGGCCAGAATATCATCCAGATTTTACCCATAAACGATACACAGTGGAGTTATACATGGCAGGACTCTTATCCGTACAATGCTGTATCAAGCTTTGCTTTGAATCCCATATACATAGATTTGGAGGCGTTGGGAATGGACTCATATGCTGAATACCATGAACTGAGACGTGAACTGAACGCCTTGCCGCAAATTGATTATGAACGCGTAATACGCTCTAAATACCATTTTCTTGAAATATACTACAATGCCTACGGCAATGAGATACTGAAAAATCAGGATTACATAGATTTTGTAAAGGCAAATTCATACTGGCTGCCTGCTTATGCGGATTATTGTGTGAACAGAGATACTGCTATCTGGAAAGAACTGCTGATGGGGCAGAGATGTGCTCCCGGAAAGGACTTTTACTATGTTGTACAGTATATTCTGGACAAGCAATTGCGCAGTGCGGTCAACTACATACATTCCAAAGGAATATTCCTGAAAGGGGATTTGCCGATAGGGGTCAATAGAGACAGTGTGGATGTTTTGCAGTTTCCCAATCTGTTCAACATGGATTTCTGTACAGGTGCTCCGCCAGATGTGTTCAGCGATGACGGACAGAACTGGGGATTCCCAACATATAATTGGGAAACTATGGAAGCAGACGGATTTACGTGGTGGAAAGAACGTCTGAGAAAGATGAGTTGTTATTTCGATGCCTTCCGCATAGACCATCTGCTGGGGTTTTTCCGCATTTGGGAAATTCCACTTAAGGCTGAAAGCGGATTGTTGGGGCATTTCAGTCCGGCACTTCCGTATAAACCTGACGATATGATGGATCTGTACGGTTTTGAATTCAAGAAAGAGTTTCTGAGTCCTGCAAACAATAACGGCAAAGAAGTACTTTTTGTTGCCGACCCACGTAGGAAGGGATATTACCACCCACGTATAAATGGTTATAATACAATCTATTACGCTGGCTTATCTGAAGAACAGAAAGAGGCGTTCAATGATTTGTACCATGATTTCTTCTATCGCAGACAGAATGCTTTCTGGCGCACAAGCGCAATGAAAAAACTGCCACAACTGCTGGCAGCCACCAATATGGTTGTATGCGGCGAGGATCTTGGAATGATCCCGGCATGTGTACCGCAGGTTATGAATAAGCTTGGTATTATGTCTCTGGAAATATTCCGAATGCCCAAACATACAGATTGTGAGTTTGATGATCCCAAACGGAATCCTGAGATGAGTGTATGCACTACATCGAGCCATGACATGTCTCCGTTAAGGGCATGGTGGGAAGAGGACCGGAACGGAGTAAGCCGCCGCTATTTTTATGATTATCTGCATTGGGAGGGCAATGTACCGTATTTCGCCGAGGACTGGCTTATTCGCGGTATTATTGAAGATCATCTCAAAAGTCCGTCTTTATACAAGATTTTCCCTATTCAGGATTTGCTGGCACTGAGTCCTGCATTGCGCAGAACAAACCCGGCAGAGGAACGTATCAACATACCAATGAATCCGCGCCACTATTGGAGGTATCGTCTGCATTTGAATCTGGAACAGCTGGTAGATGAATGCGCTTTCAACTCGGAACTCAGGAATCTTTTTCAAACCGCATGACAAATAAACCACGCAGCGTCAAGCGAACGTAATTTAAGAATTGGATTGCTGCCCGTCTTGCTTTTATGGATGCAGCATGGCTCCTTGAGTAAAAAGTTCAGTCTACTATAATCAAAGGGGAAGTGCTTGTATTCAAACTGCCGACGCCTCTAATCCTTATATTGACCCCACTACCGGGAGTACCGTCCACTTGCACAAGTTCGGCATGCCCTATGCCTTCCAAAATTAGTTCCTGCCCAGTTGAATCCAATGAAACAATTAAAAGCGGACAGTTTAACGGCAATTCATTCTTGTCTGTTCCAACCTGTGTGACAGGTTGGCCTGTAAGGAAGGGTAGTACTACAAAATAATATGACCCATTACCGGCTGCACTGCTGGTTCCGTGTACTACGTGTATGGAAAGAGCCGGATCTTTAAGAATATCCTTACTATCAATATCGCTTGGCTGAATATCCATTATTGGACCATTGTCAACTGAACTCAACGGCGTTGCTGCAGTTAATCCGTCCAAAGCAACATCTGCACCTTGAGCATATGTGTTGAATGTGTGTAATTGGCAAAATCCTACTGCCGTGAAGATGATAAACCATTTATTATCTGCAACATCGCTCACGTTTGCAGGTACTATGTCTGACAGAAAAACACCTTCAACGTTCTGAGATTTGTTTGCCTTTATCTGAATGGGAGTTGTAATGGTGTTGCTTGTCAGATATAGGGAATCTTCTGCACTGATGGAATCTTTGGTAACAATAACGGCATTGCCAGTTGTTTTGTCAGCGGCCCAGAATGCCTTGAAAAGAACCTTGCCGTCTTTGTCTATTATATCTGCAATAGAGTTCCCAACAAGTTCAGCCACTTTCTGCAAATTTTTTTCACTGCTGCTTGTTTCATCATCCTTTGAGCAGGATCCCAAAGACATACCCAATAGAAACATTATTGTTACAGAGAACAATCCGATCTGTTTATTTTTTTTCATAACCATATTATTTATTTAAGTTTCGCATGTAAAATTTTTTAAAAAAAACTAGGTTGAGAGTCTTGAAACATTTGCATATTTCATTGATTCTCTGTATATTAGAGTGACCAAACAAAAATATACACCTAGCATGAACAAAGATAGACAAATAGTTTCGGAGTTGCGCAATTTTTTCACAGAAAGTGGCTGCGGACTCGGCATACAGAGGATTATGAACGTTCTTGGAACCATAAACATCACTGAAAGGCAGATGGCACGAGTGCAAGTCCTTGTTGGGCCTTGGAAAATGCCAATGCAGGACCGCCTGAATCACTTGCGAAACTTAAATAATAATAGTCAAAGTCAGCAGGAACCGCTAACGGATTTCTTCTACGCTGGAGGCCTTGTAAACTCTTCCTGCCTTCACATCCTCCATCGCTTCACGATACGCATCGCAATCCGTTGCATCATACGACACTCCATCGGTCACACTCACAACTCCGCGAAGCTGTTCAATAGCGGCCTTGATTTTAGTAAGCATTGTAGCGTCTTCTACTGAGACAATAAGTGTTGACATAATGACACAAATTTACCTAATAAGGCAAAATTATACAATTTTTCTCAATCTGCAAAATTAATGATTGTCATTCTCTTGCTGTCAATATTTTCAAATAAATTTCAGATTTTATGTGTCAAACTTCCGAGCCTAGCCTAATCATGAAAAAAATATCCAACATAACAAGAAAGGATTTTGAAAAATTTCTTTCTTCAAATTTTCAGACAAATTTTTGTAAAGATATGAATCTTTTATGATTACCTTTACACAGAAACAATAAACATAACGTATTCTATCTGGAAAATGTTGTGAAAACAAGTAACCTTAAGACAGATTGTAACAATGGATAAGATTCTGAATTTTCTTGTTGTGGGACTTGGTGGAGCAGTTGGTAGCATGTTGCGCTATGCCGTAACGCTGTTGGGAACTTGGCTTAACGGTGTAGCATTTAACGGCTCTACGCATAACATGGGCAGCATAGCTGCCACGTTTGCAGTTAATATTACAGGATCTTTCCTAATAGGACTGCTTGGAGGATACTGCAAGGATCAGACTATGCTTTTGCTGCTTACTGTGGGGCTTTGCGGCGGTTTTACCACATTCTCCACATTCTCTCAACAGAATGTACGTATGCTGCAGGAGGGTAGAGTAGGCAGTGCTCTTTTCTATTCAATAGTTACTGTTGTAGTGTGTATACTTGCTGCATGGTTTGGCAGCCGTCTTGCCCCTGCAAAATGAATAAAAACAAGTTAAAATGAAAAGTACGTTATTTGAAATAGGTGGGCTTATGGCGACCCTTTCTATTGTAGCTTATGGCTGTTCTGATAAGTTTGAAGCCAGTACATCAGAACCGGAAAATCCAGTAGTGATGACAGAATCCAATCTTCCTATTGTGCTTATTGAAACACCGGGGCATGACAGTATTGGCGACAGTAAGGTTGTTGCTTCCATGAAAATAATCTGCAATTCCGATGGTGAACGTAACCATATTTCTGACCGGCCGTTGGAATATGACGGCAATATAGAGATAAAATTGCGCGGCACATCGTCCAAGTTTATGGAGCAGCAGAAATACAATGTTTCCACAATCGATGCCAAAGGCAAAGAGTTCGATACTGAACTGTTGGGTCTTGCAGCGGAACATGACTGGGTGCTGGTCAATACAGTTACAGACATTTCTCTTGTGCGCGATGCGTTGGCATCGGATTTATGGGAAAAAATGGGACACTGGGCTCCGCGTACCAGAACTGTAGAGGTTGTACTGAATGGCAAGTACAATGGTATTTATCTATTGCAAGAGAAAATCAAAATAAGTAAAAACAGATTGAATATCAGTAAATTAACAAGCTCTGACAACACGGGACTTGAAGTGACCGGAGGATATATTCTGGCGGTTGACAAGTATACTGAAACCGATAATACCTTTGAATCAAAACACCGCGGCATACCGGGATGGGGCAAGAGAAACGAGGGCGGACTTGGAGATTTTGAAGTTACGGACAAGATTGTGTGGACTATCAATTATCCAAAGCAAAAGAATATCACTGATAGGCAGCAGGAATATATCCATGCCTTTGTTGACTCTTTAGAGGATGTGTTTGCCAGTGAATATTGGAACGATGCCGTGCGCGGATACCGCAAATATATCAATGTGGAATCGTTTGTGGATTTTATGATTCATTCCGAGTTCTTGCATAATGCAGACGGTTATTATTCATCTTCATATTTCTATAAAACCAGAAAGCAGACGGAAGATGAATGTGGAACATTCTTTGCCGGTCCGGTTTGGGACCACAATTTCACTATGGGCAATGTGAATTTCAGCAGTAACAATGTGATTGACTATTGGG